>NZ_CP041616.1:2400000-3000000 GCF_007197575.1 Ornithinimicrobium ciconiae
CTGCTCTCCACCCTGCGATGGGACTCCCCCATCTGGCTGGTGTGCGTCTACATGGCCGTGATGGGCATCGGCCTGGGCATGAGCATGCAGATCCTCACCCTGATCGTGCAGAACTCCTTCCCGCTGCGCGAGGTCGGCACCGCCACGGCGTCCACCAACTACTTCCGTCAGGTCGGGGCGACCCTGGGCACGGCCGTCGTCGGGAGCATCTTCACCAGTCGCCTGGTCACGCTCGTGGCCGACAAGGTGCCCACCGGCACCGGGCCGCAGGACGGCGCACACTCGTTGACCCCAGAGCTGGTCAACCAGATGCCCGATGCGCTGCGTGAGGTGATCATCCAGTCCTACAACGAGGCCCTGATCCCGGTCTTCCTCTACATGACCCCGCTCGCCGTGCTCGCCGCCATCGTGCTGTTCTTCGTCACCGAGAAGACGCTGTCCACCAGCGTCGAGGACGACATCCCCGCAGAGTCGCTCGCCGAGGGACAGTTGGTGGTGAGCTCGCGGCGCTGAGCCGCCGTCCCGCGGGCTCGACCCGGTGCCCATGAAGCTGCGTTCTCCAGGCGCACCGGGGGCACCACTCGGCACGGTCACCTCTAAGGTTGAGGAAAGCGCCGACAAAGGAGTGGTCATGGAGCAGCCCCAGCTGGAGGTCCGCAGCAAGCAGCTCGTCGAGGTGGACGGCCTGCAGTTCAAAGACCTCAACGGCAATGGAGAGCTGGACGCCTACGAGGACTGGCGACTCCCGCCGCAGGAACGCGCCGCCGACCTGGTCGGGCAGATGACCATCGAGGAAAAGGTCGGCTTCATGCTGATCAACTCCCGCTTCACCGGCTACCAGACCGAGGACCACGAGCCGAAGTCCCACGACGGGGTGCTTGACGAACGCATCATCGAGGCCGGGACCAACATCTTCGCCACCCGCAAGGTCTTCGGCACGACCGAGACGATCGAGCGCATGCACCTGCGCCACTTCATCCTGCGCGAGAACGAGGCGCCCAGCCGGGTGGCGGCCTGGGCCAACGCGATGAACGAGGTCGCGGAGGGCACGCGCCTCGGCATACCCGTCCTGATCACGTCCAACTCCCGCAACGAGAACGGCGAGATGGTCTTCGGCATGAACGACGCCATCGGGATCTTCAGCACCTTCCCTGCCACCCTCGGCATCGCGGCCTCAGTGCTGGGCGACCAGGCCGACGGGGGTGACGCCTCGATCGTGGACGGCTTCGCGGCCGCGGTGCGCCACGAGTGGGTCGCGACCGGGCTGCGCAAGGGCTACATGTACATGGCCGACGTCGTCACCGACCCACGCTGGCAGCGCACCTACGGCACCTTCGGCGAGAGCCCCGAGCTGGTGAGCGACATCATCACCCGCATCGTCGACGGCCTGCAGGGTGAGGAGCTGGGGCCGGACTCGCTGTCCACCACGATCAAGCACTTCCCCGGCGGTGGGCCACGCGAAAACGGCTTCGACCCGCACTACGCGGAGGGGAAGTGGAACTGCTATCCCACGCCGGGGAGCCTGGAGACCTACCACCTGCCGCCGTTCGAGGCGGTCGCGGCCAAGGCCGCGTCCTTCATGCCCTACTACTCCGCGCCGTCGGTGCAGCGCAGCGTCTACCAGACCTTCCGGGAGGAGGAGGTCTACTACGAGGAGGTGGGCTACGCGTTCAACGACTACTTCCTGAGGCACGTGCTGCGGGACCGGCTGGGCTTCACCGGCTACGTCAACTCCGACTCAGGCATCACCGACAACATGTGCTGGGGAGTCGAGCACCTCGACCGGCCCTCTCGCTTCGCCAAGGCGATCATGGCCGGCACCGACATGATCGCGGACAGCAACAACATCGAGGACCTGCAGGCCGCCATCGACCAGGGCAAGGTGAGCATGTCCCGGGTCGACGAGGCCTGCCAGCGGCTGGCGGTCGAGATGTTCGCCCTGGGGATCTTCGACGGTCAGACCTATGTGGACGCGCCCGCAGCAGACGAGAAGGTCAAGGCCTCTCCGGGCTGGGCCCTGGCCGACGAGGTCCACCACAAGTCAGTTGTCGTGCTGAAAAACTCCGGCGGCACGTTGCCCCTGGCCGTGGGATCGAGCGCCTATGTCGAGGTCTTCCACAAGAGCGGCGAGCAGGCCGAGCTGAAGACGAAGCAGGCGAGGGAGGAGATCACGGCCGCGGGCGCGCTCCAGGTGGTGGACGACGCCGACGCAGCCGATGTGGTCCTGCTCCTTCTCGATCCGCAGTCCGGCGACTACTTCAACGCCACGCCCGGGCTGCTCGAGCTCACCCTGTGCGAGGACAAGCCGCTGCGCTCGATCGCGGGCGAGCCCTACACCGAGACGACGGTGAGCGACCTGCGACGCTTCCGCGACCTGGCGGGCGCCGCCCGGGAGCGCGGCGCCAAGGTCGTCCTGTCGGTCAACGTCTCGCTGCCGTGGATCCTCGACGACGTCGAGCCGCTGGCTGACGCCGTCGTCGCGGGCTTCTCCACCTTCTACGACGCCCAGGTCGACGTCCTCACGGGCCGCACCCCCGCACACGGCAAGCTGCCGATCACGCTGCCGGCCAGCGAGGCGGTCATCGCCGTCGACGAAGACGGCATCTGCGCCTCACCCAACGACGTGCCGGGCTACGCCAAGGATGCGCACATGCCGGAGGGTATGACGTACGCCTACGTCGACGCCGACGGCAACACGTGGGCGCTGGGGCACGGCCTGCGTTACGGCTGAGCCACACAGTCCGGCGGTCAGAAGCTAAAGGTCGTCACGGCCTCGTCCCCGATCCACTCCCACAGCTGGACCGTGCCGGCGACCTCGGCGTTGCTCATGAGCGTCGTCGGATCAATGGCCTTGGCCTTCACGCAGACGCCGCAGGCGATGTACCGCCCGCCGGCAGCGGCGTAACGCGCCATGAGGTCGCTCAGTGGTGGGCAGCCCTCGCACGCGACGGCGCGGGCGAAGCCGTCAACCGCAAGGCGCACCGCCTCCTTGGTCAGGAACATCAGGGTCTCCCGGCCCGCTTCCGCGGCGCCGACCGAGACCAGGAACGCCACGGTCACCTTCTCCGCGTCCTCGAGCCCTGTGGTGAGTGAGATGGCTGCCTTGCTCATAAGGTCCTCCGGTCGTCGGGGCTCGGCGTCGAGCCCTACGGTGAAGGTACTCCTACCGCGCAGTTGTCAACAGGGCCAAGGACGAGACGAAGTCAGCGCCCGGACAGCGAGGCGTCGAGGGCGTCGAGGATGACATCGAGCCCGAAGTCGAACTCATCCCCGAAGCGGTAGTCAGGCTGCACGTAGTGCTCGGTGACCATCGCCGCGGCGGCCGGTCGGGCAGCCGACCTCGGAGGACCGGAGGTCCTGACACTCCACGACCTCGCATCTACCTGGCTGTCAGCCGCTGGTCGTCGACGCCGCCCCCTCCTGCCAGTGCCGTTCCCTGGAGCCGCAGGGCGGGCGTTCAAGGACGGTGCGAACCTCTGCCCAGGGCAGTCGTCAGGCGGGCAGTCGTCAGGCGGGCAGTCGTCAGGCGGGCAGTCGTCAGGCGGGCAGTCGTCAGGCGGACTCACCTGGACGCAGTACCTCGCGGGCAGCCACAACCTTCAAGGGGTCGGTTAGATGCCTACGGCTAGCGCAGCTCGCAGTCTGACCCGAGACGACTGGCTCGACGCGGCGATGAGCGCGATGGCCCACGGGGGCGTGCGCGGGATCCGGGTCGAGCCCCTGGCAAAGGCCATGAGGACGAGCAAGGGCAGCTTCTACTGGCACTTCCGTGACCGAGCCGACCTGATCGAGGCGACCCTCGAGCGGTGGGAGCAGCTGGAGACCGATCGCGTGATCGAGGTCGTGGAGTCGACGAGCCATCCTCGTGAGCGGTTGCGACGGCTGCTGGCGATAGCGCACCGGCAGGATGCGCGGCGGCCTGACCCGAGCGTGGCGCTGACCGGCGACCACGACGACGAGCTGGTCCGGGTGGTGCTGGAGCGCGTCACTGCGCGCAGGATCGGCTTCGTCGCGGAACAACTGGTGGCGCAGGGCATCGCGCCGGAGGAAGCGGCACGGCGGGCGACCCTTGCATACACCAGCTACCTCGGCTACGCCGCGCTCGTCCGCAGCGCCCCTGGCGCCTTGCCCGCAGACCGGTCCGTCCAGCGTTACATCGAGAGTGTCCTGACCGTTCTCGTGTCCGCGACCACGGAACACCGCGGTGATGGCTAACCCTGTCGAGGTCGTCCGCCCGAACCGAGGTTCGGCGACTGAGCGAATGGAAGGCCGATGAACGAGGACCAAGAACTTCACGTGGTGATCGGTGCCAGTGGCGGGACAGGTCGTGCGCTGGTCCGCGAGCTCCACGCGCGGGGACGGCGGGTGCGCGCGGTCAACCGCAGCGGCCGGGCCGACGTACCGCCGGGGGTCGAGATCGCGGCCGGCGACGCCCGGGACGCAAACCAGATGCGCCAGGTGTGCCGCGGGGCTGTGGTGGTCTACAACTCAGTCAATCCGCCCTTCCCGGAGTGGCTCGAGGCGTTTCCCGCCGCTGTGGACGGGGTGCTGGCCGGTGCCGAGTCCAGCGAGGCCCGCATGGTCTTTGCCGACGACACCTGGATGTACGGTCGCACGACCGGCCTGATGACCGAGGACCTGCCGTACCGTCCAGTCAGCACCAAGGGAGTCCTGTGCGCCTGGCTGGCCGAGCGGGTGCTTGCCGCTCACGAGAGCGGTCGAGTCCGGACAGTCATCGGCCGGGCCACCGAGCTCTACGGGCCGGCCGTGGAGTCGCTCCTGGGCAGCAACATCTTCAGTCCGGCCGCGAGAGGCGGCCTGGCCCTGTGGCCCGGCGAGCTGGACCAGCCGCTCACCCCGATGTTCATCGACGACTTCGCCCACGGACTGGCGGAGCTGGGCGAGCGCGAGGAGGCGCTCGGCGGGGTGTGGCACCTCCCGACCCCGGAACCGACCACCGCCCGGCACCTGCTTGATCTGGCCACCAACCGGGGGCATCAGCGTATGCACGTCCTGAGGATTCGCGAGCCGGCTGTCCGCGCCCTGGGTGTCGTATGGCCGGTCGCGCGCGAAGGTGCCGAGATGCTCTACCAGTTCCGCCAGCCCCACGCCATCGACTCCGGCAAGTACCGCGCCGCGTTCGGCCCCGGACAGCTCACGCCGTATGAGCAGGGAATCGAGCGCACGTTGGCCTGGTACCGAACCACCCCGAAGCGGCGCATCATCGCCCTCGGACGCTGACGTGATTCCCCTCTTGACCAAGGAGCAGACCGTGTCCGCATCCGCGATGCGCGAAACTTCCGCAGTGGACCCCGCGGGCGGTGGGGCGGTCGTGCGATTCATCCGTCGACGGCCCCTGGTGTCGTTCTTCCTCTGGGCCTACACCGTGGGGCAGGTCCTGCCCTGGTCAGTGACTGCGGCCGGGCTCGCGGACCGGGCGTGGCTGATGTCCGGATCGGTGGTCGTCAGCACTTTCGTCGGCCTGCTGCTGCCAGCCCTAGTGATCACCCGGATTGCCGACGGACCCGAGGCGCTGCGCGGCCTGTGGCGACGGGCGGTGAAGATGCGTGTCGGCGTGGCCTGGTACGCGGCCGCCTTCCTGCTCGTACCGGCGGTGACCCTTGCCGTTGGCGTGCTGGTCGGCGGCGGGCCACCGGACCGCTCCGTGAGGTTCCTGCTGAGCACGCTCGGACCACACTTCCTGCTGCCGCTGCTGGTCACCTTCGTGCTGATCAACTGGTGGGAAGAGGTCACCTGGATGGGCTTCGTCCAAGCTCGGCTGCAGGACTGGCGCGGGCCGCTGCTCGCCGCCGTGCTCGTGGCACCGCTGTTCGCGCTGCAGCACAGCTCCCTGGCCGCCGGACAGGGCCTGGTCCCCGGTGCGGTCCTGCTGCTCCTGCTGGCCGTGCTCGCCGTGCCGTTCCGGATCGCCCTCGGCTGGGCCTACAACCGCACCGGCAGTCTCTTCCTGGTCGGGCTCATCCACGCGGCAGGCAACGCCACGACCGGTGGTGACGGGGTCAACGCGGGCTACCTGCGTCATCTGTACCCGGGCAACAGCAACGTGACGATGGCGCACCTGTTGGCTATGGTCCTGCTCGGACTGCTTGTCCTCATCGTCACCCGCGGCAGGCTTCTTGGGGCCGACACCCCGAAACCGCCTGAGCGCTCGCGACGGGCCGCGGCAACTGCGCACGCGACCAAGGATGAGTCATGATCGGGGCCAGGTGGGGAGTGACCGACAGCGAAACGGCCTTGGAGTACCAGTGCGACGCGTTCCTCCCCGCACCCACGCTCCAGGTATGGCGAGGGGTCACCGTGCATGCGCCACCTCAAGTCCTCTGGCCATGGCTGACACAAGTGAGACTCGCCCCATACTCCTACGACTGGATCGACAACCTCGGACGCCGGTCACCTCGCACGCTCCTCGATCTGCCTGAGCCCACGGTCGGTGAGCGATACACAACTGCCGGGCGACGCGAGATGGGCCGCATCGTCTCCCTCGAGCCTCAACGACAACTCACCGGAACGATCCTCGGGGCGTTCATGTCCTACCTGCTCGTGCCCGGCGGGCACCAGACCACACGCTTGTTGCTCAAGGTCGTCATGAACCCCAGCCGCGTGCTCGCGCCAGCCCTCTCCGTCGGAGACCTCGTCATGGCCAGGCGTCAGTTGTTGAACTTCAAAGAGCTTGCCGAGCAGGCGCCGCGACCCAACACGCAGTGACTGCATCTCAACCACCTCACCCCGCGACCACCAACACCGCCAGACCGCCACCCGGGCGGCCGGGCTGACACAGGAGAAACTCCATGGACGCGCGCACCGCCGGACGGTCCACCGCCGCACCCCACGTGGTGTGGTCTTTACTGTCGGCAATCGAGACCTGGCCACTATGGACGCCGACGGTCACCTCTGTGACAAGGGAGGCGACCGACGATGAGGACCCACGGGCTCCTGGCAGCATCGGCGTGGGGAGCAGATTCTCGGTGACGCAACCCCGGTTGGGCAGAGCCAGCTGGGTGGTCACGCAGTGGGAGGAAGGACGGTCCTTTACCTGGGTGTCCCGGCGACCGGGGATCCGCACGACCGCCACCCACCACGTGCACCCCCGGGACGGGGCACGCGCATCGAGCTTGCCATCATCTGGACCGGCCCGGGAGCCTGGCTGGCCCGTGCGCTGTTCGGACGGATGACACAGCGCTACATCGACATCGACCTCAACTCGCTGGTGACAGCCGCAGAGGCCGAACCGTCAGCGTGAGCGCTGGTCTTCCGCGGCCGCCTGGGGCAACCACCACGCCACCCACAGCGTGGGCGTTCAGATAGGGGTCCGCGCCGAATGACCGCATGTACACAGGTCAGAGACCGATCTGGTGTCCGGAGGGGGACTTGAACCCCCACGCCCGTTAAGGGCACTAGCACCTCAAGCTAGCGCGTCTGCCATTCCGCCACCCGGACAAGGGTGCGCTACACCACCTGAGAAAAGGTGGGCAACGACGGGCAAGATTAGCACGCCTGGACCGAAACTCCGCCCTCCCCCCGGGCCCGTTGCGCTCACTCGGCCCGCCAGTCCGGCGGTTCGGCCGCTGCCAGGTCAGGGTCGTCGGTCGCGAAGGTGCGCACCGGGCCGGGGGCGGTCCGGGGGCCCTCGAAGCGCACCGTCACCCGGCCCAGGCCGCTTCCCCAGACCCAGCCCGCGCCATACGCGGCATGGTGCACGTCGGCACCGGGGCGCCAGTCCGCCGTCCTGACCACCTCGGGGGTATGCCGTGCCGATGGTTCGACCACCACCTCACCGACGCTGTCGGGCACCTCGGCCGGCGTGGAGGTGGTGGAGGCCATCGCAAAGAGCCCCTCACCCAGGGCCAGTTCCTCCTGGGCGTGGGTGGTCAGCCCGGAGACGCCGACCCCCAGGAGCCTGATGCCCGAGGAGACATCGATCGCGCCGAGCAACCGGCGTGCCTGCCGCCCGATGACGGCCGGATCGCCCGTGGCGTAGGGCAGCGTGCCCGAGCGGGTCTGCAGACTGAAGTCGTGCTGGCGGACCTTGACGGTGGTGGTGCGGCCGAAGAGGGCGGCCTGCCCCAGGCGACTCGCGAGCCGGGCGACCATCAGGTCCAGCTCGCGCTCCAGGACCGCCGGGTCGGCGATGTCGGCCTCGAAGGTCTCCTCGACCGAGACGCTCTTGGTCTCCCGCTGGGTCTGCACGGCACGGTCGTCCTCGGCCCGCGCCAGGTGGACCAGGCTGGACCCGTGAGCCTGTCCGAAGATGGCCACCAGGTCCCCCTCGCTGACCCGCGCCAGGTCAGCCACGGTCTCGACCCCGAAGCCGTGCAGCCGTGCCGCCGTCGCGGGCCCGACCCCGGCGATGGCACGCACCGACATGGGGGCGAGCACCTCCTGCTCCGTGCCCGCCTCGACCAGGGTCAGCCCCGCGGGCTTGTTCAGCTCACTGGCGATCTTGGCCATCATCTTGGACGTCGCGATCCCGACGGACGCCGTCAGCCCCCCGGTCTCCTCACGGATCCGCTCCATCAGGGCGTTCCCCAGCTCCCGCAGCGCCTCCGGAGAGAAGTCCTGCACCCCCCCGCCGCGCAGGTCGACATAAGCCTCATCGACGGAGACCTGCTCGATGACCGGTGACAGGTCCCGCAGCAGGCCCATCACGACCGTGGAGCTGAGCCGGTAGGCGTCGAAACGGCCACCCAGGAAGGCCGTTCCCGCGGGGCAGCGCCGCCTGGCCTCTGCGGTCGGCATCGCCGAGCGGGCACCAAATTTCCGGGCCTCGTAGGACGCCGTGGACACCACGCCGCGCACGCCGGTCCCACCGACCACGACCGGCTTGCCGCGCAGCGAGGGCTTGTCCCGCTGCTCCACGGCAGCGAAGAAGGCGTCCAGGTCCATGTGCATGATGCTGGATTCGCGGCGGACAGCGGGCATGGCGCCACTGTGACACAGCCGCCGGATAGTGTCGGCACGTGCTCGATCACGTCACCGCCGTCCGCTATGTCACCCCGCTGCGCGAGGGCGGCTCCATGCCCGGCGTCGTCGAGGGGGACGACCTGGGGACGTATGTCGTGAAGTTCCGGGGCGCGGGACAGGGCCTGAAGGTGCTGGTCACGGAGGTCATCGTCGGTGAGCTCGCCCGTGCGCTGGGCCTGCCGATTCCCCGGATCGTCACCATCGACCTGCCCTCGGCGATCGCACGCTACGAGGCCGACGAGGAGGTCCAGGACCTGCTCAACGCCTCACCCGGCACCAATCTCGGGGTGGACCTGCTCCCCGGGTCGCTGGGCTATGACGGGTCGCGCCCTCCCACCCCCGAGCTCGCCGCCCGCATCCTGTGGCTGGACGCCTTCACCGCCAACGTCGACCGCACCTGGTCCAACCCCAACCTGCTGACCTGGCACCGCCAGACCTGGCTCATCGACCACGGCGCGGCGCTCTACTTCCACCACTCCTGGCCCAGCAAGGAGCCCAACCCCGAGCGCTTTGCCGCCCAGCCGTTCCGCGCGGACGACCACGTCCTGGCGGGGGTCGCGACCGACCTGGCCGGGGCCCACGCGAGCCTGGCCCCGCAGGTCACCGGCGACCTGGTCGACCAGGTCCTGGACCTCGTGCCGGTGGAGTGGCTGGAGACCACGGACCACCTGCCGGACGCGCAGACAGTGCGTGCGGCATACAAGGCGCACCTCCTGGCCCGGGTGCAGCAACCGCAGGCCTGGCTTCCCGGGGGTGGGGCGTGAGCACCTACGACTACCAGTACGTCACCCTGCGCCTCGTCCCCCGCGTGGAGCGCGAGGAGTTCATCAACGTCGGGGTCGTGCTCTACAGCCAGGAGGCGGAGTTCCTGCGCGGTGCCGTCCACCTGGACCCCGACAAGGCTCGGGCGCTGGCTCCTGAGCTGGACGTGGACGCGGTGCGTGCCTCCCTCGATGCCGTCTGCCGGGTGGCCGCCGGGGAGCACTCCCCCGCCACTCCACGCCTCGACCGACTCGGTCCGCGCTTCGGCTGGCTCAGCGCCCCACGCAGCACGATCGTGCAGCCCGGACCGGTCCACGGGGGCACGACGGAGGACCCGGCTGCCACGCTCGATCACCTGGTGCGCATCCTGGTGACATGAGCACCCACCTGACCTGGCACCCCTTCACCGAACGACCCGACCTCGTGGCCGCACCCGTGCGTGCCGCCCTGGAGGGCACCCCCCTCGCCGGATCGGTCGAGGTCACCCAGATCGACCCGGACCTGGCCGACACGCAGGCGCTCGTGGAGGCCACCGACATCACCCTCGAGGAGTCGGCCAACTGCATCGTGGTCCTCGGACGCCGGGGCGAGGTCGAGCGGGTCGCCGCGGGGCTGGTGCTCGCCACCACGCGAGCCGATGTCAACAGCACCATCCGCAAGTCCCTGGACGTGCGCAAGGCGAGCTTCATGCCGATGGAGCGGGCGGTGGCTGAGACAGGGATGGAGTATGGCGGGATCACCCCCGTCGGTCTGCCCGGCGACTGGCCGGTGCTGGTCGACTCACGCGTGGTCGACGCCGAGCGGGTCGTCATCGGTGCTGGGGTGCGCGGGGCCAAGCTGCGGCTCCCGGGAGCTCTGGTCGCGGACCTGCCCGGGGTGCAGGTGATCGAGGGTCTGGCCCGCTAGGAGGGCCGCCCCGGTGGCCGGGAGGAAGGCACTCACGCGTCCGCCCGAACGTGTCGGGCCGGCCGTCAGCGTGCCACCCAGCTCGTTCGCGCGGTCGCTCATCGACGACAGACCGACCCCGGGGACCCAGCGGACACCAGGGAGTGTCCCAGCCTCATCCTCGACCGTCAGATGCAGCCCGACGTCGTCCCGGTGCAGGGTCACCGCGGCCCTGCTGCTCGAGCTGTGCCGACCGATATTGGTCAGGGCCTCCGCGACGATGCGGTAGGCCGCGACCTCCACCCCTGCCGGCAGCGCGGACAGGTCTCCCCCTCCCTCCACAGAGACGGTCAGCGGCCCACCGCGGGCCGTGCGCAGACCGAGGGCCAGTTGGCGCAGCGCCCCCAGCAGGCCGAGCTCATCGAGAGCGGGCGGCCGCAGTGCGTAGGACAGGTCCCGGATGTCCGCGATGGCAGCCGCCACCTCGCCGCGCAGGGTCCGCAGCAACGCCTCGGCGCCGTCAGGGTCGACCCGCAACATGTTCACCGCCGCATCGGCGGTGAACGCGACGCCGGTCAGGCGCGGCCCCAGCCCGTCGTGCAGGTCGGCGCGCAACCGGCGACGCTCCTCGGCGAGCGCGACGACGCTGCGTTCCCGGGCCGCGTGCAACTCGGCCACCAGAGCCTGTGCGCGCAGCACCTGCGCCAGCAACGGGGCCACGAGGTCCAGCACCAACCGGTCGTCCCGGGGCATGCTCAGGTCGCCGGCCCGCAGGCCCACGACCAGTTCGGCTTGGGGGTCCACCACCACGGTGTGCGTGTGCGGGGTGGGAACGCCGGATGTGGCCACGTCCCGACCGCGCACCCGCAGGGCGACCCAGGGCAACGCCAGGGCCGCCCTGATGTCGTGCAGGGCCTGCCCCGGGTCATCCCTGATCTGCCCGACCAGCTCCTGTGCCGCGTCCAGGGGAGCGGGTCTGGTCCCGGTGATCAGCGCGTCCACCGCGCCGCGCAGGAGCAGCCGCAGCGGGTGCACCGTGGTGGCCGCCAACATCCCCACGAGGGCAAGGGCCCCCAGACCCGGCGTCATCCCGCCGGTCAGTTCCACGATCGAGGCCAGCCCCACGAAGATCGCCAGGTAGGTCAGGGTGGTGATGACCCACACCACGGTGCTGACCGCGACGCCCCGGACATCGACGATCTCCGGCGCGGCCACTCCGACCCACAGGGCCGGGCCGATGACCACGAGCACGATGACAGCCCACTGGCTCACCGCCGACCCCTCGGTCGCGAACCAGACGAGGAAGCCGATGACCGAGGTGCCGCCCACGACCACGGCCATCCACTGCAGTGCCCGGCGCTCCGGGCCACTGGCCCGCTCGAGCCGCCACCAGGTGTGGCCCACGAGGATCATCACGACTAGCAGCCCGAGGGAGGCCAGGGACGACGGGCGGGTGAACACGGTGACCACCACGACGCCGGTGGCGGCGATGAGGATCAGGCCCAGCAGGTCAACGGGGTCACGCCAGTGCGGTCGCGGATAGGTCGTCAGTGCCAGGGGAAGCAGCAGCGCCGCTGAGATCACCACCAGCGGCCAGCCGGGCGAGGTGAGACCACTGCCGCAGAGCACCGCGCCGACCACCCCGGTCGCGCCCGCTGCAGCCAGCAAGGCTCCTGAGACACGGGCTCGACGGGTGAGCACCAGGGCGAGTCCGCTGACGAGGCAGGACAGCGCGATGGCAGCCAGTGCTGCCAGGGTGCTCCCCGAGGCTGCGGGTGTCACGTCGGCGGGAATGTCGGCGGGGACGGCGGCGGGGACGTCGGCGGGGACGTCGGCTCGGTGCCGAGGCCGCGTTGTCGCGCCACGAGCATGGCTGCCGCACGATCCGACACCTCGAGCTTGGCGAAGATGCCCGTGAGGTTGTTGCTGACCGTCTTCGGTGACAGGAACAGTTCGGCAGCGATCTCCGAGGTTCGTCGGCCTTCGGCGAGCAGGACGAGGATCTGCCGCTCCCGCGCTGTGAGGGTGGGAAAGTTGTCGACGCCGGGGTCGCGGGGTGTTGCGTGGGCAAAGACGTCGAGCACGCGCGTGGCGATGCCGGGACCGAAGATGGCCTGTCCCGTGGCCACTGCACGGATCGCCCCGACGATCTCCTCCTGCTCGGCGCCCTTGAGGAGGTAGCCGCGGGCCCCGGCCTGCATGGCTGTCAGGACGGTGGCGTCGTCGTCATACATCGTCAGCACCAGCGCTGCGGTCGCGGGAGCGGCCTGGGTGATCTGGCGGATGGCCTCGACGCCGTCGGTGCCCGGCATCCTCAGGTCGATGAGGACGACGTCGGGGCGCAGCAGCAGTGTCTCGCGCACGGCAGCGGCGCCATCCACGGCTTCGCCGACCACCTCCACGCCACGGATGGTGGACAGCAGTGCGCGCAGACCCTCGCGCACGACGGGATGGTCGTCCGCGAGGAGCACGCGAATCGTCATGGTTCATCATGCCCCCATCTGGCCCCTGAGCACCCAGGAAAATCTTCCCGATCGACCGGGACAGACGGGCCGCTTGTCGGGCACGATGGTCCTGTCCCTGGGAGAGGTCGGTGCCACACGCTGGTGACATCCGTTCCGACACTGCGAGGAGATCTGATGCAACCCCTCTCCACCCGTCAACACATCGGGCTCGGCCTGGCCGGGCTGCTGAGCGCCCTGTCCGTCCCCGACGTATTCACCCCAACCCCGGCCGGCACTGTGGGTCCGCCCCTTGCCGTGCTGGTGCTGACCTCCGCCCTGGGTCTGATCGGGGTCATCGCGGTGGTCCTGGCCTGGCGGGGCAACGCTGCGGCCCTGCGCGTCGCCGCAGGTGCCGTGATCCTGCTGATGCTGGCTGCCGTGCCAGCGTTCTTCGTCGACGTGCCCGCTGTCGTGCGAGTCATCGTCGCAGCCTCTGTGCTGGTCACGGTCGCATCCGTGGTGCTCATGCTGTCAGCGGCTCACCGGGCCGTGCCGGTGATGGACTGAGGATCAGCCATGATCGCCGTCGTCACCATCCTGCTGGCTTTCCCGCTGGGCCTGTTGCTGTCGTCCCGGCTCGCCGCGAACCTCACCTATGCGGTGGTCTACCTGTGGTGTTTCGTCTTCCAGACCCTCTATCTCCTGCTCCCCTCACTGGGCGCTGACGGCGCGGCCGGCACCGCGCCCTTCAACCCGGAGGTCTTCCCACTGGACTACGGCCTGGTCACGCTCACGGTCCCGGTCGCCGGCTTCGCTCTCGTCGCAGCTGGACACTGGGTGCGAACCCGCCGACAGCACTCGCGCCGACGGGCCGCTGCCGCACAGGTGGCATGACGTGACTGTCGCTGGCCGCGGCCTCGGCCTGGGCCGCGGTCTCACGTCTGGGACCGCGGTCTCACGTCTGGGGCTGCAGCGCCCAGAAGGCCACGGCACTCGCTGCGCCGACGTTGAGGGAGTCCACCCCGCCGGCCATCGGGATCCGCACGGCCAGATCCGCCTGAGCGATGGTCGACTCCTCCAGCCCGTCGCCCTCCGTGCCGAGCACCAGGGCCAACCGTTCCGGTTGCGCTGCGGCGAGTTGTCGAAGCTCGAGGCCGTCCTCGCGCAGGGCGAACGCCGCCACGGTGAAGCCAGCCTCGCGAAGTGTGCCGATCCCACCGGGCCAGGGGTCGATCCGGGTCCAGGGAACCTGGAAGACCGTGCCCATCGACACCCGCACCGACCGGCGATACAGCGGGTCCGCGCACCGTGGTGTCACCAGGACCGCGTCCACCCCGAGTGCGGCAGCCGACCGGAAGACCGCACCCACATTGGTGTGATCGACGATGTCCTCCAGCACCGCCACCCGGCGTGCCCCGCGCAGCACCTCCGACACCGGCGGCAACACCGGGCGGTGCATCGACGCGATGGCACTACGGTGCAGATGGTAGCCGGTCATCTCCTCGGCGACAGCAGGCTCCATGACATAAACGGGGGCAGAGTCGTCGATGGCCGTCTGCACCAGGTCCGACAGGTCCTCGAGCCAGCGGGGTATCAGCAGCAGGGAGCGCAGCCTGTGCCCCGCCCCGAGTGCCCGCCGGATGACCTTGGCCGACTCCGCCAGATAGAGCCCCTGCACGGGCTCGAGCACCCGACGCAGCGCCACATCGGTCAGACCGACATAGTCCCGGACCCGCTCGTCTGAGGCATCGTCGATCCAGGTGACACCGGCGGGCAGCTGGTGCTGCGTCATACGAGCAGCACCACGATCGCGACCACTCCGATGACCACGATGGTCAACCGCAGCAGCCACGGTGGCATGCTGCGCCCGATCCGGGCCCCGAGCAGCCCACCGATAAACGCCCCGATCGCGATGAGGCCGACAATCACCCAGTTCACCTGGGAGGGGTCGACCACCAGAAAGACCATCGCCGCCGTGAAGTTGACGATCAGCCCGAGCACATTCTTTGCCCCGTTGATCTCCTGCAACCCATTGGGCAGGAGCACACTCATCAGACCGATCAGGAGCACGCCCTGGGCGGCCCCGAAGTAGCCGCCATACATCCCGGAAAACAGGATGCCCACGATGAGGATCACAAAGCGCGAACCGGTGATCTCGGTGGCATGGTGCTGCGCCGCCCACGCGTTGAGGCGGGGCCCGAAGACCACCAGCACCAGGGCGAGGACGATCAGCGCGGGCACGATCGCCTCGAAGGCCGACTCCGGGAGCACCAGCAGGAGCAGGGCGCCGATGATCGCCCCGAGCAACGACGCGGGAGCCAGCCGGACGAGCAGCGCGCGCAACGGCCGGATCTCGCGGCGATAGCCCCAGGTGCCGGACAGTCCGCCGGCGACGAGTCCGAGGCTGTTGGAGATGTTGGCCGACACGGGTGGATAGCCGAAGAAGAGCAGCGTGGGGAAGGTCACGAGGGTCCCCGAGCCCACCACGGTGTTGATCGTGCCGGCCCACACCCCGGCGAGCAGGATGGCGGAGACCTCCAGCCAACTCATTCGGCGCGGGCCGACCAGCGCGCGCCGCGCCTGTCCACCACCAGGGGGATGTCGAAGGCGGCTGAGAGGTTCTCCCCTGTCAGGGTGGTCTCCAGTGGTCCTGCGGCGACGACCTTGCCATCGCGCAGCATGAGGATGTCGGTGAATCCGGGCGGGATCTCCTCGACGTGGTGGGTGACCAGGACCATCGCGGGGGACTCGATGTCCTCGGCCAGGACCGACAGCCGTCCCACGAGGTCCTCGCGGCCGCGCAGGTCCAGCCCGGCGGCCGGCTCGTCCAGCAGCATCAGCTCGGGATCAGTCATCAGGGCGCGGGCGATCTGCACCCGTTTGCGCTCCCCCTCGCTGAGCGTGGAGTAGCGACGATCGGCCAGGTGCTCGACACCCAGGGCCGCCAGCAGGCCCTCGGCACGCCCGGTGTCCAGCTCGTCATACTCCTCGCGCCAGCGCCCTGTCACGCCCCACGACGCCGTGACCACCACGTCGCGCACCATCTCCTCCGGCGGGATTCGCTCGGCCAGGGCGGCGGAGGACAGCCCGATCCGGGGGCGTAGCTCGAAGACGTCGACGGTGCCGAGGACCTCACCGAGGATGCCAGCGACACCGGTGGTGGGATGGATCCGGGCCGCCGCGATCTGCAGCAGGGTGGTCTTGCCCGCGCCGTTGGGGCCGATCACCACCCACCGCTCGCCCTCCTCGACGGACCAGTCGATGTCGTCAAGCAGCACGTTGCCGCCTCGGCGCACCCCGACACCGGCAAATTCCAGGACATCGCTCATGTCGAGCAAGGGTAGTTTGCTCCGGCACGCTTACGATCACCGCATGGCTGACCTGCCCGCCAGCGTGCGCGTCGCACTGTGGGCCACCACAGCGCTCGGGGGACTCGTCGACCTCGAGGAGGTGCCGCACCGGGCGATGCCCGACCTCGATCACGTCGACGGTCTGGTGCCCCAGTTGGCGCTGTGGCGCGACCTCGGGGAGCGCCTGGTGCTCCTGGCCCTGCCCCGACCGGGCGACCTGACGAGTATGCCGCGTGGTCCCGCAGACCTGGTGGCTGCGGCGACCGAGGCCGAGGAGCTGGTCTATGTCACCGGTCTTGGCGGGGCTCTGGTGCCCGACATCCACACCTTCGGCCCGGAGGGCGACCAGGGATGGCAGGCTCTGTGGACCTCCTTCGATGCCGACCCGGTCCCCCAGCACGTGGTGCAGCAGTTGTCGCTGCCCGACGTCGAGCTCCAGCTGCGCCGGGAGGTCGCTGCCCTCACCGCCGAGCTCGATCTCGCTCCCGGCCAGCCGCTGACCGGCCACGGGTTGGAGGGAGCGGTGCGCGGCAGCCTCGACCAGGAGTGGGGCCTGCCGGACGGGCTGCCCGCCCGCTCGGTCCGGGTGATCGAACTCGCCGGCGCCATCACCGGACTCGCCGAGGCCGGTCTCGACCACCGCCTGCACAGCGCCGACTCGAGCTCCACCCTGCAGCGAGAACGGATTCTGCGCCAGCTCCATGACGTGGCGGCCAAGGCGCTCGTCGCCGCCACCAACGTCGGCGCCCTGCACCTCGCGGGCTGGCGCTGAGCCGCACCGCCACGCGTGTTCCGCACACCGCCGCGCGTGTCCTGCACACCGCCATGCGTGTCCTGCACATCGCCGCGCGTGTTCCGCACACCGCCATGCGTGTTCCGCACATCGCCGCGCGTGTCCTGCACATCGCCGCGCGTGTTCCGCACATCGCCGCGCACCGCCGCGCGTGTCCTGCACCGTGCGGAGAACGTTGCGGCGTGTCGGGCGCTTGAGCCCCCTTTCTGCAGCGCGGCTAATGCACCGGCAGTGTTGTCCACAGGAGGTCTGCGGCACCGGAACAATCCGACAATGCTGGACCCATGTCCTCCTCACCCGAGACGACGCGAGGTCAGCCGCTCCTGAGCGATCGTCACCCTGTGCCGCGGCTGCGGAAGTTTCCCATGATCGAGGATCAGTCCGGACTCGCGACGACCGAGCAGCTCCGAGCGCACGGCTGGACGGCGGATGCGATCCGCCATCGCCGCGGCCGCACCATCCAACGGGTCTATCCCGGGGTCTACGCACCCCATCTCGGACCGTTGGACATCGACGCTCGACTGATGGCTGCCTACCTCTGGGCCGGAGAGTCAGCAGTCCTGACCGGCCGTGTTGCCCTGGATCGACACGGGTTGACCCTCGACGTGCTCGGCACTTGCGTCTTCCTGGTCCCCAGCACCCGACGGTCCAGACAGATTTCAGGCATCCGGACGGTCCGCACCGACCAACCCATCACCGTTGCCCGACATCACGAGGGCGTGCCTGTGACGAGCGTCGCGCGCGCTCTGTGCGACGCCGCCATCCACCAGGGACTGGCCGGGCAGCGGTTGGAGGCGGTGACCATCTCGGCTCTGCAACATCGACTGACCCATTCCGCTCTCCTGGCAGACGAGTTGTCCAGCCATCGCCGGAGGGAGGTCGGCGCGATCAGATCGGGTCTTGACCTCTTCACAAAGGGAGCCTGGAGTCTGCCCGAGGCTGCCCTGGCGCGTGTGCTCGAAGCCGATCCCACCCTGCCCCGGTTCGTGCTCAACACCTCACTGTGGACAGTGGATCAGGTGCGGATCGGGTGCCCAGACGCCTACTTCCCGGACTCCGGGGTGGCCGTGCAGGTTCACTCACGGGCCCATCACTCGGGTCTCGACGCGGACGGACTTGATCGCTGGACAGCGACTGTCGAGAAGGACGCGCGCCTCGTCGAGCACGGCGTCATCGTCGTGCCCATCACACCGCGCAGCATCGAGCGTCGCCCGGATCAGGTGGTACATCGGCTCAAGCAGGCGGTGGCAGTCAACGCCGGACGGGACATGTCGCACGTCCTACTGCACAAACCCTAGGCAACTCGACCGCGTCGATGCCCCACGACGCACGGCGTTGCACCAGTGGGCCCAGGGCACCCGACACGCCGCACGGACCCTGACACTGTGCAGGACACGCGCGGCTTCCGGTGATAAGTGTGGGCCCGGGGCACCCGACACGCCGCACCGACCCTGGCGTTGTGCAGGACACGCGCGGCGTGGGGGTGTTGGTTGCGGCGGGGAGCTGTCGGTGGGGCGTGGGAGTGTCGGTGGGGCGTGGGGTGTCGGTCGGGCGCGGGGGTGCCGCGGGTGCCAGTGGGTGCGGCGGGTGCTGATTAGTCGGCGAGGACCGTGCGATAGACCTCGAGGGTGCGCTCGGCGATGGTGGTCCAGCTGAAGTGCTCGACTGCCCGCTCGCGGCCCGCCTGACCCATCCGTGCCGCGCGCTCGGGGTCCGAGACGGCGTCGTTGATGGTGGCGGCCAGGTCCGCTACGAACTTGTCCGGGTCGGTGGGCGTTCCGGTCCCGTCGGTGACCTGATCGATCTGCACCAGCCAGCCGGTCTCCCCGTCCACCACAACCTCGGGGATCCCACCGGTCGCCGTCGCGACCACGGCGGCACCGCAGGCCATGGCCTCCAGGTTGACGATGCCCAGCGGCTCATAGACCGAGGGGCAGAGGAAGACGGTGGCGTGCGACAGGACCGCGATCACCTTCTCGCGCGGCAGCATGTCGCCGATCCACGTCACACCTCCCGCCTCGCCGCGTCCCTCACGGAGGGTGTCGACCAGGCCGATCACCTCAGCCTTGATCTCCTCGGTGTCGGGCGCCCCCGCCAGCAGGACGACCTGGACCTCGGACGGCAGCTCGGCGAGTGCGCGCAGCAGATAGGGCAGACCCTTCTGGCGGGTGATCCGGCCGACGAAGACCACACTGGGACGGTCTGGATCCACCCCCAGCTCACGGACCATCGCCTTGGCCTCCTCAGAGGTGTTGCGCTGCCACAGCTCGGAGTCGATGCCGTTGTGCACGACATGGACCTTGGCCGGGTCGATGTCCGGATAGCTGGCCAGGATGTCCTTGCGCATGCCTGCCGACACCGCGATCACTCCGGCCGCTGCCTCGTAAGCGGTCTTCTCCGCCCACGAGCTGACCCGGTAACCGCCGCCGAGCTGCTCGGCCTTCCACGGCCGCATGGGCTCCAGGCTGTGCGCCGAGATCACGTGCGGCATCCCGCCCAACAGGCTGGCCAGGTGACCACCCATGTTGGCGTACCAGGTGTGTGAGTGGACCAGGTCCGCCTGCTCGGCCACCACGTCCGAGGCCATCGCGACGTCGACGCCGAGGGTCTTGAGCGCGGCGTTGGCGTCGACCAGGTTCTCCGGGGGCGGATAGCCGGTCGTCCCCGGTTCGTCGACGGGCTCGTCGAAGGCTCGCACCGAGACGGTGACGTCGGGCAGGGCTCGGAGGGCGCGCGTCAATTCGGCAACGTGCACACCGGCACCGCCGTAGATGTTGGGCGGGTACTCGCGGGTCAAAATGTCGATTCGCACAAGCAACACGCTAGCCCCTGTCGACGAACTCCGCTCGGGGCAATAGGTTGAGGTCATGGCTGCACGAACGGGTAGGCAGAAAGTACTGGCAATCGTTCTCGCGGGAGGTGAGGGAAAGCGACTGATGCCGCTCACCGCGGACCGAGCAAAGCCAGCGGTGCCTTTTGGCGGCATTTATCGGCTGATCGACTTCGCACTGTCCAATATCGTCAATTCCGGATGTCTCAAGATCGTCGTCCTGACCCAGTACAAGTCCCACAGTCTGGACACGCACGTCACCCGCACCTGGCGCATGTCGACGCTGCTCGGCAACTACGTCGCGCCGGTGCCCGCGCAGCAGCGGGTCGGCAAGAGTTGGTTCTCCGGCAGCGCTGACGCGATCTACCAGAGCCTCAACCTGGTGCATGACGAACGTCCAGACATCATCGTCGTGGTGGGTGCTGACCACGTCTATCGCATGGACTTCTCGCAGATGATCGACCAGCACGTCGAGACCGGCGCCGGGGTGACAGTGGCTGCGATTCGCCAGCCGCTGGGTCTCGCGGACCAGTTCGGCGTCATCGAGGTCAACGAGTCCGACCCGCGACACATCGCTGACTTCCTGGAGAAGCCCAAGAGCCCCAAGGGGCTGCCGGACTCACCCAACGAGGTCCTCGCCTCGATGGGCAACTATGTCTTCGACGCCGACGTGCTCGAGCAGGCGGTCCGCGACGACGCGGCGGACGAGGAGTCCTCGCACGACATGGGCGGTGACATCGTCCCGGCCTTCGTCAGGCGCGGTGAGGGCTATGTTTACGACTTCAAGGACAACGACATCCCCGGCGCCACCGATCGGGACCGGGCCTACTGGCGCGACGTGGGGACGATGGACTCCTACTACGACGCGCACATGGACCTGGTCTCCGTGCACCCGGTCTTCAACCTCTACAACGACCGGTGGCCCATCTACACCAACTACGGCAACCACCCGCCAGCCAAGTTCGTCCACGGGTCCCAGGACCGGGTCGGTCAGGCACTGGGGTCGATGGTCTCCCCCGGCGCGGTGATCTCGGGTGCCACGGTGAGCGACTCCGTGATCTCCCCGAAGGTGCGGGTCCACTCCTTCAGCAATGTGTCGAGCTCGGTCATCCTGGACGGTGTGGAGATCGGGCGCAGCTGCCAGATCCACCGCGCGATCATCGACAAGCAGGTGCGGGTGCCCTCCGGGGTCAGCATCGGAGTCGACCACGACCAGGACCGCGCCCGCGGTTTCACCGTGACCGACAGCGGCCTGGTGGTGGTGCCCAAGGGCATGGCGATCGAGGGGTGACTTCTCCAGCGCGCGCGTCGGGGTGACGGACACGGTCACGTCACGCAATAGAGTGCACCCCATGTCGACGCACATGACCCCCGTGTCCGACCCGAGCGAGTCGCCCTCTGGCGATCAGGTCAACCGCACTCTGCTGGTGATCGGTGGTGCCGAGGACAAGCGGCGCCGTGTCGTGGTGCTCAAACGATTCGTCCGGCTCGCCGGGGCCCGGGACGCCAAGATCGTGGTGATCCCTACGGCCTCGTCCCTGGCTGAGGAGGCCTTCGAGGTCTATCAGTCCGTTTTCGGCCGGCAGCACGTCAGCGACATCAGCCTGGTCAACCCGCAGACTCGCCTGGCAGCCGCCGAGCCGGACCTGATCGAGGCGATCGACAACGCCACCGGCATCTTCCTCACCGGCGGAAACCAGCTCAAGCTGGGCCAGCTGATCGTCGGGACACCGGTGCACGAGGCCATCACCCGGGCCTACCACCGCGGGGCCGTCGTGGCGGGCACCTCGGCCGGGGCCTCTGTGCTGAGCCAGTTCATGATCTCGATGGGCGAGGAGGGTGTGGCACCGCGTCAGCGTGTCTCCCAGCTGAGTGCTGGCCTCGGTCTGCTGCCAGGAGTCATCCTCGACCAGCACTTCGGTCAACGCACCCGCTATGCCCGTCTGCTGTCCCTGATCGCCGCCTCCCCCAGCCTGCTGGGCGTGGGGATCGACGAGGACACGGCCGCCGAGGTCGTCAACGAGCGCACCATGACCGTGGTCGGCTCCGGAGCGGTGTATGTCGTCGATGCCCGTGCCGCTGTCAGCGACGCCCACGAGGCCCGCCGGGATGCCCCGCTGATGGTCTCCGGGGCGGTCGTGCACTCTCTCCCCTATGGCTCCTGCTTCAACCTCGAGGCAGCACAACTGACCGACTTCACCGAAATGCACCCGGAGGTGGCCGTGGTCACCTCGCCGACCGACGTGCACGACACCGCCAACGCAGCCGCAGCGCTGCGCCGCTGATCCGGACCAGGAGGGCCCTCATGTCCCACGCTCAGTCCCCCACCGCCCCGGCCACGCCCGACCTGCGCATCGTCGAGCAGCGCGTCTACCGCGGACCCAACATCTGGAACTACGAGCAGGCGATTCACCTGGTCGTCGACCTCGGGGTCCTCGAGGAGTATCCGACCAACCTGCTGCCTGGATTCACCGAGCAGCTCCTGGAGTGGGTGCCGGCGTTGACCAACCATGTCTGCTCGCGCGGCAAGCCCGGCGGCTTTGTCGAGCGGCTGCACGAAGGCACCTGGGTGGGTCACGTCAGCGAGCACCTGGCGCTGCAACTGCAGGGTGAGGCCGGTCACGACCTGCGCCGCGGCAAGACGCGCGCCGTCCGGGGCACCCGGGGGCACTACAACGTCATCTACTCCTACATCGACGAACGGGTGGGCCTGGCCGCCGGCGAGCTGGCTGTCCGCATGGTCAACGCCGCCGTCGCGCACGACGAGAGCTTTGACTTCTCCACCGAGCTCGACGACTTCCTGCGGCTGGCCCAGCGGGCCGCCTTCGGTCCCTCGACCAACGCCATCCTGGAGGAGGCCACCGCACGGGACATCCCGTTCATACGTCTCAACAACGCCTCACTGGTCCAGCTCGGTCAGGGAGTCCACCAGCAGCGGATCCGGGCGACGATGACGTCCAAGACCTCCGCCCTGGCCGTGGACCTCGCCGGGGACAAGTCCCTGACCAACACCCTGCTTTCCTCCGCCGGGCTCCCGGTGCCCCTCAGCGACACGGTGCGCACCGAGGACGGCGCCGTGGCAGTGGCCAAGCAGATCGGCTTTCCCGTCGTCGTCAAGCCACTCGACGGCAACCACGGGCGCGGGGTCGGCATCAACCTGCGCAACGAGGCCGAGGTGCGGGCCCATTTCCCGGTGGCCGCAGAACAGTCCCGCCGCGGGATCATGGTCGTCGAGTCCTTCATCACCGGCAACGACTACCGCTGCCTGATCGTGGGCGGCCGGATGCAGGCGATCGCCGAGCGGGTCCCGGCCCACGTCGTCGGGGACGGCACGCACACGATCAACGAGCTGGTGGAGATCACCAACGCCGACCCCCGCCGGGGTGTCGGCCACGAGAAGGTGCTGACCCGGATCGCGGTGAACGACGCCGCGGTCGCCCTGGTGCGCCACCAGGGGTTTGAGCTGGATCAGGTCCCGCCGGAGGGCACCATGATCAAGCTGGCCCTGACGGGCAACATGTCCACCGGTGGCATCTCCGTGGACCGGACCTTCGATGCCCATCCGGAGAACGTCGAGATCGCCGAGGAGGCGGCCCGCCTCATCGGGCTGGACGTCGCCGGCATCGACTTCATCTGCCCCGACATCTCCGCACCCGTGCGCGAGACCGGTGGTGCGATCTGTGAGGTCAACGCCGCCCCGGGGTTCCGGATGCACACGCACCCGACCGTGGGTGAGCCGCAGTACATCGCCAAGCCCGTCGTCGACCTGCTCTTCCCGCCCGGTAGCCCCGCGCGGGTGCCGATCGTGGCGGTGACCGGCACCAACGGCAAGACCACCACCTCCCGGATGATCGCCCACATCATGAAGGGTCTGGGCAAGCAGGTCGGCATGACCTCCACGGACGGCATCGTCATCGACGAGCGGCTCGTCAAGCGGGCCGACGCCTCCGGGCCGAAATCGGCGCGGATGGTGCTGCAGAACCCGCGCGTCGACTTCGCGGTCATGGAGGTCGCTCGCGGCGGCATCCTGCGCGAGGGTCTGGGTTATGACCGCAATGACGTCGCGGTCGTCACCAATGTCGCGGCCGACCACCTGGGGTTGCGCGGCATCGACACCGTCGAGCAGCTCGCCACGGTCAAGCGTGTTGTCGTCGAAGCGGTGCCGCGCAACGGTTTTGCCGTCCTCAACGCCGACGACCCCAACGTGCGAGACATGCGTCGTCACTGCAGCGGCAGCGTCATCTACTTCTCCATGCAGCCGCCGGGATCCCCGGAGCGGACCTTCATCGACGCCCGCTTGCGGCGCGGGGGGCGGGCCGTGGTCCTGGAGCCGACGGACCGCGGCGAGATGATCGTGATCCGGCACGGGCGCCGGTCCATGCAGCTGGCGTGGACGCACCTGCTGCCCAGCACCTTCGGCGGCGCGGCCCGGTTCAACGTGGCCAACGCGATGGCTGCCGCGGGGGCCGCCTTCGCGGTCGATGTGCCGCTGCACGACATCCGGCAGGGCCTACGCACCTTCACCACGAGCTACTACCTGTCCCCGGGGCGTCTGAACATGCTGGACGTCAAGGGCGTCAGCGTGATCGTCGACTACTGCCACAACCCGGCCGGCATGCGGGCCATCGGCGAGTTCGTCGACAACCTCGCCGAGCAGAAGGAGGCCGCGCTCGACAACGCCCGGATCAGCCGCATCGGGGTCATCGGTGGCACGGGCGACCGCCGGGACGCCGACCTGGTCGAGCTGGGTGCCGTTGCCGCCGCGCACTTCGATGCCATCGTCGTCCGCGAGGACGACAACCCCCGTGGTCGACCGCGTGGCCAGAGCGCCGAGCTCCTGGTCCAGGGGATCAACGAGCGCATTGCTGCCGGCGAGGCCCGCGTCCGCAAGATCGACACCGTGCTGGCCGAGGTGGACGCGGTCCGGCACGCGATGGTCCTGGCCAACCCCGGAGACCTGGTGCTCGCCGCCGTCGACAAGCACGCCCGCGTCCTGGCCGAGCTGGAGGAGATGAGCAGCTCAGCGTATGCCGGGTCGCGCGCCGACGAGGTGCGCACCGGAGACCCCGACCTCGATCCCGTCGAGCTCGGCGAGGCTGCCGAGGCGTCGGCGGAGGAGGCTCGCGGCGACTACGCGGAGTATGACGCGGCCGAGGCGGCTGCCAGCGCTGACAGCGGCGCTGCCCAGCACTGACCGACTGCCCTGCCGGAGGTGCTCCGGCAGGGCGGACTGTCGGAGCAGTCGGTGGCCCTGCGCGGTCGGCCTTCCGTCAGGTGGTCTTCCGTCGGGTGGTGGCCACCCTCAGTGGTCCGTTGCCGCCCGGAGCTGATCCGCCATCGCGAGCACACTCTCGCGCTGGCCAGCGTCATCCGCTGCGGTGGCGTGCGTCATGAGGTACTCGATGAGGCGGGCAACACCGGCCTCGCCGCGTCCGGCGTCCACATCGAGCAGCGCCTGGAGCGCGACGACGGTGGCGCTGTCGGTGCGTTGCACCGCGACCGCGCTCAGCGCCTCCTCCGCCTCTGCGTGCCGGCCCAGCGCCCGCAGGTCCGCAGCCATCGCGACCAGGGCCCGGAAGCGGTGCGGCTCGCGCAGACGGCCAGCCAGGGCCTCGCGATAGCGGCTCACTGCCTGCGTCCCCTGGTCTGCTGCGTCCAGGGCCGCTGCCAGCTCGAAGATCAGACGCGGGTCCTCGGGCGACTGCTCCAACAGGGTGCGTGCCGCCTCGACCCGCTCGCGGGGCGGTCGGTCCTCGATCGCGGAGAGGACCGCCTCGAGCTCGTGCTCTCCCCGAGCCGCGACGACCTTGCGCCGGATCTGGCGGGGAGAGTCCTGCCGCGCGCCGTGCTCGGTCAGCCAGGCGACAACTCCCTCTCGGTCCCGGTGCACCATCAGCGCACCGACGTCTCCGTCTGCCATGTGCTCGACCAGGGCGGCCAGGCCCTCGACCTCATCGGCGGAGG
Organism: Ornithinimicrobium ciconiae; assembly: GCF_007197575.1. Taxonomy (NCBI): domain Bacteria; kingdom Bacillati; phylum Actinomycetota; class Actinomycetes; order Micrococcales; family Ornithinimicrobiaceae; genus Ornithinimicrobium; species Ornithinimicrobium ciconiae. The sequence continues at coordinate 2,426,011 of NZ_CP041616.1, forward strand.
AGCCGCTGGAGACGGCCCCGACGTTGGCCAGACCCTGCACGAACTGGGACTCCAGTCCCTCGGTGGTCCGGCCACGCAGGTAGTGGCCCTTGTGCACGATCTGCACCCGGTCGGCCCGACGCCCCGCGATCTCACCGAGCCCGATCAGGATGTCGTCCGTGCGGTCGCCGACGCCACCAAGCCCCAGGTGCACCCGGTCCCCGGGCGGGCGCAGGCCCTCGGCCACGGTGAGCAGCGCCTCTAGGCCCGCCTCGTTGTGCGCCAGGTCGATGATCATCGTCGCGGTGCCGCCAGAGGCCACCGGCAGGGTCCAGACGTTCATCCGGCCCGGGTTGTGCTCCAGGTCCGGGGCAAAGGTGCGCAGCCCCTCGATCACCGCCTCGCGGGGCAGACCAAGGCCCAGGGCGCCGGCCGTCGCCGCGAGGGCGTTGGCGATGTTGTGCTCGGACAGCCCGGAGAGGGTCATCGGCACGTCCAGGACCCGGATCAGCCGGTCCGGGTCCGCGCCGCGCCGCAGGATGACGATGTCTCCCTCCAGGATCGTCATGCCACGTCCGCCCCGCTCCACGGTCTCGCGCAGCGCCGGGGAGTCCGGGTCGAGGCTGAACATCCAGATGCGACCACTGGCCTGGGCAGCCATCGCCCGCACCCGCGGGTCGTCGCCGTTGAGCACCACCCAGCCGTCCTTGCGGGTGACCCGGGTGATGATCGACTTGACCTCGGCGAGCTGGTCGACGGTGTCGATGCCCTGCATGCCGAGGTGGTCTGCGGTCACATTGGTGACGATGCTGACGTCATTGTGCGAGACGCCCATGCCCTTGAGCAGCAGTCCGCCGCGGGCGGTCTCCAGCAGCCCGAGCTCGACGGACCGGTCCTCCAGCACATTCCGACCGCCAGAGGGCCCGGAGTAGTCCCCGGCGACCTTGATCTCGCCCTGGATGAAGACGCCCTCGGTGGAGCTCCATCCGCAGCGCAGACCGCCCGTCATGCCCATGTGTGCCAGGAGCCGCGTCGTGGAGGTCTTGCCGTTGGTGCCGGTGATCGAGGCGACAGGGATCCTGGGCCGGATCTGGATGGGACGAGAGGCGTCCTCGGCGGCACGCACCGCCACCGCGCCGCTGGTCAGCAGCTCGTCGGCGTCCTCCCCTGCCAGCAAACCTGCCAGGGTGGGGCCAAGGGACTCCCCCAGTGCCAGAGCACGCCCACGGTGGCGCCACGGGAAGGCAACGATCACCGAGTCCAGGTCCGTGCCGACTCGCACCCGGGCACCGACCCTGCTCGGCACCGCGTCGGCGATGCGTCGCAGGACGGTGCCGGCCAGGCGACTCAGGAAACGCTGCCGCTGCTCGGTGTGCGGCTTGCCCGGCACGGCACGGCGCAGCCCCACCGCCTCGGCGATGGCAGTCACGGCGGAGGCCTGGAGGCTCTGGTAGCCGGGCAGGGAGAGGCTCACCTTGACTGCAGGGCGCGCGAAGTAGAGGTTCGGGCCCTCGAGCAGGCGCACCTCGGTCACCTCGACCGTGGTCGCGTCGTCCGTCATCGTGGTCAGAAACCCATCGCGTGGAAGCCGCCGTCCACGTGGACGATCTCACCGGTGGTCGCCGGGAACCAGTCGGACAGCAGGGCGACGCAGGCCTTGGCGGCAGGCTCGGCGTCCTTGAGGTCCCACCCCAGTGGGGCACGCTCGCCCCACTTCGCGAACTGCTCGAACATCGGGATGGAACGCGCTGCGGTGGTGGCGATCGGGCCGGCCGCCACGAGGTTGGACCGGATGCCCTGCGCGCCCAGGTCGCGGGCCAGATAGCGGTTGGTCGCCTCGAAGGCGGCCTTGGCCACCCCCATCCAGTCATAGACGGGCCAGGCGACTTGGGCATCCATGGTCAGGCCCACGATGCTGCCACCCTCACTCATCAGCGGCAGGGCGGCCACGGCCAGGGACTTCAGGGAGTATGCCGAGACCTGGAGCGCCGTAGCAACGTCCTCCCACGGCGCGTTCATGAAGTCGAACGCGCCCCTGGGTGCGAACCCGATCGAGTGCAGGACCCCGTCCAGGTGGTCGGTGTGCTCGCGCAACCGCTCGGCCAGGGTGTCCAGGTGCTCCTGGTTGGACACGTCCAGCTCGACCACCTCAGGGGTGACCGGCAGACGCTTGGCGATGGACTGGGTGATCCGGAAGGTCCGACCGAAGGAGGTCAGGACCACCTCGGCACCCTGCTCCTGGGCCAGGCGAGCAACATGGAACGCGATGGAGGAGTCCATCAGGACCCCGGTGACAAGGAGCTTCTTTCCGTCGAGCAGCATGGGCAGCAGACTAGCGTCCCGCGAGACCGACTGTGACCACCTCAGTGCCCCATGCCGAGACCGCCGTCGACCGGGATGACCGCGCCGCTGATATAGCCACCGTCCGGCCCGGCCAGGAAACGCACCGCGCCGGCGACCTCTTCGGGGGTGGCAAAGCGCCCGGCGGGGATCCCGGACAGATACTGCTTCCTCAGGTCGTCGCTGAGCTCGGCCGTCATCTCGGTCTCGATGAAGCCCGGGGCCACCACATTGGCGGTGATCCCCCGCCCCCCGAGCTCACGGGTGATGGAGCGGGCCAGACCGACGAGGGCAGACTTGGAGGCGGCGTAGTTGGTCTGCCCGGGCGAGCCGTAGAGGCCCACGACGGAGGAGATCAGGATGATCCGTCCCTTGCGCATGCGCATCATGCCCTTGGAGGCCCGGCGCGCGCACCGGAAAGCTCCGGTCAGGTTGGTCTCCAGCACGGAGGAGAAGTCGTCGTCGCTCATCCGCATCATCAGGGTGTCCTTGGTGATGCCTGCGTTGGCGACCAGCACCTCGATGGGCCGGCCCAGCAACTCCTCCGCCTCGGTGAAGGCCCGGTCCACACTCTCGGTTTCGGTCACATCGCAGAGCACCCCGCGCAGGCCCTCGGGGGGCGTGCCGCTGCGGTGCGTGATGATCACGTCGGCGCCGGCGGCGGCGAAGGACCTGGCGATGGCCAGGCCGATGCCTCGGTTGCCGCCGGTCACCAGGACGGTGGGTGGGGGCGCCGACGGGGTTTCGGTCTGCTGGGTCTCGGTCACAAGGGCCACCGTAGTGCGTGACCCCGCCCCGCCACGACCGCGCCCAGGGGACCTGCAGAACCCGGCCCCCCGCACCGGCGCGACCCGCGGGGCTCGGAGGCCCCGCACCGGCGCGACCTGTGGGGCCGGCGGGTGGCTAGAAGTCTGCCTTGGTCCTGTTGCGGAGCCGGCCGATCACCGTGACGGCGATCCCCAGCACCAGGAAGGCGTAGAGCCCGATCGTGATCGGCGTCTGGATCAGGATCATCGGGTCGTTCTGCGAGTTGTTCATCGCCAGCCGCAACGACTCCTCGGCCAGCGGGCCCAGGATGACGGCGATCAGCACCGGGGCCAACGGGATGTCATAACGGCGCATAACGAAGCCCAGTGCTCCGATGCCGATCATCATGACCAGGTCGACGATGGCAGCCGAGGCGGCATAGACGCCCAGGCAGGAGAACATGCCGATCGCGGCATACAGATAGGCCTTGGGCAGTTTGAGCAGCTGGGCCCACAACGGGGCGAACGGCAGGTTGAGCAGCAGCAGGACGAACAATCCGATGAACAGGCTGGCCAGCAGTGCCCAGACCAGGTCGGCGTTGCGGTCGAACAGCAGGGGTCCCGGCTGCATGCCGTACTGGCGGAAGGCCAGGATCATCATCGCGGCCGTGGCCGAGGTGGGCAGGCCGAGCGCCAGCAGGGCGCCCATGGCCGTGCCCGAGGTGGCATTGCCCGCCGCCTCCGGTCCGGCCACCCCGCGGATCGCGCCCGTGCCGAACTTCGGGTTCTTGCGCCGCCGGTCCAGCCGTCGCTCCAGGCCGTAGGACAGGAAGGTCGGCACCTCAGCCCCGCCGGCGGGGATGACCCCGAACGGGACTCCGAAACCCGTGCCGCGCAGCCAGGCGGGAAGTGCCTCGCGGAACTCGGCGCGCGACAGGAAGGGACGGCCCTTGGACGCCATCAGGGACTGGTCGTCGGGTCGGCCGATCTTGGAGGCGACAAAGATGACCTCGCCGACCGCGAGGAGCGCCACCGTGATCACCACGATGCTCACCCCGTCGAACATCGCGGTGTTGCCGAACGTGAACCGCTGGGTGCCGGTCACCTGGTCCGTGCCGACCATCGCCAGCACCAGACCGATGAGCAGTGCGGCAAGGCCCTTCAGGACCGAGTCGGCCACCACCGCCGAGATGGCCACGAAGGCGAAGATGGCCAGCGCGAAGTACTCAGCCGGGCCGAACCGGGTGGCCCACTCCGCCAGGTAGGGGGCGAAGAAGACCACCAGGGTGGTCGCGATCAGACCACCGATGAAGGCGCCGATCGCGGACGTCGCCAGGGCCTGCGGCGCCCGGCCGTCCTTGGCCATGCGATGGCCCTCGAAGGTGCCGGCGATCGCCGTGGAGTTGCCCGGGGTGTTCATCAGGATCCCCGCGATCGAGTCACCGAAGAGCCCGCCGAAGTAGATGCCGGCAAACATCACCAGTGCCGAGAGCGGCTCCAGGGTGAAGGTGACGGGCAGCAGCAGGGCGACAGCCATCGCCGACCCCATGCCCGGCAGCACGCCGACCGCGGTGCCGATGAGGGCACCGAGGAAGACATAGAAGAGGTTCTGCAGCGTCAGGACATCGCCGAAGCCGCCCAGCAGACTCGTCAACGACTCCATGTCAGCCGCCCATCACGCCGGAGGGCAGGTTGAGCCCGAGCAGGCCGGAGAAGACCAGCTGCATGATGGAGGACATCGCTAGCCCGATGAGCAGGTTCAACGCATAGCGCCGGTTGCCGAGAGAGACGGTCAGGCCCCAGAACACCAGCGCCGCGGCGATGATCCAGCCGACCGTCTCGAGGATGAGGGCGAAGCCCACGAAGGAGCCGAGGGCGCCCAGTGCTGCTGGCCAGTTGCTGTGGCTGCCCGCCCGGATGGACCCGTCCTCCTGGAGCATGGCCTCCGGCACCTCGGGTGAGCGGATGACCTGGACCGCCAGGAGAGCACCGACCACGAAGCAGGCCACCGCAGCGATCCACGGGAAGGCCTTGGGGCCGAAGAGCGTGTCCTCGTCCCCCACCTCCATCTGGTTGATGCCATAGATGAGGAAGAAGCCGAGTGCGATGATGATCGCCGGCACGACGAGGCCGCTGCGCCCGGTCCAGAAGCCGTGCTGCACGCCATCTCGCCCCGAGGGAACCTCGGCCGTGTGGTCTGCCGCCGGGCCGGTCACTGGGTCAGCCCCAGGTCGTCGAGGATCTGGCTGATCCGCACCTGCTCCGTCTCGAGGAACTCGCCGAACTCGTCACCGGTCAGCAGCGACTCCTCCCACCGGTTGCGCTCGACGGCAGCCTGCCACTGAGGGGTCTGCACCATCTCCTCGGTGATCTCGATGAGCACCTGCTGCTCCTCCTGCGTCAGCCCGGCGGGCGCGATGAGCCCGCGCCAGTTGACCAGGTCGACCGCGGGATAACCCGCCTCCTCCATCGTGGGGGCGTCCAGGCCCTCCAGCCGGGCGGGGGCGATCACCGCGAGCGCCCGGAACCGGCCGTCCTCGATCAGGTCGCGGAAGTCGTTGAACCCGCTGATCCCGACGTTGGGGGTGCCGGGCGCGGTGGACAGCAGGTTGATCGTCAGGTCGCCACCACCGGCGAAGGCGGCGTACTGGATCTGCCCCGGGTCGATGCCGGCCTCGCGGGCCAGCATGGCCGCGACCATGTGGTCGATGCCGCCGGCCGACCCGCCCCCGATCGGCAGCGCGGCCGGATCTGCGGCCCAGTCGTTGATGAAGTCGTCCAGGGTCGCGTAGTCACTGTCCGCGGGCACGGCGATGACCTCAAAGTCCTCGGCGAGCCGGGCCACCGGTGTCATCTCCGACAGGTCGATCCCGTCGTTGAGCGCGATCCCACCGAGCATCACCGTGCCGGTGACCATCACCGTGGACGAGTCACCATCCATCCGGGAGAGCTGGCTGAGCCCGATGGTGCCGGCGGCGCCCGGGACGTTGATGACCTGGACGTTGCCCACGATGCCATTGGTGCGCAGCGCCTGCTGGCTCTCCCGCGCGACCAGATCCCATCCGCCACCGGCAGCAGCAGGGGCGATGACGATCAGCTTGGTGCGCGCGTCGGCTCGGGAGCTCGCGTTGTGCGCATCGACACCGGCGGCCACGACCAGGGCCGCCACGGCGAGGACACCTAGGACCCACTGCAGCGGGGTCGGGATCCGCATCGTGCCTCCCGGGCCGATCGAAGGGCGTCCACGTCACGAACCACGCCCGTGCGGTCCGTTGACTGCGAGTCTGCCACGCAACCTGCAGAAAGTCTCCTGCCACGCGCCGCCCGCAGTGTCCTGCCACGGACCGCAGGAAGTCTCCCGTCGCGGCGGTGCGAGCGGTAGCCTCGAGCCCACCGGCATCCGCAGGCCGTCGTTCCCGAGGAGCTCTCCATGCCCGTCGCCGTCGCCCACCACTCGACCCCCGCCGGGCAGGCGGCCGTGCGAGCCGCCCTGGACTGGGCGGCCGTCCATCAGACCTCGGTGCTCGTCCTGCACGTGGAGGGCACGGGAAGCGGTGACACGCGCGACACCCAGGCCAACCCGGCCGGAGTGCGCGAGGCTGAGCAGGACCTCACCGAGATCACGCAGCAGCTCACCGGCACGGTCCCCGACTGGACTGTGGTGTCCACGGCCTCCGGGGGCGACATCGCCTCCGCCCTGCTCGACCTGGTCGTCGAGCACGGCGCAGACGTGCTCGTCATCGGCTCGCGCCGGCGCAGTGCGGTGGGCAAGCTGATGATGGGCAGCACGGTGCAGCGCGTCCTGCTGGACAGCCCGGTGCCGGTGCTGGTGATCAAGGACAGCTGACGTCACTGCCACCGGTGCTGTCCTCAGGTGGGAGACGTATCGTGGACAGGTGCGCAGCAAACGGGTCGCCCAAGGGGTGACGACGCTCCGACGGTCTCCTAAGGAGGACCGTGAGGCCAGGTTGCGTACCTACCTCATCGCGATGGCGGTCCGCACGGTGTCCTTCCCGCTGGCCGTCTGGGCGCTGCTGAGCGGCTGGGTCGTCCCGGGCCTGATCCTGGCCGCCGCCGCCACCTTCCTGCCGCAGATCGCGGTGACCATCGCCAATGTCGCCGACAACCGGACCACCGGGACAGGCACGGTGACCTCACCCACGCAGGCACTGCCACCTGGACCCGGTGTGCAGCACCCGCCGGGAGAGACGCCGCACGGGCCATCCCAGGGGCAGGCTCAGCAGTCCGACGAGCGGCCTGAGCACGGTCAGGACACGCAGGACACGCAGGGCCAGCAGGACGGTCAGGACACGCAGGACGAGCAGGGTCAGGGGCACGATGCTGGTCTGTAGTTCGAAGGGCTGTCGCGAGCGCGCGGCATACGGGGTGGTGTGGAACAACCCCAAGGTGCACACTCCTGAGCGACGCAAGGTCTGGCTGGCCTGCCCCGACCACCGGGGCAGCCTCAGTGACTTCCTGAGCCTGCGCGGCTTCCTCATTGAGGTCCTGCCGGTCGAGTCTCTCGGCGAGCGGGACGGCTGAGGTGCTGCGGACCCTGCTGACCCGCCGCTGGCTCGTCGCGCTGGCCCTGGCTGTCCTCTTCGCGGTCGTCGCCGTGCTGCTCGGCAACTGGCAGCACTCCCGGCACGAGGAGAAGGTCGCGGCGCGGGACCGGGTCGAGGCGCACTACGACGCCACGCCGGTGCCCCTGGAGACGGTGCTGCAGGACGGTCCACTCGACCCCGACCAGGAGTGGACCCGGGTGTCGGCGCGTGGCAGTTATGTGCCCGCCGAGCAGCTCTTCGTCCGCAACCGCCCGCTCAACAAGACCTACGGTTACGAGATCGTGGTCCCGCTCGAGACAGCCTCAGGCACGCTCGTGGTCAATCGGGGCTGGGCCCCCAACGCGGAGAACGCCGCCACGCTGCCGCAGGTGCCACCGGCCCCGGAGGGACCGGTGGAGGTGACCGGGTGGCTGCGCCCCGGCGAGGCCGACCTGGGCCGGGACCTGCCCGAGGGCCAACTGGCGTCGATCAACCTCGGGGACGCGGCCGCTCAGTGGCAGCGTCCGGTGCTCGGGGCCTACCTCATCCTCGAGACGGAGCAGTATGCCGACCGGCCCGGTGTGACGATCGAGCGTCCCGTCCCGCTGGAAGCGCCACGCACCGAACTGGGCTCTCACTTCGCCTACACCCTCCAGTGGTGGCTCACCGCCCCGGTCGGGCTGATCCTGGTGCTGGTGATGGCCCGGCGGGAGTGGCACGACTCACTCGCGGAAGGGGCCACGGTTGGCGAGCGCACCGCCCGACCGCCCAAACCCAAGAAGGTGCGCATCTGGGACGAGGAGGACGAGTAGTCCCCCAGCCGTTCGTCCGGCGGGCCGTTCGTATGGCGGGCCGGGTGTCAGGATGGCCCCATGGATCTAGGACTGGCCGGCCGCGGATATGTCGTCACCGGAGGCTCGAGGGGGCTGGGCCGCGCCAGCGCCGAGCACCTGGTGGCCGACGGAGCCCAGGTGCTCCTCGTGGGTCGCGACGCCGACCAGGCCGAGCGGACCGCCCGTGAGCTGACCGCAGAAGGTGAGGGCGCGGCATACGCGCTGGCAGCGGACCTGGCCGACCCGGACGCGGCAGAGCGGGTGCTCGAGGCGGCCGAGGAGCACCTGGACCGCCTCGATGGGGCTGTGCTCAGTGTGGGTGGTCCCCCGACCGGGCGTTTCCGGGAGCGCACGGACGAGCAGTGGCGCGCCGCCTTCGAGCAGGTGCACCTCGGCCCGCTGCGGATGGCGCGCACGCTGCTCGAGGCGGCTGACAATCCGCTGGCCATCACCTTCGTGCTGTCCACCTCGGTGCGCGCGCCGCTGGCTGACTTCGCGATCTCCAACGGGCTGCGGCCGGGCGTGGCCATGGCGGTGAAGACGATGGCGGACGAGTACGGCCCCGAGGGGCACCGCCTCAACTGCCTGCTTCCCGGCCGCTTCGACACCGACCGGGTCAGGGCCCACGACGAGGCTAGCGGTGACCCAGCGGCACGCCGTGCGCGACACGTCGCCGCGGTGCCGCTGGGTCGATATGGGCAGCCCGAGGAGTTCGGTGCCGTCGCCGCGTTCGTCACCTCACCGATGGCCTCGTTCATGACCGGCTCCGTCGTCACCGTCGACGGCGGCGCGACGCGGGCTCTCTGAGACGGCACCGGCGAGGGACTACGCTGTCCGGCACGCGCCTGGCACCTCGCGCCACCACCGACCCTGGGAGTCGAACATGACCGTCGCCGTCGCCTACGACGCCAAGCCTGAAGGCCGCGCCGCCGTGGAGGCCGCCCTGGAGTGGGCCGGTCTACATGAGACGTCCGTCGTGGTGTTGCACGTGGAAGAGACCGGACGAGCGGGCACGGCCGGTGTCGCTGCCACGCCTGCTGCGGTGCGGGCGGTGGAGACGCAGATCGAGACCATCGCGGCGAGTCGCCTGGGCCAGCCCGCTCCGACGTGGTCCGTGGTCTCCAGCACCGCCGCCGGTGATGTTGCCTCGATCCTGCTGCAACTCGCCGCCAAGAGTGGGGCCGAGTTGCTGGTGGTCGGGTCCCGCCGGCGCAGCGAGATCGGCAAGTTCTTCCTCGGCAGGGTGGCCCAGCGGGTCCTGCTGGACTCTCCCGTGCCGGTGCTGGTCGTCAAGACCGAGTGAGGCCGTCGCGGGCGTGCGGGTCGCCTGCGAAACCTCTCGGAAAATAGGTGAGGGGTGCGCAAAACCTCTCGGAAAATAGGTGAGGGGTGCGCAAAACCCCTCTAACATTAGGTGCGGAACTGGGTGTCGTGCAGGGTCCGGTACAGCCCGCCCGCGGCCAGGAGCTCCTCGTGGGTGCCCCGCTGCACGATCTGTCCGCGATCCAGGACCAGGATCTGGTCGGCACCGCGCACGGTGCTCAGGCGGTGGGCGATGACGATCGAGGTGCGACCAGTCAGCGCCTCGTCGAGCGCTCGCTGGACCGCCACCTCCGACTCGCTGTCCAGGTGCGCGGTCGCCTCATCCAGCAGCACCACCGCGGGTGACTTCAGCAGCAGCCGCGCGATGGCCAGGCGCTGCTTCTCCCCGCCGGAGAGCCGGTGGCCGCGGTCCCCGACCACCGTGTCCAGCCCCTCTGGGAGCCGTTCGACCAGGGGCCAGACCTGGGCGGCCCGCAACGCCTCCTCGAGCTGGCCGGTGGTGGCCTGCGGGGCCGCATACAACAGGTTGGCACGGATGGTGTCGTTGAACATGTGCGCCTCCTGCGTCACCACCCCGACGGTGCGCGACAGGCTGGCAAAGGTGGCCGAGCGCAGGTCCACTCCCCCGATCCGCACCACGCCGTCGGCCGGGTCGTAGAGCCGTGACACCAAGGTGGTCAGGGTGCTCTTGCCGGCACCGCTGGGACCGACCAGGGCGACCAGCTGACCGGCCCCGATGCGCACCGAGACGTCCCGCAGCACCGGGTCGCCACCGGTCTCGGACTCCGCGCCGGACCTGCTCTCCAGGGAGGCGATGGACACGTCCTCGGCCCGCGGATAGCTGAACGACACCCCGTCGAGCTCGACCTCAACCTGACCTTCAGGCAGGTCGACCGCGTCGTGCGCCTCGCGCACCAGCGGCTCGAGGTCCAACACCTCGAAGATCCGCTCGAAGGAGACGAGCGCGGTCATGATGTCGACCCGGACGTTGGACAGGGCGGTCAGCGGCCCATACATCCGCCCGAGCAGGGCGGCCATCGCGACCAGGGTGCCGACCGTCAGCTGTCCGGCGACGGCCATCAGCCCGCCCAGGCCGTAGACCAGCGCGGTCGCCAGCGCGGCGACCAGACCGAGCCCGGCCATGAAGACCACCCGGTTGACCGCGATCCGCACGCCGGCGTTACGCACTCCCTGGGCGCGCTCGGCATACTCGCTGTCCTCCTGGGCGGGCCTGCCGAACAGCCGCACCAGCAGCGCCCCGGCGACGTTGAAGCGCTCGGTCATCCGGGTGGCCAGCTCGGCGTTGAGGGTCATCTGGGTGCGCGTCAGCTGCGAGAGGCGTTGGCCCATGCGGTGCGCCGGGATGAGGAAGATCGGCAGGAGTAGCAGGGCCAGCAGGGTGATCTGCCAGGACATGGTGACGAGGGCACCCAGGATCAGGGCGAGCGAGACCAGGTTGCTCACCAGGCCGGACAGGATGCTGGTGAAGGCCGTCTGCGCACCGATGACGTCGGTGTTGAGCCGGTTGACCAGGGCACCTGTCTGGGCGCGGGTGAAGAACGCGATCGGCTGGCGCAGCACGTGCGAGAAGACCTCGGTCCGCAGGTTGAGGATCAGCCCCTCTCCGATCCGGGCACCATAGAAGCGGGTGACCACGGTGAGTCCCGCCTCCAGCACCGCCAGGACAGCCACGAGTATGCCGAGGCGCAGCACCACCTGCCGGTCACCCGGGATGACACCCAGGTCGATGATCCGCCCCAGCAACAACGGGGTGGCCACCCCGAGGGCGGCCGCCACGATGGTGAGGATCAGGTAGAGGATGATGTCGTTGCGGAACGGTCGACCGTAGCCGAGCACGCGGCGGCGCGTGCCCCTGGTCAGCTGGTGCTGGCGCACGGTGCGGTCGCGGGTGAACCCGCGCATCGTCGCACCGGGCCCGTGGCCCAGTCCCATCGTCATGAGAGCTCCCTGCGGTTGATGGCGCCGCGCGTGCCCCTCAGCTGTGTCATCGGACGGTCACGCGAGCGCGATGAGGTCCTGGTAGTCCTGGTTCCAGTGGTCCTCGACCCCGTCGGGGAGCAGCAGGACCCGCTCGGGCTCCAGGGCCGTGACGGCGCCCTCGTCGTGGCTGACCAGGACGACGGCGCCCTCATAGGTGCGCAGGGCCGAGAGGACCTCCTCGCGCGAGGCCGGGTCCAGGTTATTGGTCGGCTCGTCGAGCAGCAGGACGTTGGCGGCCGAGACGACCAGCATCGCCAGGGCCAGTCGGGTCTTCTCCCCACCGGAGAGGACACCAGCGGGCTTGTCGACGTCGTCACCGGAGAACAGGAAGGAGCCCAGCACCTTGCGGGTCTCGGTGTCGTCGAGCTGGGGGGCCGCCGAGCGCATGTTGTCCAGGACCGAGCGGTCCACGTCGAGAGTCTCGTGCTCCTGGGCGTAGTAGCCCAGGCGCAGCCCATGGCCGGGCTCGACCTGCCCGGTGTCCGGCTCGTCCAGGCTGGCCAGGATGCGCAGCAGCGTCGTCTTGCCGGCACCGTTAAGGCCCAGCACCACGACCCGGCTCCCCCGGTCGATGTTGAGGTCGACGTCGGTGAAGATCTCCAGCGAACCGTAGGAGCGCGACAACCCCGTGGCCGACAGCGGAGTCTTACCGCACGGCGCCGGGCTCGGGAACCGCAGCTTGGCGACCTTGTCGGCCACCCGCTCCCCCTCGATGCCAGCCAGCAGCTTCTCGGCCCGCCGGGCCATGTTCTGCGCCGCCACGGCCTTGGTGGCCTTGGCGCGCATCTTGTCCGCCTGGGCCAGCAGCACGCTGGCCTTCTTCTCGGCGTTGGCGCGCTCACGCTTGCGTCGCCGCTCGTCGGTCTCCCGCGCCTGCAGATAGGTCTTCCAGCCCATGTTGTACTGGTCGATCTCGCCCCGGTTGGCGTCGAGGTGGAAGACCCGGTTGACGACCTGACCGATGAGGTCCACGTCGTGGGAGATGACCAGCAGCCCGCCCGGGTAGTTCTTGAGGTACTCGCGCAGCCACACGATGGAGTCGGCGTCGAGGTGGTTGGTGGGCTCGTCCAGCAGCAGGGTCGACGCCCCGCTGAAGAGGATCCGGGCCAGCTCGATGCGTCGGCGCTGCCCTCCGGAGAGAGTGACCAGCTCCTGCTCGAGCACGCGGGTCGGCAGACCCAGGCTGGAGGCGATCGACGCGGCCTCGGACTCGGCGGCATACCCGCCGCGGGCGCTGAACTCGGCGTCGAGACGGGCATAGCGGGCCATCGCCTTCTCCCGCACCGCCTCGTCCTCGCTGGCCATCGCGGTCTCGGCGGTCCGCAGGTCACGGATCACCGTGTCGAGGCCGCGTGCGGACAGGATCCGGTCGCGTCCGAGCACGTGCAGGTCACCGGTCCGCGGGTCCTGGGGCAGGTAGCCCACATCTCCGCGGCGGGTCACGCTCCCGGCGGCCGGCTCGGCCTCGCCGGAGAGCACCTTGGTCAGCGTCGTCTTCCCGGCACCGTTGCGGCCCACCAGGCCGACGCGGTCCCCGGGCGCCACCTGGAAGGTGACCTCGTCCATCAGCAATCGGGACCCCGCGCGCAACTCCAGCCCCGAGACGGTGATCACGTGCAGGTACTCCTCGGGACAGGTGTGCGGCGGTTTGATGCGCCCGAGAGGGCGCAAGGTCGCTAGTCTACGCGTGAAGTGCGCAGCAAACGATCACGAGCGGAGTGAGCATGACCTTCAAGGAGAACGCCCGACTCGACACCGGCCAGGTCCGAAGCGGTGGCGGGGGCGGCGGTCGTCGCGGTGGTGGCGGCATGGCGGCCGGTGGTGGCATCGGCGGCATCATCCTGCTCGTGCTCTTCATGCTGTTCGGGGGCAACCTCGGCGGCGGGGGTGGCGGCGGCGGCGGGGGTGCTGCTGCCTCCCCGTGGAACTTCAGCGCCGGTGAGGTCTCGGCCGAGGGCGACTCGTCGGGTGACTTCTCACACTGCCAGACCGGCGCGGACGCCAACGAGCACCGCGACTGCATGGTGATCGGCACCGTCAACAGCGTCCAGGACTTCTGGTCCACCGCCTGGTCGCAGTATGAGCCGGCCCAGACCGTGATCTTCTCCGGCGTCGTCAACACCGGGTGCGGCACGGCCAACAGCCAGGTCGGGCCGTTCTACTGCCCGCTCGACCAGCAGGTCTACATCGATGTCGGCTTCTTCGACCAGCTCCAGCAGATGGGCGGCGACGGTGGGTCGCTCTCGCAGATGTATGTCGTGGGGCACGAGTACGGCCACCACGTCCAGAACCTCAACGGCGTCCTGGGGCGGGCCCAGCAGGACCCGCAGGGTCCGGAGTCCGGCGCGGTCCGCGTCGAGCTGCAGGCCGACTGCTATGCCGGTGTCTGGGTCGCCCACGCTGACGGCACCCGGCTGGGACGCGAGGACGAGGCGATCCTCGAGCCGGTCACCCAGGAGCAGATCAACTCCGCCCTCACCGCTGCCTCGGCCGTCGGTGACGACCGGATCCAGGAGCAGATGCAGGGCCGGGTCACCCCGGAGAACTGGACCCACGGCTCCTCAGAGCAGCGTCAGAAGTGGTTCATGACCGGCTACGAGTCCGGCGACCCCAACCAGTGCAACACCTTCAGCGGCGACCTGGGCTGAGTCTGACCCGGCAGTCCGCCGAGGCCCGTGCGAGCCATCAGCTCGGTTCGGTGATCCGGATGCGGGTGGCACGCGCCCTGCGCAGCGTGTCCTGCAGCACCTTCAGCCGGGGATCCGGGATGTCGTGGAACTCGCGGCGCGGGAGTTCTGCTAGCCGCGCCAGGAGCGGATCGTCCAGCACCTGCCGCACCAGCGCCTTGTCTCCGCCGACGACGAGCCCGTCCACGCGCGGACCACGCGGGTCCAGCAACCGGTCCGCGCCCTGCTGCACGACCCGCTCGGCCAGCGCGTCGGCCTGGTTGCCCCGACGCCGGGCGAACCTCTGCTGTGACCACCCGCCGGCGGCGGTGCGGGACTGGACATAGCGGGTGCCGCAGTAGTGGTCGGTGAGTTGCTCCCCCTCGGCCAGCCCCACGGCATACCCGCCCCTGCGGAGCAGGACCAGCCCGAGGCGCGGCGGCAGCTCGACCACTTCGGCTGACCACGCCAGCACCTCAGCGAGGGCGCCATCGGGAGCGGACAGCACGAGCGGCACCGCGGCCGGGTCGGTCCCAGGGGACCGCTCCGGCACGCCGTGCCGCTGCGTGAAACCGTGGATCCACCGGTCCAGTCGCGCGGGGTCGACCTCGACCACCCGCGTGGGTCCGGTGCTCAGGGCGTCCTCAGACGTTGAAGCCGAGGGCGCGCAACTGCTCGCGGCCCTCCGGAGTGATCTTGTCCGGGCCCCACGGCGGCATCCAGACCCAGTTGATGCGGTGGCTGGACACCAGACCCTCCAGGACGCTGCCGATCTGCTCCTCGATCACATCGGTGAGCGGGCAGGCGGCGCTGGTCAGGGTCATGTCGATGACAACGTGCGACTGGGCGTCGACGGTCAGGCCGTAGATCAGGCCCAGGTCCACGACGTTGATCCCCAGCTCGGGGTCGACGACATCGCGCAGGGCCTCCTCGACGTCCGCGACGTTGGGCGGTGTGGTGGTGGTGCTCATCGGGTCCTCCTCGGTGGTGTTCTCAGGGTCTCACGTGCGGCTGACAGCGGGCGAGGACACCACGGAGATGTCCTCCCCGGTGCGCGCCAGTGCGTCGGTGAAGGCGGTCCAGCCCAGCAGGGCGCACTTCACCCGGGACGGATAGCGGGACACGCCTCCGAAGGCGACACCGTCGCCGATCACCTCGGGGTCACCGGGGTCGGTGCCCTTGCTGGTCAGCATGTGGCGCATCGCCAGGAAGGTGTCCAGCGCCTCGGTCACCGGATGACCGATCGTCTCCTGCGCCAGCACCGAGGTGGCGGCGATGGAGATCGAGCAGCCCTGGGCGTCATACGAGATGTCGCGGACGACACCGTCGGCGACCTGCACCCGCAGGGTCACCTCGTCGCCGCAGGTCGGGTTGATGTGGTGCACCTCGGCGCCGAACGGCTCGCGCAGCCCGACGTGCTGGGGGTGCTTGGAGTGATCCAGGATCAGCTCTTGATACAGGTCCATGGCCCTCCTCAGGCACTCATCCCGAAGACGCCGGGCACGGTGTCCAGCGCTTCGACGAAGGCGTCGATGTCCGCCCGGGTGGTGTAGACGGAGAAGCTCGCCCGGGTGCTGGCGGGGATGCCCAGGCGTCGGTGCAGGGGCCAGGCGCAGTGGTGGCCCGTCCGCACGGCGATGCCCCGGTCGTCCAGCACCTGCCCGACATCGTGCGGGTGGATGCCGTCGACGGTGAAGGCCACCGCCCCCACGCGCTGCGTCGGGTCGGTCGGTCCGATGACCCGCACCCAGGGCCGCTCGGCCAGCTGCTCCAGGCAGTATGCCGTCAGCTCGGTGTCGTGCTGGTGCACGCGGGCCATGCCGGTCTCGGTGAGGTAGTCGATCGCCGAGGCCAGTCCCACGGCCTGGGCGGCCATCGGCACCCCGGCCTCGAACCGCTGCGGCGGCGGGGCGTAGGTCGAGCGCTCCATCTCGACCAGCTCGATCATCGACCCGCCGGTGATGAAGGGTGGCATCGCGGCGAGCAGCTCGGGTCGACCCCAGAGCACGCCGATGCCGGACGGTCCGATCACCTTGTGGCCGGTGAAGGCCAGGAAATCAGGACCGCAGTCCACTCCGTCCGGACCGAAGGCCCGCACGTCGACCGGCAGGTGCGGCACCGACTGGCACGCGTCGAGCACCGTCAGTGCCCCCACGGCCCGGGCGGCGGCCACCAGCGGGGCGACGTCGTTGAGCGTTCCGAGGACGTTTGAGACGTGGGTGAAGGCGAGCACCTTGGTGCGCTCCCCCACCACCGTGCCGGGGTCCTGCAGGTGCCCGTCGTCGGTGATCCCGATCCAGCGCAGGGTCGCCCCGGTGCGCCGGGCCAGCTCCTGCCACGGGACGAGGTTGGCGTGGTGCTCCATCTCGGTGACCACGATCTCGTCGCCGGGTCCCACCTTGAGGCGGGCGCTGACCTGCGGGTCGGCCCCGTCAAGCGCGCCGGGCGCGCCGGCGTTGCTGATGGCATAGGCGACCAGGTTGATCGCCTCGGTGCCGTTCTTGGTGAACACGACCTCATCGGGGTGGGCCCCGATGAAGCGGGCAACCGTGGCGCGCGCGGCCTCGAAGGCCTCAGTGGCCTCCTCGGCGAGCTGGTGCGCGCCACGGTGCACCGCGGCGTTGCGGGTGGAGTAGTACTCCTGCTCGGCCTCCAGGACGCACCATGGCTTCTGCGCGGTCGCACCGCTGTCCAGATAGACCAGGGGACGTCCGTCGCGCACCGTGCGGGAGAGCACGGGGAAGTCGGCCCGGATCCGGGCCAGCTCATCCTCCGTGAAGGCGCTCATCAGACAGCGGGAGCCGTCTGGTAGCGGTCGTAGCCCTCGGCCTCGAGGCGGTCAGCCAGCTCCGGACCACCGGACTCGGCGACGCGACCGTTGATGAAGACGTGCACGCGGTCCGGCTGGATGTAGCGCAGGATCCGGGTGTAGTGCGTGATCAGCATGACGCCCAGTCCGGTCGCCTCCTTGACCCGGTTGACGCCCTCGGCGACGATCTTGAGCGCGTCGACGTCCAGACCGGAGTCGGTCTCGTCGAGCACAGCGATCTTCGGCTGGAGCAGCTCCATCTGCAGGATCTCGTGGCGCTTCTTCTCACCGCCGGAGAAGCCCTCGTTGACGTTGCGCTCGGCGAAGGAGGCGTCCATGCGCAGCGCCTCCATGGCGCCCTTCATGTCCTTGACCCAGGTGCGCAGCTTGGGGGCCTCGCCATCGATCGAGGTCTTGGCAGTGCGCAGGAAGTTGGACACGGTGACGCCGGGGACCTCGACGGGGTACTGCATGGCCAGGAACAGTCCGGCGTGGGCGCGGTCGTCGACGCCCATCGCCAGCACGTCCTCACCGTCCAGGGTGATGGTCCCGCCGGTGACGGTGTACTTCGGGTGACCGGCGATGGCGTAGGCCAGCGTCGACTTGCCGGAGCCGTTGGGCCCCATGATGGCGTGGGTCTCACCGGAGTTGATGGTCAGGTCGACCCCGCGCAGGATCTCCTTGTGCTCGGTGTCGGTCTCAACGCTGACCTGCAGGTCGCGGATTTCAAGAGTGGTCATGAGTTCTCCTTGCAGTTCTTGGGCTCAGGCTCAGTCGGTCAGGGCGACGAGCACGTCCTCGCCCTCGATCTTCACGGTGTGTATGGCGATGGGCTGGGTTGCGGGCAGCCCGGTGGGCTCTCCACTGGTCATGTCGAAGCGCGAGCCGTGCAGCCAGCACTCGATGGTGCCGCTGTCCAGGTCACCCTCGGAGAGGGAGACGTTGGCGTGGGTGCAGGTGTCGTCAAACGCATGCACCTCGCCGCTGGAGTCCCGGGCGATCGCGACGAGGCGTCCGTCAAAGCTGGCCTGCACCGCGCCCACCGTGGGCAGGTCGGCCAACGTGCAGACCTTGACGAAGGACAGCTGCCCCACGTCGTCGGTCCGGACGGTCTCGCTCATGCAGCCGCCTCCATGTCGGCAGCGAGCTCCTCCTCGATGGCCGCCATCAGGGTGTCCACGACCTCGGGAACACCGATCTTGGCGATGATGTCGGCGAAGAAGCCGCGGACCACCAGGCGACGGGCGTTCAGCTCGTCGATGCCCCGGGACATCAGATAGAAGAGCTGCTCGTCGTCGAAGCGGCCCGTGGAGCTGGCGTGGCCGGCCCCGGCGATCTCACCGGTCTCGATCTCCAGGTTGGGGATCGAGTCGGCGCGGGCACCCTCGGTGAGCACCAGGTTGCGGTTGAGCTCGTAGGTGTCGATGCCCTCGGCCTCCTTGCGGATCAGCACGTCGCCGACCCAGACCGTGTGGGCACCATCGCCCTGAAGCGCACCCTTGTAGGTCACCAGAGAGTTGGTGTGCGGGGCGTTGTGGTCCACGAAGGAGCGGTGCTCCAGGTGCTGTCCGGCGTCGGCGAAGTAGACACCCAGCAGGGTGGCCTCGCCGCCGGGGCCGTCATAGCGCACGTTGGAGTTGACCCGCACGATCGAGCCACCGAGGCTGACCGCGATGTGCTTGTACTTGCCGTCGCGGCCGACCGAGGCGTCGTGCTGACCCAGGTGGATCGCGTCGTCGTCCCAGCGCTGCAGGGTGACGACGGTCAGGTCGGCACCCTCGCCCACGATGACCTCCAGGTTGCCCCGGTGGTCGGCGGCGCCGGTGTGGTCCAGGATCAGCAGCCCCTTGCTGTGGTGCTTGGCCTCGACCACGTAGTGCGCGCTGCTCAGGCGGCCCGCACCGTTGCCGTGGACGTTGACCCGCAGCGGCTCGGCATACTCCTTCTCGGCCTCGAGGACCAGGTGGAGCGCCTCGGCGCAGTGGGCCGAGGCGACGACCGCGCCGCGGTCACCGGGCACCAGCACGGTGCCGCGCGGTGCCTGGCCGGGGGCCAGCGAGTCGCCCATCAGGTCAAGGACGCCGGAGACGTCGTAGTCAGCGGCATAGTCGCCCTCGCGGTCGTCGTCCGCCTCGTCGGCGAAGACGCCACCGAGACGGTCGACGGGGGTGAAGCGCCACTCCTCCTCGCGACCGTTGGGCACCGGGAAGTCGCTGACCGCGAAGGAGGTCAGGCGCGCGGCCCGGGACTCCGCCGGGGGCGTGGCCACCGTGCTCTGCGGGTCGACGTGGTCTCTGGGCTTGTCGGTGAGCAGGGTCATCAGCCGACGGCTCCTTCCATCTGCAGCTCGATAAGGCGGTTGAGTTCGAGGGCGTACTCCATGGGCAGCTCGCGGGCGATCGGCTCGACGAAGCCACGGACGATCATCGCCATGGCCTCCGTCTCGCTCAGGCCGCGGGACATCAGGTAGAACAACTGGTTCTCCGAGACCTTCGAGACCGTGGCCTCGTGGGCCATCTGCACGTCGTCCTCGCGGATGTCGTTGTAGGGGTAGGTGTCGGAGCGCGAGATCTGGTCGACCAGCAGGGCATCGCACACCACGCTGGAGCGGCTGTGGTGGGCACCCTCAAGCACCTGGACCAGACCGCGGTAGGACGTGCGGCCACCGCCGCGGGCCACCGACTTGGAGACGATGGTCGAGGAGGTGTACGGCGCGGCGTGCACCATCTTGGAGCCGGCGTCCTGGTGCTGACCCTCACCCGCGAAAGCCACGGACAGGGTCTCGCCCCGGGAGTGCTCACCCAGGAGGAAGACGGCGGGGTACTTCATCGTCACCTTGGAGCCGATGTTGCCGTCGATCCACTCCATGGTCGCGCCCTCGGCGCAGGTAGCGCGCTTGGTGACCAGGTTGTAGACGTTGTTGGACCAGTTCTGGATCGTCGTGTAGCGCACGCGGGCGTTCTTCTTGACGATGATCTCGACGACGGCGCTGTGCAGGCTGTCGGACTGATAGATCGGGGCGGTGCAGCCCTCGACGTAGTGCACCGAGGAGCCCTCGTCAGCGATGATCAGGGTCCGCTCGAACTGACCCATGTTCTCGGTGTTGATCCGGAAGTAGGCCTGCAACGGGATGTCGACGTGGACGCCCGGGGGGACGTACACGAAGGAGCCACCGGACCACACGGAGGTGTTCAGCGCGGAGAACTTGTTGTCACCGGCGGGGATCACCGAGCCGAAGTACTCGCGGAACAGGTCCTCGTGCTCACGCAGCGCAGTGTCCGTGTCCAGGAACAGCACGCCCTTCTCCTCCAGGTCCTCGCGGATCTGGTGGTAGACGACCTCGGACTCGTACTGCGCCGCGACGCCGGCGACCAGGCGCTGCTTCTCGGCCTCGGGGATGCCCAGGCGGTCGTAGGTGTTCTTGATGTCCTCGGGCAGGTCCTCCCAGGAGGTGGCCTGCTTCTCGGTGGACCGCACGAAGTACTTGATGTTGTCGAAGTCGATGTCGGTCAGATCGCTGCCCCAGGTGGGCATCGGCTTCTTGTCGAACAGCTTCAGGGCCTTGACCCGCTGCTCGAGCATCCAGGCCGGCTCGTTCTTGAGGCCGGAGATGCCGCGCACGACGTCCTCGTTGAGGCCACGCTGGGCGACCGACCCGGCCGCGTCGCTGTCGGACCATCCGTACTCGTACTTGCCCAGGTCCTTCAGACCTGGGTTGAGCTCTTCGATGTTGGTGCTCATCGCATAGACCTTCCTTCGGTGGACTCGACAACAACCGGACCCTCGCTCAGGGCCGCGGTGGGAATGTACGTGGTGCAGACGTGCTCGCCGCCGGCCAGGGTGGCCAACCGCTGCACGTGGACACCGAGGAGGCGCGAGATGGCCTCGGTCTCGGCGTCACAGAACTGACGGAACTCGGTGGCGACGTTGCGCACCGGACAATGACCTTGGCACAGCTGGATGCCAGCGAGGCCAGTGCCCTCGGCGACCGCGCGTGTCGACGCGGCAAATCCTTCACCCGACAGGGCCGTGGCCAGCGCCTCGATCCGGTCTGTGAGGTCATCACCCGCCGCCTCGACGATCGGCCGCAGACGTGCTTCCAGCTCCTGGACCTGGGCCTCGGCGAACTGGTCTACGGCCGGCTCCCCCGAGCGTTCCTCGAGGAAGCGCAGCGCCGCGGTGGCGATCTCGTCATAGCTGTTGGTGAACTGCTCCTGACCCAGGTCGGTCAGGACGAAACTGCGCGCCGGGCGACCGCGCCCACGCGGACCCGGGGGCGGCTCGTGCTCAATGATGAACTGGGCCTCCTCGAGCGCGTCGAGGTGACGGCGGACGGCCGCCGGGGTCAGGCCGAGCTGACCGGCGAGCTCACGGGCCGAGATCGGACCCTGCTCGCCGACAGTGCGCCGCACACGGTCCCGGGTGCGGGACTCGACGGAGCCATCAGCCATAAACACCATGCCAGTGTGTCTTATATCCGCGCGAGGACCAAGGAAGGAGTCCCTAACCTCCCGCCCCCCACCCATTTTCAGAGGGGTTTCGTCGGCGCCTCATCCATTTTCCGAGAGGTTTCGTCGGCGCCTCATCCATTTTCCGAGAGGTTTCGTCGGCGCCCCACCCATTCTTGGGGAGGTCTGGTCTGCGTCTCGCGCCCTTCTGGGGGGGCCGACCACGCGTCTTCGGCCCCAGTGTCGTCGCATAGGCTCTGCCCTCGTGATCCGCGTCCACC
Organism: Ornithinimicrobium ciconiae; assembly: GCF_007197575.1. Lineage (NCBI taxonomy): Bacteria > Bacillati > Actinomycetota > Actinomycetes > Micrococcales > Ornithinimicrobiaceae > Ornithinimicrobium > Ornithinimicrobium ciconiae. The sequence continues at coordinate 2,447,981 of NZ_CP041616.1, forward strand.
AGCTCTCGCGCGCCTTCGGTCGGGTAACCGCCCTCGACGGCGTCAGTTGGAGCGCCCAGCCGGCGCAGGTGACCTGCCTGCTCGGGCCCAATGGCGCGGGCAAGACCACCACTGTCGAGATCGCCGAGGGCCTGCAGTATGCCGACTCCGGCACCGTGGAGGTGTTGGGCACCAACCCCTGGCGGGCCAGTGCTGAGCACCGCGCCCGGGTCGGGGTCATGTTGCAGGACGGTGGACTCCCCCAGTCCGTCAAACCGCTGGTTCTGCTGCAGCATCTTGCCCGGTTCTATGCGGCCCCGGCCGACATCGGTGCGCTGAGTGCCGAGCTGGGCATCGATGAGTTTGCCGGCACCACGATCCGTCGCCTGTCCGGTGGTCAGCGTCAGCGGGTGGCTCTGGCGGCAGCCCTGGTCGGGCAGCCGTCCGCACTCTTCCTAGACGAGCCGACGGCGGGACTGGACCCGCACGTGCGCCGCACCGTGTGGGACCTGATCACCCGCAGCGCCGAGGGGGGCGCCACGGTGGTGGTGACCACGCACTCCTTCGAGGAGGCCGAGCGTCTGGCGGACCACCTGGTGATCATGGCCCGCGGCCGCACCGTCGCGGAGGGAACCCCCGCGGAGGTGGCGGCTGACCGCAGCCTCGAGTCGGCATACTTCGCGCTCACCGATGGGAGGGAGAGCCGATGAGCACCGCTCCCCCGGCCAATCGGCATACGGCCACCCCAGGGCGCCCCGCCCCCACCGCGCGCCGCATCCTGACCCAGGCGGTCTTTGAGACCAAGGGGCTGCTGAGCCACGGCGAGCAACTCCTGGTCAGTGTGGTCCTGCCGCTCATGGCGCTGACCGGACTCGCGGTGACCGACGTCCCGTCCCTGGGCGAGGGCGAGCGGATCGACCTCGCGACCGCTGGCGTCTTCGCCCTGGCGATCATCTCCACGGCGTTCACCGGGCAGGCCATCCTCCTCGGGTTCGAGCGGCGCTGGGGGGTGCTGCGGATGCTGGGCACCACGCCCCTGGGGCGCGGCGGACTCCTTCCCGCCAAGGCGCTCTCGGTGCTGGCTGTCGTCGCCGTCCAGTTCGTCGTGCTCGGTGCCGTCGCTGCTTTCCTCGGGTGGCGTCCGGAGCTCAGCGGACTGCCCGGTGCCCTGGCGGTGACGATCGCGGGAGTGCTCGCCTTCGCCTCCCTCGCTGCCCTGATCGGCGGCACGCTGCGCGCCGAGGGTGTCCTCGCGCTGGCCAACCTGCTGTGGATCCTGCTGGCCGCGCTCGGTGGGGTCCTGATCTCGGCGGACCGCTATCCCGCGCCGTGGGACACCGTGGTCAGCGCCCTGCCCTCCGCGGCCCTCGGCGACGGCATGCGCGAGGCCCTGGTGCACGGCGCGTTCCCCGCCACGCAGATCCTCATCCTACTCGCGTGGGCCGGGCTCACCGCGGCCCTCGCCACCCGTCTGCTGCGCTGGTCCGACTGACCCGATCCGAGGCCGGCCGTCAGGTGGGTGGCTGAGGGAACACGTCGCCCACGACCTACCATGAATGGGTGCCCGTGAACTCTGCCTGGCTGCGCCGGATCCTCGCCTTCAACCTCGTCCTGCAGGTGCTCATCGTCATCACTGGCGGCCTGGTCCGGCTGACCGGCAGTGGCCTGGGCTGCCCGACGTGGCCCCGCTGCGAGGGTGACTCGTTCACCCCGGTGATCCACGACGCGATGACCTTCCACCCGTTCGTGGAGTACGGCAACAGGATGTTGAGTGTCCTCGTCGGCGTCGGCGCCCTGCTGACGGTCTGGGCCGTATGGCGGTGGGCCCGGTCCCGCACCCCGATGATGCCGCTGGCATGGGCGATCCTCGGCCTCACCATCGGCCAGGGGGCGCTCGGTGGGATCACCGTGCTGACCCGGCTCCACCCGATCACGGTCATGGGGCACTTCCTGGTGTCCATGTCGCTGGTGATGCTGAGCACCTGGCTGGTGCTGCGGGAGCGGCAGCCCGACCACCGGGCCCGTCCGGTGGCACCGCTCATCGTCCGACAGCTGGCCGCGGCCACCTCGCTGGCGCTGGTGGCGGTCCTGGTCCTGGGCACCATCGTGACCGGCTCGGGTCCCCACTCCGGCGATGCCGAGCACCCGGCCCGGTTCGGCCTCGACGCCCGCACGATCTCCTGGCTGCACGCCGACGCGGTGATGCTCTTTGTCGGGCTCGTCGTGGCGATGGTGGTCGCCACGCGTCTGGTCTCACGTGCAGTCCGCTCCCGCGAGTGGTGGGGGTGGGTGCTGCTGATCTCCCTGGCCCAGGGCGTCATCGGCTACACGCAGTACCTCACCGGACTCCCCGAACTGCTGGTGCTCGTCCACATGCTGGGCGCCGCGGCGCTGACGGCGACCGTCACCGGTGGGGTGCTCACACTCTGGGACCGGGAGCCTGCTGCGGTCGGAGACACCGACGTCACGGGAGCTCCGGAGCTCACTGCGCGTCAGCGTTGAGTCGAACCGGCGGGCTACCAGACCGCTGCTCCGTGGGCCGCCGGACGTCCGAAGATCTCCCTAGCCCTGAGACCTACGAAACCCCTCCAAAAAGACGCCTGACGCCTACGAAACCACTCCGAGAATGGGTCAGACGCCTACGAAACCCCTCCAAAAAGGGTCAGAACGGGAGCGCGACGAAGACCAGGGGGTCGACCGCGACGCCCAGGAAGAGCAGCGTCAGATAGCTGATCGAGAAGTGGAAGAGGCGCATCGCGCCGAGCTTGTTGCCGGTCTCCCCCGCCTTGGCGCGGCTCAGCAGCCGGTGGGCCTCGACGAGGAAGACCGCACCGGAGAGCAGCGCGACACCGGTGTAGATCCAGCCCATCGGCGCGACCGGGATGAGCAGCAGCGAGGTGGCGATGGTGGCCCACGAGTAGGCCACGACCTTGCGCGCTACCGCCACGTCCTCCGCCACGACCGGCAGCATCGGCACCCCGGCCGCGGCATAGTCGTCCTTGAAGCGCATCGACAGCGGCCAGTAGTGCGGCGGCGTCCAGAAGAAGATGACCATGAACAGCACGAGCGCCGGCCAGGCCAGCGAGTTGGTCACCGCGGACCAACCGATCAGCACCGGCATACAGCCCGCGACGCCGCCCCAGACGATGTTCTGCGAGGTGCGCCGCTTGAGCAGGATCGTGTAGAAGCCGACGTAGAGCACGATCGCGCCCAGCCCCAGCCAGGCCGAGAGCCAGTTGACGAACAGGCCCAGCCACAGGGTCGCGATGACCCCGAGCACGACGCCGAAGATCATCGCGGCCCGTGGCGTGATCACCCCGGTGACCAGCGGACGGTTCTCCGTGCGATGCATCTGGGCATCGATGTCCCGGTCGAGATAACAGTTCAGCGTGTTGGCCGAGGCCGCGGCGAGCGTGCCGCCGACCAGGGTGGCAACCATCAGCCAGAGCGAGGGGATGCCGCCCTCGGCGAGAAACATCACCGGGAAGGTGGTGACCAGCAGCAGCTCGATGATGCGGGGCTTGGTCAGCGCGACATAGTCGCCGACGACCTGGCGCCAGCCACGGTCAGCGACAGGGTTGGTCGTCCCTGTCGCGCGGTCCAGAGTGGTCACGTCGTCCTTGTCACAGAGCAGCAGACAGTATGCCGGGCGCCCGGGTTGGGGGGCCCGCTTGCACCTCTCATGGTAGCCGCCCAGGGCGCCGACACACTCACCGGGACGCCGGGCCGCGCCGACCTGACGGCGAACCCGAGGAAGAGTGGACCGGACGGTGCGCACTTCACTCCGGCGGACTAAGGTCGGCAGTGACCGTGGTGCTGCCACGCACCACGCCGCCGACTACGGAGGAGTGACTCGTGACCGAGACGACCCAGGACACCCCGAATCGAGACGCGAGCCTCGCCGCCCCGGTGGCCACCGAGGTCGGCTGGACCGATCTCGACGTGCGCGCCGTCGACACCGCCCGGATCCTGGCCGCTGACGCAGTCCAGAAGGTCGGTAACGGCCACCCCGGGACGGCGATGAGCCTGGCCCCGGTCGCCTACCTGCTCTATCAGAACGTGATGAAGCACGACCCGAGCGACCCCGACTGGCTGGGACGCGACCGGTTCGTCCTCTCCTGTGGGCACTCGAGCCTGACCCAGTACATCCAGCTCTATCTCAACGGTTACGGCCTGGAGCTGAGCGACCTGGCGGCGCTGCGCACCTGGGGCAGCCTGACCCCGGGGCACCCCGAGGTCCATCACACGACCGGTGTGGAACTGACCACCGGCCCGCTGGGCAGCGGTCTGGCGACTGCGGTCGGCATGGCGATGGCGCAGCGCCGTCAGCGTGGCCTGCTCGACCCGGACGCGGCTCCCGGCACCTCACCCTTCGACCACCACATCTGGGTCCTTGCCTCTGACGGCGACATCATGGAGGGCGTGGCCTCTGAGGCCTCCTCCCTGGCTGGGCACCAGGAGCTGGGTAACCTGACGCTGATCTACGACCAGAACTACATCTCCATCGAAGACGACACCGACATCTCCTTCTCCGAGGACGTCGCCAAGCGCTACGAGGCCTACGGCTGGAACGCCGTGACCGTCGACTGGCGCGAGCAGGAGTCGTATGTCGAGAACATCGACGCCCTGTTCACCGCCCTCGAGGACAGCAAGACCTCCGACAAGCCGACGCTGGTGCTGCTCCGGACGATCATCGCCTGGCCCGCCCCCACCGCGCAGGACACCGGCGCCTCGCACGGCTCGGCCCTGGGTGCCGACGAGGTCGCCGCGACCAAGAAGCTCCTCGGGTTCGATCCGGACGTGAACTTCCCGGACGACCCCGAGGTCCTGGCACACGCCCGCCTGGTGATGGACCGCGGACAGGCCGCGCACGCGGAGTGGGACACGGCATACAACACCTGGCGGGACGCCAACGCGGACCGGGCGACCCTCCTGGACCGCCTCCTGGCCAAGGAGCTGCCGGACGGCTTCGCAGACGCCTTCCCCGTCTTCGACGCCGACGCCAAGGGCAAGGCCACCCGCGCCGCCTCCGGTGAGGTGCTCAACGCCCTCGCCGATGTGATGCCCGAGCTGTGGGGCGGCTCGGCCGACCTGGCCGGCTCCAACAACACCACCATGAAGGGTGAGCCGAGCTTCGTCCCGGCGAGCAAGTCCACGGACATGTTCGCCGGCAACGAGTTTGGACGCACCCTGCACTTCGGCATCCGCGAGAACGGCATGGGCATGATCCTGTCGGGCATCGCACTGGAGGGCCTGACGCGACCCTACGGCGGCACCTTCCTGGTGTTCTCGGACTACATGCGCCCGGCCGTCCGGCTGGCCTCGATCCAACAGCTCCCGGTCGTCTATGTCTGGACCCACGACTCCATCGGTCTGGGTGAGGACGGCCCGACCCACCAGCCCGTCGAGCACCTCGCCGCACTGCGCGCGATCCCCGGCCTCGACGTGATCCGCCCGGCCGACGCCAACGAGACCGCCGTGGCCTGGCGCACCGCCCTGCAGATCCACGACCACCCGATGGCGCTGGCGCTGACCCGCCAGAACGTGCCGACCTGGGACCGCACCGAGTTCGCCTCCGCGGACCTGACGGAAAAGGGCGGCTACGTCCTGGTTGACGCGGAGGGCGGGGAGCCCGACGTGATCCTGATCGGCACCGGCTCGGAGGTCCAGCTGGCCGTGCACGCGCGCCAGCAGCTCGCCGAGCAGGGTGTGCGCGCCCGCGTGGTGAGCATGCCGTGTCGCGAGTGGTTCGACGCGCAGGACCAGTCCTACCGGGACGACGTCCTCCCGCCGACCGTGCGGGCCCGGGTCAGCGTCGAGGCCGGCGTGGCCCAGGGCTGGCGCGAGCTGGTAGGCGACGCCGGACGGATCATCAGCCTCGACCACTTCGGCGCCTCCGCCGACTACGAGACCCTCTTCCGCGAGTTCGGCATCACCGCCGAGGCCGTCGCCGCGGCGGCCACCGAGTCCATCGCCGCGGCCCGGGGCGACGAGGCCCCGGCCCACAACACCCCGACCGAACCGTCCTCCGGCGAGCCCACCATCGGCGACGTCCCCACCTCAACTCAGGAGAAGTGAGCACCCATGACTGAGAACACCACGTCCTCGAGCACCCCCCTGGCAGATCTGTCCGCCGCCGGTGTCTCCATCTGGCTGGACGACCTCAGCCGCACCATGATCAGTTCCGGTGAACTCCAGCAGCTCATCGACACCCGCCATGTCGTCGGCGTCACCACCAACCCGACGATCTTCGCCAACGCCCTCTCTGACGGCGAGGCCTACACCGAGCAGGTGCAGCAGTTGGCTGCCGCCGGGTCGGACGTCGACACCACGGTCTTCGCGCTGACCACCGAGGACGTCCGCAACGCCTGCGACGTGCTCAAGCCCGTCTTCGACGCCTCGGGCGGGGTCGACGGTCGCGTCTCCATCGAGGTGGACCCGCGGTTGGAGGCCGACACCGAGGGCACGGTCGAGATGGCCAAGAAGCTCTGGGCCGAGGTCGACCGCGAGAACCTGTTCATCAAGATCCCGGCCACGGTCGAGGGGCTGCCCGCGATCAGCCAGGTGCTAGCCGAGGGGATCAGCGTCAACGTGACCCTGATCTTCTCCCTGGACCGCTACCGCGGGGTGATGAACGCCTTCCTCACCGGCCTCGAGCAGGCTCGTGAGGGTGGCAAGGACCTGTCCACGATCCACTCGGTCGCCTCGTTCTTCGTCTCCCGTGTCGACAGCGAGATCGACAACCAGCTCGACGCCATCGGCACCCCCGAGGCCACCGCGCTGAAGGGCAAGGCAGGGCTGGCCAACGCCCGCCTGGCCTACCAGGCCTACGAGGAGGTCTTCTCCACCCCGCGCTGGCAGAACCTCGCCGACGACGGGGCCAACGCCCAGCGGCCGCTGTGGGCCTCCACCGGGGTGAAGAACCCGGACTACCCGGACACGCTGTATGTCGACGGGCTGGTCGCCCCGAACACCGTCAACACCATGCCGCACGCCACCATGGAGGCCACGGCCGACCACGGGGTGATCCCGGCCGACTCGGTGACCGGCACCTATGCCGAGTCCCAGCAGGTCCTCGACGACCTGGAGCGGGTCGGCGTCAGCTATGCCCAGGTGGTGGACACCCTGGAGACCGAGGGTCTGGACAAGTTCGTGAAGTCCTGGGCCGGGCTGCTCGACTCTGTCCAGGGCGAGCTCGACCGGCTGGGTGGCGAAGCCAGGTGAGCTCACTGTCCGTCGAGGCGCTGGGCGCGGCGGCTGACGCCGTCGAGGCGCACCTGCCCACGCTGGTGGAGGACAAGGTCGCCTCCCGCCTGTTCGCGCAGGATCCCACCCTGTGGGGTCCTGAGGCCGAGTCCGAGTCCGCGATCCGGCTCTCCTGGACGGGCCTGCACCGCACCTCCCGTCCCCTGGTCGGGGAGATCTCTGCGCTGCGCGAGGAGCTCACCTCCCGCGGGGTGCACCGGATCGCCCTGTGCGGCATGGGCGGCTCCTCCCTGGCCCCCGAGGTGATCTGCGCAACGGCAGGGGTCGACCTCGTGGTCGTCGACTCCTCCGATCCGGACATGGTGCGCGCGTGCGTGCACGATGACCTGGCCGGGACCGCGGTGGTGGTCTCCTCCAAGTCCGGATCGACCGTCGAGACCGACTCCCAGCGCCGGATCTTCATCCAGGCCTTCCAGGACGCCGGAATCGACCCGACCGAGCGGATCATCATCGTCACCGACCCCGGCAGCGCGATGGACACGCAGTCCCGGGCCGACGGTTACCGCGTCATCAACGCCGACCCCAATGTCGGTGGGCGCTACTCGGCCCTGACCGCGTTCGGTCTCGTGCCATCGGGGCTGGCCGGCATCGACGTCGGGGCACTGCTGGACGAGGCCGAGGTGGTCGCCGACCTCCTCGCCGAGGACGACCCGGCCAACCCCGGCCTGCGGCTCGGCGCTGCCATGGCCGGCACCGAGCCCCTGCGCGACAAGTTGATCCTCACCGACCGCGGCACCCCCATCGTGGGTTTCGCCGACTGGGCCGAGCAGCTCATCGCCGAGAGCACCGGCAAGGAGGGCACCGGCGTGCTGCCGGTCGTCGTGGGCCGTGCCGGGGCAGCACCGGCCGTGGCCGGCGCCCCGGACGCCACGGTGGTCGCGCTGACCGCCGAGGACGACGAGGAGACTGCCAGCGAGCAGGTGCCCTCGCAGATCAACGTCGCCGGCACACTGGGTGCCCAGCTGCTGCTCTGGGAGGTCGCCACGGCGGTCGCCGGGCGGCTCCTGGGGATCAACCCGTTCGACCAGCCCGACGTCGAGAGCGCCAAGTCCGCCGCCCGCGACCTGATGGACAACCCCTCAGGTGGGACCGAGGACGCGCTCGGCACGGACGGTGCCGTCGAGATCCGGACCGCCGGCACGGCCCTGGAGCTCGGGGAGGCCAGCACCTCGCTCGAGGGCTCGGTCGACGCGCTCCTGGCGCAGCTGGACCCCGACCGCGGCTACCTGGCCGTCATGGTCTATCTGGACCGTCTCGCGCACGCCGACCTGGAGTCGGTGCGCGGCACCCTGGAGACCCGTCTGGGCCGCCCGGTCACCTTCGGCTGGGGACCGCGCTTCCTGCACTCCACCGGCCAGTTCCACAAGGGCGGACCGGAGACCGGGATCTATCTGCAGGTGACCGGGGCACCCGTCCAGGACGTTCCGGTGCCGGGCAAGGAGTTCACCCTCGGCACCTTCATCGCCGCCCAGGCGGCCGGTGACGCCCAGGTGCTCGCCGACAAGGGCCGACCGGTCCTGCGGCTGCACCTGACCGAGCAGGAGGCAGGGCTGGCCCAGCTCCGCGAGGTGCTGGGTCGCTCGTGAGTCCGACGGACGTGTCCGCGCAGCATAACCCGCTGCGGCACCCGGACGACAAGCGCCTGCCCCGCATCGCGGGCCCGTGCAGCATGGTGATGTTCGGCGTCACCGGCGACCTGGCCCGCAAGAAGCTCATGCCGGCGATCTACGACCTCGCCAACCGCGGCCTGCTCCCGGCCGGGTTCTCCCTGGTCGGGTTCGCCCGGCGGGACTGGAAGCAGCAGGACTTCGGCAAGGTCGTGCACGACTCGGTGCGCGCCCACGCCCGCACCCCCTTCCGGGAGGACGTGTGGCGCAGCCTGGCGGAGGGCTTCCGGTTCGTGCCGGGCAACTTCGACGACGCGGATGCCTACCGGGTGCTGGCCGACACGGTGCGCGAGCTGGACTCCGAGCGCGGCACCGGGGGCAACCACGCGTTCTACCTCTCGATCCCGCCGGACTACTTCGCGACCGTCTGCGAGCAGTTGCGCGCTTCCGGCCTCAGCGACCCGATCCCGGGCAGCTGGCGTCGGGTGGTGATCGAGAAACCGTTCGGTCACGACCTGGCCAGTGCCCAGGAGCTCAACGAGATCGTCGAGGGGGTTTTCCCGCCCGACTCGGTCTTCCGGATCGACCACTACCTGGGCAAGGAGACGGTGCAGAACATCCTGGCCCTGCGTTTCGCCAACCAGATGTTTGAGCCGATCTGGAACAGCAACTACGTCGATCACGTGCAGATCACGATGGCCGAGGACATCGGGATCGGTGGCCGGGCCGGATACTACGACACGGTCGGCGCGGCCAAGGACGTCATCCAGAACCATCTGCTGCAGCTCCTGGCGCTGACCGCGATGGAGGAGCCGATCGACTTCACCGCCCCGTCCGTGCGCATCGAGAAGCTCAAGGTGCTCGCCTCCGCCCGACTGCCCGAGGACCTGGGCAGTGCGACGTCGCGGGGTCAGTATGCCGCGGGCTGGCAGGGCAGTGAACTCACCCAGGGCTACCTCGAGGAGGCCGGGGTCGCCCCCGACTCCCTCACCGAGACGTATGCCGCGCTGAAGGTGGAGGTGGACACCCGACGCTGGGCGGGGGTCCCGTTCTATCTGCGCGCCGGCAAACGGCTGGGCAAGCGGGTCACCGAGATCGCCGTGGTCTTCAAGCGGGCGCCGCATCTGCCGTTCAGCAGCACGGCGACCGAGGAGCTGGGGCAGAACGCCATCGTCATCCGGATCCAGCCGGATGAGGGCATCACGATGCGCTTCGGCTCCAAGGTGCCCGGCACCCAGATGGAGGTCCGCGACGTGACGATGGACTTCGGTTATGGCGCGTCGTTCACCGAGTCCAGCCCCGAGGCCTACGAGCGGCTCATCCTGGATGTGCTGCTCGGCGACCCCCCGCTGTTCCCACGTCACGAGGAGGTCGAGCTCTCCTGGCGGATCCTCGACCCCGTGATCGACTACTGGGCCCGCAACGCGGTGAAGCCGGGTGCCTACCCGGCTGGCACGTGGGGGCCGGAGTCGGCCGATGAGTTGATGCGCCGGGATGGGCGCGAGTGGAGACTGCCGTGATCGTCGACCTGCCCAGCACCACCACCACCGAGATCGCCAAACGTCTGGTCGCCCTGCGGCACTCCGTCGGCGCGATGGCCATGGGCCGGGTCCTCACCCTGCTCCTGGTGACCGACGAGGAGGAGGCGGACGCGGCCCTGGAGATCGCCAACGACGCCACGCGTCAGCACCCGGCCCGCATCCTGGCGGTCGTGCGTGCCAACCGACGTGGGTCCAGTCGCCTGGACGCGCAGATCCGGGTCGGCGGTGACGCCGGGGCGAGCGAGATCGTCGTCCTGCGGATGTTTGGTGAGATGGCGGACCACGGCGCCTCCGTGGTGACCCCGCTGCTTCTGCCGGACTCCCCCATCGTGGCGTGGTGGCCGGGGGAGCCACCACCCGACGTGGCCACCAGCGCCCTCGGGGAGATCGCCCGCCGACGCATCACCGACGCCGGTGGCTGCAGCAGCCCCGCGGCCCAGCTCAAGCGCCGCGCCAAGCACTATGCGCCGGGTGACACCGACCTGTCCTGGACGCGGATCACCCGCTGGCGCGGCCTGCTGGCAGCCGCCCTGGACGAGGCACCGTTCGAGCCCGTGCAGTCTGCTGCGGTGGTGGCCGAGCCCGGGGAGCCCAGCGCTGACCTGATTGCCGGCTGGCTCGCCGATGCGCTCGACGTGCCGGTGCAGCGCGTCAACAGCGCGGCCGGCACCGGCATCGTCAGTGTGCGGATGGATCGTGCGCACGGACCGATCGATCTGGCCCGCTCCGACGAGGGTCTGTCGACCCTCAGTCAACCGGGCCAGCCAGTGCGCGAGGTGCCGCTCATCACTCCCAGCGCGGCCGAGTGCCTGGCCCAGGAGCTGCGCCGGCTCGATGCCGATGAGATCTACGCCGCCGCCCTGACCAGGGGCCTGCCCCTGGTCACCCGCAAGCGCAAGGGAGCGGCCCACGCCGCCCGCGCCGGTGACGTCCCGGCCGGGCCGGCGCAGGTGCCGGCCACCGCCACCCCCTCGATGTCCTCGCGTGCGTTGGGCAAGCGGCACCCCCAGGAGGACGCCCCAGACGAGGAGCGGTTGCGCACCCGGGTGGCGGAGGAGCTCGGGGACAGGACCGCCGGGGAGGTCCGGACGGGCGCGGACCCCGAGGCGCCGACCGAGTAGGTAGCCGCGGCCGCCGCGACCGCCCTCCAGGAGGCGGTGGCCCTACGCGATGTCGCTCACCTCGTCCTCACCGGTGGCTCCATGGGAACGCGCACCGTCGCAGCACTGGCCGCGGCTGAACTGTCCACGAGCACCTGGAGCAAGGTGCATGTCTGGTGGGGCGACGAACGCTTCGTCCCCGAGAGCCACCCGGACCGCAACGACCAGCATGCCCGTGATGCTGGCCTGGACGCGCTGCCGGTGCCAGGTGCCAACATCCACCCCGCTCCGGCCGGCAGCACCGAGGAGGAGCTGCCCGCGGCTGCGGCCACCTGGGCGCGCGAGCTCGCGATGCACGCCCCGGAGGGTGAGCAGACACCTCGCTTCGACGTCGTGCTCCTGGGGATGGGTCCTGATGCGCACGTCGCCTCGCTCTTCCCCGACCGGGCGGAGCTGACGGTCACCGACCAGAGCACCGTGGCGGTGACCGACTCGCCCAAACCGCCGGCCCTGCGCCTCTCGCTCACAGTGTCGGCCCTGTGCGCCGCCGAGCGTGTCTGGCTGGTCGTCGCCGGCGAGGATAAGGCCGAGGCCGTCGTGGCAGCCCGAGCCGCGCAGGACGACCCGGCTCTGCCCGCGTCCTGGGTCCACGGCACCCGCCAGACGATCTGGTGGCTCGACGAGGCCGCTGCTCAGGGTGTGACCTGAGGTGTGACCTGACTCCTCACGCAGGGTGATGCGGGCTCAGGGTCCCGTCTCGTCAGGGGGCGTCGGTCGTGCCGCGGCGCTCCCGCAGCGCGCTCAGCGCCTCGTCGAGCAGGTCGGCGCCGGCCTTGTCGGAGCGACGCTCCTTCACATAGGCCAGGTGGGTCTTGTACGGCTCGTTCTTGGGCGCCGCTGGCGGGTTGTCCTTGTCCTGGCCCGCTGGCATGCCGCAGCGGGGACAGTCCCAGAACTCCGGGGCGTCGGCAACGCCTTCCACAGCAAAACTGGGGCGGCTCTCGTGCCCGTTGCTGCACCAGTAGGAGCGCTCGATGCGCGGGGCAACCTGGCCGCGTTCGGCCTCACCCGTGGGGCCGGAGCCCACCCTGCTACCCCTGATGGAATTCGTCCCGACCACAGCTAACCTCCTGGAACTCGAGCAACGCCTGAGCACAAAATGTAACCCGTGTCACTGCGCATCCCGGGAGGGGGGCCGCGATTCGGTCAGGCGAAGCGGATCAGCAGGCCGATTCCGACGACGGCAGCGGCCCAGATGATTGACACGGCGATGGTGATCCTGGTCAGGTTGCGCTCGGCGACCGTCGACCCACCCAGGCTGCTCGTCATGCCGCCACCGAACATGTCGGAGAGGCCGCCACCGCGGCCCTTGTGCATCAGGATCAGCAGCACCAGGAACGCACTGCTCAGCACGAGCAGCACGTCAAGGAAGATCCGGACCAAGTCCACGGGCGCACACCTCACGTCGGGTCGGGCCAGGGCGGCCCGGGGTTCAAGAGCAGATAACAGGGTAACCCACGTCGGGGTGGCGATCAGCCTCCGACGTGCTGCTGGTAGCGGCAGATGGCGGCGAAGTCCTCGACGCTGATCGAGGCACCACCGACCAGCGCACCGTCGACATCCTCCTCAGCCATGATGGAGGCGACGTTTCCAGGCTTGACGGATCCGCCATACAGGAGCCGGACCGCGTCCGCGCTGTCTCCGGTGGACAACTCAGCGACCCGGGTGCGGATGGCAGAGCACACCTCCTGGGCGTCGGCCGGGGTGGCCACCTCGCCGGTGCCGATGGCCCACACCGGCTCGTAGGCGATGACCAGACCGCTGACCGTGCTCGCGTCCAAGCCGGTCAGGACGGCGTCGACCTGGGCGAGCACGTGCGCGACGTGCTCGCCTGCCTGGCGCACCTCCAGGGGCTCGCCCACGCAGACGATCGGGACCAGCTCATGCTTGAGCGCGGCCCGGGTCTTGGCGGCGACCAGCTCGTCGGTCTCGCCGTGGAGCTGGCGGCGCTCGCTGTGCCCGACGGCGACATAACTGCAGCCGAGCTTGGCCAGGAAGGCACCAGAGATCTCTCCGGTGTAGGCGCCCGAGTCGTGCTGGGACAGGTCCTGGGCGCCATAGCCCAGCTCCAGCTTGTCCCCCTGGACCAGGGTCTGGACGGACCGCAGGTCGGTGTAGGGCGGGAGCACGACGACCTCGACGGCGGCGAAGTCGTGGCGGGCGTCCCGCAGGCTCCAGTCAAGCTTCTGCACCAGGTGGGTGGCCTGGAGGTGGTCCAGGTTCATCTTCCAGTTGCCCGCCATCAGCGGGGTGCGGTCCGTCATGAGTTCTCCAGTACCTCGAGGCCGGGCAGGGTTTTGCCTTCCAAAAACTCCAACGAGGCCCCGCCACCGGTGGAGATGTGACCGAACTCGTCGTCGGAGTGGCCGAACTGGCGCACGGCGGCAGCGCTGTCTCCGCCGCCGACGACCGTCAGGGCATCGTGACTGGCAGTGATGTCCACCAGGGCTCTGGCCACCGCCTCCGTCCCGGCCGCATAGGGCTCCATCTCGAAGGCCCCCATCGGGCCGTTCCAGAAGACGGTCCTGGCGTCCGCCAACTTGTCGGCGAACAGCCGTGCCGAGTCCGGACCGATGTCCAGGCCCATGCGGTCGGCGGGGATCTCGTCGGCCGCCACCACCTCGTGCTCGGCGTCGGCGGAGAACTCGGTCGCCGCGACGATGTCCGTCGGCAGCACGATCTCCACCCCGGTGTCCTCCGCGGTCTTCAGATAGCCGCGGACGACCTCCAACTGGTCCTCCTCGAGCAGGCTGTTACCCACCTCGTGGCCCTGGGCCGCCAGGAAGGTGAAGACCATGCCACCGCCGATGAGCAACCGGTCGGCCTTGCCGAGCAGGTTGTCGATGACACCGAGCTTGTCGGACACCTTCGCCCCACCCAGCACCACGGCATACGGGCGCCGCGGGTCCTCGGTGAGCCGGCGCAGCACCTCCACCTCGGACTGGACCAGCCCGCCTGCTGCCGACGGCAACAGGGCGGCGATGTCGAAGACGCTCGCCTGCTCGCGGTGGACCACGCCGAAGCCGTCACTGACATAGGCGTCGGCCAGGGCCGCGAGCTGCTCGGCGAACTCCTGGCGCTCCGGCGCAGTCTTGGCGGTCTCGCCCGGGTTGAACCGCAGGTTCTCCAGCAGGAGCACCTGGCCGTCCTCGAGGGCGTCCACCGCCGAGCGGGCCGACTCTCCCACCGTGTCTGTGGCGAAGGCGACCGGCTGCTCCAGCAACTCCTCGAGTCGGGTGGCCACGGGACGCAGGGAGTACTTCTCCTCCGGCGCACCCTTGGGCCGGCCCAGGTGGGCACACACGATGACCCGGGCGCCCGCCTTGGCGAGGCCCTTGATGGTGGGCACCGAGGCGCGCACCCGGCCGTCGTCGGTGATCGCGCCGGAGTCATCGAGCGGGACATTGAGGTCGCTGCGGACCAGGACCCGGCGACCCGAGAGGTCGCCGAGGTCGGCGATCGTCTTCATGGCGCCGCTCAGAGCTTGCTGCCAACCAGCACGGTCAGGTCGACCAAACGGCTGGAGTAGCCCCACTCGTTGTCGTACCAGCCGACGACCTTGACCTGGTTGCCGATCACCCGGGTGAGGCCGGAGTCGAAGATGCAGGAGGCCGGGTCGGTCTCGATGTCCTTGGAGACGATGGGCTCATCGGTGTAGCGCAGGATGCCCTGCAGGGGGCCCTCGGCGGCCTTCTTGACGGCGGCGTTGACCTCCTCGACGGTGACCTCACGGCTGGCCTCGAAGGTCAGGTCGGTGGCCGAGCCGGTGGGGACCGGGACGCGCAAAGCAAAGCCGTCGAGCTTGCCCTTGAGCTCGGGGAGCACCAGGCCGATGGCCTTGGCCGCACCCGTCGACGTCGGCACGATGTTGAGCGCAGCGGCGCGGGCGCGGCGCAGGTCCTTGTGGGGGCCGTCCTGCAGGTTCTGGTCGGCGGTGTAGGCGTGGATCGTGGTCATCAGACCCTTGACGATGCCGAACTCCTCGTGCAGCACCTTGGCCATCGGGCCCAGGCAGTTGGTGGTGCAGGAGGCGTTGGAGATGATGTGGTGGTTGGCGGGGTCGTAGTCACCCTCGTTGACGCCCAGGACGACCGTGAAGTCCTCGTTCTTCGCCGGCGCGGAGATGATGACCTTCTTGGCCCCACCGTCGATGTGCGCCTTGGCCTTGGTGGCGTCGGTGAAGATGCCGGTGGACTCGATGACCACGTCCGCACCCAGGTCACCCCAGGGCAGGGCAGCCGGGTCCTTCTCGGCGAACGCCTTGATGGTCTGGCCACCCACCGTGATGTCGTCCTCGGTGGAGGTCACCTCGGCGTCGAGACGGCCCAGGATCGAGTCGTACTTCAGCAGGTGCGCCAGCGTCTCGTTGTCGGTCAGATCGTTGACTCCGACGATCTCGATGTCGGCGCCCGACGCGAGGACGGCGCGGGTGAAGTTGCGGCCGATGCGGCCAAAGCCATTGATGCCTACGCGAACGGTCACGTGACCAGCCTCCCAATCTCATCCGGCGCCTGGGCCGGGCTTGTGAACGGTGAAACGTCTCCCCCCAACCTATGGGATAGAGGCGGATGGTGGGCAACCGGGCCGGGTGGTTCAGGTGAGGTTGTCCACCACGACCGGCTCGATGCCCTCGTCCAGCTCCAGACTGAGGACTTGGGCATATAAGGACAGCTCTGCCTCCAGGGCCCGCACCTGGTTGTCCAGCGCCCGGAACCCGTGTCCCTCGCCCTCGAAGAGGACCAGCGCGACCGGCCGGTTCTTGGCCCGCAGCGCCTGCGCTAGCTCGTCCGCCTGCGACGGCGGCACGACCGACGCACTCAGTCGTCGAGCATCTCGGCGGTCAGGCCGGCGTCGGTGCCGTCGATGCCCAGGTCCTCGGCCCGCTTGTCGGCCATCGCCAGGAGTCGGCGGATGCGTCCGGCCACGGCGTCCTTGGTCATCGGGGGGTCCGCGAGCTGACCGAGCTCCTCCAGGGACGCCTGCTTGTGCTCCACCCGGAGCAGTCCGGCCACCCGTAGGTGCTCGGGGGCGTCCTCGCCGAGGATCTCCAGGGCACGTTGGACGCGCGCGCCGGCGGCCACGGCGGCCCGGGCCGACCGGCGCAGGTTGGCGTCGTCGAAGTTGGCGAGCCGGTTGGCCGTCGCCCGCACCTCACGGCGCATGCGGCGCTCCTCCCAGGCCAGGACCGCCTCGTGGGCGCCCAGCCGGGTGAGCATGGCGCCGATCGCGTCACCGTCGCGCAGCACGACCCGGTCCACCCCGCGCACCTCGCGGGCCTTGGCCTGGATGCTCATCCGCCGCCCGGCCCCGATCAGGGCCAGCGCAGCCTCCGGACCGGGGCAGGTGATCTCCATGGCGGAGGACCGGCCGGGCTCGGTGATCGAGCCGTGGGCCAGGAAGGCTCCACGCCAGGCGGCCTCGGCGTCACAGACCGCGGCGCCCACGATCCGCGGGGGCAGCCCTCGCACGGGGCGGCCACGGTGGTCGATCAGTCCGGTCTGTCGCGCCAGCGACTCACCGTCGGAGGTGGCGCGCACGACATAGCGGGTGCCCTTGCGCAGACCACCGGGTCCCATCACCACCATCTCGCTGCTGGAGCCGTAGACGTCGGCCATGAAGGCGCGCAGCCGCCGGGCGACCTGCGCGGTATCCACCTCTGCCTCGATGACGATGCGCCCACCGATGATGTGCAGGCCACCAGCAAAGCGCAGCATCGTGGAGACCTCAGCCTTCTTGCAGCAGGTCTTGGTGACGGGCAGCCTGCTCAACTCGTCCTTGACGCGGGCTGTCATGGCCATCGTGCCCCCCTTAGAGGTCCTGGTCGTGCGTCGTGCCGTCTCAGCCACCGAGGATCACGTCCCGGTAGGCCGCGGCCAGCCGCAGGGTGTCGTGCTCGCGCGGTCTCCGCATCTTACGCACGGGAGTGACAACGAGCTCGGCCCCGATGCCGGCGGCGACCTCGCGGAGGGCGTGCTCGTCGTTGCGGACGACGGCCGGGTCGGCGATCACGAAGTCGACGGTCAGGTCCGGCGCGTGGGCCGAGAGCACCTCGACGTGCTCGGCCGGGGTGAAGCCCTGGGTCTCGTCATCGTCCAGGCCCACGTTGAGGGTCAGGATCCGCCGGGCCGGCGTGTGCACGAGCGCGTCCTGCAGCTCCGGGACCAGCAGGTGCGGCATCACGGAGGTGAACCAGGAGCCCGGGCCCAGGATGACGTAGTCGGCCAGCTTGATCGCTTCCAGCGCCTGGGTGGAGGCCGGTGGCTCGTCGGGGACGATGCGCACACTCATCACCCGTCCTGGGGTGGCCGCGACCCGCGACTGCCCCTTGACGACCGTCATCTCCTCGGGGGCCGCAGGGTCAGCGCCCAGCACCGTGGCCTCGATGTCCAGGGGCACATCGCACATGGGCAGCACCCGGCCACGGGTGTTGAGCAGCCGGCCCACCAGGTCCAGGCCCTTGACCGGGCTGTCCAGCAGCTCCCACAGACCCATGATCAGCAGGTTGCCCAGGGCGTGACCAGCCAGCTCGCCGTCGCCACCGAGCCGGTGCTGCAGCACGGCACTCCACTGGTGGCCCCACGCGGTGTCCTCGCACAGGGCCGCCAGGGCCATCCGTAGGTCGCCGGGGGGCAGGATGCCGAACTCGTGGCGCAGGCGTCCGCTGGAGCCGCCGTCGTCCGCCACGGTCACGATCGCGGTGATCTCCTCCGTCAGGTGGCGCAGGGACTGCAGCGAGGCGGCCAGCCCGTGGCCACCGCCCAGGGCCACGACCCGAGGCGATCTCACTCGCGCCCCAGGTCACGGTGGAAGGTGGTGAGTGCCACTCCGGGACGCCCCTCGAGGCGCTTGACCAGCTCCTCGGTCACGGCGACGGAACGGTGCTTGCCGCCGGTGCAGCCGATGGCCACGGTGACATAGCGTCGTCCCTCCGCGAGGTAGCCGTCCATCGCGATGTTGAGCATCTGGGCGACCGCGTCGAGGTAGGCGTCCACCCCGGACTGGCCCAGCACATAGTCGCGCACCCGCTCGTCGCGTCCGGTGAACTTGCGCAGCTCGGGCTGCCAGTAGGGGTTGACCAGGAAGCGCAGGTCCAGCACCACGTCGGCGTCGAGAGGGATGCCGTACTTGAAGCCGAAGGAGAGCACCGCCATGCGCAGGCGCACGGTCACGTCGGTGTCGAGCAGTTCGTCGACCGCCAGGCCCAGTTGGTGCACGTTGTAGCCCGTGGTGTCGATCACCACGTCGGCCCCGGACCGGATGTCGCCGAGCATGCGGCGCTCCTTGTGGATGCCGTCGAGCAGCAGACCGTCCCCCTGCAGCGGGTGCGGCCGGCGCACGCTCTCGAACCGGCGCACCAGGGCCTCGTCCGTGGAGTCCACAAAGATCGTCCGGGGGGTGTAGCCCTTGGCCTCGAGGGTCCTGATCCCTGCTGACAGCTCGGTGGTGAAGTCCCGGCTGCGCACGTCGACGACCGCCGCCACCTTTTGCGGGCGCACCCCGCCGGAGACGACGTCGACCAGGTCGGCGAGCATTCTGGCCGGGATGTTGTCCACGACATACCACCCGCGGTCCTCCAGCACATTGGCTGCGGTGGAGCGGCCCGCCCCGCTCATCCCGGTGAGCAGCACGAACTCGCGGTGATCGGCCGACACCTCCGAACCTGCCGCAGTGTCTGCGCCCCCCGGATCAACGGCCGGGTCCGGGGACGCGGTCGCGTCCGCATCGACGTCAGTCATATGGCTCTCCCTCAGTCCAGAACTTCGCCAGTGGCCAGGTTAACTCCCGGCGTGTCGCGGGCCGCCTCCCCGGTCAGCCTCTCGTGCACGAGGGCGGCCACCGAGGGGCCGATCCCCGGCACCTGAGTGAGCTCCTCGACGGAGGCCCGCTCGAGCTTGCGGACGGACCCGAAGGCTTTGAGCAGCGCCTTCTGCCGGGCCGGACCGAGCCCTGGTATGCCGTCCAACCGGCTCGTGGTCATCGACTTCGAGCGCCGCTCCCGGTGGAAGGTGTTGGCGAAGCGGTGCGCCTCGTCCCGGACCCGCTGCAGGAGGTAGAGACCCTCGCTGGTGCGGGCCAGGATCACCGGGAACTCCTGCCCCGGCACCCAGACCTCCTCGAGACGTTTGGCCAGCCCGATCACCGCCACGTCGTTGACCCCGACCTCGCTGAGCGCGGCCGCTGCGGCGTTGACCTGCGGCAGCCCACCGTCGACCACGACCAGGTTGGGTGGGTAGGCGAAGCGGGCAGCCTTGCCGTCCGGTGTGACCGGCTGCCCGTCCACCGGCGTGGGCGCGTTGAGCAGATGGCGAAAGCGTCGGGTGAGCACCTCGTGCATCGCCGCCGTGTCGTCGGCGGTCCCCTCCCGGACGATGAAGCGGCGGTATTCACTCTTGCGCGCCAGTCCGTCCTCGAAGACCACCATGGAGCCCACCACGTCGGTGCCCTGCACGTGGCTGATGTCGAAGGACTCGATGCGCAACGGCGCATCGTCCAACTCCAGGAGGTCCTGCAGCTCCTGCAACGCCTGGCTGCGCGCGGTGAGGTCCCCCGACCGGGCCACCTTGTGCCGGGCCAGCGACTGGTGGGCGTTGCGCGCGACCGTCTCCAGCAGCGACTTCTTGTCCCCGCGCTGGGGCACCCTGATCTGGACGCGGGAGCCCCGCAACTCGCTGAGCCACTCCTCCAGGTTGCCGCGTCCGGTCGGGGCAACCGGCACCAGCACCTCCCGCGGGACCGCCTCGGCGGACTCCCCGCCATAGACCTGCTGCAGCAGGTGCTCGACGATCTCCGCGAGATCCTCGGCGCCCTTCTCACTGACCCACCCACGCTGCCCACGGACCCGGCCACCACGCACGTGGAAGACCTGGAAGGCCACTTCGAGCTCGTCGTCGGCGAGCGCGAAGACGTCGGCGTCCGTGGCGTCCGGCAGGACGACCGCGGACTTCTCCAGCGCCCGCTGCAGGGCGGCGATGTCGTCCCGCAGCCGGGCAGCCGTCTCGAAGTCCAACTCATTGCTGGCCGTCCGCATGCGCTGCTCCAGGTCCTTGACGAAGCGGCCCGTGTTGCCGGCCATGAAGTCGCAGAAGTCCTCGGCGATCTCCCGGTGCTCCTCGGGGCTGACCCGGCCGACGCAGGGCGCCGAGCACTTGTCGATGTAGCCGAGCAGGCAGGGCCGTCCGACCTGGCTGGCACGGTTGAAGACACCCTTGCTGCAGGTGCGCACGGGGAAGACCCGCAGCAGCTGGTCGAGCGTCTCGCGGATCGCCCAGGCGTGGGCGTAGGGACCGAAGTAGCGGGTGCCCTTGCGCTTGGCTCCGCGCAGCACCTGGGCCCGCGGGAACTCCTCACCCATCGTCACCGCGAGATAGGGGTAGGACTTGTCGTCGCGGTACTTGACGTTGAAGCGCGGGTCGTACTCCTTGATCCAGGCGTACTCCAGCTGGAGCGCCTCGACCTCGTTGCGCACCACCGTCCACTCCACCGAGGCCCCGGTCTGCACCATCGTGCGGGTGCGCGGGTGCAGCGCCGAGATGTCCTGGAAGTAGGAGCTCAGGCGGGACCGTAGCGAGACGGCCTTGCCGACATAGATGACCCGGCCGTGCTGGTCGCGGAAGCGGTAGACACCCGGCTCGGTCGGGATCTCCCCGGGTCGGGGTCGATAGGTGGAGGGATCAGCCATCGGTCTCAGGCAGACCGCCCACGGGCTCGGGATCGCGGTGCCGACGCGGCGCCACGCCCCCGTTCCAGCAGGGGCGCGAGGAACTGGCCGGTGTAGCTGTCGGGGTGGGCGGCCACCTGCTCCGGCGTGCCCTGCGCCACCACCATGCCGCCGCCCCGGCCACCCTCGGGCCCCAGGTCGACCACCCAGTCAGCGCTCTTGATCACGTCGAGATTGTGCTCGATCACCAGGACCGTGTTGCCCTTGTCGACCAGGCCCTGCAGCACCTTGAGCAGCTTGCGGATGTCCTCGAAGTGCAGACCCGTGGTCGGCTCGTCGAGGACGTAGACCGTGCGGCCGGTGGATCGCTTCTGCAGCTCGGCGGCGAGCTTGACCCGTTGGGCCTCACCACCGGAGAGGGTTGGCGCGGGCTGGCCCAGCCGGACATAGCCCAGGCCCACCTCCACCAGGGTGGTGAGGTGACGGGCGATCGCCGGGACGGCCGAGAAGAACTCGGCGGCCTCCTCGATCGGCATGTCCAGCACCTGAGAGATCGTCCGCCCCTTGAAGTGCACCTCGAGCGTCTCGCGGTTGTAGCGAGCACCGTGACAGACCTCGCACGGCACATAGACGTCCGGCAGGAAGTTCATCTCGATCTTGAGCGTGCCGTCACCAGAGCACGCCTCGCAGCGCCCGCCCTTGACGTTGAAGGAGAAGCGCCCGGGCAGATAACCACGCACCTTGGCCTCGGTGGTCTCCGCGAACAGCTTGCGGATGTTGTCGAAGACGCCGGTGTAGGTCGCCGGGTTGCTGCGGGGAGTGCGCCCGATCGGTCCCTGGTCCACGTGGACCACCTTGTCGAGCACCTCCAGGCCCTCGACGCGCTTGTGCCGCCCCGGCACCTGACGGGCACCGTTGAGCTTGTTGGCCAGGACCTTGTAGAGGATGTCGTTGACCAGCGTGGACTTGCCCGAGCCGGACACCCCAGTGACTGCCACCAGGTTGGCCAGGGGGAAGGAGACGTCGACGCCCTGCAGGTTGTGCTCGCGTGCCCCACGGACGGTGAGGCGGCGCCCGTCCTGCGGGCGGCGGGTGGCCGGCACCGCGATCTCCCGGCGTCCGGACAGGTAGGCGCCGGTGATCGAGGTGTCGTGGGCCAGCAGCGCCGCAACGGACCCCGAGTGCACCACCTGGCCTCCGTGCTCCCCGGCACCGGGGCCGATGTCGACCACCCAGTCAGCCGCCTGGATGGTGTCCTCGTCGTGCTCGACGACGATGAGGGTGTTGCCCAGGTCCCGCAGCCGGGTGAGGGTCTCGATGAGCCGGTGGTTGTCCCGCTGGTGCAGGCCGATGGACGGCTCGTCCAGGACATAGAGCACCCCGACCAGGCCGGAGCCGATCTGCGTGGCCAGCCGGATGCGCTGTGCCTCGCCACCGGACAGCGTGCCGGCCGGACGGTCCAGCGAGATGTAGTCCAGCCCGACGTCGAGCAGGAAGCCGAGGCGGGACTGGACCTCCACCAGGACGCGGTCGGCGATCTGCGCCTCCCGCTCGGTGAACTCGAGGGTGCGCAGGAACTCGGCGCTCTGGTCGATCGGGAGAGCGCACACCTGGGAGATGTTCTGTCCGCCGATGGTCACCGCGAGGGTCTCCGGCTTGAGCCGGCTGCCCTGACAGACCGGGCACGGGATCTCCCGCATGTAGGCCTCGTAGCGCTCCCGGCTGGTGTCGGACTCGGTCTCGGCATGCTTGCGCTTGACATAGGGGATGACCCCCTCGAAGCCGGTGCTGTAGGCACGCTCGCGCCCGAACCGGTTGCGGTAACGCACGTGCACCTTGTGCTTGTAACCGAACAGGATCGCGTCACGCGCCCGCCCGGGCAGCGCCCGCCACGGGGTATCCAGGTCGAACTTCAGGTCCTCACCCAGGCCGCCGAGCACCCGGACGAAGTAGTCGCTGATCCCGTGCGCCGTGGACCAGGGCGTGATCGCACCCTCCATGATGCTGGCGTCCTCGTCCCGGATCACCAGCTCGGGGTCGACCTCGAGCTCCATGCCGAGCCCGGTGCAGGACGGGCAGGCACCGAACGGGGAGTTGAACGAGAAGGAGCGCGGCTCCAGCTCATCCATCGACAGCGGGTGGTCGTTGGGGCAGGCCATCCGCTCGGAGTAGCGCCGCTCGCGGGGGCGGCCCTCCGGGTCGTCGTCGGCGATGTCGACGAACTCGATGACCACCAGGCCACCGGCCAGTCCCAGAGCGGTCTCGACGGAGTCGGTGAGCCGCTGCTTGGCCTTGCGATCCCCGCCCTTGGCCACGAGGCGGTCGACGACCACGTCGATGGTGTGCTTCTTCTGCTTCTCCAGGGTCGGCGGCTCGCTCAGGGAGACGACCTCACCATCGACCCGGGCCCGCGAGAAGCCCTTGCCCTGCAGCTCGCCGAACAGCTCGACATATTCCCCCTTGCGGGCCCGGACGACCGGTGCCAGGACCTGGAAGCGCGTGCCCTCGGGCAGCTCGAGGAGCCGGTCGACGATCTGCTGCGGGGTCTGGCGCGCCACGGGCTCGCCACACACCGGGCAGTGCGGACGACCGACCCGGGCATAGAGCAGACGCAGGTAGTCATAGACCTCGGTGATCGTCCCCACCGTCGACCGGGGGTTGCGGTTGGTCGACTTCTGGTCGATCGACACCGCCGGAGACAGGCCCTCGATGAAGTCCACGTCCGGCTTGTCCATCTGACCGAGGAACTGGCGGGCATAGGCGGACAGCGACTCGACATAGCGCCGCTGCCCCTCCGCGAAGATCGTGTCGAACGCCAGCGAGGACTTGCCGGATCCGCTCAGCCCGGTGAACACCACCAGGGCATCGCGCGGGATGTCCACGGAGACATCCTTGAGGTTGTGCTCGCGCGCACCGCGCACGACCAAGCGGTCGCGACGGGGCGGGAGGGAGGCGGGGGCAGTCATGGATGGCACGCTCTCGATGGTAGATCGTGCCACCGACAGTCCCTATCTG
The DNA here is from genome assembly GCF_007197575.1 of Ornithinimicrobium ciconiae. Lineage (NCBI taxonomy): Bacteria > Bacillati > Actinomycetota > Actinomycetes > Micrococcales > Ornithinimicrobiaceae > Ornithinimicrobium > Ornithinimicrobium ciconiae. The sequence continues at coordinate 2,472,207 of NZ_CP041616.1, forward strand.
GCGAGATCCGCGGCACCATCGGCCACACCATCGGCCACCGCCACACCAGTGACAAATTATGCTCGCTCCTGCATACTTATGTGACGCTCGGCACGATTCCTTCCGGTCATCGGGTCCTGGCATTTACAGTCACCGCAGCACTTTTCGGTCGGCAGACGGCGAAGTGGTGCGCCCACCGGGCCGACGTCGTCCCGGGATCCCCCTCACGCGGCTACAGGCTGCCCGCCCTTGGACGGTGCCATGAACCAGAGCCCCACTTTTCGGACCCCGAACGCCCAGCCGGACCCGAACGCCCAGCCGGACACTCCTGTGGGCCCGAGCTCCCCCGCGAGCGCCGCTCGCCCCGCCGGGCTCTATGACGGAGCGCACGAGCACGATGCGTGTGGCGTCGCCTTCGTCGCGACGCTGCGCGGCTCCCCCGGGCACGACATCGTCGAGCACGCCCTCACCGCCCTGCACAACCTCGACCACCGGGGAGCGGTCGGCGCCGAGCCCGACTCCGGGGACGGGGCCGGGATGCTCACCCAGGTGCCGGACCGTTTCCTGCGCTCCGTCCTGGACGTCGAGCTGCCCGCGCCCGGCTCGTATGCCGTGGGGCTGCTCTTCCTCCCGCCGCGGGACGAGGCCAGGGCCCGAGCCGCCGTGGAGCAGATCCTTCACGACAGCGGACTGGACGTGCTGGCCTGGCGCACGGTCCCGACCCGGCCCGAGATCCTGGGGCCGCTAGCCCGGAAGGCGATGCCCGGCATACGGCAGGTCGTGGTGGCCTCCCGCACCGGTGACTCCGGGCTCGACCTGGAGCGTCGGGTCTGGCTGGCGCGCAAGGTGATCGAGCGCGAGACGGAGGTCTATCCCGTCTCGCTGTCCGGACGCACCCTGACCTACAAGGGCATGCTGACCACCGGCCAGCTCGACGAGTTCTTCCCGGACCTGCGTGACGAGCGTTACGAGTCCCGGCTGGCGGTCGTGCACTCGCGCTTCTCCACCAACACCTTCCCGGCGTGGCCGCTGGCCCACCCCTACCGGGTGATCGCGCACAACGGCGAAATCAACACCGTGCGCGGCAACCGCAACTGGATGCACGCCCGGGAGAGCAACCTGACGACGTCGGTCTTCCCCGGCGACCTCTCCCGCGCCCTGCCGGTCTGCACGCCCGGCGCCAGCGACAGCGCGACCTTCGACGAGGTCGTCGAGCTGCTCCACCTGGGCGGGCGCTCGCTGCCCCACGCCGTGCTGATGATGGTCCCGCCCGCCTGGGAGAACAACCCCGAGCTGGACGACGAGCTGCGGGCCTTCTACGACTTCCACTCGATGATCATGGAGCCCTGGGACGGCCCGATGAGCCTGGTCTTCACCGACGGCTCCCAGGTGGGCGGCATCCTGGACCGCAACGGTCTGCGGCCCTCGCGCTACTGGGTCACCGACGAGGGACTGGTCGTCCTTGGCAGCGAGTCCGGCGTCCTGCCGATCCCGGAGGAGCGCATCGTGACCAAGGGACGGGTCGAGCCGGGTCGGATGTTCCTGGTCGACACGGAGGCGGGCCAGATCGTCGACGACCAGGCGCTCATCCGCGACCTCGCGACCGCCCAGCCCTATCGACGCTGGGTCGACGACAACGTGGTGCGGTTGGAGGACCTGCCCGAGCGGGTCCACGTCCGCCACACCCACGCCTCGGTCACCCGCCGCCAGCAGATCTTCGGCTACACCGAGGAGGAGCTGCGCATCATCCTCTCCCCCATGGCGCAGTCCGGCACCGAGCCGCTGGGCGCGATGGGCTCGGACACGCCGATCGCGGCGCTGTCCGAGCGGCCCCGGCTGTTGTTCGACTACTTTGTCGAAGCCTTCGCCCAGGTCACGAACCCGCCGTTGGACGCCATCCGGGAGGAGGTGGTGACCTCCCTGATGACCACCACCGGGCCGGAGGCCAACCTGCTGACCGAGGGGCCGGAGCACGCCCGCCAGGTGGAGCTCGACTTCCCGGTGATCGACAACGACCAGCTCGCCGCCCTGCGGCACATCAACCTCGAGGGGCAGCACCCGGACTTCGCACCGGTCGTGGTGCGCGGTCTCTATCGGGTCGACGGCGGCGCGCAGGCGCTCGCCGAACGGCTGGCAGAGATCTGCGAGCAGGTGTCCGAGGCCGTGGCACGCGGCGCCTTCTTCGTCGTCCTGTCCGACCGGCACGCCGACCGGGAGCACGCCCCGATCCCGTCACTGCTGCTGACCAGCGCCGTGCACCACCACCTGGTGCGGGAGCACACCCGCACCCGGGTCGGTCTGCTCGTGGAGGCCGGTGACGTCCGCGAGGTGCACCACGTGGCGCTGCTGATCGCCTATGGCGCCGGGGCCGTCAATCCCTATCTGGCGATGGAGTCCGTCGAGGACCTCTGCCGCGCCGGCCGCCAGCTGGACGGACTCGACCCCGACGTCGCCATCGCCAACCTGATCCGGGCCCTCGGCAAGGGGGTGCTCAAGGTGATGAGCAAGATGGGCATCTCCACGGTCTCCTCCTACCGCGGTGCCCAGACCTTCGAGGCTGTGGGGCTTTCCACGCAGCTGGTGGAGCGCTGGTTCACCGGCACCACCAGCCAGCTGGACGGCGTCGGCCTCGAGGTGATCGCCCAGGAGGTGGCCGCCCGGCACAGCGTGGCCTACCCGCTCAGCGGCATCCCGCCCTACCACCGTGACCTCGAGGTCGGCGGGGAGTACCAGTGGCGCCGGGAGGGTCCCCCGCACCTGTTCAACCCGGAGACGGTCTTCCGCCTCCAGCACGCCACGCGCTCGGGGCGCTACGACATCTTCCGGCAGTACACCGACCTGGTGGACGACCAGGCGGAGCAGCTCATGACGCTGCGCGGCCTGCTGCGCCTCACCGGGGACCGTGACCCGGTGCCGCTGGAGGAGGTCGAGCCGGTCGCCTCGATCGTGAAGCGGTTCGCCACCGGCGCGATGAGCTACGGCTCCATCTCCCGCGAGGCGCACGAGACGCTCGCCATCGCGATGAACCGGCTCGGCGGCAAGTCCAACAGTGGGGAGGGCGGCGAGGAGCCGGATCGGCTCGCCGACCCGGAGCGGCGCTCGGCCATCAAGCAGGTCGCGTCCGGCCGATTCGGGGTCACCAGCGCCTACCTGGTCAGCGCCGACGACATCCAGATCAAGGTCGCCCAGGGTGCCAAGCCCGGCGAGGGCGGCCAGCTGCCGCCCGGCAAGGTCTATCCGTGGATCGCCGCCACCCGGCACTCGACGCCGGGCGTGGGCCTGATCTCGCCGCCTCCGCACCACGACATCTACTCCATCGAGGACCTCGCCCAGCTCATCCACGACCTCAAGAACGCCAACCCTCGCGCCCGGGTGCACGTCAAGCTGGTCAGCCAGGTCGGCGTCGGCACGGTGGCCGCAGGCGTCGCCAAGGCGCACGCCGACGTGGTGCTGGTCTCCGGTGCCGACGGCGGCACCGGCGCGAGCCCGCTGACCTCCCTCAAGCACGCCGGCACCCCGTGGGAGCTGGGCCTGGCCGAGACCCAGCAGACCCTGCTGCGCAACGGGCTGCGCGACCGGATCACCGTCCAGATCGACGGCCAGCTCAAGACCGGGCGGGACGTGGTGATCGCGGCGCTGCTCGGTGCGGAAGAGTTCGGCTTCGCCACCGCACCGCTGGTGGTCTCCGGCTGCGTGATGATGCGGGTCTGTCACCTGGACACCTGTCCGGTGGGCGTGGCCACGCAGAATCCCGAGCTGCGGGCGCGCTTCACCGGCAAGGCCGAGCACGTGATCACCTTCTTCACCTTCATCGCCGAGCAGGTGCGCGAGCACCTGGCAGCACTGGGTTACCGCAGCCTGGAGGAGGTGATCGGGCGGGTCGACCTGCTCGACACGGAGGCCGCCACCGTCCACGGGAAGGCGCACGGACTCGACCTGACTCCTCTCCTGTATGCCGAGCCGCTGCCGGAGGGTGCGCCCCGCCACCGGACCCGGGGGCAGGACCACGGCCTGGAGCGGGCGCTGGACCACCAGTTCATCGCGGCCGCGGCCCCGGCGCTGGAGCACCGGCAGCCGGTCCGGGCCGACTTCGCGATCCGCAACGTCAACCGGACCCTGGGGACCCTGCTCGGACACGAGGTGACCCGCCGGCACGGCCCGGACGGTCTGCCCGACGGCACCATCGACCTGACCCTCACCGGCTCCGCCGGGCAGTCGCTGGGTGCCTTCCTGCCCCGCGGCGTCACGCTGCGCCTGGTCGGAGACGCCAATGACTACGTCGGCAAGGGCCTCTCCGGCGGCCAGATCGTCATCCGGCCGTCCGAGGGCGCCCGCTTCACCGCCGCGGACCAGGTGATCGCCGGCAATGTCATCGCCTATGGCGCGACGTCCGGGCAGCTCAACCTGCGGGGCCGGGTCGGCGAGCGCTTCTGCGTGCGCAACTCCGGCGCCATCGCCGTCGTGGAGGGCGTCGGCGACCATGCCCTGGAGTACATGACCGGCGGAACAGTGCTGATCCTCGGCCCCACCGGTCGCAACCTGGGGGCGGGGATGTCTGGTGGCACGGCATACGTCCTGGATCTGCTCCCCGCCCGGGTGAACGTGGCGGCCCGCACCTCCGGTGACCTCCTCCTCGAGCAGGTCACCACCGGCGGCCCGACCGCCGGCGTGCTGCTCGAGCTGCTCACCGAGCACGTCCAGCTCACCGGCTCCACGCTCGCGCAGGAGCTGCTGGGCGACCCCGACTGGCCGACCAGGTTCACCCGGATCACCCCGCGGCAGTATGCCGGGGTGTTGCGGATCCGCGAGGAAGTCGCCTCCCGCGGAGACGACCCCGACGGTCCCCACGCCTGGCAACTGATCCTGGAGGACTCCCGTGGCTGACCCGCACGGCTTCCTGGCCCACCGCGACCGCGAGCCGCAACCCAGCCGCCCGGTTCCGGTCCGCATCATGGACTGGAAGGAGGTGCACACTGCCCAGGAGGACGGGGTGCTGCGCCGCCAGGCCGGTCGGTGCATGGACTGCGGCATCCCGTTCTGTCACCAGGGCTGCCCGCTGGGCAACCTGATCCCGGAGTGGAACGACCTGACCCGGCGCGGCAACTTCCGCGAGGGCATCGAGCGTCTGCACGCGACCAACAACTTCCCGGAGTTCACCGGGCGGCTGTGCCCGGCGCCGTGCGAGACCGCCTGCGTGCTGGGGATCAGCCAACCGGCGGTCACCATCAAGCAGGTCGAGGTCTCGATCGTGGACCGGGCCTTCGACAACGGCCTGGTGACTCCGCACGAGCCGGAGTGGCTCAGCGGGCGCACCATTGCCGTCGTGGGCTCCGGCCCGGCCGGTCTGGCCGCCGCCCAGCAGCTCGGTCGGGCCGGCCACACGGTCGTGGTGCTGGAGCGCGACGACGCCGTCGGTGGACTGCTGCGCTATGGCATCCCGGAGTTCAAGATGGAGAAGTCGGTGCTGGACCGGCGCCTGGTCCAGCTGCGGGCCGAGGGCATCCGGTTCACCACCGGGGTCACCGTCGGCGGCGACGGCCCCGACGACCTCAGCCTCGCCGAGCTGCGGGAGCGTTTCGACGCCGTCGTGCTGGCCGTCGGCTCCACGGTGCCCCGGCCGCTGGGCGTCAGCGGCCAGGACGTCGCCGGGGTCCATCCGGCGATGGACTACCTGGTGCCGGCCAACCGGGAGGCCCTGGGTGCCGGTCGCGGGATCGACGCGGAGGGCAAGCACGTGGTGATCGTCGGTGGTGGCGACACCGGGGCGGACTGTTATGGCACGGCGCTGCGGCAGGGCGCGGCCAGCGTCACCCAGCTCGACATCCGGGCCCAGCCACCGACCGAGCGTCCGGAGCGCCACCCGTGGCCGATGTATCCGCTGATCCACCGGGTCGGCGAGTCCCACGAGGAGGGCGGCGAGCGGGTGTTCGGGGTGAGCACCCTGGAGGTGGTCGCCGAGGACGGGGCCGTCACCGGCGTGCACATCGTCGACGGCGAGCGCGTCGACGGGCGTTTCGACGCGTATGCCGGCACGGAGCGGACCATCCCGGCGGACCTGGTCCTCATCGCGCTGGGGTTCACCGGACCCGACCCGGTCGTCGGCACGGGCACCGAGCTGGCGAGGACGCCGCGCGGCACCTTCGCGCGGGACCAGGACTACGCCACGGAGCTGCCCGGGGTCTTCGTCGCCGGCGACGCCGGCCGCGGACAGTCGCTGATCGTGTGGGCCATCGCCGAGGGGCGGGCCTGTGCGGCGGCCGTCGACCGCCATCTGACGGGCGCGACCACGCTGCCCTCCCCCGTGCGACCCACGGATGTCCCGATCAGCATCTGAACCGGCAGGGACGAGGTCGACCGGATCGGCATCTGGACCGGCAGGGGACGACGCCCCGACCGGGTCAGCATCTGGACCGGCAGGGACGACGTCCCGACCACCGTCCGAGCCTCCCGCATAGACTCAGTCCAAGGCTCCGCCGCCCAGTGCCTGGGCGCGCGGCCGCCACCGTCGACCAGCCTCCCGGAGGTCCACATGACCGTCGTGTCCGCCAACCACACTCCCCTGAGCCCGCTGCGCTTCCTCGAGCGGTCCTCGACGGTCTTCCCGGACCGGACCGCCATCGTCTACGGGGACCGCAGATCGAGCTATGCGGAGTTCGCTGACGAGGTGCAGCGCCTGGCCAGGGTGCTGCGGGCCACGATCTCCCCGGGTGACAAGGTGGCCTTCCTGGCGCCCAACGTGCCGGAGCTGCTCATGGCCCACTTCGCGGTGCCGCTGGCCGGCGGGGTCCTGGTCGCGATGAACTCCCGGCTCGCGCCCCCGGAGATCACCTACATCCTGGAGCACTCGGAGTCCACGGTGCTCCTCGTCGACTCCGAGCTCGTGCCGTCGGTGGCGCCGGCCACGCAGAGCCTGACGGGTCTGATCGAGGTCGTGGAGGTTCCCGACCCCACAGTGGACCCGTCGGAGGTCCCCACGGGGGTGACCACCACGACATACCAGCAGTTCCTCGCCCGCGCCGAGGACCTGGACCCCACCCCCCTCCCGTGGGCAGTGGACGATGAGCACACGGTCATCACCATCAACTACACGTCCGGCACGACGGGTAAGCCCAAGGGCGTCATGTATACGCACCGCGGCGCCTACCTGGCTGCCATGGGCGAGGTGGTCCACAACGGCTTGAACGGCAACACCAAGTACCTGTGGACCCTGCCGATGTTCCACTGCAACGGCTGGACCATGCCCTGGGCGGTGACCGCGGCCGCGGGCGCCCACCTCTGCCTCCGCGCGGTCCGCGGGGAGGCCGTCTGGGACGCGATCGACCGCCTCGGCGTCACGCACCTGTGCGGCGCGCCCACCGTCTGCACGGTGATGGTCAACGCGCCGGAGGCGCACGCCGTGCAGGACCGGGAGCTGCGCCTCATGGTGGCGGGCGCTCCTCCGTCGCCGACGATCATCAGCGAGCTCTCGTCGCTGGGGATCAATGTCGTGCACGTCTACGGCCTGACCGAGGTCTATGGCCCGTTCACCATCGCCGAGGTGCAGGAGGCGTGGGACCAGGAGCCCGCCGAGGAGCGCTTCCGGCTGCTCGCCCGGCAGGGGGTCGGCATGGTGCAGGCCGAGACCGCCCGCGTGGTGGACTCGCAGCTGCAGGACGTGCCTGCCGACGGCAACAGCATGGGTGAGATCGTGCTGCGCGGCAACAACGTGATGCTCGGCTACTTCAAGGACCCGGAGGCGACCGCGAAGGCCTTCGAGGGCGGCTGGTTCCACACCGGTGACCTCGGGGTCATGCACCCGGACGGTTATATCCAACTGCGGGACCGGGCCAAGGACATCATCATCTCCGGGGGCGAGAACATCTCGTCCGTCGAGGTGGAGCAGGCCATCGTCAGCCACCCGCAGATCCTGGAGTGCGCAGTCGTGGGGGTCCCTGACGAGAAGTGGGGCGAGCGCCCGGTGGCGTATGTGACGGTGCGCGACGGCACCGACATCAGCCCCGAGGACGTCGTGGCGCACACCCGCGCCCTGCTCGCGGGCTACAAGGTGCCGCGGGAGGTCGTGGTCGTTCCGGAACTGCCGAAGACCTCCACCGGCAAGATCCTTAAGTACGAGCTGCGCCGCGGTGGCCAGCATGGGTGATGGCCACGAGCACCCCGCCGAGCACCCGGGCAGCGGTCCCTCCGCCGATGGCCAGGGCAGCGGTCCCTCCGCCGATGACGGCGCGACAGGCCCGGAGCACGCGCGAGCACATGTGGAGCCGGGCGGACCCTTTTGGCTGGGCCACCTGGGTCATGCCCTGGTGCGCAAGGCCAGCGTCTCGGAGATGGACAACAACTGTTATCTGATCACCTGCCGACGCAGCGGAGAGCAGCTCCTCATCGACGCCGCGGACGACGCCCCCCGGCTGGCCGAGCTGGTCGCTGCGGGCTCAGGTCGGCTCACGGCCGTGGTCACCACCCACCAGCACTGGGACCACCACCGAGCGCTCGCCGCCGTCGTCGCGGAGTTCGCCCCCCGCACCGCGGCCGGCGCAGCCGACGCGGACGCACTGCCCGTCCCGCCGGACGTCAGGCTCACCCACGGTGACCGGATCAGCGTCGGTGAGCTCCTCCTGGACGTGATCGCCCTGCGCGGTCACACCCCCGGATCCATCGCCCTGGCGCTGACGGACGGAGCAGGGCAGGTCCATCTGTTCACCGGTGACAGCCTCTTCCCGGGCGGACCGGGCAAGACCCCAGACGCCGAGGCCTTCACCTCACTGATGGACGACCTCGAGGACCGGGTCTTCGCCACCTATCCCGACAACACCGTGGTGCACCCCGGGCACGGCGACAGCACCACGATCGGCGCAGAGCGTCCTCAGCTCGCCTCCTGGCGGGCGCGCGGTTGGTGAGCCGCCGCACCGGTGACACGGGGCTCACCGCGGCGGCACAGGAGCATCCGGTCCTGCTGGTCCTGGCGGCCGTCCTGTCGGTGCAGTTCGGCGGCGCCCTCGCCGCGACGCTCCTGCCGCTGGTCGGGGTGTTCGGCTCGGTCCTGCTGCGGATCCTGCTGGCGGCCGTGCTGCTGGTGGTTCTCGTGCGGCCCCGGTGGCGCGGCCGAAGCCGGCAGGACTGGGTCACGGTCACCGGTTTTGCCCTCACCCTGACCGCGATGAACATCTGCTTCTATGCCTCGCTGGAGCGGCTGCCGATCGGTGTCGCGGTCACCATCGAGTTCCTCGGGCCACTCCTGCTGGCAGCAGTGACCTCGCGTCGTGGCCGCGACGCCCTCGCCGTCCTGCTGGCCCTGCTGGGCGTGCTGCTGATCTCCGAGGTCCTCTCGGTGCCCTGGGCGCGGATGGACTTCGTCGGCATCGGACTGGCTGCCGCCGCCGGCGGCTTCTGGGCGGCATACATCGTCCTGAGCGGACGGACCGGCACCCGCTTCGAGGGACTGGACGGCATGGCGATCGCCCTCGTGATCGGCGCGGTCGCCATGCTGCCACTGGGGGTGCTGGGGGCCGGTTCGGCACTGCTGGACGGCGACGTGCTCCTGCGGGGTCTGGGCATCGCACTGCTCTCCTCAGCCATCCCCTACTCCCTTGAGCTGCTGGCGCTGCGCCGCCTGTCTGCTGGCGTCTTTGGGGTGCTGCTGAGCCTGGAGCCGGCTGCCGCTGCCCTGGCGGGTCTCCTGGTGCTCTCGCAGACCCTGGCGCCTCTGCAGGTCCTGGGGATGGCGCTCGTGGTGTCCGCGAGCATCGTCGTCCTCGGCCGGCGCGGCCGCGGGACCTAGATCACCCGTCGGACGCAGCCGCGGAACCTCACTCACCCGTCGGACAGTGCCACGGAACTTCAACTCACCAGCCGGACGCAGCCGCGGGACTAGTCTCGCCGGTCGGAGGGGTCCTGCGGATCGCGCGCTGCCTGGTCACCGTCGTCCTGCTGCTCGCCATAGAAACCGGTCGTCGAGACCTCGTCCAGGCCGCGCTGGTCCTGCTCGAGCCTGCGGGCGTCGCGACTGCTCTTGATCAGGCTGGCCACCGTGGTGACGGCCAGGATGCCCACGATCATCGTCAGGGACAGCCAGATCGGAATCTCCGGTGCCCACAGGAAGGGCTCACCATTGTTGAGGAAGGGCAGCTCGTTGACGTGCATCGCGTGGAAGATCAGCTTGATGCCGATGAACGCCAGCAGGATCGCCAGGCCGATGCCGAGATACACCAGCTTCTGCAGCAGGTTGCCGATGAGGAAGTAGAGCTGGCGCAGACCCATCAGGGCGAAGATGTTGGCCATCAGCACCAGGAACGGATCCTGGGTCAGCCCGAAGATCGCGGGGATGGAGTCCAGGGCGAAGAGCAGGTCGGTCATGCCCAGCGCCAGGATGACCAGAAGCATCGGGGTGAAGACGCGCTTGCCCTTCTCGACGACGCTGAGCTTCTTGCCGTGCTCCCAGGAATCGGTGAACGGCAGGATCCGCTGCACGAACTTGATGAGCTTGCTCTCGTCGTCCTCGTCCTCGTCATCGCCGGCAAGGTTTTCCTTGGCCAGCTTGAACGCCGTGTAGATGAGGAAGGCACCAAAGATGTAGAACACCCAGGACCAGGCCTCGATGGCCTGCGCTCCAAGCATGATGAAGATGGCTCGCAGGATCAGGGCGATGACGATGCCGATCAGCAGGGCGTACTGCTGATACATCCGCGGCACCTTCAGGTTGGCCATGATGATGATGAAGATGAAGAGGTTGTCGACCGACAGGGAGTACTCGGTGAGCCACCCGGCGAAGAACTCACCGCCGAGCTGGTGACCGCCGACCACCCAGACGTAGATGCCGAAGGCGATCGCCAGACCCACATAGAAGCCGAGCGCGGTGCCTGTCTCCCGGTTGCTCGGCACGTGGGGACGACGGCCGAGGATGATCACATCGAACAACAGCACCACGACCATGGCGCCGACGAAGATCGTGGCGGTGCTCGCGGGAACGAACGCATTGTCAAACAAGACGCGGTGGCCTTCCGGTGAGGGGATCACGACTGACCGGAGGTCTCTCCCACCGGCCATGAGAGACCGGCCGGCTGCCCGGGCACCACCGTGGTGATGCCGTGATGACGGACGGCCGACGAGATGGGGATACTCCCCTCCGCACCGGCTGATTCTCTCACAGTCCGAGGATCGGGGCGCTCAGTGAACGGCGGGGCTCTCAGCCCGCGTGCTCCCGCATCTGGCGCAGCTCCTTCTTCAGGTCCCCGATCTCATCGCGCAGCCGGGCCGCCAGCTCAAAGTGCAGGTCGGTCGCCGCCTGGTGCATCTGCGTGGTGAGCTCCTGGATCAGCTGGCCCAGCTCGCTGGCCGCGAGGTTCTCCCGACGCGAGCCGAGCGCGACACCGGCATCTGCCGCCACGGCCCCGGCGTTCGGCCGTCCCCGCTTGCCGCGGGACTGTGACCGGCCGCTGCCCATCAGCGCCTCGGTGTCGGCGTCCTCACGCTCGAGCAGGTCGGTGATGTCGGCGATCTTCTTGCGCAGTGGCGTGGGGTCGATCCCGTGCTCGGCGTTGTAGGCCAACTGCTTCTCACGGCGCCGGTTGGTCTCGTCGATGGCCTGCTCCATGGAGGGAGTCATCTTGTCGGCATACATGTGCACCTGGCCCGACACGTTGCGGGCCGCACGGCCGATCGTCTGGATCAGTGACCGCGCCGAGCGCAGGAAGCCTTCCTTGTCCGCGTCGAGGATGCTCACCAACGACACCTCAGGCAGGTCCAGACCCTCACGCAACAGGTTGATGCCGACCAGCACGTCATACTCGCCCAGGCGCAGCTCACGCAGCAGCTCCACCCGCCGCAGGGTGTCAATGTCGGAGTGCAGATAACGCACCCGCACGCCCTTGTCCAGCAGGTAGTCGGTGAGGTCCTCCGCCATCTTCTTGGTCAGCGTGGTGACCAGGACGCGCTCGTTCTTGGCTGTCCGTTCCCCGATCTCGTGCATCAGGTCATCGATCTGACCCTTGGTCGGCTTGAGCACCACCTGGGGGTCAACCAGACCGGTCGGGCGGATGATCTGCTCCACCACACCGTCGGCCTTGGCCATCTCATAGTCCCCCGGGGTCGCGGAGAGGTAGACGGTCTGACCGATCCGCTCGAGGAACTCCTCCCACTTCAGGGGACGGTTGTCCATCGCGCTGGGCAGCCGGAAACCGTGGTCGACCAGGGTGCGCTTGCGGGACATGTCGCCCTCATACATCGCGCCGATCTGCGGCACGGTCACGTGCGACTCGTCGATGACCAGCAGGAAGTCCTCGGGGAAGTAGTCCAGCAGGCAGTTGGGTGCGGTGCCGCGCTGCCGTCCGTCGATGTGCAGCGAGTAGTTCTCGATGCCTGAGCACGAGCCGATCTGTCGCATCATCTCGATGTCGTAGGTCGTGCGCATCCGCAGGCGCTGTGCCTCCAGCAGCTTGCCCTCGCGCTCGAAGACCGCCAACTGCTCGGCCAATTCGGCCTCGATGCCGGCGACGGCTCGCTCCATCCGCTCCGGGCCGGCGACGTAGTGCGAGGCGGGAAAGACATACATCTCCTGCTCCTCGCGCACCACCTCCCCAGTCAGCGGGTTCAGGGTATAGATCTTGTCGATCTCGTCGCCGAAGAACTCGATACGCACGGCAAGCTCTTCGTACTGCGGGATGATCTCGACGGTGTCTCCGCGGACCCGGAAGGTGCCGCGGGTGAAGGCCATGTCGTTGCGGCTGTACTGCATCGTGACGAACTTGCGCAGCAGGTCGTCCCGCTCGATCTCGTCACCGACCCGCAGCTGCACCATGCGGTCGACATACTCCTGCGGGGTGCCCAGGCCGTAGATGCAGGACACGGAGGCCACGACGACGACGTCACGACGGGTGAGCAGGGAGTTGGTCGCCGAGTGGCGCAACCGCTCGACCTCGTCGTTGATCGAGGAGTCCTTCTCGATGTAGGTGTCGGTCTGCGGGACGTAGGCCTCGGGCTGGAAGTAGTCGTAGTAGCTGACGAAGTACTCCACCGCGGTGTGCGGCAACAGCTCCCGGAACTCGTTGGCCAGCTGGGCGGCCAGGGTCTTGTTGGGTGCCATCACCAGTGTGGGACGCTGGACCTGCTCGAGGAGCCAGGCGGTGGTCGCCGACTTGCCGGTGCCGGTCGCCCCCAGGAGCACGACGTTCTGCTCGCCGCGGTTGATCCGCTCGGCGAGGTCCTTGATCGCCGCGGGCTGGTCACCGCTGGGCTGGAAGTCGGACTCGACACGGATGGGCGCGACGGTCCGTTGGAGGTCAGTCGTGGGGCGCATACCTAGACGTTAACCGTCAGCACCGACAGTGTGTTCCCGCAGCGTCAGGACCACCGGACGACCCGGGTCTGCCGAGGCGTGCCGGGCCTGGCCCACCCCCGGGAATCCTCCACGGGCAAGCCGCTCCCGCACCGCCCCTGCCGTCACACCGGGAGCGAGTGGCACGAGCAGGCTGGCGGTGCCCGGGTCGAGCAGCAGGTCCCCGTCGAGGTGGTCACCGAGCAGGTGCTGCAGACGGGCGGTGAGCCGCTGGACCTCCTGGGGCCCGGGCACCTCCTGGGTCTGCAGGCCCACCCCCCGCTCCAGGTTGGCCAGGAACGGAACCAGGCGCTCGGCATACAGCACCCGAGTGGCTCGCTGAAGCTGGGTGACGGTGCCCTCGTTGTCCAGCCAGACGTCGGCCACCGCCCGACGCTCCTCGTCGCCGGCCTGGGCCTCGATGCGCGCCCGAGCCTCCGCACGATCCATCCCACGGTGGCTCACCAACCGTGCGAGACGAGTCTGCCAGGAGGCGCCGACAATGATCACGAGGTGGTAGCGCGGGGCATAGCCGGCCTCGACCAGCAGCGGCACGTCGTGCACCACGATGCTGCCCGGCGGCGCCGCCTCGATCTCCTCCCGGGTCCGCTGTGCGATCAGCGGGTGGGTGATTGCCTCCAGGTCGCGGCGGGCGGCCGTGTCACCGAAGACGATGCGACCCAGCGCGGGCCGGTCCAGGGTCCCGTCCCCGGTGAGTATGCCGGACCCGAACCGTTGCGCGATCGCCTCCAGCCCGGGGGTGCCCGGCTCGACGACCTGGCGTGCCAGCTGGTCGGCATCGATGATGATCGCCCCCTGACCGGACAGGGTCCGCGAGACGGTCGACTTGCCGGACCCGATGCCTCCGCTCAGTCCGATCCGCAGGAGGTGTCCAGGTCCGTCGGCGAGGGGCATCTGGCCAGCGTAACGAGGGTGCGGCAGACTCGCCCCATGGGTCAACGCATCGTCATCACCGGAGGCGGGACCGGCATCGGCCGGGCCATCGCCGCAGCCCTGCTCCCCCAGGCAAGCCAGGTGGTGCTGGTCGGGCGCCGCGAGGACGTCCTGCGCCGGACCGCGCGCGAGCTGGCTGCGCAGGCCCCTCCCGGGGTGCAGCTCAGCCCGCTGGCGTGCGACCTGACCGTGCCGGACGAGGTGGAGCGACTCGCGGAGATCCTGCACCGTGGCCCCGGCATCGACGTGCTGGTCTGCAACGCCGGCGGCAATCTCGGCGTGGGAGCGGGTGACGGCCTGGCCTCGGTCGCCGCGGGCTGGCGGGCGGACTTCGACGCCAACGTGCTGTCAGCTGTCCTGCTCACCCATGCGCTGCGCGACCACCTCCGACGGCCCGGTGGGCGGATCATCGCGATGAGCTCGATCGCAGCGCTGCGCGGCTCCGGCTCGTATGGCGCGGCGAAGGCCGCCATCAACGCCTGGGTGCTCTCACTGGCGCAGGAGCTCGCGGCCGACGGGGTCACCGTCAATGCGGTGGCGCCGGGCTTCGTGCCGGACACGCCGTTCTGGGAGGACCGCATCGCGGCGGACCCGTCGGTGCGCACCAGGCGGATGGCGACCATCCCGATGGGGCGACCCGGGACGCCTGCCGAGGTTGCTGGGGCGGTGGCCTATCTCGCCAGCCCCGGCGCCGCCTGGACGACCGGCCAGATCATCCAGGTCAACGGCGGCACGCTGTTGGGTCGCGGATAGTCCGCACCGCACGGCCCGTCGTGCCACGATGCTGGTCATGAACGACGAGGTAGAGGTCTCCGCCCTGGCGATCAACATCCGCGTCCCCGAGCACCTGCAGTGGACGGACGTCCGCCGCGACGTGGAGTTCACCCTCACCTCGATCACCGTCCGGATGCTGCCGGACGGGCACCTCGCCGCGAAGGCGTACGGACGCCCGACGGCCGGCGGGCGAGGTGGCTACACCTCGTTCGCGGTGCCGGACTCGTCCGGGTTGCACGCGCTCATCGACGCCGGGGCGGCACGGGCGGCAGATCGCTGGTCTCAGCAGCTCGGTCTCGGCTGATCGACCACGGTCTGCGGCGCGCGCCAGGATGTGATCGACCACGCGACCCTTGGTCGGTGCGAGGGAATCGCCGTCGATGTCATGACCCAGCGCTCGCATCGACGCGGTTGTGCTCGCACCGACAGTGGCGAACGGCCCTGGCAACGCGCACGACGCCGGAACCGCGAACGGCCCTGGCAACGCGAACGACCGTGTCGACGCACACAACCCTGGCAACGCCAACGGCCCGGCTCCCCACCAGGGGAACCGGGCCATTCGGCATACTCCGTCAGCTGCGTCAGCAGCCGCTCAGAGCGGTGCTCAGTTGCCGGTGAGCTTCTCGCGCAGGGCGGCGAGAGCCTCGTCGGAGGCCAGGGTGCCCTGGGCCTCGACCGGCGCGGACGGCGCCGCGGACTCGCTGCTGCTGCTCGAGGTGCTGCCGGAGGAGTAGGTGGTGGCGGTGTCGCCAGCCTCCTCCGCGGTCGCCTCGGCCTCGGAGGCCGCCTCGACCTGAGCCTTGTGGGCCTCGTAGCGCTCGTGGGCGTCGGCGTACTCCTTCTCCCACTTCTCGCGCTGGGCCTCGAAGCCCTCCATCCACTCCTGCGCCTCGGCGTCGAAGCCCTCGGGGTACTTGTAGTTCCCCTCCTCGTCGTACTCGGCAGCCATGCCGTAGAGAGTCGGGTCGAACTCGGCCGCGACAGCCTCGTTGGCCTGCTTCAGCGACAGCGAGATGCGACGACGCTCCAGGTCGATGTCGATGACCTTGACGAAGATGTCGGTGCCGACGGTGACGACCTGCTCCGGCAGCTCCACGTGGCGCTCGGCCAGCTCGGAGATGTGGACCAGACCCTCGATGCCGTCCTCGACACGGACGAACGCACCGAAGGGCACCAGCTTGGTGACCTTGCCGGGCACGACCTGGCCGATGGCGTGGGTGCGCGCGAAGTGCTGCCACGGGTCCTCCTGGGTCGCCTTCAGCGACAGGGAGACACGCTCGCGGTCCATGTCCACGTCGAGCACCTCGACGGTGACCTCGTCGCCGACCTCGACGACCTCGCCCGGGTTGTCGATGTGCTTCCAGGACAGCTCGGAGACGTGCACCAGACCGTCAACGCCGCCACCCAGGTCGACGAACGCACCGAAGTTGACGATGCTGCTGACGACACCGGAGCGGACCTGGCCCTTCTGCAGTTCCTTGAGGAAGGTGCTGCGGACCTCGGACTGGGTCTGCTCGAGCCAGGCGCGGCGGGACAGGACCACGTTGTTGCGGTTCTTGTCCAGCTCGATGATCTTGGCCTCGATCTGCTGACCGACATAGGGCTGCAGGTCGCGCACACGGCGCATCTCCACCAGGGAGGCAGGGAGGAAGCCACGCAGGCCGATGTCCATGATGAGGCCGCCCTTGACGACCTCGATGACGGTGCCGGTGACGACGCCGTCCTCCTCCTTGACCTTCTCGATCGAGCCCCAGGCACGCTCATACTGGGCGCGCTTCTTGGACAGGATCAGACGGCCTTCCTTGTCCTCCTTCTGGAGGACCAGGGCCTCGACCTCGTCGCCGACCTTGACGACCTCGGAGGGGTCGACGTCGTGCTTGATCGCCAACTCACGGGAGGGGATGACACCCTCGGTCTTGTAGCCAATGTCGAGCAGGACCTCGTCCCGGTCAACCTTGACGATGACACCCTCGACGATGTCTCCGTCGTTGAAGTTCTTGATCGTGGCGTCGATCGCTGCGAGGAGCTCTTCCTCAGACCCGATGTCGTTGATCGCGATCTGGGAGATGGCCTTCTCAGGCGCAGTTGCAGTCATGTAGTAGGGACTCCGATGTGTGGACAAACAGTAAGGACGGTGTCACAGTCATGGGTGAGACCGCCCACGATGGACAGTTGTTGTGACGGGCACGCGTGAGTGCACGCGCCGCGCAGACCTACCCTACCTGCGCACGCTGACGCAGGTCAATCCGGCAGACTGCCCGGATGAGCGCAACGCCACCCCCTGAGCCCCCCGCAGGCTCCCCCGGCCAGCGCCCCACACCGTATGCCGTGGGGCCGGCTGCTGCGGTCAGCCGCCGGCGGGTGGACCACTCCGAGAGCGCGTCGGCCAGCCGTCACTGGTGGGACGCCGAGGCCGCCGACTACTACGCGGAGCACCACCTGGTCCTGGGTGATGCTGAGCTCATGTGGGGCCCGGAGGGTGTCTACGAGTCCGACCTGGGACTGCTCGGTGACCTGGCTGGTCGACAGGTTCTGGAGTTTGGCGCCGGGGGCGCGCAGGGCAGCCGGTGGTGTCAGGCTCATGGTGCCAGGACTGTGGCCACGGACATCTCCGCCGCCATGCTCCGTCAGGGTCGCACCCTGGACGAAGGTAGCCGGCTCGCCTCCGCTCGCTGCGCACCGTCCTACGTGCAGTGCGACGCGCGGTTCCTGCCCTTCGCCGACGCCTCCTTTGACGTGGCCTTCTCTGCCTATGGCGCCGTGCCCTTCGTCGCCGACTCCGCGGGCCTGCTGCGCGAGGTCGCCCGGGTGCTGCGACCCGGGGGGCTGCTCGCCTTCTCCGTCACCCATCCTCTGCGGTGGGCGCTGCCGGACGTCCCCGGCGAGGCTGGCCTGACCGTGCACCACTCGTACTTCGACCGCAGTCCGTATGTCGAGCAGGACGCCGCCGGCCGAGCCACCTATGTCGAGCACCACCGGACCCTCGGGGACCGGGTGCGGGAGATCAACGACGCAGGCTTGACGCTGGTGGACCTGGTGGAGCCGGAGTGGCCACCGGGGGCCGACCACGAATGGGGCGGATGGAGTCGCCTGCGTGGCGAGTTGGTTCCTGGCACCGCCATTTTCGTGTGCGTTCGCCCGAGAACCTGTCTGTGACAGGCAGGTCGGGCCCCGGCGTTAGGTCACAGAACGGTCACCATGTGACCTAATCGGGCCTAGATACTGGCCGGATCGGCCGTGGTGCCGTTTAATACCGGATGCGGCACACCTCAACGGTGTCGTGTGTCCCCCGCCCGCGAAGTGAGGTCCCGTGACCACGAACCCCCATGTTCATCGTGCGCACTTGCGCTCTAGCCCGTGGCGCGGGCTCTGGCTCATCATCGCCACCTTCTTGATGGTGGTCCTGCAGGCAGCCATCCCGGCACACGCCCAGGGCGATGGTTCCCAGGTCAATGTCGATGAGCACGACAACGTCATCACCGCCAACGTCCGCAACAGCAACGAGCCCGTCCCTGACGTGCGGATCGTGGTCTCGGGCGGCGACTACGAGGCGGAGGCGGTCACCAACGAGCGAGGACAGGTCAGGATCGGGGTGCCCACCACCGATCCCTACGACGTTCTCCTGGATGAGGAGACTCTGCCCGAGGGGGTCACGGTCGAGGGTGACAACCCGATCTCCGTGGCCTACGGGTCGCAGTTCTTCGCCCCGGCAAACTTCTTCCTCGGTGAAGACGTCCGCGAGACGGCCAGCTTCCTGTCACAGTTCTTCGAGCGGCTCATGAACGGTGTCAACTTCGGGTTGATGCTGGCGCTGGCCTCGATCGGACTGTCCCTGATCTTCGGCACGACCGGCCTGACCAACTTCGCGCACGCGGAGATGGTCACCTTCGGCGCCATCATGGCGTTCTGGACATGGAGTCTCGGACTCCCCATCCTCGTGGCGATCCTCCTCGCGGTGATCGCCAGCGGCCTCTTCGGCTGGTTCTTCGACGCGGCGATGTGGAGACCGCTGCGCAGACGAGGCATCGGGCTGGTGCAGCTGATGATCCTGACCATCGGTGCCTCGCTGGCTGGGCGTTACATCTTCCTGATCCTCATCGGCGGAGGCACCAGTCAGCTCCCGGGCACCGGAGGCGTCAAGCACCAGATCCTCGGCCCGATCAAGTTGTCCACGATCGACATGGTCAGCATGGCGCTGAGCCTGGTCGTCCTGCTCGGTGTCTCCTACTGGCTGTTGCGCACCCGGATCGGTAAGGCCACCCGTGCTGTCGCCGACAACAGGCAGCTGGCTGCCAGCAGTGGCATCGACGTCGAGAGGGTGACTCGGATCGTCTGGGTCATCGGCGGCGCGCTCGCCGGCCTGTCCGGTGTGCTGTGGGCCTACTTCCGTCCCGGCATCAAGTGGGACATGGGCGTGCAGATCCTGCTCCTCATCTTCGCTGCCGTTGTCCTCGGCGGACTGGGCACGGCCTTCGGCGCGCTGATCGGCTCGCTGGTCATCGGCATCCTGGTCGAGGTGTCGACCCTGTGGATTCCGTCCGACATCAAGTACGTCGGGGCGCTTGGCGTGCTCGTCATCGTCCTGCTCTTCAGACCCCAGGGACTCCTGGGCCGACGTGAACGCGTCGGATAAGGGAGGCACACTATGAACTGGGGTTCCATCCTCAACAACACGGCGAGCTTCATGCTCTCCCCCGAGACCATCGGGTTCATGTTGGCCGCACTCGGTCTGGCGGTCCACTTCGGCTACGCGGGCCTCCTGAACTTCGGCATGGCTGGCTTCATGGCCATCGGCGCCTACAGCTATGCAATCTCGATCCTGAGCTTCGGCTTCCCCTGGTGGGGAGGCATCCTGGTCAGCATCGTGGCGGCCGTCATCTTCGCGATCATCCTGGGCATCCCGACCCTGAAACTCAGGGGCGACTACCTGGCGATCGTCACCATCGCGGCGGCCGAGATCGTCCGCCTGCTCTTCCAGTCCCGAGTCTTCGACGAGTGGACCAACTCCGCAGACGGACTCGGCGGCTATCACACGAGTTTCCGTGAGGCCAACCCCCTACCGGCCGGCACCTTCGGCTTCGGCCCCTGGGAGTTCACCTCTGACCAGTGGTGGAGCCGACTGTTCGGCCTGTGCCTCGTCGTCATCGGTCTCCTGGTGGTGTGGTTGATCATGCGCAGCCCCTGGGGCCGGGTCCTCAAGGGCATCCGAGAGGATGAGGACGCAGTCCGCTCGCTGGGCAAGAACGTCTACCTTTACAAGATGCAGGCGCTGATCGTCGGCGGCGTTCTCGGCTCCCTGGGCGGAGTGGTGATCGCCCTCCCGTCCGCTGTGATCCCGCAGTACTACCTGCCGAGCCTCACGTTCTTCGTGTGGACCGCGCTGTTGCTGGGTGGTGCTGCGACCCTCTTCGGCCCCATCCTCGGCGCCCTTCTCTATTGGGGCGTCATGGCCTTCCTGGCCGGCGTCCTCCCAGCGATGGCCAGCGAGGGCTGGCTGCCCCTGTCGTCTGCAGCGGCTGGCAACTTCCGGTTCGTCCTCGTCGGCATCGCGCTGATGCTGCTCGTCGCCTTCCGGCCACAGGGACTCCTCGGAAACAAGAAGGAGATGACCTTTGTCAAATAGCAGCCCAGACCCCACAGTCCCGGACGCCACCGACGCGGCCGACGTCGAGGTCGTCGATGAAGACACCTACGACCCGGCAGAGGTCAAAGGCCTCGACGAGGACACCATCATGGAGACGCTCGAGGTCGAGCCGACCCGCACGGTCGCCAAGACCACGGACCTGGCGACCGGCCCGGGAGCCCCCGGGGTGTCGAAGATCGACCCCATTATGGTCGCCGACAACATCACCCGATCTTTCGGTGGCAACAAGGCTGTCGATGTCGAGCACATCGAGATCCCCCGCCACGCGATCACCGCGCTGATCGGCCCCAACGGAGCTGGCAAGACCACGCTGTTCAACCTGTTGAGCGGGTTTGACAAGCCGGACACCGGCGAGTGGTCCTTCAACGGACGGGCTCTGGCGGGCATCCCCGCCTTCAAGTCCGCCCGCTTGGGCCAGGTGCGCACCTTCCAGCTCACCAAGGTGCTCGCCCGGCTTACGGTGCTAGAGAGCATGAAACTCGGCGCCACGGGCCAGCGCGGGGAGTCCATGCTGGCCGCCGTGTTCCCGCCGCTGTGGCGCGCTCAGGAGCGTGAGATCGAAGAGCGTGCGCTCGCACTTCTGAAGAAGTTCAAGCTGCACGAGAAGAAGGACGACTACTCCGCCAGTCTTTCCGGCGGCCAGCGCAAGCTGCTCGAGATGGCCCGGGCGCTCATGACCCAACCCGAGTTCGTCCTCCTGGACGAGCCCATGGCAGGCGTGAACCCGGCCCTGGTCCAGTCGCTGCTCGACCACGTCCTTGACCTCAAGTCCGAGGGCATGACCGTGCTGTTCGTTGAGCACGACATGCACATGGTGCGGCACATCGCGGACTGGGTCGTGGTGATGGCCGAGGGCCGCATCGTTGCCGAGGGTCCGCCTCAGGACGTCATGAAGGAACCAGCAGTGATCGATGCCTATCTCGGAAGCCACCTGGATGAGGACCTCGGGATCATCACCGGACGGTACGACGAGAAGGGAAACCGACTCCCATGAGCGATTCCACGAGCGCCACCAGCTCCACGACAGCCGCCGAGCCAGGGACGCCCCCGGGCGCGGAGTCACGCGAGATCGTTGTCGACGTCAAGAAGGTGACCGCGGGATACCTCCCAGGGATCAACATCCTCACGGACACCAACCTGCGGGCCTATGACGGCGAACTCATCGGCATCATCGGCCCCAACGGTGCTGGCAAGTCGACGCTCCTGAAGGCGATCTTCGGCCTGGTGCAGGTCCGAGAAGGTTCCATCACTCTGCGGGGCGAGGAGATCGCCAACCTCAAGGCCAACGAGCTCGTGGAAAAGGGTGTCGGCCTGGTCCCCCAGACCGAGAACGTCTTCCCGACTCTGACCATCCGCGAGAACCTCGAGATGGGTGCCTTTCAGAAGCCGTCCATGATTAAGGACAGCCTCGCGTTCGTCGTTGACATCTTCCCCGCTCTGGGCGACCGCATGAATCAGGTCGCAGGCTCTCTGAGCGGCGGCGAGCGACAGATGGTGGCGATGTCTCGCGCTCTCATGATGCGACCGGAGGTGCTCCTTCTGGATGAGCCGTCCGCCGGCCTCTCCCCGGTGCGGCAGGACGATGCCTTCATGCGTGTCTCGCAGATCAACCAGGCGGGCGTGACCACCATCATGGTCGAGCAGAACGCCCGACGTTGTCTGCAGATCTGTGACCGTGCCTATGTGCTGGACCAAGGCCACGACGCCCACACGGGCACCGGACGCGAGTTGCTCAACGACGAGAAGGTCATCGGGCTCTACCTCGGCACGCTGGGTCAGGAAGAGTCCGCCTAGAGCGGCACGGCCCTCATCACCTCAGAAAGGCGGGGGCGTGTCGTCGGGGTGGGCCCAGGGGCGTGGTCTGGCTTCTGGCCCTCCCCACCTGCGTCTCGGGTGGCGCCCGCGTCTCGGGTGGCGCCCGCGTCTCGCGTGGCGCCCGCGTCTCGCGTGGCGCCCGCGTCTCGGGTGGCGCCCGCGTCTCGCGTGGCGCCCGCGTCCCTGGTGCTACCCGAGACCTCGATATTGCCCTGGGTGCCGCTGGCCCGTTGCGCGCGTTCGGCGCGGGCGTAACGTGCGCGTTCTGCCGTCACGACTTCGGAGGCGGGTCCGTTAAGGCTCTCACAGGTGACCGGGTCCCGGCGGGTCAACCGGATCCGGTCCCAGGCCATGAACACGTGGTCATCAGAGGTCACGTCATCCTCGGCCAGGAGTCGTGACCCGCCGGGGCGGTAGGCCAGGGCCTGGTAAATCTCCCGATCGACCACCTCACCACGTTCTTCCGCAGATGCGGCGGCGACCTGGGCCACTGCTTCGCGCAACAGGGTGGAGTACTGCGTGTAGTCCTTGGCCTTCGTTTGGTAGATCTTGCCGATCAACGTCGTCCACGTCATGTCCCGACGCTCGTTGATCACCACATCCAGATACTTCTTCGTCTTCTGATCATGGTGCCCCGCATGCTCCGAGGCACCGTTAGCCTCCCGTGTCGAACCGCCGTCCGTCCCGAACTCGGTGACATGATCGATCTGACACAACGCCGCCGGGACCACACATCCCGGCGCGCGACATGTGCCGTCCGCGAACCGGATCTGCGCCTTCATCGCCGCCGTGAACGGGTATCCCTTGCTGGAGCGCTCCAGACACCGCCCACTGACCGGGTCTGTGAGCAACCTGTGCCACACCGACCCCGGCGTCAACGCCAACTCCGCCACCTCCTGCGGCGACAAGAACAAGGACCCCCGCCCCTGCACCTCACCGATGCCAAAAGCGCCACGACCAAACCGGCCCTGCACTGGCCCCACCACAGCCTCCTCCGGCTCGGCGGAGCCAGAATGCTGCTCGCGTCCCACCGTCTGGGTGGAGACAGGGTCCTCCGCCGTCCCAATCCGGGTGGAGACAGAGTCCTCCCCGTGATCCTCTGATCCGGGCGTGCCATGGGACCGCGATGCGCTGGCGCCGGGTGGGTGGCCGTGCTCGGCACACCAGTCCTCCGCCGTCCCAGTCCGGGTGCCTCCGGGGCCGCAGTCACCGTCAGTGACGGTGCCCCTGTCGCGGTCACGGACGTCGCCACTATCAGGGACGGTGCCACTGTCGCGGTCACCGACGTCGCCACTATCAGGGACGGTGCCACTGTCGTGGTCACGGACGTCGCCACTATCAGGGACGGTGCCACTGTCGTGGTCACGGACGTCGCCACTATCAGGGACGGTGCCACTGTCGTGGTCACGGACGTCGCCACTGTCCCCGTGGGCGTCATCGTCGTCACCCTCGTCGGTGTCGGTGTTGGGGTGCAGGAAGTTCGCGGGGACGATCACGTTCAACACCGCCGCGGGTAGCCCGGCCAGGATCTTGGCCAACTCCTCCGTTTGCTCCGGGGTGATGAGATCCGGGTCTTCACTCAGGTCAGCGACTGTCACCGTGCCATGAAGCAGCAACGTGGCTGCGATCGCGGACCGCAGCTGCCCCAATGTGCGCTTGTCCCCCAACCCCCTGGCCCGACGAGCCGCACCCTCAAGACGTTCCAGGATCGCCCCCAACTGCGCCCCCGTACACGCCAACCCGAAGATCCCCATCCCGTCCTCATCCAACTTCCCCCACACATCCGCCTCGGCAGTGCTCTTCTCCCGCGACTTCTTCCTCCGCTGCTCCGGTGGCAGCCCTGCCTCGGCCTTGGCAACCTCACGCGCGAGAGCCCGGTGGAACTCCTTGTGCACCCACACCGCGCCCGTGAACTGACGATCCGAGTCCAAGCGTTCCGTAGCCGCCACGACCGGGTCGTCACCAAACAGCGCATTCGCCACCGACGCTCCCAGCTCGTGCGGCAGGTGCGCACACGCCCGCAGATAACTGCGCACCAACCGCCACGATGCCTCTCCACTGCGCAACGCCGCGCCCACCGGCACCGCCACCATCACCGGCATGGCGCCCAACGCGATCAGATCCCGGACCTCACCCACGCCCCACCCCGTCGCCAACTCCAGCTCCACCTTCGCACGGGACTTCGCCTTGTCCCGCCACGCCTCCGTCTGCGAAGGCGTCAACTCCTCCATCACCGCATCCTGTTGCGCGAGGAGGAGCTTGCCCTGCGCGGCCGTGACTTCCCGCACCGCCCGCACCAACACCGCGTCCAGCCGGCCCGTAGCTCTGGTCAAGACCGCCGCCGCATCCACCAATGCCGAGACTCGGCCCACCACCACCGACGCGTCCTTCACCATCGCACCGTCAGCAGACCCAGCAGGGGACGTCTCAGCCGAAGCCGGCGGTGCGCCACGACGAGAGACCGATGCACACGCCAGCGCCACGTCCGTGAGAGCTTCACACTCTCCCGGGCCCGCGCCCAGCGCCGCCAGTGCCTCCCGTGCCACGCTCACCTCCAACGGCTCCGGCTCAAAGACCACCACCGGCACCGTTGGAGCCGTGACGATCTCCCACGTCACACGACGAGGCGGGGGGTCAGCCAACAGGGTCCGCACACGCCCCTCCGCCACCGAGACGCCCCCACCACGCGCCTCGAAGAACTCCGCGTACCGTGCCACCAACCCCACCTCCCCAAACATCTCGCCCTGATTAACCTGGCGACCATCTACGCCTCAGAATAGCACACGTGTTCGAAGTGTGGGAAGGGCGACTCGATCACCGGTGGACAACCATTGGTGCGCGGCCCGAGGGGCGGTCCAGTCGAGGTTGTCCACCAGCGTGGCGGGGTCCACACAGGCCGAGCCGAGCCGGGCCGGGCCGAGGTCCAGCCGAACCGAGCCGAGGTCCAGCCGAACCGGGCCGGCCGAACCGAGCCGAGTCGGGTGGGCGGGTGGCTGAGTAGGTGGGTGGCTGAGTAGGTGGGTGGCTGAGTAGGTGGGTGGCCCAGCGGTGTAGACCCTGACGTGTGTTGACGGCGGTTGAAACTTGAGCGGTGACGGCAACGTGAGCGGACAGCTGGCTGGACGAAGCACCGGGTCGCTGCCCCTAGAGGTTCATCGGCGCGAACCGCGTCCGAACCACAGGTGAGTCCCCCATCCATGTCGGCGCCGAACTGCGCCCACGCGTGACGTCCCGCAGACAAGGAAGGACCCCCGGGCGATATCCCGGGGGCCCTACCGTGCGTCAGTCAGGAACGCAGATCAGTTCTGGCGAACCAGGCTGTTGTTCTCGTCGTACTGGAAGATACCGATGGTTGCCTCGGTCGGGTCACCGTTCTCGTCGAAGGTGATCGGGCCGGACGGACCGTCGTAGTCGGTGATCTCACCGGCGATGATGGCGTTGGCTGCGTCCTCGAAGGTGGTGACCTTCTCGCCGCCGCCGGTGCCGCCGGAGACCTGACCCATCCAGGTGGCCATGTCCGGGCCATCGACGGAGTTGCCCGCAAGTGCGGCCAGCGCTGCGAGGATCACCGCGTCGTAGGACTCCGCCGCGTAGTTGAAGTCCTTCAGCTCCTCACCGGAGTGATCCTGCCAGAGGTCGATGAGCTCGTTGCGGAAGTCGTCGCCCAGGTCGGGGCCGGGCTGGGTGCCCTTGGAGCCCTCGAGCGTGCCGGGGTCGAAGTCCGCGCTGTAGTCGGCGATGTTGCCATCAACGAAGTACAGGCTGCTCATGTCGACGCCAGCGGACTCCAGCGCCGGGATGATCGTCTTGATCTCCTCGAAGGTGATCAAAGCGATCGCGTCCGGGTCCGCCGCCAGGATGGTGCTGATCTGTGCGTCGAACGTCGTGTCACCCGCGTTGTAGGACTCGGTGGCGACCACGGTGCCGTTGGCCGCGGTGAAGGTCTCCGTGAGCTGAGCCTCCAGGCCGGTGCCGTAAGCGTCGTTCAGGTAGAGGATGCCCAGGTTGACCACGCCGTCGGAGGCGACCAGGTTGCCCAGCACCTCACCCTGGAGCAGGTCCGAGGGAGCCGTGCGCCAGTAGAGGTTGTTGTCCGGCCACGTGGTGAACTCCGGGGCCGTGTTGGCCGGGGAGATCATCAGCGTCTCGGCCGCCACGACCTCGTCGATGAAGAGCTTGGAGACACCAGAGGACGCCGCACCGACAATCACCTTGTTGTCAGCGTTGAGCAGCTGGGGCACGGTGGTCGCGTAGGCGCGGTTGTCCGGGTCGCCGGAGTCGCCCAGGGTCACCTCGACGGTGATGCCGAGGTCCGCCTCGTTGATGTGCTTCTCGGCCAGCAGGACACCGGCCTCCTCGGGCGGGCCCAGGAAGGCCAGCGCACCGGTCTGCGGCAGCACCGTGCCGACCTTCAGCGTCAGGTCACGGTCGCCCGCCTCCGGAGCGCCCGGGTCCTCGCCGCCGCCAGCGACAGGCGCGTCGGTGGCGCCGCCGGTCGCGTCACCCGTGTCGTCTGTCGTCTCGCTCGCACCGTCAGTGGTCTCGTCGTCCCCATCGTCACCGTCGCCCCCGCAGGCAGCGAGGATGAGGGACGAGGCAGCCAACACGGCGATTCCGCGGGCGGTCACGGACGTCCGCTTGCGGAGAGTAGATGAACTCATGTTGCTCCTTGCTCGTCGTGATCTGTCGATGCGTCCAGGGCGGGGCACCTCACGTATCTGCAAGGTAGGTCGCCGTGTCGCCGTGCACAAGCAACTCATGGCAGTCGTGTCTGGAACGGTCCCAAATCGTTATCTGAGAGTGACGTAAGACCCGATTTGGACCTCCCAATCGGTAGATGACCCCAGGTAGGCCCGTGTCTGGAAGGACTGGTTAATGGGCGGCGTCGTGCCAGGTGCGACCCCACCCGACACTCACGTCCAAGGGCACCGCGAGGTCGATCGCCGCCCCCATCTCACGTCGCACCAACTCCTCAACGGTGGCCTTCTCGTCCGCGGGCACCTCCAGGACCAACTCGTCGTGAACCTGCAGCAGCAGACGGCTGCTGAGGTCGCCCGCACGCAGCGCCTCCTCGACCCGCAGCATCGCGACCTTGATGATGTCGGCGGCCGACCCCTGGATCGGCGCATTCAGCGCCATCCGCTCAGCCATCTCACGCCGTTGCCGGTTGTCGGAGGTGAGATCCGGCAGATAGCGGCGCCGGCCCAGCATCGTCTCGGTGAACCCCGTGCCCCGGGCCTCCGCCACCACGTCCCGCAGGTAGTCGCGGACACCCCCGAAGCGCGCGAAGTACTCCTCCATCAGCCCGTTGGCCTCGCTGGTGGAGATGCCCAACTGCTTGGACAGGCCGAACGCCGAGAGCCCATAGGCCAGGCCGTAGCTCATCGCCTTGACCTTGGAACGCATCTCGGCCGTGACCTCACTGGGCTCCACGCCAAAGACCCGGGACCCGACGAAGCGGTGCAGGTCCTCCCCCGTCCGGAAGGCCTCGATCAGCCCCTCGTCCCCCGACAGGTGGGCCATGATCCGCATCTCGATCTGGCTGTAGTCGGCTGACAGCAGCTCGTCATAGCCTGCTCCCACCACAAAGGCCTCGCGGATGCGGCGCCCCTCCTCGGTGCGGATCGGGATGTTCTGCAGGTTGGGATCCGTGGAGCTGAGCCGTCCGGTGGCCGCGATGGTCTGCTGGTATGTCGTGTGGATGCGTCCGTCGTCCGCCACCGACTTGATCAGCCCCTCCGCCGTCACCCGCAGGCGGGCCTTGTCCCGGTGCCGCAGCAGTGCCTCCAGGAAGGGGTGCTCGGTCTGGGCATAGAGACCGGCGAGCGCATCGGCGTCGGTGGTGTAGCCGGTCTTGGTCCGCCGGGTCTTGGGCAGCCCCAGCTTCTCGAAGAGCACCGTCTGCAGCTGTTTGGGAGAGCCGAGGTTGACGGAGTCGTCATCGATGGCCTGCCAGGCGTCCTGCTGTGCCTGCGCCATGGCGTCACCGAACTCACCCTCCAGCCGCTCCAGCGCGTCCAGGTCAACGGCGATGCCCACCCGCTCCATCCTCCCGAGGACACCGACGAGCGGCAACTCGATGTCACTGAGCAGCTCAGCCCCCTGCACGTCGGCGATCTCAGCCTCGAGGGCGCCGGCGAGGTCCAGGACGGCCTGCGCGTGCACCAGGGCTGACTGCACGGCGGCGTCCCCCTCCCCGAGGTCCAGGTCGAGCAGCCCCTGGTCCGGCCGGTCCTCCTCGGCACGGAGCTCACGCTTGAGATAGCGCAGCACCAGGTCGGCCAGGTCATAGGACCGTTGGTCCGGACGGACGAGGTATGCCGCCAGGGCAGTGTCGCTGACCAGGCCCGCCAGGGGCAGCCCACGGGCCTGCAGCGCGTGCAACGGGCCCTTGGCGTCATGCAGCACCTTGGGCACCTGCTCGTCAGCGAGCCAGGACGCCAGGGCCGTCTCCGCAGTGTCGTCAAGGTCGTCCAGCGCGATAAACCCCGCACCCTCTGGCGTCGCGAGAGTGATGCTGGTGGCGTCGCCGGTGCCGCGTGCCCAGGAACCACTGACATGGACCCCGGTGCGGCTGCCCGCCGGAGCGTGCTCGGCGAGCCAGTCCGGCAGCTCGGCGGCGCTGAGCCGGCCGCCGGCCACCTCGATGCCCTCGTCGGCCTCGTCCTCCACCGGGTCGAGATAGTCGAAGAGGCGGTCCCGCAGGACGCGGAACTCCAACCGGTCGAAGACGGTGTGGATCTCCTCGCGGTCCCACACCCGTCGCTCCAGGTCCGCCAGGGTCAGGGGCAGCTCCAGGTCGCCGACCAGCTGGTTGAGGCGTCGGTTGCGCAGGACGCCGTCCAGGTGCGCCCGCAGGGACTCTCCCGCCTTGCCCTTGATCTGGTCGGCGTTGTCCACGATGCCCGCGAGGTCGTCATACTGCGTGATCCACTTGGCAGCAGTCTTGGGTCCCACCCCGGGGACCCCGGGGAGGTTGTCGGAGGACTCGCCCACCAGTGCCGCGAGGTCGGAGTAGCGCTCAGGACCCACGCCGTACTTCTCGGTGACCGCAGCGGGGGTCATCCGCGCGAGGTCCGAGACCCCCTTGCGCGGGTAGAGGACCGTCACCTTGTCCCCCACCAGCTGGTAGGCGTCCCGGTCACCGGAGCAGATGAGCACCTCCATGCCCTCCTCGCGGCCGCGGGCGGTCAGGGTGGCCAGGATGTCGTCGGCCTCGTAGCCGTCCATCTCCAGGAAGGGGATGCGCAGGGCGTCGAGCACCTCCCGGATGATCGGGATCTGACCCTTGAACTCCGAGGGGGTGGCGGAGCGGCCGGCCTTGTACTCGGCATACTCCTGCGCCCGGAAGGTCTGGCGTGAGACGTCGAAGGCCACCGCGACATGCGTGGGCGCCTCGTCGCGCATCACATTGATGAGCATCGAGGTGAACCCGAAGACCGCGTTGGTGCTCTGTCCCGTGGTTGTGGAGAAGTTCTCCACCGGCAGGGCGAAGAACGCGCGGTAGGCCAGGGAATGTCCGTCCAGCAGCAGCAGTCGACTCACGCATGCCACCCTAGGTCCCATGACTGACATCGCCGCAGCGCCACCCGTCCTACCCGACCCCAGAGGCCCCCTCCTGGAGCGGATGGAGATCGAGATCACGCACCTGGACGCCCAGCGCACCGTGGGTCGTATGCCGGTGGCTGGCAACACCCAGCCCTACGGCCTGTTGCACGGGGGTGCCTCTGCCGTCCTGGCAGAGTCGCTGGGGTCGATCGCCTCGGCGATGCACGCCGGGGCCGACCGGATCGCCGTGGGGGTCGACCTCAACATCACCCACCACCGGGCGGTGCGCGAGGGCCATGTCACAGGAGTCGCCACACCGCTGAGCCTGGGCCGCTCCGTCGCCGCCTACGAGATCGTCATCACCGACGACGAGGACCACCGGGTGGCCACCGCCCGGCTCACCTGCCAGCTGCGGGACCGACCTCCCGGCGCCTGACCGGAGGGCCCGGCATACCCTGCCTTCCGTGGACCAACTGTTCCCGGGCGCCGGCACCGCACTCAACGTCCTGACCGTGCTGGTCGGATCCCTCTTGGGCATGGTCTTCGGCCACCGGCTGTCCGAGCACACCCGGTCCGTGGTCACCGACTGTCTCGGGCTGGTGACCTTCCTGGTGGCCATCCTCTCCCTGCTGGACGTCACCTCACCGGCCCTCGTGGAGCACGTCGGGTCGGGGGTGCCGGTGCTCATCGTGCTCGGCGCACTGCTCATCGGCGGCATCACGGGGTCGCTATTGCGCATCGAGCAGCGCGTCGAGTCACTGGCCGGGGTGATCCAGGCCTTCGTCGCCCGCCGGACACCGGCGGTGGCCAATCTGGACACCGCCGCGGACGAGACGCCCGGGTGGCAGGACGGTTCGGAGGCGGCCTCCGCGTCGGCTCGCGAACGGTTCATCGAGGGCTGGTTGACGGCCTCGCTGCTCTTCTGCGTCGGCCCGCTGGCCATCCTGGGATCCCTGAACGACGGCTTGGGGCGCGGCATCGACGAGCTTGCCCTGAAGTCGGTGCTGGACGGCTTCGCGGCCCTGGCCTTCGCCGCGTCGTTCGGCCTCGGCGTGATATTCTCGGCGGTCTCCGTGGCCGTGGTGCAGGGTGGTCTGACCCTCGTGGGAGTGCTGCTGGGCTCGCTGGTCCCAGAGGCGCACATCGCGGCGCTGACCGCCGTGGGCGGGCTGCTCCTGATCGGCATCTCCCTGCGGTTGCTGCGGATCCGTGACCTGCCCGTGGGTGACCTGCTGCCAGCGTTGGCTGTCGCCCCCGTGCTGGTGTGGATCGTGGGCAGCCTGACCTAGCGGAGCTGCTTCCCGACGGGGCCGCTCGAGGTGACGTTGTGGCGGGAGGTCTGGGCCTACTTCTTGGCGGGCATGCCCGAGATGACCGCGTCGGCGACCTCACGCATCGACAGGCGCCGGTCCATGGCGGCCTTCTGGATCCAGCGGAAGGACTCCGCCTCGCTCAGCTTGAGCTGCTGCTGCAGCAGCCCCTTGGCGCGGTCGAGCCGCTTGCGGGTCTCGAAGCGCTCGGCCAGGTCGGCCACCTCGGACTCCAGCGCCTGCCGCTCCTGCCAGCGCGAACGGGCGATGTCGATGGCGGGCAGCACGTCGTTGGCGGTGAACGGCTTGACGACATAGGCCATCACGCCAGCGTCCCGGGCCCGCTCGACCAGCGCGCGGTCGCTGAAGGCCGTGAGCATCACGACCGGGGCGACGCCCTCCTTGCCCAGCACCTCGGCCGCGCTGATGCCGTCCATCCCGGGCATCTTCACGTCCATGATGACCAGATCAGGGGTCAGCTCACGGGCCATCGTGACGGCCTGCTCGCCGTCGGCGGCCTGCCCCACGACGTCATAACCGGCCTCGCCGAGCATCTCGGCCAGGTCGAGCCGGATCAGGGCCTCGTCCTCGGCGACCAGGACGCGCACGGCAGCCGGCTCGGCACTCTCGCTGGTCTGCTCCGTCTCGGTGCTGGCGGTCTCGGGCTCCGTCGCCTTGGGCGGGCGCGGCACTGGGCGCTCTGACGTGGTCACTGGTGCAGACTAACCCTTCGGACTGGCTGGCTCCCTGTCGGGCGCGCGTGTGGCCCGGAGCGCGGATCGGCACCGGACGTCAGGACGCCCGAGGACGTCGCTGGTGCCGGGAGCGGGACTCGAACCCGCACGCCCTTTCGAGCAGAGCATTTTGAGTGCTCCGTGTCTGCCATTCCACCACCCCGGCAGGGGGACCGGGACAGCATACCGGCAGCACGGCGCAGGCCGAACGCGGCAACGCACCTGACGCAGGTGCGGTATGGCGCCGGGCGAGCTCGAAGCGGTGGTCCGGAGGTGCGGTATGCCGGCGGGCGGGCCCGGGGCGGTGTTCCGGAGGTCCCCCCGCAGGTCGGCGAGGGCCTAGCGTTGGCCGAGCAGCTTGGCGTAGGCCGGCGCACGACCGTGGACCGCGTCGCCGACCCGGTGCAGCCGCAGCGCGTTGGTCGCCCCCGGAGTGCCGGGCGGCGACCCTGCCACGATCACGATGAGCTCGCCCTCGGCGCACCGGTTCTGTTGGATCAGCACCTCGTCGACCTGCATCACCATCTCGTCGGTGTGCTCGACCATGTCGGTGAGGAAGGTCTCCACGCCCCAGGTCATGGCCAGCTGCGAACGGGTGGAGGGCAACGGGGTGAACGCCAGCACAGGGGTCACGCTGCGCAGGCGCGCCATCCGCCGGGCCGAGTCCCCGGTCTGGGTGAAGGTCACCATGAACGCGACATCAAGGAACTCGGCGATCTCTGCCGCCGCCTTGGTGACCGCACCGCCGGTGGTGTGCGGCTTCGTGCCCAACGGCACGATGCGGTCCATGCCGTGCTCCTCGGTGTTGGCGATGATGGTGGCCATCGTCTCCACCGCCTTGATCGGCCAGGCACCGACGCTGGTCTCCCCGGAGAGCATGATGGCGTCGGCACCGTCGAGCACCGCGTTGGCGCAGTCACTGGCCTCGGCCCGCGTCGGTCGCGGGTTGGTGATCATCGACTCGAGCACCTGCGTGGCCACGATCACCGGCTTGGCGTTGCGCCGCGCGATCTCCACGGCACGCTTCTGCACCAGCGGGACGGCCTCCAGTGGCAGCTCGACACCCAGGTCGCCGCGCGCCACCATGATCCCGTCGAAGGCGGCCACGATGTCCACGAGGTTGTCCACGGCCTGTGGCTTCTCGATCTTGGCGATGACCGGCAGCCGGAGCCCCTCCTCGTCCATGATCCGGTGCACGTCCTCGATGTCCTTGCCGCTGCGCACGAAGGACAGGGCGATGACGTCGACCCTGGTCCGCAGCGCCCACCGCAGGTCCTCGGCGTCCTTCTCACTCAGCGCCGGCACGGACACGGCGGTGCCCGGCAGGTTGATGCCCTTGTGGTCGGACACCTCTCCGCCGATGACGACGGTGGTCACCACGTCGGTGTCGGTCACGTCCGTGCAGGTGAGCTGGATCTTGCCGTCGTCGATCAGCAGCTCGTCGCCGACCTTGACGTCACCGGGCAGCCCCGCGAAGGTGGTGCCGACCTCGTGCTCGTCACCGGGGACGTCACGGGTGGTGATCGTGAAGCTCTGACCGGGCACCAGCTGCACCGGACCGGCCGCGAAGGTGCCGGTTCGGATCTTCGGCCCCTGCAGGTCGGCCAGGACCGCGACCGCCCGCTCCAGCTCGTCGCCGGCCTGGCGGACCAGGTGATACCGACGGTCATGGTCCTCGTGGGTGCCGTGGGACATGTTCATCCGGGCGACATCCATCCCGGCGCCCACGAGGGCCCGGATCTCCTCATAGCTGTCGGTGGCTGGCCCAAGGGTGCACACGATCTTTGCTCGACGCATGAGTCCCAGCCTAGAGGTAGCGGGGGCGATCAGCTCACTACCCCAACCGGCTGGTCGGCCCGGCAACCCGGTGCTGGGGTCGCCGGGACGGCAACGGGCCCCGTCCCGGCGCGGCAGGATCCTGCTCAGCCCGTCAGAGGGCACCCTCGAGGATTGCCGCAGGAGCCTGCTCAGCCATCAGAGGGCACCCTCGAGGATGGCCGGGAAGGAGTTCGGGTCACGCATCAGGGTGTTCATCTGCTCGTTGCCCAGCTCCTCGCCGTTGATGAAGACGCGGGGGCTGCCGGAGACGCCGTCCTGGTTGGACCGGGTCTGCATGTCCTTGACGTAGTCGTTGTGCGTGCCGTCGGCCAGGCAGGCGGTGAACGTGTCGAGATCGCCCACCCCGGAGTCCTCGGCGAAGCCGACCAGTTGCTCGTCCGTCCAGCCGGTGCCCTCATCCTCCGGCTGCCCGGCAAAGAGCCTCTGGTGGAACTCGGGGAAGGCACCCTGGTCGTCGGCGCACAGGGCCGCGTTAGCGCCCCGCAGGGAGGAGTCGGTGCCCAGGTTGCTGTCCAGGAAGGACATCAACGTGAAGGTGAGCTGGATGTCTCCGTCGTCTGCGGCCTCGAGCATCGCCGGTCCGGAGACCTCCTCCAGCAGCCCGCACCAGGGGCACTGATAGTCCACATAGACCCGGACGTCGGGCGCGTCACTGCCGGCGTCACCCACCCGGATGCCGCCGGCGTTGGGCAGCGCGCTGGGCGAGCTGCCCCCACCGGTGACGGAGGCGCCGTCGTCGCGGGTGTCGTCCACCGGGTCGGGCCGGAACGCGATATAGACGATCACCGCGATGAGGACGACCACCAGAGCCACCACCGCGCCGATCAGCCCGGGAGAGGGTCCGTTCTTGGGAGGTGGCGGGATGTGGGCGGGCGGACGAGCCATCAGGTGGCGCCTTTCGTGGTGGAGGGTGCAGTATGCCGGGCCGAGAGACGGGTGGACCCCGTCCCGTCGGGTGGCTCCCCGGCCGAGCGGGCCGGGCGCGCGCGCCGGAAGATCAGCGTGTCGAGCGCGAGGAGCGAACGGGGCCGCACGACGAGCCAGAGGCCGGCGCCGAAGAGCGCGGCGTCGCGCACGATCTCGCTCAGATAGGCGGTTTCGGACGGGTCGACCGGCCCACCGGTGCCGAAGCACCCACAGTCGATGGCCAGGCCCCGGGCCCAGGCCGAGGCGATGCCTGCGATGAAGACCACCATCAGCAGCGCGCCGAGGGCCGCGCTCCAGCGGGTCAGCAGGCCCAGCACCAGGAGCAGCCCCAGCGCGATCTCCACGACCGGCAGCATCAGCCCGATCATCTCGGCCAACTGGTAGTCAAAGAGCCGGTAGGCCACCACCGACTGGATCGAGCCGGTGGTGTCACCGACCTTGAGCAGGCCGGCGGCCAGCAGCACGCCGCCGAGGGCGAGACGGCACAGGAGTCCGATCAGGTCGGCCCACCGCTGCCGGCTCATGGCGTCTCCCGCAGCGCCAGCGCCGCCACCTGGCCCCGCGTCATCGCCGACGAACCCCGTCCGCCAGCTCGGCGGTCAGGGTGCGCAGCGGCTCCAGGCCGGCACCCGACGTGTGGCCCTCCCCCAGGACACGCACGAGGGCCGAGCCGACGATGACACCGTCAGCGAAGGAGGCGACCTCGGCCGCCTGATCCCCGGTGGACACGCCCAGGCCGACGCACACGGGCAGGTCGGTGACCTTCCGGGTGCGCGCCACAAGCTCCCGGGCGCCGCCACCGACGCTGGTGCGCGTGCCGGTGACCCCCATCGTCGAGGCGGCATAGACGAATCCCCGGCACGCAGCGGTCGTCATCGCCAAGCGCGCATCGGTCGAGCTGGGCGCGACGAGAAAGATCGGGGCCAGTTCGTGCGCGGTGGCAGCGGTCGTCCACTCGCCGGCCTCGTCAGGGATGAGATCCGGGGTGATCAGTCCGGCTCCACCGGCGGCCGCCAGGTCTCGGGCGAAGGACTCGGGCCCGTAGCGCAGGACCGGGTTCCAGTAGCTCATCACCACGGCGACGCCACCGGCAGCGGCGACGGCCTCGACGTTGCCGAGCAGGTCGGCCACCCGGAAGCCACCGGCCAGGGCCTGGTCTGCCGCGTCCTGGATGACCGGCCCGTCCATCAGCGGGTCGGTGTAGGGCACCCCGACCTCGACGATGTCCGCGCCGGCCTCGACCAGGGCGACCATCGCCGCGCGGGAGGAGCCGTTGTCGGGGAAGCCGGCGGGAAGGTAGGTCATCAACGCCGCGCGGTTCTCCGCACGGCAGGTGGCGAAGACGCTGTCCAGGGCGTGCAACGAGCTCATGCCTCGACTCCCTCGGCTGGTGCGTGACTCTCATCGCCGGCACTCTCATCGTCGGCGGGGTGGTCGCCGGTCAGCCCGAACCAGGCCGCTGCGGTCTCCACGTCCTTGTCGCCCCGTCCTGACAGGTTGATGAGTATGACGGTGCCCGGGGCGGCCTCCCGACCCACCTTGAGCGCACCGGCCAGGGCGTGGGCGGACTCGATGGCTGGCAGGATCCCCTCGGTCCGGCAGAGCAGCGCGAAGGCGTCCATCGCCTCCGTGTCACTGATCGGCTGGTACTCCGCCCGGCCGCTGTCGCGCAGGTAGGCGTGCTCCGGACCGACGGAGGGATAGTCAAGCCCGGCCGACACCGAGTGGGACTCCAGGGTCTGACCGTCCTCGTCCTGGAGGACGTAGGTGGCGGCACCGTGCAGCACGCCCGGCTCGCCGGCGCTGAACCGGGCCGCGTGGCGGCCGGTCTCGACACCCTCGCCACCGGCCTCGAAACCGACCAGCCGGACGGAGGGCTCGTCCCGGAAACGCTGGAAGATGCCCATGGCGTTGGAGCCGCCACCCACGCAGGCACAGACGATGTCCGGCAGGCCGCCGGTGACCGCCTGCAGCTGGTCGTGGGCCTCGTCACCGATGATCCGGTGGAAGTCACGCACCATGGTCGGGAAGGGGTGTGGCCCGGTGACGGTGCCCAGCAGGTAGTGCGTGTCCTCGACGTGGGTGACCCAGTCGCGCAGCGCCTCGTTGATCGCGTCCTTCAGGGTGGAGTTGCCGTGCTTGACAGGGACGACCTCGGCCCCGAGCAGCCGCATCCGGGCCACGTTGAGAGCCTGGCGCCGGGTGTCCTTCTCCCCCATATAGACGGTGCACTCCAGGCCGAGCAGGGCGGCGGCGGTGGCCGTGGCCACGCCGTGCTGGCCGGCGCCGGTCTCGGCGATGACCCGCTTCTTGCCCATGCGGACGGTCAGCAGCGCCTGGCCCAGGA
This sequence comes from Ornithinimicrobium ciconiae, assembly GCF_007197575.1. Lineage (NCBI taxonomy): Bacteria > Bacillati > Actinomycetota > Actinomycetes > Micrococcales > Ornithinimicrobiaceae > Ornithinimicrobium > Ornithinimicrobium ciconiae. The sequence continues at coordinate 2,509,384 of NZ_CP041616.1, forward strand.
CGTTGTTGATCTTGTGGGACCCGGTGTGGGTCAGGTCCTCCCGCTTGAGGAAGACCCGCACGTCACCGATGTGCTCGGCAAACCGGGCAGCCTCGGTCAACGGCGTCGGCCGACCGGTGTAGTCACGGTGCAGCCGGGCCAGCTCCTCGGTGAAGACAGGATCAGCCATCGCCTCGAGGCGGGCGGCGTCCAGCTCCTCCAGGGCCGCGATCAGGGCCTCCGGGACGAACCGGCCGCCGAAGTCGCCGAAACGACCGATCTGCTCGCTCACGCTGTCTCCTCCACATCCACTTGACGACCACCTGCAGCCAGGAGTTCCCGGGCCGCACGACGTGGCTCGGTCCCGGTGACCAGGGCCTCACCGACCAGAACCGCCCGGGCTCCGGCCGCGACGTAGTCCCGGACACTCGCCGGCCCGGTGACCCCAGACTCGGCCACGCCGATCGCGCCCTGGGGCACCAGTGGCAGCAGCCGGGTGACGGTGGCCGGGTCCACCTCGAGGGTCTTGAGGTTGCGGGCGTTGACGCCGATGATCCGGCCACCCGCCTGCACGCACCGGGCCAGCTCCTCCTCGTCGTGGGCCTCCAGGAGACCGTGCATCCCGAGCTCCTCCACCAGGGCGAGCAGCTCGACGAGGTCTTCCTGGTCCAGGGCGGAGGCCATCAGCAGCACGAGATCCGCGCCGTGGGCCCGGGCTTCCCAGACCTGGTAGGGGTCGACCACGAAGTCCTTGCGCAGCACCGGGATGTCGACCGCTGCGCGCACGGCGTCCAGGTCGGCCAGGCTGCCTCCGAAGCGGCGCTGCTCGGTCAGGACACTGATCACGCTGGCTCCCCCGGCGGCATACTCGGCGGCCAGCTCGGCGGGGTCGGGGATGTCGGCCAGCGCCCCCTTGGAGGGGCTGGCGCGCTTGACCTCAGCAATCAGGTGGACCCCGCCAGGAGCGGACAGTGCCGCGAGCGCGTCGCGCGCAGGTGGGGCCGTCTCGACCACCTCGCGCAGGCGCTCCAGGGGGAGGTCGGCGCGGCGGGTGGACAGGTCTTCGCGGACTCCGTGAAGGATCTGGTCAAGGACGGTAGGCACGGTCCCAGCGTATCCGTGCTGAGCAGGGCACCGGTGCGCGGGTCACGCGTGGTGCGGCTCGGGGGTCCGCGGCTGATCAGCCATGGAGGGCGGCTGATCACGGGCAGCTGACGCGCCTGCTCAGGGACGTCGGCGGCGGCTCATCACGGGCTGCTGACGCGCGTGATCAGGGGCGGTCGAGGCGGCTGACCAGGGCAGGCCCGGGGCGGTGTGCGCTCAGGCGTCGCGCTGGTTCCAGTGCGTCTCGTCATAGCCCGCGGCGTTGAGACCCCACCAGGCGCCGACCGCGATCACCGCGACGGCCACCCCGCTCCACGTCGCCCAGTCCCACCCGAAGAAGACACCGAGGCAGACCAGCAGACTGGCCAGCAGCAACAGGATGGTCCCGGTCCATGCCGCGACAGAGTTGCCGTGTCCGTGGTCATCCATGCTCTTGCTCCTGTGTCCGGCGGGGTGTGCTGAGTGCCATTGTGCCAGGTGGATCCCAGTCTTGGGACCGGGGCCGCGCCCTCATCGTCAACTGTGGGTTCCGGCCTCGGGACCGGGAGCACGCCCTAGTCGTCGACTGTGGGGTCCCGTCCGTGCGACAGGTCGTCCCAGGCGTCGGTGGGTCGCGGCTCGCGGGTGCTGCTGCTCTGCGCGCCGTCCTGCCCGTCTCGCTCCCCGCCTCGTGCACCGGTGGCGCCGCGGCGCGGGGTGTGCCACCAGTGCAGTCCGCAGAGCAGCGCGCCGAGCAGGACCAGCAGGGCCCCGAGGAGGGCAACCCACGGCCACGCGGTGATCGTGGTGTCCGTGGCCTGCACGGTCAGGCCGGTCGCGCCGGGGCGGTCAGCGGCGACGGCCTCGACGGCTCCTTGCGGCCTGAGAAGGGACCGCAGCGCGGGCAACGCGGCCAGGCCGCTGCCACCGGCCAGGCACCAGGCGGCAGCCAGACGCACAGGTCGGGAGCCGACCAGGCCCGCCAGGACCGCAGCCCCGGCCAGCAGGGCACCGGCGGTCAGCGTGGCACCGGCCTGGGTGCCGGTGACCGTGATGCGCGTCGCGCCGATCACCGGGTCGTTCCAGGTGCCGCTCACCCAGGCCTGGCCCGAGCTGATCAGGAGCAGCGCTGTCCCCAGCGCTGCCCACAGCCACCACCGTTTCATGACCCCATCCTGACGGTTCTGGCCCCGGGGAGCACGGCCGGCACCGCTCGCGCGCACCGCTGGCGCCGCGATCCGGTTCCGTCGGACCGGCTGTCCGGTCCTCCCGGCACGGCTAGCCCGGTTCCGTCGGACCGGCTGTCCGCTCCTCCCGGCACGGCTAGCCCTGCTGCTGGACGGCCCAGGACGCGTGCATCCGGGTGTAGACGCCGCCGGCGTTGACCAGCTCATGGTGCGGGCCGACCGCCACGATCCGACCCTTGTCGACCACGACGACGACGTCGGCCGCCTCAGCGGTGGAGAGCCGGTGCGCAATGGCCACCGAGGTGCGCCCCCGGGTCAGCCCTTCCAGGGCCCGTTGGATCCGGACCTCGGTCGCGGGGTCGACGGCACTGGTCGCCTCGTCGAGCACCAACAGGTCGGGGTCGGCCAGATAAGCCCGGGCGATCGCCACCAGCTGGCGCTCACCCGCTGACAGCGACTCACCACGCTGTCCAACCTGCGTGGCCAGGCCCATTGGCAGACCGGACAGCCAGGGGTCCAGCCCCAGCTCGGTCATCGCCAGCTCGATGTCCTCGTTCTCGGCCTCGGGACGTCCGAAGCGGATGTTCTCCATCAGGGACTGGTCAAACAGGAATCCCTCCTGGGGCACCATCACGATGCGCCGCCGCAGGGAGGAGAAGGCAATCTCGCGCAGGTCGACACCGTCGATCAGGACGCGCCCCTCGCTGGGATCCATGAGCCGGGTGAGCAGCTTGGCCAGCGTGGTCTTGCCCGAGCCGGTCTCGCCCACCACTGCCACCCGGGTCTGGGGCTCCAGGGTCAGGGTGACGTCCTGCAGCACGCGGTCGCCGCCGGGGTAGGAGTAGGCGACGTCCTCGAACTGGACGGTGATCGGCCCCCGCGGCAGCTGGACACCGGCCTCCCCCGGGTCGGAGACATCGGCCGGGGTGTCGATCACGCCGATGACACGGCGCCAGCCCGCAACGGCGTTCTGCAGCTCGTTGAAGATCTCCGTGGCCTGCTGGACCGGTTGGGTGAACAGGTTGACCAGGAAGAGGAAGGCCAGCAGCTGGCCGAGGCTCATCTGGTCGTTGGCGGCCAGCACGGTGCCCACGACCAGCACGATGGCCGTCGTGATGCCACCGAAGGCCTGACCGGAGACAAAGGCGATCACCGAGCGGATCTGCGCCTTGATGGCCGCGGCCCGGTGGTTCTCGATGGCTCCGTCGATGCGCTGCTCGGTGCGGTTCTCGACGCCGTAGGCACGGATGGTGACCGCGCCGACGATCGACTCGGAGACGGCCCCCAGCAGCTCGCCGACGCGCACCCGCACGGCGCCGTAGGCCCGGCCCAGCATCGGCTGGAACTTGGTGATGAGCACGACAAGGGGAATCACGCACAGATAGACCACGCCCGCCAGGATCGGGCTGTAGAACACCATGAGGATCGTCGCCACCAGGATCTGCGCGCTGGAGACGAGCAGCATGATGCCGCCGAACTGGACGAACATCGAGATCGTGTCGACATCATTGGTGACGCGGGCCACCAGGGAGCCGCGGCGCTCGGTGCTCTGCGTCAGGACGGACAGGTCGTGGATGTGCCGAAAGGCGGTCAGGCGCAGGGTGGCCAGGCCGGACTCGGCGGCCTTGAACAGGCGCACGTTGACGACATACTGCGCCAGACCGGTGAAGATGATCGCGCCGGCGGCCAGGAGGACAGCGCGGAGCACAAAGTCGACGTCAGCTCCACCCTCGGCGAGGATGCCGTGGTCGGTGGCCTGCTGCACGACGAAGGGGATCAGCACCTTGCCCAGGGTGGCGAAGATGGCCAGCGCCACGGTGACCCAGAGTCCCTTCACCAGCTCCGGGGACAGCTCCAGGCCACGCTTCAGAGTGGCCCACGTGCTCAGGTCGTGGCTGCCACCGATCTCGCTGCTCTCGCCGGTGGCGTCGTGCTCGTCATCGCGGGCTGCGCGGGTTGTCGTCGTCATCAGTGCTCCTCATCCGCTGCCACGGCAGCACGTTCGGCTGCCTCCCGCGCATAGGCGTTGACCAGGTCGCCATAGCCCTGGCAACGCTCGATCAGCTCCGCGTGCGTGCCCTGGTCGAGCACCTGGCCCTGCTCGAGATAGACGATGTGATCGGCCAGCGCGATGGTGGCCATCCGGTAGGCGACGACCAGGACGGTCATCCCATCGCTGGTCTCCCGCAACCCGCCGAGAATCGCCTGCTCGATGGCCGGGTCGACGGCGCTGGTCGCGTCGTCCAGCACGAGCAGCCGCGGCCTGCGCACGATGGCGCGGGCGAGGGCGATCCGCTGGCGCTGACCGCCGGACAGGTTGCCGCCCCGCTCGCCGATCATCGCGTCGAGGGCACCGGGCATGCTGCTGACGAAGCCGTCGGCCCGGGCAGTGCGCAGCGCATCCCAGACCACCTCGTCGGACAGGTCCTCACCGAGGGTGACGTTGTCGCGGACCGGGTCGTCAAACATGAAGGTCTGCTGGGCGACCAGGGTGCCCACGTCCGGCACCTCACCCTTGCGGACGCTGCGCAGGTCGATGCCGTCCAGGGTGACCGCGCCAGTGTCGGGGTCCATGAGCCGCAGCACCAGGTTGGCCAGCGTCGACTTGCCCGACCCGGTGGGACCGACCATCGCCACGGTCCGTCCGGCCGGCACGTCCAACGTGACGTCCCGGATGGCCATGCTGCGCTGCTGACCCAGCTGCTCGACCACCGGCTCGGGGGCCTCCTCCGCCCCCAGGACAGCACGCTCGGCCGGCTCGGCATAGGCATAGGAGACCCCCTCGGTGCGCGCGTGAGCCGCGCCCTCGCGCGGCAGGCGCTCCTCGCCATACGCCATGGAGCCACTGGCTCGCAGGACGGAGTCCACGCGGCGATAGCCGACGACCGAGCGGGGGATCTCGGCCAGCACCCAGCCCAGGGCGCGGACCGGGAAGGCGAGGATCGAGAAAAGGTAGGCGATCTCCACGACGTCGGCGGCGGTCAGGTCACCGGAGGCGACGCGCGCCGTGCCGACCGCCAGAACGGCCAGCGTGCCGAGCACGGGGATGGCCTCGATCACCGGCTCGAACATGCCCCGGGTGCGGCCCACCGTGATCAGCGAGTCGCGCAGGTCGTTGGTGACCCGACCAAACCGGTCGGTCTCCTCCTGCTCGCGGCCCATGGCCTTGACCAGCATCCCGGCCTCGAAGGACTCGTGCGCAACCTCGGCGACCTCGGCGCGCAACTGCTGGGCGCGGGTGATGCGCGGGGACATGAACCGCTGGAAGACGAGGTTGGCCGCAAACAGGCCCGGGAACACCAGGAAGCCGATCAGCGCCAGGAACGGGTCCACGACCACCATCTGGGTGCCGGCGATGAGCAGCATCACGATGACCCCGATGGCCATCGGCAGCGGGTTGAAGATCTGCCAGGCCGCCTCGATGTCCGCGTGGGCGTTGGACAGCAGTTGGCCCGAGGGGTGGGCGTGGTGCCAGCTCAGCGGGAGTCGCAGGTACTGCCGGGTGACGCGCTGACGGTAGAGGGCCTGCAGGTTGAAGCCCGCGATGGAGGCGGCCACCCGCCGCAGCACCACACCGGTCATATTGACCACCAGGACGGCCAGCAGCACCCAGAAGATGGTCCACAGACCGCTGGAGGTGACCTGACCGCTCTCCACCGCCGGGGTCACCTCGGTCTCGGTGACGTAGCCGATCGCCCAAGCGGTGCCCACGGTGGCCAGCGCCCACAGCGCGGACCCGACGACGGCGACCGCAAAGATCTTCTTCTGCTGCCGGATGCCGGTCCAGATCACCCGCAGCCCCTGGCGCAGGATCGCCGGGGTCGGGCGTGGTCGCTCGACCGGTCTGGTGGCAGACGTCACGTCAGAAGGCTCCTTCACACTGGGCGGAGTCCCGTGCTGACCGGTCCGTGGTCTGCATCAGGGAACGCAGCCATCCGGACCCACCCGGTGGCGCACCCACTATCTTCGCACGACCGGTTGGCAAGTCCGAATCAATTTCACCTGGTCCCCTGGCTCCCCAGGGGCCGCGGAGCTCACCTGCTGTGGTGGGTGACCAGTGCCGCCAGTCGGGAGGCCTCGGCACGACCGAACTCGCCGTCGGCGCGCTGGATCCCCATCACCGCCAGCTCCTCCGTGTCGCTGAGCTCCAGGACTGCCCACGGCGTGCCGCCGGCGAAGGTGACGCGCACGATCTCGGCCCACTCCACGTCCCGGCTGTGGACCAGGTTGACCACGCGCAGCCCGGCCGTCGTGGGCACGGCACGCACCATCCCAAAACGCCACAGCCCGGCCGCGAGGAGAATGGCGAGCAGCACCACCAGGACCCGGTCAGCCGGGTTCCAGCCGTGCCCGGGCGCCAGGACGACCAGCACCGCAAAGCTCACCAGCACCGCCAGCGCCGAGGCACGGGCCACGAGGGCACCACGACGAGGTCGGAAGACGGCATAGGGGTCCCTGGTGCTCACCTAGCCCACACTAACCAGGCCCGGCCAGGCTCGACCCGCACGGCCTGGTCAGGTGGTGCTGTCCGCCAGGGCCGGGGCTGCCTGCGGCGCCTCATCCCGCGCGGCACGGCGCCACACGAAGAAGCCCCAGGCGACGAAGGCGCCGTACGCCGCATACATGATCGCCGAGGGGTAGTAGCCGGAGTGCCACAGCAGCGGCACCCCCACTAGGTCGACCGCGATCCAGACGAGCCAGAAGTCGACCCAGCCTCGGGCCATGGCGTAGGTCGCCAGGATCGACCCGACGAAGATCCAGGCGTCGGTCCAGTAGTACCAGTCCGGCGCCGGCCATCCCACGCCGACCTGCTGGAAGATCCACTGGCACAGGACCACCAGCCCCGCCGCAGCGAGGAGGTATGCCGTGCGCTCCCGGGCCGAGGCCCATCGCGGGGTGATCGCCGGCTCACCCTTGGCCCGCGTCCGCAGGGATTTGTTCCAGGCCCACCAGCCGTAGACGCTGGTGATGATGAAGAAGACCTGGCGAGCCGCCTGTCCGAACAGGCTGTGCTCCTGGGGCGTGGCGAACCACACCCCCATGAAGACGGTGAAGAGAAAGACATTGCCGATGATGCCCACCGGCCAGGCCCAGACCAGTCGGCGCATCCCGAGGATCGCCGAGGCGATGCCAAAGAGGTTGCCCACGACTTCGCGCCAGAGAATGGTGTGCTGGCCGAGCTGAAGCTCGGCGGTGAAAAGGTCGTTCCAGACGTCCACGACGTGCATCCTTTGCGGATCAGGTGGCCGAGAACGACAAAACCCCGGCCACGAACGGTGTGGGCGCCGGGGGTTGCGTGAAGCGATACGCGTCGTCGTGCGGGCCCGTCCCAGGGGTGCCGTTGCCGGCACCTCGGTGCGGTCCGTCGCCGCGGCGACGCGCGTGCTGCCTCCCATCCGGACTTTAACCGTCGGTCCCGGAATTTCACCAGGTCAGCCGGCCGCTGGCTGCGGCCGGGTCGCGGACTCTCACCGCCGGCTCGGAATTTCACCGACCCCGGAGCACGTATTGCCCGGCCATCCTACCGCGTCCGGAGCGCGTTCCACGGTCGGGGCGGGTCGACTGCCGGCGTCAGTGGTGGGCGTGCTCTGCCGCGAGGGCCCGCAGCTGGTCGATGCGCGTGGGCACGTCGTCGGCCCCGTAGACGGCTGATCCCGCCACGAAGACGTCCGCCCCGGCCTCGACGCACTGGCCGATGGTGTCCTGGGAGACTCCCCCGTCGACCTGGATCCAGATCTCTCCCCCGTGCCGGCGCACGGCCTCGCGGACCTCGCTGACCTTGGCCATCTGATCGGCCATGAAGGACTGTCCGCCAAAGCCCGGCTCGACCGTCATGACCAGGACCATGTCGACCTCCCGGAGCAGATCGGCGTAGGGGGCGAAGGGGGTCCCGGGCTTCACCGCGAAGGCCGCCCGGGCGCCGGCCGCCCGGATGGCGCGGGCGGTCGCCACCGGGTCCTTCGCGGCCTCGATGTGGAAGGTCACTGACGACCCGCCCGCCTCGGCATACTGCGGTGCCCAGCGGTCTGGGTCCTCGATCATCAGGTGGCAGTCCAGCGGGATGGGACTGACCCGCTTCAACGCCTCGACCACCGGCAGCCCGAGGGTCAGGTTGGGCACGAAGTGTCCATCCATCACGTCCACATGGGCCCAGTCAGCGGTGGCGATCCGGGCCAGCTCGGACTCGAGGTTGGCGAAGTCGGCGGACAGGATGCTGGGGCTGATCTGAAGCACGACTGCAGCCTAGCCGCAGGCTCAGCGAACGCGCAGGAGCGCCAGGAACATCCCGTCTGTGCCGTGCTTGTGGGGCCAGAGCTGGGCCCACGGGCCGGGTCCGGTGTCCGGCAGCGGCTCCCCGGCCCGGTCCAGCAGCAACGGTCGGACGTCCTCGGCGACGACCCGGCCGGGGAAGGCCTTGAGCACGTCCTTGACGACGAACTCGGTCTCGGCCAGGTGCGGTGAGCAGGTGGCATAGAGCACGAGACCGCCCGCACGGGTGGCCTCGATGGCCGAGGCCAGCAGATCACGCTGCAACGGGCCGAGCTCGGCGAGGTCCCGTGGGGTCCGTCGCCAGCGAGCCTCCGGACGCCGCCGCAGTGCCCCCAGACCCGTGCAGGGCGCGTCGACGAGCACCCGGTCGAACCGGCCGGGGTCGGTCTCACCGATCTCACGGCCGTCCCCGACGACCACAGACACACTCTCGGGGTGGCGCTCACGCACGGCGCGCAGCGTGTTGCGCACCAGAGCGGCGCGGTGCGGCTGGACCTCGTTGGCCAGCAGACGGGCTCCTCGGTGGACGGCGAGGGCAGCGAGCAGACCGGCCTTGCCACCGGGGCCGGCACACAGATCGAGCCACTCCTCGCCGTCGCCGCCACGCGCCGTCTTGTCGTGCGTCTCGCCCGCGGCGTGCTCCGTCTCGTCCCCGGCGTGCTCCGTCTGTCCATCCGTCGTGGCGCCGGCGAGGGCCAGGGCGAGCAGCTGGGAACCACCGTCCTGCACGGCAGCCCGCCCATCACGCACGCTGGCCAGCTGGCCGGGGTCCCCTCCGGGCATCGTCCAGGCCGTGGGGGCGATCGGGTCCGGCACCGCTCCTGCGGCCTCCAACTCCTCCTCGGCACCGAGTCCCGGTCGGACGACCAGGGTGGGCAGCGCAGCGGTGTTGTGGGCCTCGAGCAGCGCGCTCAGGTCAGCGTCAACACTCTCGGCTGTGCTGGACCCGTGCCCGATGAGTCCCGCGCGCAGCGCCCGGACGATCCAGGCGGGGTGCGAGTGCTGGAGGGCGAGTCGTTCGACCGGGTCCGTGACCGGCTCGAGCACGCGTTCGAGCCACTCGTCACGGCTGCGCTCTGACACACGGCGCAGCACGGCGTTGACGAAGCCACCCGCGCCTGCTCCCACGTGCTGCCTGGCCAGCGCCACCGTCGCGCTGACGGCGGCGTGATCTGGCACGCGCATCCCGAGCAGCTGGTGGGTGCCCAGCCGGAGGATGTCCCGCACTGCGGGGTCGATGGATCGTCCCGGCGGGTCGACTGCGGCGTCGACCACGGCGTCATACAGTCCCTGCATCCGCAGGGTGCCGTAGGTCAGCTCCGTGGCGAACGCGGCGTGACGACCCTGGAGCCGGGAGTTGCGGAGCACCGTGGGAAGCACGAGGTTGGCGTAGCCGCCGTCGGCGACGGCACGCAGGACCGAGTAGGCCGCGCCGCGGGCTGGATCGCCGTGGCGGGCCCGCTGCGACGGTGCCTGCGCCGACCGTTGCCGCCGGCCCTGCCGCCGACCCTGTCCCCGACCGTCACCCTCAGCCACCGAGCACCTCCCCCGCCTCGATCCGGACTCCTCGTGCCCAGTCGCTCGCGGGCATGGCCCTCTTGCCGTGGGGCTGCACGACCCCGAGGCGCACGGGGTGGGTCCCGGTGCCCACCAGCACCGCCTGCCGCTGCACCAGGAGCTCTCCCGGCGCCAGTCGCATCCCCTCCGGGTCGGTGGCCCCCAATGGTCCTTCCAGGGGGTGCACCTTGAGGCGAGGCTGGCGAAAGGTCGTCCACGCCCCGGGTGCGGGCGTGCACCCTCGGATGTGCCGGTCCACCGCATAGTCGGGGCGGGCCCAGTCGACCTGCGCCTCGTCAACGCTCAGCTTGGGGGCGTGCGAGATACCCTCGGTCGGCTGCGGGACCGGGGTGATCCGGCCCTCCTCAAGTCCATCAAGCGTGGCGACCAGCAGTTGCGCCCCTGCCCCGGCCAGCCGCTCCAGCAGCGTCCCGGCGGTGTCAGTGGGACGGATCGTCTCGGTCAGCGTGCCCAGCACCGGGCCGGTGTCGAGTCCTTCCTCCAGCAGGAAGGTGCTCGCCCCGGTGACCTCGTCACCGGCCATCAGGGCACGTTGCACGGGGGCGGCGCCGCGCCAGGCTGGCAGCAGCGAGAAGTGCAGGTTGATCCACCCCTGAGCCGGAATCTCGAGCACGCCCCGGGGAATCAGCCCACCGTAGGCGACGACCGGAGCCGCGTCGGGAGCGATCTGAGCCAACCGGGTGGCGAACTCGGGATCCCGCGCCGACGTGGGGGTCAGGGCCTCGATCCCCGCCTCGTCCGCGACCTGGTGGACATCGGAGCGCGTCAGGCTGCGTCCTCGTCCGGCGCGTGCCTCGGGGCGGGTCACCACCGCCGCGACCTCGTGTCGCGAGTCCAGCAGTGCCCGCAGTGCGACGACAGCCGGAGCGGGCGTTCCGGCAAAGACCAGTCGCACAGGACTCCTTCTTAGTCAGCAGGCACCGGGCCCGGCACCCACGTGGGGCACCGGGCCCAGCCCGTCATGGACCGGACCAGTGGGGTCCGGCGGATCAGCCAGGCAGCACCAACCCCGGCCGCGACCGGGGCCGGGGTCTCGGGTTCACGACAACTCCACCCCGGTGTCCCGGATCTCGGCGACCTCTTCTCCCAGGGCACGCAGGAGGGTGTGGCGCTCCTCGCGACGCTCCCGCTGCTCGTGGGGGTCCGGGACCGGAGCGGCGGCGAGCAGCCGCTGGGTGTACTCCTCCTGGGGATTCATCAGGACCTGCTCGCGCGGCCCGGCCTCCACCACCCGACCGTTCTGCAGCACCACAACCTGGTGGGCCAGCAGGTCGATGACAGCCAGGTCGTGGCTGATGAACAGGCAGGCAAACTTGTAGCGTGCCTGGAGGTCGCTGAAGATCTTCAGCACCTTGGCCTGGACCGAGACGTCGAGCGCAGAGGTCGGCTCGTCAGCGACGAGGAGCTCAGGGTCCAGCGTCAGCGCCCGGGCCACGGAGATGCGCTGGCGCTGGCCTCCGGACACCTCGTGCGGATAGCGGTTGTAGACCTCCCGCGGAAGCTCGACGGCGTCCAGGAGCTCATAGACCTTCTGCTCCTGAGCCTTGCGGTTGCCGACCTTGTGCACCACCATCGGCTCGCTGATGCACTCACCGATCGGCAGGCGCGGGTTCAGGGACGCCGCCGGGTCCTGAAAGATGACGCCGATGCGACGGCGGATGGCCTTGAGCTGGTGCCGTTTCATCCCCGTGATGTCCTGGCCCAGCAGGCGGAACGAGCCACCCGCAGCGGGGATCAGACCGAGCGCGCACCGTCCGATCGTGGACTTGCCCGAGCCGGACTCACCGACCAGACCCACGATCTCGCCCTGACGCACCTGGAAGCTCACGTCATCCACGGCCCGGAAGGGTGGCTTGCCCATCCGGTGGTACTCGATGACCAGGTTCTCCAGGTCGATGGCGAGCTCGGCGCCCTCAACGGCCTCGACCTCGGCGATGCTGATGCCCATCTGGTCGCGGCCCGCGCCCAGACGCGGGACGGATCCGAGCAGCATCTTGGTGTATTCGTGCTGCGGGTTGAGCAGGACCTCGTCGACCGTGCCCTTCTCCACCAGCTCACCCTTGAACATCACGCAGACGCGGTCGGCCATGTCGGCCACCACGCCCATGTTGTGCGTGATCAGCAGGATGCCGGTGTTGAGCTTTTCCTTGAGTGAGCGCAGCAGGTCGAGAATGTCGGCCTGCACGGTCACGTCAAGGGCTGTCGTCGGTTCGTCGGCGATGATGATCTTGGGGTCACAGCTGATCGCGATGGCGATCACCACGCGCTGACGCTGGCCACCGGACAGCTCGTGCGGGTACTGCTTGACCCGCCGCTCGGGCTCGGGGATGCCGACCATGTCGAGCAGCTCGATGGCGCGCTGCAGGGCAGCCTTGCCCGAGGCGATGCCGTGGAGCTCGAGGGCCTCGGTCATCTGGGTGCCGATGGTCAGCACCGGGTTCAGCGCTGTCATCGGCTCCTGGAAGACCATCGCGATGTCGTTGCCGCGCAGGCGCCGCATGGCGTTCTCGGACAGTTTGCGGATGCCGTGCCCGTTGACGGTGATCTCACCGCCGATGCGCGCGTTGCTCGGGAGCAACCGCATCGCGGTCATCGAGGTGACTGACTTGCCCGAGCCGGACTCACCGACCAGGGCGACCACCTCGCCGGGGTTGACGTGTAGGGACACACCCTTGACCGCGTGGACCGAGCCGAACTCGGTGCTGAACCGGACGTCAACCTCGTTGAAGTCCAGGACGGCTCCGGTGGTGCTGTCTGTGGTGGTGGCAGTCATCAGTCGCTCCTGCTCTGGCGGGGGTCGAAGGCGTCGCGCAGGCCGTCACCGAGGAAGTTCACCGACAGTGCGATGCCCAGGATGACCATGCCGGGCCACCAGAAGAGCCACGGGCGGACCGTGAAGCTGTTCTGGTAGGTGGAGATCAGTAGTCCGAGGGAGGTGTCCGGCGGACGGACACCGAAGCCCAGGAAGCTCAGCGCGCTCTCCAGCAGGATCACCGCCGAGATCGTCAGGGTCGCGCTGACGATGATGGTGCCCATCGTGTTGGGCAGGATGTGCTTGAAGATGATGCGCCACGGAGAGGTGCCGATCGCCTCGGCCGCGGTGACGAACTCCCGCTCGCGCAGGGACAGCACCTCTCCGCGGACGAGTCGGGCCAGGCCGGTCCAGGAGACCAGGCTCAGCATGATCGCCAGCGGCCAGATGCCACCACCACTGCGCTGACCCAGCACGGCGGCCAGGACGAGCAGCGGGATGACGATGAACAGGTCGGTGACACGCATCAGGATGGCCTCGACCCAGCCGCGGAAGTAGCCCGCGATGGCGCCGATGAGGGTCCCGAGCATGGTCGTCAGGATGCCCACGGTGAAGGCGATCGTCAGGGATCGCTGGGTGCCGCGCATCGTCAGGGCAAAGTAGTCCTTGCCGGCGTTCTCCTGGCCGAACGGCTGCTCGCCCCAGGCCGGGGGGAACAAGCTCAGCGTCGGACGTCCCCCGTCGACGATGGTGGCCGCGGACCAGTAGTCCTTGTCCCACCAGCCCGGGATGAAGAAGTAGCCGATGGAGGAGATCGCCATCACCACGACGAAGACGAGGAAGGCGAGGGAGAACATCGCGCCCTTGTGCCGGAAGAACCGTCGGCGGATCAGCTCGCCCTGAGAGTAGGACTTCTGCGTCAGGTCGATCTGCTTCTCGACCGAGAGCGCGTCCGTCGTGGTGCCGGCACTCTGCGCGGAGCCGGGGTCGTGCATCTCGGGGATCGGCGAAAGTCTCTCCTCGCCGCTGCCGGGTGTCTCGGGCTTGTCGTTGTCAGTCATGGCGTCCTCCGTGCGGAGTGGAGTCGGGCTGGCAGGTCATGGTGGGCCACCTGCTCACGTCCGGATCCGCGGGTCAAGGAAGGCGTAGGCGATATCGGCGACCATATTCATCAGAACGGCTGCCGTGCCGGTCACCAGATAGAAGGCCATCACCGGGGCAGGATCGACCCGCTGGAGACCTTCCTGGAAGAGCGCACCCATGCCCTTCCAACCGAAGACCGTTTCGGTGACCACCGCGCCACCGATCAGGCCGGCGAAGTCGAAGGCCACGATCGTGGTGATGGGGATCAGCGCGTTGCGCAGGGCGTGCTTGGTGATGACTACCCGCTCAGACAACCCCTTGGAGCGTGCCGTGCGGACGTAGTCCTGCCGGATGGTCTCCAGCATCGACGCGCGGGTGTAGCGGCTGTAGCTGGCCAGCGAGATGACGGTCAGCACGATGGTGGGCAGGATCAACTGGACCCCCCAGTCCCACATCTCGGTCCAGAACGGACCCTCGAAGTTGACAGACCCTGAGCCGATCGTCGAGATGGGTCGCGGCTTGCGGTCCAGGAACGGACCCCAGTTGCGCAGCAGCTGGTCCAGCGCCGTGGCGCCCGCGAAGGCGACAGCGGTGCCGATGGACACCCAGATCGCGATGTTGCGGTCCCAGCCGCCCCAGAACCAGCCGATCACGATGCCGGACACGATGGCGATCGCGAGCATCAGCAGGAGCAGCGGGTAGGTCGGCGCGACGATCCAGCCGTTGAAGATGAACCAGCCCACGACCCCGGCCGCGATGGTGGTCAGGGAGGAATACAGGATCTTGCGGTTGGTGGTGCCCACCGTCAGGTAGGTCAGCAGCACGCCAGCACCGGCCGCGATCAGGATGATCAGCGGGAGTCCGAGCGCGGGCTGACGCCACCAGCCGACCTGGTCGAAGTAGGTCATCGCACCGAAGCCCACCAGAGCAGCGACTCCCCCGGTCACCAACTTGCGTCGCAGGTCCCCACCCAGGACCGAGGCGATGGTCAGCCCGAACAGCAGGCCGACTATGAGTGCGGTTGTCAAGGAGACCGATGGATCAGCCATCCAGTTGTTGAACCGGATCGCGCCGTACTCCTTGAGCAGGACCGCCACCCAGAAGACGGGCAGGGAGTAGAAGAGGAAGGCGGCGAAGGTGACTGCGTAGTCAAATCCGGAGTACTGGCGGATGGCGGCCAGGATGCCCATCGTCACACCGATGATGATGGCCAGGGCCGTTGCCAGGGTCACCAGCCGCAGGGTGCTGCCGGCGGCGTTGACGAGGGAGGTGCTGATGCTGGCACCCGTCGAGTCATTACCCAGGTCGCAGTTGAGCGTCACGCACTTTGCTACACCGGTCAACCACATCCAGTACCGCACGAACCAGGGTTCGTTCAGGTTCATGTTCCGGGTGCGGGCTTCCATCTGCTGCTGGGCAGTGCGTTCGCGACTCTCTCGGAGGTCCTCCAGCGGGTCACCGGAGAAGACGGTGATGAAGAACAGGAAGACGGATCCCAGGAACAGGATCAGGGCTGAGACGCCGAGCCTGCGCAAGATGAATCTGAGCACGGGGTTTCCCTTCGGGTACGTGAGGCTGCCGTGGCCTGGGTCGCCCGAGCGTAACGCTCGGCACGTGCCCTGTCATCCTCTGGGACGGAGTGCCGCAAGACTCATCCTCCGGGAGGGCCGTGGCCCGCTCTCGGGCCGGTCTGGTGCCGGACGGACCGGTGGGGCGGGACCGAGGTCCCGCCCCACCGGTTACTGCATACGTCCGGCTGGTGCGGCCGGTGACGAACTCACCGGCCAGTGATCAGATGATCACTCGCTGCGCACCCACTGCTCCGCGTTCCACGGCACGCCGGTCTGGCTGGCGTTGAGGATCACGTTCTGGAGCGTGCTGTCGTAGGCCACGACACCCGGGTGCGCGAACACCGGGATGCTGTGCAGGTCGTTCCAGGCCTCGGACTCGATGATGACCAGCTGCTCCTCCCGGACCGTCTCGTCCAGGGTGGTGGAGATGACGCTCCAGGCGGTGTCCGCCGGCTCGTTCACCCACTGACCGAAGTTGCCGCCCTCGTTGCCGATCTGGTACCAGAAGGCCGAGCCGGTCACCGTGCCGGAACCGGCCCAGGCGAACAGCGCGATCTCCCAGTCACCGGAGGCGAGAACGTCGCCCAGACCCGGGGCGCTCGCGTCGACGATCTCGAAGCCGACCTGGTCACAGGAGGCCTTGATGAGCGCGACCTGGTCGACACGACGCTGGTTGCCCGCGCCGTAACCGATGCGGATCTGCGTGCCCTCCTCGAGGCCGGACTCCTCGAACTTGGTCTTGGCGGTCTCCAGGTCGATCTGGTCGTAGCGGCCGTCGTAGATCTTGCCGACGTGCTCCTCGTAGCCCTCCTGGAAGGGGAAGACCTCCCGGGAGTTCATGACGACTGCCTCGTCGGTGATCGGCTTGAGCAGGTTGTCGACGATCTGCTGACGCGGCACGCAGTAGGCGAAGGCCTCGCGAGCGGCCAGGCCACCAGCGTCCTCGGCGAACGGGCTGCCCTCGGCGAAGTTGTAGTCGAGGTGCTCGAACGTCATGGTGTCGCCGGTGTCGATGGTGATCGTGTCACCCAGGGCCTCCAGCTGCTGGACGGTGTCCACGGTGGCCTGCGGCTCGATGATGTTGAGGTCACCGTTGCTCAGGGCCTGGACGTGAGTCTCCGGCGCAGCGAAGCGGAAGGTCAGGTTGGAGGTGGCCGGCGGCGGGCCCCAGTAGACGTCGTTGGGTCCGAGGGTGACGTACTCACCGACGCTCCACTCGGCGCCCTTGGAGCCGTCAATGGTGTAGGGACCACTGGACTGCGCGATGGCGGGGTCCGGCAGGGTCTTGTCCGGGGACAGCCAACCGGTGTTCCAGAACTCGCCGACCGGCGCGAGGGCCTCTGCGTCGCCGTCCTTGATGGCGGTGACCAGCTCCTCCGGCGTCATGCCGGACTCTGCGGCGGCAACGTGTGCCGGGCCGGTCGGGCCGCCCACCATCAGCTGGTAGTCCGGGTAGGGGTCCGGGTAGGTCAGCGTGAAGGTCTTGCCATCCAGCTCACCCTCCGGGCCGTCCGGGACGTACAGGCCCCAGTCGGTCCCGACGTTGTTGAACGTCGGGACGTAGTCCTCGTCGCCCTCCGGCGCCTCACCGAAGACCGACGGCGGGTTCTGGGCGACCCACTCGAGCAGGAAGTCGTTGTAGGTGATCGGAGTGCCGTCCTCCCAGACAGCCTGGTCCGAGATGGTGTACTCGACGGTCAGCGGGTCCTCGCTGGTGACCTCGTAGGTGCCGAAGTCCTCGTCCGGGTAGATCGTGCCGTCAGTGCCGTAGTACCAGAAGCTGGAGCCAAGGCGCGAGGAGACCACCGCGTTGTAGACGGAGTTGGTCTCAGCCGTGTTGGCGTTGAGGCCGGCCCACTCGTCAGCACCCACCGAGAAGTAGATGTTGTCTTCCTTGGTGGTGATGTCACCGAGGTCGGGCTTGGCGGTGTCGGCCGGGGCCGCGTCCTCGCCACCGTCGGGGCCGCTGGTCTCCGAGCCGTCGTCTCCGGGAGCAGCAGACGCGTCGTCGCCGTCCGCAGAGTCGTCCTCGGAGCTCTGGGTGTCGTCAGTGGTGGTGTCGTCGGGGTCCTCGGTGCCTGAGGTGCACGCGGACAGCACCAGGGCTCCCGCGGCCACAATCGCCATGGTTGTGCGCCTGATCTTCAATGTTCCTCCTATTGAGCGGACACTCCGCAGGCGGGCGCCGGCCCCCTTGGCCGGGACCCGGCAGCCTGCAACGCGCCGGGGGGTATGCGAGAGCAAAGTTATGCAACTTCGCAGGGGTTTACCAACACAAGTCGCCGCAAGGTGACCCGATCGTTACCGAGTTGAGACGCAACCCCGTGCCCCGTGGCGGATCGGTCACAGATCCAGATCCACGGGGTCGAGACGGATGTGCAGCTCACCACCGGCCTTGCGCAGACTGCGCGCAGCGCGCAGGGCTTGCAACGCAGCCGGCAGGGCTTTGCCACCGCCACTGACCCGCCTTTCACTGTCCGGCCTTTCACTGTCCGGCCCGCCACTGACCCGCCTTTCACTGTCCGGCCCGCCAGTCTGTCCGTCGGCGACTGTGCGCTCCCGGACCACGAGCCGGAGCAGCTGGGCCGACTCGTCTGTCCCCCCGCGTGCTGGCAGCGGGCCAAAGATCTCGAAGTGTGTGCCAGGTGGACCACCGCCCTGCCCCGGACCACCGGTGACCTCTCCGGCCAGTCGCTGCTGGGCGGCCGAGACGGCGTCGGGGTCGCCGGTGACCGTCGCGGTGCGGCGCACCGGCGGCAGTCCGAGGGCCGCGCGCTCGTCGAGCTCACGCGCGGCGAGCCAGACCGGGTCCCACCGCACCAGTGCCTCGACCGGGCGCAGCCGCGCGTGTGGGGGGACCCCCGCGAGCACGACCGGTGTGCCCGGCCTGCTCAGCGCCGCCGCGGCGGTCCAGCGGCGCAGTGCCTCGACACCGGAGTCCAGACCGCCGCGGTCCAGCAGCGCCCATCCGTCCAGGAGCAGGATGGCGGCATAGCCCGAGTCAGCAACGGGCTCGGCCCCCGGGGTGGCCACCACCACCGCCGGGCGGTCGGGGACCGTGGCGAGCACCTGCCCGGCACGAGAGACCACGATCCTGGCACCCGGAAAGGCCCGGCCGACTTCTTCCGCCGTGCGCTCCTCACCCACGATGCTCGAGCGGCGGGACCGGTCGCCACACTCCCGGCACGGCTGTCCCGAGTCCGCCCGCCCGCACCACGCACAGGCGGGCACCACCCCCGCACCGCTGCGTTGCAACGGTCCGGCACAGGTGGTGCAGCGCACCGGTGTGCGGCACTGCTCGCAGCTGAGCGCGACGAGATATCCCCGACGCGGGACCTGGACGAGGACGGGCCCGGACAACAGCCCGTCCTTGACCGCACGCCAGGCGATGCTGGGCATCCGGGCGCTGGCAGCGGCGGCGTCGCGCGCTCCCTGGTGGCCCTCACCGGCAACGGTGACCCTGGGGGCACGTTGGGCCACGGCAGCGGCCGAGCCGCGCACGAGGCGCAGGTCACCACGGCTGACCCAGTGCTGGATCTGTGGTGTCGTCGTATAACCCCCAACCAGCAGACCGGCACCGCTGATGGCTGCCCGGCGGCGCAGCACCTCTCGCACGTGGGGGTAGGGCGCGCGCGGCTCCTGCAGGTTGTCGTCACCGTCGTCCCACCAGGCGACCAGTCCCAGATCACGCACCGGCGCGAAGGCTGCCGAGCGGGAGCCGATGACGATCCGCACGTGCCCGCGCAGCACCTTCAGCCAGGCGCGGTAACGCTGCTCAGGACCCAGGTCGGCAGTCAACCGCACGTAGGCGTCCTGCCCCACGGCACCGTCGAGCACGGCGGCCAACCGGTCAACGTCACGGTAATCGGGCAGCACCACGAGACTGCCTCTGCCGGAGGCGTGCACTGCGGCAACGGCCGTGGACAGTGCCGTCGGCCATCCTTGCGCCGAGCCTGCATCAGGCAGCGCCGTCCAGGCGGCGGCCGGTGACTCCCCGGCCGCGAGGCGACGCACGAGCGCGGCCCCGGCCGGATAGGACTGCCACCCGTCCGGCTCGATCACGTCGGACCTCCCAGCGGCCTGCCGTGTCGACGACTCCGAGGTGGGCGGCTCCGAGGTGGGCGGCTCCGAGGTGGGCGGCTCCGAGGTGGGCGGCTCCGAGGTGGGCGGCTCCGAGGTGGGCGGCTCCGAGGTGGGCGGCTCCGTCGTGGGCGGCTCCGTCGTGGGCGGCTCCGTCGTGGGCGGCTCCGTCGTGGGCGGCTCCGTCATGGGCTGCTCGACCGGCAGCGACTTCTCCGCGCGCGCGTGCCGTGGGGGGATGGCCAGGCGCAGAACGTCCGCCAGAGTGCCGGCGTAGTGGTCGGCCAGCTCGCGACAAAGGCGCGCAAGGTGCGGGGTCAGCACCACCTCGGCAGAGACGACCTTGAGCAGCGGGGCCAGTCTCCCAGGATGCTCCGCCTCTGCGCTGCGCCGCAGGACGTAGCCGTCGACGACCCTCCCCGCGAACCGGACGCGCACCCGGACGCCTGGACGGGCGAGGTCGTCGAGGTCGGTGGGAACGGCATACTCAAAGGGGCGGTCCAGGTGCGCCAGGTGACTGTCGACGAGCACCTCGGCGACGGGGTCAGTCAGGCGGCTCTCCTCGCCGGAGTCGGTGTCACGCGTCCCCGGTGCGGGCACAGCGAGGCCGACCAGGGTCGGTTGCTCCCCGGTCGGCTGCTCCTGCGCGGCCACCACGACCGGCCGTCTCAGACTGCAGCCTGCAGGTCCTCGACGCGGTTGGTCGCCTCCCAGGTGAAGGCGCCCTCGACTCCGACGGCCCCGGTCCGGCCAAAGTGGCCATAGGCAGCGGTGGGCTGGTAGATCGGACGCCTCAGGTCGAGCTCCTCGACGATGGCGGCCGGACGCAGGTCGAAGACCTTGGTGATGGCGTCCTGGATGCGCTCTACCGGCCGGGTCTCGGTGCCAAAGGTCTCGACATAGAGTCCGACCGGAGTGGCTGCACCGATGGCGTAGGCCACCTGGATCTCGCACCGGTCGGCCAGGCCGGCGGCGACGACGTTCTTGGCGACCCACCGCATGGCGTAGGCGGCGGACCGGTCAACCTTGGACGGGTCCTTGCCGGAGAACGCCCCGCCACCGTGACGGGCCATGCCGCCGTAGGTGTCGACGATGATCTTGCGGCCGGTCAGACCGGCGTCGCCCATCGGGCCGCCGATGACGAAGTTGCCGGTCGGGTTGACCAGCACCCGGTGCCCCTCGGTCTCGAGCTTGAGGCCGTTGTCGCGGGCCCGCTCCAGGACCGGCGCGATGACCCGGGCGCGGATGTCTGGGTCGAGCTGGTCGCGCAGGCTGATCCCCTCGGCGTGCTGGGTGGAGAGCACGACCGTATCGAGGCGGACTGCCCGGTCCCCGTCATACTCGATGGTGACCTGCGTCTTGCCGTCTGGGCGCAAGTAGTCCAGCTCGTTGCTCTTGCGGACCGCGGTGAGCTCCTCCGCGAGGCGGTGCGCCAGCCAGATCGGCACCGGCATCAGCTCGGGGGTGTCGGTGCAGGCATAGCCGAACATCAGGCCCTGGTCGCCGGCACCGAGCAGGTCGAACCGGTCCTCGGAGGGGTTGTCGCGCTGCTCGTAGGCGTTGTCGACACCCGCCGCGATGTCCGCCGACTGCCCGCCGATCGACACCTGGACACCGCAGGTGCGCCCGTCGAAGCCCTTGTGCGAGTTGTCATAGCCGATCTCGAGGATGGTGTCCCGCACGATGGTGGGGATGTCGGCATAGCCGGTCGTGCGGACCTCGCCCGCCACGTGCACGAGGCCGGTGGTCACCAGGGTCTCCACGGCGACCCGCGACTCGGGGTCCTGGCGCAGGAGCTCGTCGAGGATGCCGTCGCTGATCTGGTCACAGATCTTGTCGGGGTGACCCTCGGTGACGGACTCGGAGGTGAACAGGCGTGGCACGAAGAGGCTCCTCGGGGACTGCAGCGGCTGCTGGTGGGACTCGGCGCAGTCTACTGGCCGGGACCGACAGGGCCGCCCGTGGCCAGCAGCTCGCCGACCTCGTCCCAGACCGCCTCGGCGACGACCGTCTTGCTGGCGGGTCCGACGGTGCGGACCTCCTCGCTCTCCGGTCGGAGCAGGTGCACCAGGGAGTCATCCTTGCCGAAGGTCAGGTCGCGCCCGACCTGGTTGGCGACCAGCAGGTCACACCTCTTGCGGACCAACTTGGCTCGCGCCAGGGACAGCACGTCGCCGCTGGCGTCACCGGTCTCTGCGGCGAAGCCGACGATCACCGGGGACCGCCCCTGGCCCCGGTCGGCGACCAACCCGGCCAGGATGTCGGGATTGCGCACCAGCTCGATGGTCGGGGCCGAGTCCTCCTGCCCCGGGGCGTGCGTCTTCTTGATCTTGGCGTCCTGATACTCGCGCGGACGGAAGTCTGCGACCGCGGCGGCCATGACCACCACGTCGGCGTCCGCGGTGGCCGTGCGCACGGCCTCCTGCAGTTCCAGGGCGGTCTCCACCGGCACGACGTCGACGCCGTCAGGAACCGGGAGCTCGGCGTTGGCCGCGACCAGGGTGACCCGGGCTCCGCGGCTCGCGGCGACCTGGGCCAGGGCAAACCCCTGCTTGCCCGACGAACGGTTGCCGAGGAAGCGGACCGGGTCCAGGGGCTCGCGGGTGCCACCGGCGCTGACCACCACATGGCACCCGGCCAACGCGCCCGCGGTCGGTGCCGTCGTCGCCGTCTCCGTCAGGGGTGTGCGTGAGCAGAGCTCGAGCGCTGCGGCAAAGATCTCGTCGGGCTCGGGCAGCCGACCCGGGCCCGTGTCGGCCCCGGTGAGACGTCCGGCAGCCGGGTCCATGACCTCAACGCCCCGCTCGCGCAGCAGCGCGACGTTGGCCACGGTGGCTGGGTGCTGCCACATCTCCGTGTGCATCGCCGGCGCCATCAGCACCGGGCACCGCGCCGTGAGCAGGGTGTTGGTCAGCAGGTCGTCCGCCTGCCCGTGGGCGGCGCGCGCGAGCAGGTCGGCCGTCGCTGGCGCGACGACGAGCAGGTCGGCCTCCTGACCGAGGCGGACGTGCGGCACCTCGTGCACGGACGTCCACACGTCGCTGGCGACCGGCCGCCCGGACAGGGCCGCCCAGGTCGGCTCGCCCACGAAGCGCAGCGCGGCGGCGGTCGGAATCACGCTCACCTCGTGGCCGGCCTCGACGAACAGACGCAGCAGGAGCGCTGCCTTGTAGGCGGCGATCCCGCCGCTCACGCCCAGCACGACTCTCATGACGGAACGGTTCTCCCTGCTGGCGAGCGCGGGCTGACCGGGACGGACGCCGCGACAGTGTGCCTGGGTCGGGTCAGTTCTGCGGGCTGGAGGTGTGCAGCTTGCCCTGGTTGATCTCATGCAGTGCGATGGACAGCGGCTTGTCGGTCATCTCGGACTCCACCAGGGGTCCGACATACTCCAGCAGGCCCTCGGAGAGCTGGGAGTAGTAGGCGTTGATCTGCCGGGCGCGCTTGGCGGCGTAGATCACCAGGGCGTACTTGGAGTCGGCTCGCTGGAGCAGGTCATCGATCGGGGGGTTGGTGATGCCCTCCGGTGTGGCGATTGTGCCAATCACGTCAGTTGTGTCCTCGTCGTCTCGGTGCGCGGCCCGGCCTGCCCGGGACTGGTCCTCGGGCTGGGGCTGCGGGGGTCAAACATCAATGATACGAGTTCCTCACCCGCACGGGAAACCTCGTCGTTGATGATCTGTGCGTCGAACTCGGTGGCGGCGGCCAGTTCGGTGCGTGCGGTGGCCAGTCGGACCTGCTGTTCCTCCTCGGTCTCGGTGCCACGACCGATGAGGCGATCGACCAGGTCCTCCCATGAAGGCGGGGTGAGAAAGACGAAGAACGCCTCAGACATGGCCTCGCGGACCTGACGGGCGCCGGCCAGATCAATCTCCAGCAGCGCGGGCCGCCCCTGCGCGAGTGCGCGCTCGACCGGACCCCGCGGGGTGCCGTAGCGGGCTCGACCGTGCACCACGGCCCACTCCAGGAACTCGCCGGCCTCTTGCAGCCGGTCGAACTCCTCATCGTCGACGAAGTGGTAGTGGACACCGTCGACCTCACCCGCGCGGGGTTGTCGCGTGGTCATCGAGACCGACAGCCACACGTTGGGGTGATGGCGGCGGATGTATGCCGCGACGGTCCCCTTGCCGACGGCAGTGGGTCCCGCCAGGACGACGAGGCGGGCAGCGGCCTGTGGGCCCCCGTCACGTTCCTCGTCCATCGTGTCGCCCGGGTGCCCCGCGCCCTCCGGGGCAGGTGTCACGGGGGCGGTCAGCCTTCGTTGAAGTAGGCGAGCAGGTCGCGGCTCTGATTGGCACCCAGACCACGGACCCGGCGGCTCTCGGAGATCCCCACCGTCTCCATGATCTGCTTGGAGCGCACGCGACCGACACCGGGCATGGACTCCAGCAGTGCCGACACCTTCATCTTGCCCACGATGTCGTTTTCCTTGCCCTCGGCCAGGACCTCGGCCAGGGACCCCTGTGCGTTCTTCAGCCGGTTCTTGACCGCGGCGCGCTCACGACGCGCCACCGCTGCCTTGGCCAGTGCCTCAGCTCGCTGTTCAGGTGTCAGCTCGGGAAGTGCCACGGTTGCTCCTTCTGTGAGTCATCTCAAATGTCCTCAGAGCCGGGCGCCGCACTGCGCCCGTCTCTGCCTGTCCTCATCCTGCCCTGTGTGCCTGCGGAGCGCGACCACTGGTCACCTTCGCCGGCACTGCCCCCAGGGAACCTAGCGACATGGGGCCCACCCTGCCAACACGAGGTCAGCTCCACAACTTCGAGGTCAGCTCGGCGGACAACGCCTCGCTGGTGGCTCGGAGTCGCTCCGGGGTGGGGCCCGCCGAGAGGATACCCCGGCTCACCGGCACGAGGACACGCTGCTCCAGCCCGGCGAAGGTGATGGCCAGATCGTGAGCGGTAGCTCCCTGCGCTCCGACACCCGGAGCGAGCACGATCCCGTTGGCGCCAGCCAGGTCGATGCCGAGCCGCGCGGGCGCCTCGCCGACGGTGGCCCCGACAACCATGCCGATGTCGCCCACCGGGTCTCCTCCGGCATTGAGCTCGGCCACGTCGGCGGCGACTGCTGCGGCCACCGAGGGATCGCCCGCGTGCTGCACGCTCGCTGCCTCAGGGTTGGAGGTCAGCACCAGCACGAACAGGCCGCGACCGTTGGCCTTGGCGAGCGTGACGGCCGGCGCCAGCGCGCCGGTGCCGAGATAGGGGGTGACGGTGATGGCATCGGCGGCCAGGGGTGCTCCCTCCTCGAGGTAGGCCTGGGCGTAGGCGCCCATCGTCGACCCGATGTCGCCGCGTTTGATGTCGAGCACGCTCAGCGTGCCGACGGAACGCAGATCTGCCAGGAGACGCTCGAGCACCGCGACGCCGCCGGAGCCGTGCCGTTCGAAGAAGGCTGACTGCGGCTTGACCGCCGCCACCCGCCCGCCCATGGCCTCCAGCACGCCGTCACAGAACCGGGCGACGCCCTCGACCGAGTCGGGCAGACCCCACTGGCTGAGCAGCTGCGGGTGCGGGTCCACGCCGACACACAGGGGGCCGTGCTGGCTCATCGCCGCGAGGAGGCGGGGTCCGAAGGGAGCGTGGTCGTGGGGCACACCGGCAGGTCGCTCATCGGGCATGGGGTCCTCCTGGATCTGTGTGGGTGCTGGGATCGTGGGTGCTGGGATCGTGGGTGCTTGGGTCGTGGATGCTGGGGTCGTGGATGCTGGGGTCGTGGATGCTGGGGTCGTGGATGCTGGGGTCGTGGATGCTGGGGTCGTGGATGCTGGGGTCGTGGATGCTGGGATCGTGGGTGCTGCGAGGATGGGTGTTGGGGTCGTTGGCGCTGGGCTCGGTGGCCATGGGGCCGTCGTGCTCCGGTCCGCCAGCCAGCAGTGCGGCATGGACCTCCCACAGGAGCGCGGGGTCGGCGAAGAGTGCCGACCCCAGCTGCACGCCCGTGGCGCCGGCCGCGATCGCGGCCCGAGCCGTCTCCACGTTGTGGATGCCTCCCACGGCCACGAGGGGCACCTGCGGCACCCGAGCCGCCGCGATAGCCGCGTGGATTCGCCTGACTAGCCCGAGGGTGATGACCCCGGTGGCGGGGCCGACCAGATGGTGTCCCTCGGACAGGGCAGGAACGCTGCCGCTGAGGACCAGGGCACGCGCTCCCCCGCCGACCGCGCCACGAGCCGTAGCCACCGGGTCGGGGCACTCGCCCCCGAACTTGGCAAGCAGGAGCAGATCCCGTGGCAGCTGCTCCCGCACCGCGGCCAGGAGTTTCAGGCTGGCCTGCGGGTCCGCCGACCAGCTGGCGCTCGGCGAGATGCTGCTCAGCCCACCCAGGGTCGGGAGGGTCTCCTCACGGGTGGTGGCCAGGTCGATCTCGACCGCGGTGATGGTGGTGAAGTCCAGGGAGCGGCGCAGCGCCTGCAGGACCGAGACCACCTCGCCGAGCGTGCCGCCCCGCACCGCGACCGTGACGGCCAGGCCGCGCGCCCGAAACCACGGCAGCAGGTCCTGGACGACGAGGTCGGTGGGCAGGACCCGGGCGGGTCTGTGCACCAGTCCGGACGGCGTCGGCAGCAGGGTGGCCCCGCGGCCCGGAGGGGCGCCCTCTCCCGGGTCCAGCGCGACACCCTGCACGTCCGCCGCGCCAGCTGTCAGGTCCGCCGCGCCAGCTGCCAGGTCCGCCGCGCCAGCTGTCAGGACCGGCGCGGTCTGCTCACCCACCGGCCCCAGGTGGACGGCGTCCAGCTGCGCTAGGTCGCCACAGCGCGCCAGCTCGCGGCCGCTCCCGCCGCATCCGGCTGCGGCGGTCACCAACGGAACCCGCGTCATCAACGTCCCCCCGCCCACACTGTCGATGCCGAAGCAGCCGACTCCGCCGACACGGCCGCACCGGTGGCACTCCAGTCCACCAGGTCACCGCGCAGCACCGGGCCCTCGGAGCACGGCCGCACCCGGGCGCCGACGCGGCGGCCCGAGATCAGCGGCAGCTCACACCCCCCGCAGAGCCCGTGACCACAGACTCCAGGACCGCCGATGTCGACCCCGGTGACCTGACTGACGACCCCCGTCTGCGCGGCTACCCGCGCCACGGTGGCCGACAGCGCGAGGGGGCCGGCGGCATACAGCACGCTGGCGGCGGTGCGCTGGGCGAGCTGGACCAGGGCGGAGCCAGCTTGGTCCGGGTGGGACAGCACGACCCCGTCAGCCACCCGTCTGGCCTGCACGAGGTCGACGTGCTGCTCCGGGTCCGCTGCGCACGAGAGCAGGTGCACCTCGGAGCCGCTGTCGCGCAGCCGCTCAGCCAGCCAGCGGCCGACCGCCCCGGCAGCGCCCTCGGTCGCCACGATCGCGGTGACGGCCGTAGTGGGCAGCCCGAAACCGCGCCCCAGAGGCCCGGTCAGCTCGAGCTGGTCACCGGCCTCGGGCAGCGCCGGCTCGCCGGGCTCGCCGTCGGGCACCACCAGCTCCAGGGTGCTGCCGAAGCCGGCCTCGGTCCGCTCCCCGGCCAACCACCAGGTCCGGGGCAGCACCCGGTCCGGACGGCCCGGGGGGACGATGACGAACTGTCCCGGGCGCGCCGGACCGGGCAGCGCAGGCAGGACCACCGAAACCTGCCGGTAGGCACCCAGCGGTCGATTGGCCACGACCTCTCCGGCCCGGCGCCGCAGCAGGCGAGCGTTCATCCCTGCGGCGCCTCCACGGGGGGCTGGCCAAACAGGTCCAGCCGGGCGGCGTGCTCCTGCAGCGAGGCGACCTCGATCGGCCCCGACCGGGCGGCCTCGATGCCGAGCACCGCCGCTCCGAGCTGCTGGACGGTGGTGATGATGGGACGGTCCAGGCTGGTGGTGGCCGCCCGGATGGCATAGCCGTCGACGCGCGCGTCCTGACCGGACGGTGTGTTGATCACCATGTCGATCTCTCCGCTGCCGATCCGCTCCACGATCGTCGGCTCCCCGTCGGGCCCCCGTCCCTGGCTGTGCTTGCGCACCACAGTTGCAGGGATCCCGTTGCGCCGCAAGACATCAGCGGTGCCTGACGTGGCGACGACGGTGAACCCGAGGTCGGTGAGCCGCTTGACCGGGAAGATCATCGAGCGCTTGTCCCGGTTGGACACCGAGACAAAGATCGTGCCGGACTGCGGCAGCGCCGAGCCCGCCCGCAGCTGGCTCTTGGCGAAGGCCGTGCCATAGTCCGCAGCGATCCCCATCACCTCACCGGTCGAGCGCATCTCCGGGCCCAGGATCGAGTCGACGGCCTGGCCGGTCTGGGTGCGGAAGCGGCGGAAGGGCAGGATCGCCTCCTTGACCGAGACCGGGGCGTGCTCGGGCAGGTTGCCACCGTCGCGGTGCCGGGGCAGCACGCCGGCCTCACGCAGCTCGTCGATGGTCGAGCCCATCATCACCAGCGCGGCGGCCCGGGCGAGCTGCACCCCGGTGGCCTTGGCCACGAACGGGACGGTGCGGCTGGCCCGCGGGTTGGCCTCCAGGACATAGAGGACGTCCTGGGCCAGGGCGAACTGCACATTGATCAGGCCGCGCACCCCGATCGCCTCGGCCAGCTTGAGTGTGGCCTCCCGGACGCGTCCCATCTCCTCACGACCCAACGTGATCGGCGGCAGGACGCAGGCCGAGTCACCGGAGTGGATCCCGGCCTCCTCGATGTGCTCCATGATGCCGCCGAGATAGAGGTCGCGACCGTCATACAGCGCGTCGACGTCGATCTCGATCGCCTCGTCAAGGAACCGGTCGACCAGCACCGGATGCTCCGGTGCGGCGGTCGTGGCGCGGGTGACATAGGTGGACAGGGACGCGTCGTCATAGACGATCTCCATGCCGCGCCCACCAAGCACGTAGGAGGGACGGACCAGGACGGGATAGCCGATCTCCCGGGCCACCTCCACCGCCTCAGCAGCGGAGTATGCCGTGCCGTGCCGGGGCGCGGTCAGGCCCGTCTCCGCCAGGACCCGCCCGAAGGCTCCCCGGTCCTCGGCCAGGTGGATCGCCTCCGGCGAGGTGCCCACGATCGGGACCCCCTCGGCCTTCAGGGCGGCCGCCAGGCCCAGCGGGGTCTGACCGCCCAGCTGGACGATGACGCCGGCCACCGGACCGGCCTCCTGCTCGGCGTGCACCACCTCCAGGACGTCCTCCAGAGTCAGCGGCTCGAAGTAGAGCCGGCTGGAGGTGTCATAGTCGGTCGAGACGGTCTCGGGGTTGCAGTTGACCATCACGGTGTCGAACCCGCGCTCGCGCAGTGCCAGGGAGGCGTGCACGCAGGAGTAGTCGAACTCGATGCCCTGCCCGATCCGGTTGGGGCCGGAGCCGAGGATGATCACCGCCGGGTTCTCCCGTGGCGCGACCTCGGTCTCGGAGTCATAGCTGGAGTAGTGATAGGGCGTGGTGGCCGCGAACTCTCCGGCGCAGGTGTCGACCGTCTTGTAGACCGGTCGCACCCCCAGGGCCTGTCGCACACCCCGCACGACGGCCTCCGGCTGACCCACGATCTCGGCGATCTGGGCGTCGGAGAATCCGTGCCGCTTGACCCGGCGCAGCAGCTGGGGCGTGGTCCGGGCGCCCGGCCCTGCGCCGGAGTCGGCGAGTTCCTCGGCGAGCTCGTTGATCAGGGCGATCTGGTCCAGGAACCACGGGTCGATGCCGGTGGCAGCGTGCGTCTCCTCGACGGTGGCTCCCCCGCGCAGCGCCTGCTGCACCAGCACGAGGCGCCCGTCCGTGGGGATGGCCGCCTCCTCCAGCAGGGCCAGGGCCATCTCGCGGGTGGGGCGCTCACCCCGTCGCCAGTGGAAGGAGGAGTCCTTGCGCTCGATGGAGCGCAGCGCCTTCTGCAGTGCCTCGGTGAAGTTGCGCCCGATCGACATCGCCTCGCCGACCGACTTCATGGTCGTCGTCAGCGTCGGGTCCGCCGCCGGGAACTTCTCGAAGGCAAAGCGCGGCACCTTGACCACCACGTAGTCCAGGCTCGGCTCGAAGGAGGCCGGCGTCTTCTTGGTGATGTCGTTGGGCACCTCGTCCAGGGTGTAGCCCAGCGCCATCCGGGCAGCGATCTTGGCGATCGGGAAACCGGTGGCCTTGGACGCCAGCGCCGAGGAGCGGGAGACGCGCGGGTTCATCTCGATGACGATGACCCGGCCGTCCTCGGGGTTGACGGCGAACTGGATGTTGCAGCCACCGGTGTCAACGCCGACCTCGCGGATGACGGCGATGCCGATGTCGCGCAGCCGCTGATACTCCCGGTCGGTGAGCGTCATCGCCGGGGCGACGGTGATGGAGTCGCCGGTGTGCACGCCCATCGGGTCGAGGTTCTCGATGGAGCAGACGACCACCACGTTGTCGGCGTGGTCGCGCATCACCTCCAGCTCATACTCCTTCCACCCCATGATCGACTCCTCGAGGAGGACCTCGGTGGTCGGGCTGTCCTGCAGGCCGGCACCGGCGATCTGGCGCAGCGTCTCCTCGTCATAGGCAAAACCCGAGCCCAGCCCACCCATGGTGAACGACGGGCGCACCACCATCGGGTAGCCGAGCTCCTCGGCCGCGGCCAGGCACTCATCCATGGTGTGCGCGATGATCGAGCGCGCGCTCTCCGCGCCGCACCGCTCGACCACACCCTTGAAGGCCTGCCGGTCCTCCCCCAGCTGGATGGCTTCGACGTTCGCCCCGATCAACGGGCAGTTGTACTTCTCCAGCACGCCGGACTCGTGGAGCGCGATCGCGGTGTTGAGGGCGGTCTGCCCGCCCAGGGTCGCCAGCACCGCATCGGGGCGTTCCTTGGCGATGATCGTCTCGACGACCTCCGGGGTGATCGGCTCGACATAGGTCGCGTCGGCCACATCAGGGTCGGTCATGATCGTGGCCGGGTTGGAGTTGACCAGGATGACGCGCACGCCCTCCTCGCGCAGCACCCGGCACGCCTGCGTGCCCGAGTAGTCGAACTCGGCCGCCTGCCCGATGACGATCGGGCCGGAGCCGATCACCAGGACGCTCGTGATGGACTCGTTCCTAGGCATCGTGGCTCTCCTCCCCCTCGTGGCGTGCTGGGTCCTCACCGGCGGCTCGCATCAGGTCCACGAACCGGTCAAACAGGTCGCTCGCGTCGTGCGGTCCGGCCGCGGCCTCCGGGTGGTACTGCACCGAGAAGGCGGGGATGTCGGTGCAGGCGATGCCCTCGACCACGTCGTCGTTGAGGGCCACGTGCGAGACCCGGACCGGGCCGTATGCCGTGTCGACGGCCTGGGTGGTGTCCCCGCCGGGCCAGGCGATGGCAAAGCCGTGGTTGTGGCTGGTCACCGCGACCTTGCCGGTGGCGCGGTCCAGGACGGGCTGGTTCATGCCGCGGTGGCCGAAGGGCAGCTTGTAGGTGTCCAGGCCCAGGGCCCGGCCGAGTAGCTGGTTGCCGAAGCAGATGCCAAAGAACGGCAGCCGGGCGTCCAGCGCCCGGCGCAGCAGCTCGATCTCGCTGTCCGCGGTCGCCGGGTCGCCGGGACCGTTGGAGAAGAACAGTCCGTCGGGGGCCAGCTCGCGGACCCGCTCGAAGCTGGTGTCCGCGGGCAGAACGTGGACCTTGATGCCCCGCTCGGCCATCAGGGCGGGCGTGGACCCCTTGATGCCCAGGTCCAGTGCCGCGACGGTGAACAGGGGTTCGCCACTGGGCTCGACGACATACTCCTGCTTGGTGCTGACCTCGCTGGCGAGGGCGGCGCCACTCATCTGCGGGGCGGCGTGCACCCGGGCCAGGAGGGACTGGATGGACTCCAGGGCAACCGGCCCGGAGAAGATGCCGGCGCGCATCGCGCCACGGTCGCGGATGTGGATGGTCAGGGCACGGGTGTCGACGCCGGAGATCCCGACGACGCCGTGCTCGGTCAACGAGGTCTGCAGGTCACCCTGCGAGCGCCAGTTGGAGGGCCGGATGGCGGGGTCGCGGACGACGAAGCCGGCCGCCCAGATGCGCTGGCTCTCCATGTCGTGGGCATTGACGCCGGTGTTGCCGATGTGCGGGGCGGTCATCACCACGACCTGACGGTGGTAGCTGGGGTCGGTGAGCGTCTCCTGGTAACCGGTCATCCCCGTGCAGAAGACCGCCTCGCCGACGGTCTCGCCGATCGCGCCATAGGCCTCCCCCTCGAAGACCCGGCCGTCCTCCAGGACGAGGACCGCGGGTGACTGCGTGCTCATGCGCCCGCCCCCCACACGAGACCCTCACGGGCCGTGACCCGGCCGCGCAGCATCGTCAGGTGCACACCGCCGGTGAGCTCCCGGCCGTGCCACGGGTTGTTGCGCGAGAGCGACTTGGAGTGGGCGGCG
Organism: Ornithinimicrobium ciconiae; assembly: GCF_007197575.1. Taxonomy (NCBI): domain Bacteria; kingdom Bacillati; phylum Actinomycetota; class Actinomycetes; order Micrococcales; family Ornithinimicrobiaceae; genus Ornithinimicrobium; species Ornithinimicrobium ciconiae. The sequence continues at coordinate 2,541,274 of NZ_CP041616.1, forward strand.
TCGACCACGACCGCGCGGGTCGGGTCGACGAGGGTGATGTTGGCGGGTGCGCCCACGGTGAGTCCTTGTCCCTGATCAGTGAGTCCGGCGATGCGAGCCGGGTCGGTCGACATGGTGCGGGCCACGTCGGCCCAGGTCATCCGGCCCTCCGTGACCATCACCGTGCTGACCACGGACAGCGCCGTCTCTAGGCCCAGCATGCCGAAGGCGGCATCGATGAAGGCGTGTTCCTTGTCCTGCCGCACGTGCGGAGCGTGGTCGGTCGCGACGATGTCGATCGTGCCGTCGGCCAGTGCCTCGCGCAGCGCCTCCACGTCCTCCTGGGGTCGCAGCGGCGGGTTGACCTTGAAGACCGGGTCATAGGTGCTGAGCAGGTCCGTGGTCAGCAGCAGGTGGTGCGGTGTCACCTCGGCGGTGACGTCGATGCCCTGGCTCTTGGCCCAGCGCAGCACCTCGACGCTGCCTGCGGTGGAGACGTGGGCGACGTGCACCCGGCTGCGGGTGTGGCGCGCCAGCATCACGTCGCGGGCAACGATCGACTCCTCGGCGACCCCCGGCCAGCCGGGCAGGCCGAGACGGCCGGACAGCTCGCCCTCGTGGCAGCAGGCGGTGGCCCCGGCCAGGGTCGGGTCCTGGGAGTGCTGGGAGATGACGCCACCGAAGGAGGTGATGTATTCGAGCGCCCGACGCATCACCCGGGCGTCGTGGACGCACCTGCCGTCGTCGGAGAAGACCCGGACCCGGGCCCGGGAGCGGGCCATCAGCCCGAGCTCGGCCAACTCCTCGCCGGCCAGCGCCTTGGTCACGGCCCCGACCGGGTGGACGTCGACATAGCCGGCGCGCTGGCCCAGGTCCCAGATCCGCTCGGCCGCCTCGGCGGTGTCGGTGACCGGGGTGGTGTTGGCCATCGCCAGGACCGCGGTGTAGCCACCGGCGGCCGCCGCCTGGGAGCCGGTCTCGATCGTCTCGGCGTCCTCCCGACCCGGCTCGCGCAGGTGGGTGTGCAGATCGACCAGGCCGGGCAGGGCGACCAGGCCCTCGGCGTGGTAGCGCTGGGCCCCACTGGGGGCCTCGTCGGCCGCGTCGGCGCCCACGGCGGCGATCCGACCGTCGACCACCAGCAGGTCCCCGGCGCCCGTGCCGGCCAGGTCCGCCCCGGTGATCAGGAGGGGTGCGGTGGTGGTGGGACGGTCTTCGTGACTGGCGCTCATGCGTGCTCCATTCGTGAGTTCCGCGGACCGCTCCGGGCCTCGCAAGCTCGTGTCCTCGCTGGTCCTGTCACTCACGCTGCGCTCCCTTCGCCGGACTGCGCGCCGGACGTCTCGCCCGCGAGCAGGTGATAGAGGATCGACATGCGGACCGCGACACCTGCGGAGACCTGGTCCAGGACCAGGGACTGGGCAGCGTCGGCGGCGTCGCCGGAGATCTCCAGGCCGCGGTTCATCGGACCGGGGTGACAGATCACCGCGTGGTCCGGGAGGAGTCGGAGGCGGTCCTTGGTGAGGCCGTACGTGACGGCATACTCCCGGGCGGTGGGGAAGAAGCCACCGGACATCCGCTCGCGCTGGACCCGCAACATCATCACGGCATCGACCGTGGGCAGGACGGCGTCCAGGTCGTGGGAGAGCTCGATGCCGTCCGCCTGGGCCCAGGCACCCATGCCCGCGGGCATCAGGGTTGCGGGGGCGACCAGGGTGACCTTGGCGCCGAGCGTGGTCAGGCACAGGACGTTGGAGCGGAAGACGCGCGAGTGGGTGAGGTCCCCGACCAGCGCGATGTGCTTGCCCTCGAGGTCACCGAGGCGCTGCCGCATGGTGTAGGCGTCGAGAAGGGCCTGGCTGGGGTGCTCGTGCATCCCGTCACCGGCGTTGACGATCGAGCACTTGGTCCACTGGGCGATCTGGGCGGGGGCACCGGAGGCCATGTGGCGCACGATCATCATGTCCACGCCCATGGCGTCGATGGTCTTGACCGTGTCCCGCAGCGACTCGCCCTTGGACACCGAGGTGCCCTTGCCGGTGAGGTTGATGGTGTCGGCCGAGAGCCACTTGCCGGCGATCTCAAACGAGCTGCGCGTGCGGGTGGAGTCCTCGAAGAAGAAGTTGATGATGGTGCGTCCGCGCAGCGTCGGGAGCTTCTTGACGTCGCGGTGCTGGACCTCGTGCATGCTGACCGCGGTGTCGAGGATCTCCAGGATCTCCTCGCGCGAGAGATCGGCCATGGAGAGCAGGTGCTTCACTTGCCGCCCTCCCCTGCTGATGCGGACGCCGGTCCGGATGCCGATCGGGACGCCGGTCCAGAGATGACGACCTCGTCGGTGCCGTCGGTGTCGGCCAGGCGCACCGAGACCCGCTCGGCCTGGGCGGTGGGCAGGTTCTTGCCCACATAGTCGGCGCGGATCGGCAGCTCCCGATGACCGCGGTCCACCAGCACGGCCAGGCGCACTGCCCGGGGTCGGCCGAGGTCAGCCAGGCTGTCCAGCGCCGCGCGCACCGTGCGGCCGGAGTAGAGCACGTCGTCGACGAGCACCACCACCTTGCCGTCCACGCCGTCTGCGGGGACCTGACTGCGCTCCATAGCGCGGGTGGGCTGGGAGCGCAGGTCGTCGCGATACATCGTGATGTCGAGGGTGCCGACCGGAATGTCCACCCCCTCGACGTCACGCAGGGCCTCGGCGAGCCTGTGGGCGAGGGGGACTCCGCGAGTAGGGATGCCCATCAGGACCAGATCCTGACTCCCCTTGTTGCCCTCGAGGATCTCGTGGGCGATCCGGCGCAGCGCGCGGGCGATCTCCGCCTGGGCCAGCACCACCCGTCCACCGGTCTCGTCGGTCGACCCCTCGGGGCCTCGGTCACGGGCAGGGCTCATGGCCCACTCCTTCCCCGCCTCACAGGACGGTGGTTAAAGGACGTCGTTGTATCTGGTGTGGTGCCTCGTACTCTACGCCTACCCCCACCCGACCGAGCGCGCGGTATGGCGCCCCTCGACCTCGACCGGACGCGTGGCGTATGACGGAGGGCCGGGTCTGCAGCCCCGGCACCCCGCATGCCTCACAACCGGTCGGCGTAGACGCTCATCGCGTCCCGGACGAACTCGGCGTAGCCGGGGTAGTTCGCTCCGAAACGCGGGTCTGCGACATACATCTCGCCCAGTCCCTTCAGGTACCCCGGCGTCACCGTGGTGGGTCCTGACAGCCACTGGACATGACGCGCCACGACCGCCTGTGCCTGCTCGGAGCTGGGGTCAGCCCCGGAGGCAGCCACCTCGCCGAAGGCCGTGGCGATCGCCTTCTGCTCGTGCTGAAAGCCCTGCTTCTCCTCGTCGGAGAGCGAGCGCCACCAGCGGTCGCTGTCGGCATACGCCTGCTTGCCCCAGCGCTGCTCGACCTCCTCGCGGTGCTGGGTGTGGTCGAACTCGTCAAAAACTTCGTCTGCCATGAGTTGTTCACCTCCTTCCATCTTGTTGATCGTGCGCTCCAACGACGCGATGCGCCGAGAGAGCTCACGTCTGTGATGCCGCATGGACGCGGCATGTTCCTTGAGCGCCGACACGGTGTCGACGTCCCGGCGGAGGACCTCTTCGATGGCCTCCAGCCCGACGCCGTAGTCCCGCAGGATGCGGATGCGCAGCAGCGTGCCGAGCGCGGACTCGTCGTAGAACCGCATGCCGTTGCTGCCCAGTCGGCTCGGCATCACCAGGCCACGCTCGCCGTAGTAGCGCAACGTGCGGCTGGTCGTGCCGGCAGCCGTCGACAGTTCCTGGATGGACCACTCCATGCCGCCCACCTCCTTTGGTCTCGACGACGTCTGGGACCAGTGTGGCGGTTGACGCATGCGTCAATGTCAAGCCGGATCATCACGGCTCACGAGGGAGCGGCTCAGGCCGAGCGTGGGTTATCCGACGCCGTCGCGCAGCGCGCAAGGGCCGACGCCGTCGCGCAGCGCGCAGAGGCCGGCCGCTTCAGAGCCACGATCGCCGAGTGCTGCTGTTTTGTGCGCTCTGGGAGCGCGAACCGCGAATATCCGCAGCACTCGTCGACCCGTAGCTTCTCGCTCAACTCCTGGCACGGCAGGAGGAGCGGCACCAGCGGCTCGTGTCCCTCGGCCTGGTCGGGGTGCAGGGACTACTCACGAGATCCAGCGCCCCCCCGAGCAGGTGGTGGGGGCTTCAGGCCAGGGTGGCCTTGACGTCCGAGACGCGGGCCAGCAGCCCGTTGACGAACGTGGGCGACTCGTTGGTGGACATGCCCTGGACCAGCTCGACGGCCTCGGCGATCGCGACGGGGTCAGGGACCTCGTCGTTCCAGACGATCTCCCAGGTCGCCACGCGCAGGACCGCGCGGTCGACCGAGGGCATCCGGTCCAGCTGCCAGCCCTGGCTATAGGTCTCCAGGACCTCGTTGATCTCGCCCCAGTGGGCGAGGACGCCCTCCACGAGGGTCACGGTGTAGTCCGGGAGCGGGTGCTGCGTCGTCGGCGCCGCCACCCGGTCGGCCAGCAACTGGCCAACATTGAGACCCCGGGCCTCGGCCTCGTAGAGCAGTTCCAGCGCCCGCTTGCGCGCCTTGGTGCGTGCTCCCACCGAGGGTCAGTTCACGCGGCCGAGGTAGGACCCGTCACGGGTGTCCACCTTGACCTTGGTGCCGGTCTCCAGGAACAGCGGCACCTGGATCTCCGCGCCGGTCTCCAGCGTGGCCGGCTTGGTGCCGCCCGTGGAGCGGTCGCCCTGCAGGCCCGGCTCGGTGTGCGTGATCTCCATGACCACGCTCGGCGGCAACTCGACATACAGCACAGAGCCCTCGTGCTGGGCGATCATCGCCTGGCCGTTCTCGAGCAGGTAGTCCTTGGCGCTGCCCATGATCTCCGCGGAGACCGGGATCTGCTCATAGGTCTTGCTGTCCATGAAGATGAAGTCGGTGCCGTCGTTGTAGAGGTACTCCATGTCGGAGCGGTCCACGGTGGCCGTCTCGACCTTGGTGCCGGCGTTGAAGGTCTTGTCGATGATCTTGCCCGAGGTGACGTTCTTGAGCTTGGTCCGCACGAAGGCCGGGCCCTTGCCGGGCTTGACGTGCTGGAACTCCAGCACCTGCCACAGTCCCTGGTCCATCGACAGGACCATGCCGTTCTTGAGGTCGTTCGTGGTTGCCACAGGTGTCTCTTTCGTATGTCGTGTGCCGCCCCGGCGCACAGGTCCAGCCAGACAGGGGCACTACGGGAAGTCTGGGAAGCGTCAGTCAGTTTAACGTCACGCGGCGCAGGGACGGTAACTCACGGGGCGAATTAGACCTGCGGGTTGGCCAGCGCGCGCAGCGCCAGCAGGTAGGAACCCACCCCGAAACCGGCGATCGTGCCGCTCGCGGACCGCCCGACGACAGAGGTATGCCGGAAGCTCTCGCGGGCGGCCGGGTTCGACAGGTGCACCTCGACCAGGCGCGAGCCCATCCCGACCAGGTGTGCGCAGGCGTCCCCCACGGCATACGAGTAGTGGGTGAATGCGGCGGGGTTGAGGACGACGTCCCAGCCCGCGGCGGCCGCCTCGTGCACCCACCGGACCAGCTCGGCCTCATCGTCGGTCTGCCGGCACTCGACGTCCAGGCCGAGGCGCTCCCCCTCGGCGATCACCTGCCCCTGCAGCTCGGCCAGCGTGGTGCTGCCATAGATCTCCGGCTCACGGCTGCCGAGGGTTGCCAGGTTGGGACCGCTGAGGACGAGGACCGTGGTGGACACGGCCTCATGCTACGTGGCGGCGCGTGGCAGACGGGTCGACGCTGGCCTGCGAGGGGCCCGTGGTGCCACCTAGGGTGGCGGGCATGAGTTGGACGAAGGCGATCGGCATCCACGTCGCGGGTCTTGCGGCCCTGGCCACCCACGATCTGCTGCAACGCAAGCACGCCATCCTGCGCAACTTCCCGGTGGTGGGCCATGCCCGCTACCTGTTGGAGAAGGTCGGCCCGGAGCTGCGGCAGTACATCGTGACCGACAACGACGAGGAACGGCCGTTCAGCCGGGACCAGCGCCGGTTCATCTATGCCAGCGCCAAGTTGGAGAACCCCTACTTCGGGTTCGGCACGGACAACGACGTGGAGCACGACGAGGGCTACGCCGTCGTCAAGCACCGCACCTTCGCCCCGGTCGCCCCCAGCACCCTGCAGCACAGCGGCGAGCACGACCTGATGCCGTGCGCCAAGGTGATGGGCCAAGCGCGGGGTCGGCGCCACGCCTTCCGCCCCAGGTCCGTGATCAACGTCTCCGCGATGAGCTTCGGCTCCCTGTCCGGCCCGGCCGTCGAGGCGCTCAACCGGGGCTGCGCCGCCGCCGGGGTCCTGCAGAACACCGGCGAGGGTGGCATCTCGGTCCACCACCGCCACGGGGCGGACCTGATCTTCCAGATCGGCACAGCCTATTTCGGGTGCCGCGACGAGGACGGGGCCTTCAGCCTGGACAAGCTCAAGGCGCTGGTGCAGTCGGCACCGGTGCGGGCCCTGGAGGTGAAGTTGAGCCAGGGCGCCAAGCCGGGTCTGGGCGGGCTGCTGCCCCAGGCCAAGATCACCGAGGAGATCGCCGAGATCCGTGGGATCCGCACGGACCAGGACTGCGCCAGCCCCTCCCGGCACGCGGAGTTCGACAGCGTCGACACCATGCTCGACTGGATCGAGATGATCGCCACGGAGACCGGGCTTCCGGTCGGCATCAAGTCGGCGGTGGGAGACCTGGAGTTCTGGGAGGAGCTGGCCGAGCAGATGGCCACCACCGACCGGGGCGTCGACTTCATCACGATCGACGGCGGCGAGGGAGGCACCGGAGCGGCACCGTTGAGCTTTGCCGACTCGGTGGCGCTGCCCTTCCGGATCGGCTTTCCCCGGGTCTATCGGGAGTTCGCCCGGCGCGGGCTGACTGATCAGGTCGTCTTCATCGGCGCGGGCAAGCTCGGCCTCCCGGACAACGCCGCGGTCGCCTTCGCGCTCGGCGCCGACATGGTTTATGTCGCCCGCGAGGCGATGATGGCCATCGGGTGCATCCAGGCCCAGCGCTGCCACGACGACCGGTGCCCCACCGGCGTGGCCACGCAGAACCCCTGGCTGACCCGTGGCCTGGACGTGCCCTCGAAGGCGGACCGGTCAGCGAACTACCTGCGGGCCTGGCGCCGGGAGATGCTCAAGCTGGCCGAGGCCTGCGGGGTGGCCCACCCCGGCCTGCTCGGACCAGACGACATCGAGATCCTGCTCGGCAACCGGTCGGCCACCTCCTTGCGGGAGGTGGCGGGCTATGAGCCGGGGTGGGGTCTGCCGTCGGCAGATCAGCGTGCCGACGCCGAACGGTTGATGACCACGGCCTCGCGCGGTGGCAGCGCACCGAGGTCGGAGACCACGGCATGAGCACACCGGAGGTCTCCGGAGGGCTGGCCGCCACCCCCGTGCCGCTGACGGATCGTCAGTGGACCGCCTCGCTGACCGATGAGGCGCTGCCGGTGCTGCCCGACCTGCTCACCGACCAGGTGCCCGGCCCGCTGGCTGCGGTTGTCGCCTCGCAGGGCGGGAGCGTGACGGCTGTCGCGGTCAGTCAGGTGACCTGGTGGCCGGGGCGGAGCGCGACGGTCTCGTGGGACACCATCGTCGAGGGTGGGCCGCTCGCTGGGCGTGCGACCTACGTCGGCACCACCCTGGAGGCGCCCGAGGGCGCGGTCGTGGTGGGGTCCGAGGGCGAGCAGGTGGCCGTGTGGCGGGTCCCGCACGACCCGTTCCTGCCGTCGCTGGCCACCGTGCTGGAGCCGACGACCGCCGCCTCGATCATCGCCAGCCTGGGCGGGCAGATCGCGGAGCCGCACACCCGGCTGCGGGCCTACCGGCCGACCCGGCGGGCGGTCATCGAGGTCAGTGGCGAGGGCCACCGGATCTATCTCAAGCTGGTCAAGCCGCGCCGGCTGCAGGCCCTGCACCAGAGGCACCTCGACCTGGACGGTCTGCTCCCCGTCCCCGAGCCGCTCGGCATCAATTCCGATCTCGGGCTGCTGGCGATGCGCAGTATGTCGGGATTCACCCTGCGTGAGGTCCTCGAGGATCCCTTCGGTCGCCTTCCGCACCCGGAGGTGATCGCCGGACTGCCCGGGACCCTGCCCGCGCTGGAGCAGTCGGCGACCGTCCACTCCTCGATCGAGGCGCTGCCCCGGGTCGCCGACCTGCTGCGCCGGCTGCTGCCGATGGTGGCGGACCGCATCGACTGGCTGGTCGAGCACATCGGCACCGATGACGTCATCGAGCGGGTGCCGGCCCACGGGGACTATCACGAGGCGCAGCTGCTCGTCGAGGACGGCCGGGTCAGCGGGATCCTGGACGTCGACACGCTCGGGGTGGCCCGGCCCGGGGACGACCCGGGCACGATGCTCGGGCACTTGGCGGTGTGGCACACCATGTCGAGCCAGCCGGATCGCGTCGCCGCCTATGCCACCGAGCTGCAGCAGCGTTGGGAGACCGACATCGACCCACGGGACATCCGCCGCCGCGCCGCAGCGCGGATCCTCGGCCTGGCCGCGGGCCCGTTCCGGGTCCAACAGGTCGGTTGGCCCGTGGAGGCCTCGCGGCGTCTCACGCTGGCCCAGCACTGGGTGGAGTCGGCCCTGTCCGCGTGAACCCGACGCTCACCCGTCCGTGAGTGGCACATCCCGCGGTTCACCTGCACGCATCCTTCACGCCGGATCCGGACCCCGCCCGGCTTCGGCGTGAACGATGCGCGCACCGGCACCTAGTGGGACGCGCTGACCGCGTCGAAAGCCTCCCGCAGCAGCGCCTCGTCCGGTCCCACGAGCCGCTGGGTCACGCCGGCCTCGGAGACCACGATGAACCGCAGAGTGGCACCCCGGGCCTTCTTGTCCCGGGCCATCGCCGCGCGCAGCTGCTCCCAGTCCGCACCGGCATAGCTCGTCGGCAGTCCCACCGAGTCCAGGACCGAGCGGTGCCGCGCCAGGAGCTCCGGGTCCATCACCCCGACCCGGACGGCCAGCTCAGCGGCAAAGACCATGCCGACGGCCACAGCATCCCCGTGCCGCCAGCTGTAGTGCTCCACCTGCTCGATCGCGTGCGCGAAGGTGTGGCCATAGTTGAGGATCTCGCGGATCCCGGCCTCGGTGAGATCGTTCTCGACGACCTCCGCCTTGATCCGGACGGACCGGGCGATGAGCTCGGTCATCACGGGCGCCGCCGGGTCACAGACCGCCTGCGGGTCCGCCTCGATCAGCTCCAGGATCGTCGGGTCGGCGATGAACCCGCACTTGATCACCTCACCGAGCCCAGAGACGAGGTCGGGCCGTGACATCGAGGCCATCCAGGCCGGGTCACACAGCACCGCCCGCGGCTCGTGGAAGGCTCCCACGAGGTTCTTGCCCTCGGCGGTGTTGATGCCGGTCTTGCCCCCGACCGCGGCGTCGACGATGCCCAGCAGCGAGGTGGGCAGGTTAATGAAGTCCACCCCACGCAACCAGGAGGCGGCGACGAAACCGGCCAGGTCGGTCGCGGCTCCCCCGCCGACGCCCACGACCAGGTCGTCGCGGGTGAAGCCGGCCCTGCCCAGTGCGGCCCAGGCACCGGCCAGGACGGTCACCTCCTTGGCCGCCTCAGCGTCCGGGATCTCGTGGGTGAGCCCCTGCCCGCCCGCGGACGCGACCAGGTCCACGACCTCGCCGACCAGGGCAGCGCGGCCCGGTTGGTGCAGGACCATGACGCGTCGCCCGGGGCTGAGGTGACCGGTCAGACAGGTCAGTGCCCCTGGTCCGATGTGCACGTCATAGCGCCCTCCAACGGAGATGTGCTGCAGGGGGCTGTGCTGCGTCGCAGCGTCGCCCGTCGCAGCGTCGCCCGCCGCAGGAGCGTCGCCCGCCGCAGCAGCCTCGCCCGCCGTCGCAGCGTCATCCGCTGCTGCCGGCCCGGTCACGGCTCCCCCACCGGTGTGAGCAGGGCGTCGACGACCTCGTCCGGGGTCCGTCCTGCCGTGTCGACCCGCTCGGTGCTGACCGACTCGTAGGTCGGGCGGCGCGCCTGCATCAGACGGCTCCACGAGGCCCGCGGGTTGACCGCCAGGAGCGGCCGGTTCCCGTCAAACCCGACCCGTTTGGACGCGTGCGCGATCCCGACGTCGAGGAAGATCACCCGGTGCCCCACCAGAGCCTCCTGCACGGCAGGGTCCAGGACTGCTCCGCCGCCGAGGGCCAGCACGCCGCCCCCGTCGGCGAGGGCGGCCAGGACCGTCTCCCGCTCGATGACCCTGAAGGTCGCCTCCCCGTCGTCGAAGAAGATCTCCGGGATCGCGCGGCCCTGGGCCGCCTCGATCAGGGCATCGGTGTCGCGGAAAGTGGTGTCCCAGCGCTGCGCGAGCAGCGCGCCGACGGTCGACTTCCCGGCGCCGGGCGGACCGATCAGAACCGCCAGGGGTCGCTGCGCGCTCATCCGCCGGACCCGCCCATCAGCTCCGGTATGGCGGCAAGATAGCTCTCGAGGTTGCGGCGCACCTCGGGGACCGAGTCGCCACCAAACTTCTCCAGGACCGCGTCGGCCAGCACCAGGGCGACCATCGCCTCGGCGACCACCCCGGCCGCGGGCACGGCACAGACATCGGACCGCTGGTGGATGGCCGTCGCGGGCTCACCGGAGGCCACGTCGACCGTCTGCAGGGCACGTGGCACCGTGCTGATCGGTTTCATCGCCGCCCGGACCCGCAGCACCTCCCCGGTGCTCATGCCGCCCTCGGTCCCGCCGGAGCGAAGGGTCTGCCGCTGGATCCGGCCCGACGCGTCCCGCGCGATCTCGTCGTGCGCCTGGCTGCCGCGTCGCGCGGCCGTGCGGAACCCCTCGCCGAGCTCAACGCCCTTGATGGCCTGGATGCCCATCAGGGCACCGGCGAGCCGGGAGTCCAGGCGCCGGTCCCAGTGGGTGTGTGATCCCAGTCCGGGCGGCAGGCCCCAGGCCAGCACCTCGACCACGCCGCCGAGGGTGTCGCCGTCCTTCTTGGCCGCGTCGATCTCGGCGACCATCGCGGCGGACAGGTCGGCGTCCAGGGTGCGCACCGGGTCGGCGTCGATCCGGTCGACGTCCTCGGGGCGCGGCAGGCTCGCCTCGTCCGGCGCGTCCTGGTCCAGGTGCGCCCCGGGGACCGTCCCGATCGCCACGGTGTGACTCACCAGTCGGATGCCGGCGGCCTGCTCGAGGAAGGCGGCCGCAACGGCTCCCAGCGCCACCCGTGCCGCGGTCTCGCGGGCGCTGGCCCGCTCGAGCACGGGACGGGCCTCGTCGAAGCCGTACTTCTGCATGCCGACCAGGTCGGCGTGGCCGGGGCGCGGACGGGTGAGGGCCTTGTTGCGGGCGATCTCCTGTGGGGCACCGATGTCGTCGGAGCGCTCCAGGTCCTGGGTCTCCACCGGCTCGGGGTTCATCACGGCCGTCCACTTGGCCCACTCGGAGTTGGCGATCTGCACGGCGATCGGGCTGCCCAGCGTCAGGCCGTGGCGCATCCCGCCGAGGAAGGCGAGCTGGTCGGCCTCAAACTTCATCCGTGCGCCGCGGCCATAACCGAGCCGGCGGCGCGCGAGGGCACCCTCGACGGCGGACCTGTCGACCCGGACCCCGGCGGGCAGTCCCTCAAGCAGTGCGGTGAGTGCGGGACCGTGCGACTCACCGGCAGTCAACCAGCGCAGCATGGCTCGCATCCTGTCACGCGTCAGAACAGTGAGGTCACAGTGCCCGGGGACAACAGCAGCGCCAGGAGCGCACCGACCATCATCGGTGGACCGTAGGCGAGGTGTCCGTCCCGCTGCACCTTGTGGGTCACCAGCAGGAACGCGGCGAAGACCCCACCGACCAGGACCCCACCGAGCATGCCATTGAGCACCGTCGACCACCCGAACCAGCCCAGCCCCATGCCCAGCAGCCCCGCCAGCTTGACGTCGCCGAGTCCGACCGCCAGGGAGCCGCGGGCGAGGGAGAGCAGCGCCATCGCCAGATAGCCCCCGCTGCAGGCCAGCGCAGCCAGCACCACCCGCCCCATGTCGCCCCAGGCGGCCGCCACGATCCCGGCCACCAGCAGGCCTCCCAGCAGCACGCCCATGGACGGCCACATCAGCCGGTCGGGCAGGCGGTGCACGTCAAAGTCCATGGCGGCCAGGCAGACGCACGACAGGGCGATGACCAGCATGACCCCGAGGACGATGGTGCGCACCGCCCAGACGTGTGGCGAGTCGGCGCCCGGGCCGTTGCCCCCGGGCTGCGCGTCGTCAGCCAGAAGCACGCGGGCTCCGAGGATCAGCCAGCTCACGGCCAGCACGGGGACGACCCACCACCGGGTCCCCGGCAGCGGCAGATCGACCTCATCCGGCTTGCGATAGGTGACCCACCGCAGCCACCGGGCGACCGGCACGCCGACCAGCACGCCGGCGACGGCGAGCAGCCAGGGCACCAGGGACAGGCTCACCGGCCAGCCTCCAGCGCCACGGCCAGGGCGGTGGCCATGGCGTCCGTGGGGGCCGCGTGCCCCGTCATCAGGCGCACCTGTCGCACCGCCTGGTGCAGCAGCATCCCGTCTCCCCTCGTCACCGTCTGACCGTGCGCCGCCCAGGCTGCCGCCCACGGAGTCGGCCACCCGGCATACACGACATCAAACACCACCGCACCCTCCGGCAGCTCCCAGCCGTCCACAGGGGGCGTCGCCCCGCTGGGCACGGTGTTGACCACTACGCCCGGGTGGCCCCAGGAGGTGGGTCCGTCGGCATACCGGCTGGTGGTGGCGTGCAGGCCCAGACGCGCGGCAAGCTCCAGGGCAGCAGGCCGCACCTCCTCACGCACCAGGAGGCGCACCTCGTGAACCCCCAGGTGGGACAGCGCGACCAGGGCCGAGCGGGCGGTGGCCCCCGATCCGACGACGACCGCGGAGTCCGTCGTGGTCAGGCCGCCGTCCCGTAGCGCCTGCTGGAGTCCGTAGACGTCGGTGTTGTCGGCGCGCCAGCCGCTCGCGATCCGGGTCAGCGTGTTGGCGCCACCGGTCAGGGTCGCCACCTCGTCCGCCTCCGTCGCGAGCGCGAGAGCCTCCTCCTTCAGGGGCATCGTGACGGCCAGGCCCACCCAGTCCTCCGGCAACCCCATGACGTATGCCGCGAGGTCACCAGCCGCGACGTGGTCCCGGTGGAAGGACCACCCCTGCAGCCCGAGCGCGTGGTAGGCCGCCTCGTGCAGGACCGGCGAGAGAGAGTGCGCGATCGGAGACCCGATCACGCCTGCGTGCCGCGTCACCAGTCAGCAGCTGTCCGGGTTGTCGGCGCACCACTGCTCGAACTCCTGGACCGCCACGTTGTGGTCGTCCAAGGTGTTGCTGAACACCGTCTCGCCGGTGGTGGGGTTGACGGTCACGAAGTAGAGCCAATCGCCCTCGGCAGGGTGCATCGCTGCGTCGATGGCCACGGCGCCAGGGCTGTTGATCGGACCGGGGGGCAGCCCTTGGTGCACGTAGGTGTTGTAGGGGTCGTCCACGGCCCGCTGCGCCTCGGTGGTCCCCGCGCGCCCACGCTCCTGGGCAATGAAGTGGATGGTGGAGTCCATCTGGAGCCGACCGTTGGTCTCGGAGTCACCGGCGAGGCGGTTCTCCATGACCCGGGCGATCTTGGGCAGGTCCTCGGCAAACATGCCCTCGCCCTGGATGATGCTGGCCTTGATGATGACGTCGTGCATGTCGGCGTCCGCGAGGCCGAGGTCCTCATAACGGCGAGCTCCGAGGTCGATCATCGCCTGCAACTGCTCCTCGGGGGTCGAGGTCGGGCTGAACTCGTAGGTGTCGGGGAACAGGTAGCCCTCCAGTTCACCGTTGGCGGCCTCGGGCAGGTCGAGCGAGGCCGGGTCGACGGCCTCGTAGTCAGCGACCTCGTGGCCCGTGGCGTCGGCGAGGATCGCGAACACCTCGGAGGTCCAGAGGCCCTCGCGCACCGTCACTCCCGTGCTCTGTCGGGCGTCAGGGTCGACCAGCCGGTCGAGGGCGGCCGCCGCGCTCATCTGCTCGGCCATCACGTAGGTGCCCGGCTGGATGCTGGTGGAGCGCTGGTCTGCGGCAGCGGTGTTGGAGAAGGCCTCGGCCGAGGCGACGACGCCGTTCTCGTAGAGGATGACACCGATCTGGCCGCCGCCGGCGCCCTGGGGGATCTCGATGGTCACCTCGCCGCTCCCGGCGCCCTCAAAGTCCTCCGGGGTGCCCTGGCCGAATTCCACGTCCGGGATCATCCCGCGGACCGCGTTGAAGCCCATCCAGCCGCCGACGATCACGATGGCCAGGGCCGCGACGATGGCACCGATGCGCAGCACCGGACTGCGCTTCTTGCGCCGTCGCGGCCGGAACATGGCCTCGTCCTCGGGCACGGCCTCGGCCAGCACGTCGTCGGCCAGGGAGTCGTCGTGCTCCGCGGGATAGTGGTGCAGGTCGTCCGGGTGCACGTCGTGGTGCAGGTCGTCCGGATGCAGGTCGTCCGGGTGGACGTCGTGGCGCAGGTCGTCCGGGTGCACGTCGTGGCGCAGGTCGTCCGGGTGCACGTCACGGTGCATCTCCACCTGGTCGTCGTGACCACGCGCGGGGTCGGGGTCACGGCCAGGTCCAGCCCAATCGTCTGCCGGGGGTCGGCTCATGGTTGGGTTCCTTCGCTCTTCGTCGCGGGCCGGCGAGCCCTGGGCTTGCGGCCACCAAGGGCTTCACCGGGGGGGCGCCCGGTGCTTCGTTCCATCTCTAGTGCAGCCTGCAGTATGACGACCGCCGCCGCCTGGTCGACACGCGCACGGTGGCGACGTCCGGGCACCCCGCTGGAGTGCAGGGCTCGGTGCGCGTCCACCGTCGACAGGCGTTCGTCCACCAGTCGCACCGGCGTGCCAGCGAGACGGTGATGCAACGCAGCAGCGTAGTCGCGGATGGCGCGGGCGGCCACTCCCTCGTCCCCTGACAGCGTGCGCGGCAGGCCGACGATGACCTCCAGCGCGGCGCGCTCACGCGCCTGGGTCACGATCTCGTCGAGGTCGGTCAGCCCCTGATGGTCCCGCTGCAGTGTGGCGACCGGCGTCGCCAGCACGCCCGAGGGGTCGGAGGCCGCCAGCCCCACGCGCGCCTCACCGACGTCGATGCCCAGCCGCACGCCGCGGCGCATGACCGAGTTGCCATCGGGACCCGAGGGTCCGGTGGCACCGCGATCCCCGGGAGCCCGTGGCTCAGACGCTCCCACCCGTGGCTCAGACGCTCCCAAGGGCCTGCTCGATCTGGGTGAGGGCCTCCGCGGTCTGCGAAGCGTCTTTTCCCCCACCCTGGGCAAGGTCATCCTTGCCACCGCCATTGCCGCCGAGCGCCTGCGCCGCGACCTTGACCAGCTGACCTGCCTTGAACCCGCGGTCTCGTGCCGCGCCATTCGTGGCCACCACGACCACGGGTCGGTCGTCGACCGCGGAGACCCCCGCCACCACGGCCGGACGGTCCTCACCCAGTCGGGCCCGCAGATCCGTCACCAGGCGGCGCAGGTCGTCCCCGCCGACGCCCGCCCCGGCGTCGTGCCCGAGCCAGGTGACACCGTTGACGTCCCGGGCCGAGGCCACGAGGGCACCGGCGTCCGACATCACGGCAGCCTGACGCATGCTGGCGATCTGCTTCTCCGCGTCCTTGAGCCGGGTCAGCAGTTGTCCGACGCGGTCGGCCAGGTGCTCAGGTCGCACCCCGACGAGGCCGGAGAGCTCACTGACCAGGGCGCGCTCACGCCCCAGGTAGTGCAGTGCGTCCAGGCCGACGAGCGCCTCGAGGCGTCGGGATCCCGATCCGACGGAGGACTCACCAGTCAGCGTCAGTGCACCGATCTGGCTGGAGTGGCGCACGTGCGTGCCACCACACAACTCCCGCGACCACCGGCCGCCGATCTCCACGACGCGGACCTGCTCGTCATAGGTCTCACCGAACAGCGCCAGCGCTCCCGCCTCACGCGCCTCTGGCAGGGTCATGTAGGCCGCTGATACGGGAAGGTCCTGTCGCAGAGCAAGATTGGCGGCCTCTTCGATCTCAGACCGGGTCTCCGGCGAGAGCGCCGAGCCCCACGCGAAGTCGAGCCGCAGATAGCCGGGCTTGTTGTAGGAGCCGCTCTGCAGGGCGGTCGGGCCGAGCACCTGCCGCAGCGCCGCGTGCACGACGTGGGTGCCGGAGTGCGCCTGACAGGCCTGCACCCGCCAGTCCTGATCCACCGTGGCGTTGACGTCGAGGCCCTCGGTGAGCTCGCCGGACTCCACCTCGACGGTGTGCGCGATGAGCCCCTTGACCGGACGCTGCACGTCACGGACGCGCAGCACCGCGCCGGAGGCGGTCTCGATGACGCCCTCGTCGGCGATCTGACCACCAGACTCGGCATAGAAGGGAGTGCGGTCGAGCACGACCATCCCCCGCTGGCCCTGGCTCAGCGACGGCACGCGCGCACCATCCACCACCAGGCCCCGGACCGAGCCCTCGGCCGTCAGCGTCTCGTAGGCCAGGAACTCGGTCGCTCCCTGGTCGCGCAGCTCGCGCCAGACCTCGGTCGAGGCGTGCCCCGACTTCTTGGCCTTGGCATCGGCCTTGGCACGCTCACGCTGCTCGGTCATCAGCCGCACGAAGCCGTCGCGATCGACCTCCACGCCCTGCTCGGCCGCCATCTCCAGGGTCAGGTCGATGGGGAAGCCATAGGTGTCGTGCAGGGCGAACGCCTGGTCGCCGGCCAGCACGGTGCTGCCGCTCTCCTTCGCGCGGGTCACCGCCAGGTCCAGGATCGTGGTGCCGGAGGCGAGGGTGCGTCGGAAAGCCTCCTCCTCGGCATACGCGATCTGACTGATCCGGGCGAAGTCCCCCTCCAGCTCGGGATAGGACGCCTTCATCACGTCGTTGCTGACCGGCAGCAGGTGCGGCAGGGCGGGGTCCTGGACCCCGAGCAGGCGCATCGAGCGCACCGCACGCCGCAACAGCCGGCGCAGCACATAACCGCGGCCCTCGTTGCCCGGGGTGACCCCGTCGGACATCAGCATCAGCCCGGAGCGGACGTGGTCGGCCACGACCCGGAAGCGGACATCGTCCCCGTGGTCCGCGCCGTAGCCGCGTCCGGACATCTCCTCGGCACGCTCGATCACCGGGTAGACCTCGTCGATCTCGTAGAGGTTGTCCACCCCCTGGAGCAGGTAGGCGGCTCGCTCCAGCCCCATCCCGGTGTCGATGTTCTTGCTCGGCAGCTCACGGACCACGTCGAAGTCAGCCTTGGCGCGGACCGCAGCGAGCTCCTCCTGCATGAAGACCAGGTTCCAGATCTCCAGGAACCGCTCCTCGTCCACCAGGGGTCCGCCCTCCGGGCCGAACTCGGCTCCGCGGTCGACATAGATCTCGCTGCACGGTCCGGCGGGGCCGGGCACACCCATGTGCCAGTAGTTGTCCTCCACGCCCCGTCGCTGGATGCGCTCGTCGGGCAGGCCGGCGATCTCGCGCCAGAGCGCGGCGGCCTCCTCGTCGCCGTTCGGCAGGTGGGGCAGCAGCCCCGGGCCGAGCACCGTGACCCAGATCTTGTCAGGGTCGAAGCCCAGACCGCCTTCGGACTGGGACCCGGTGACCAGCTTCCAGGCGTGCTCGATCGCCCCCGCCTTGAAGTAGTCGCCGAAGGAGAAGTTGCCGTTCATCTGGAAGAACGTGCCGTGCCGGGTGGTCTTGCCGACCTCCTCGATGTCCAGCGTGCGCACGCACTTCTGGACCGACGTCGCGCGCTCCCACGGTGGCGTCTGCTGGCCCAGGAAGTAGGGCTTGAACGGGACCATGCCGGCGTTGACGAACAACAGGTTGGGGTCGTCGTGCACCAGGGGGGCACTGGGCACCACGGTGTGGCCGGTGCCTTCAAAATAGGCAAGCCAGCGGCGGCGGATCTCGGCGGTCTGCATGGGCTCCTCGTCGACTCGGGGGACGTTTCACTCTATCTGGCACCCGGACCGGAAACGGTCACCGGACCGCAATCTGTCACCCGGACCGGAAACGGTCATCGGGAGCGGAAACGGTCACCGGACCGCAATCGGTCACCCGGACCGCAAACGGTCACCCGGACCGCAATCGGTCACCCGGAGCGGAATCGGTCATCGGGGGCTGTCGCCGCGGATGATGGCCCGCAGCTCACGCCACCGGGGTCCGAGCCGTTCCTCCCAGCCGCGGCCGGTCGGGTGGTAGTAGTCGGCGTCCACGAGGTCGTCGGGCAGGAACTGCTGGGGGCCGACACCATTGGGCTCGTCGTGGCTGTAGCGGTAGCCCTTGCCGTGGCCGAGACGCTCCGCGCCGGCATAGCCCGAGCCGCGCAGATGCGGAGGCACCGCTCCCCCGCGACCGGCCCTGACATCGGCGATCGCCGCGTTGATGCCGTTGTAGGCGGCATTGGACTTGGGCGCGAGCGCGTTGTGCACGACGGCCTGCGCCAGGATGATGCGGGCCTCCGGCATGCCGATCTGGGCGACGGCGTGCAGCGCGGCGACGGCGGTCTGCAGGGCTGTCGGATCACCCATCCCGACGTCCTCGCTGGCCGCGATCACGATGCGGCGGGCGATGAACCGCGGGTCCTCCCCCGCCTCGAGCTGCCGGGCCAGGTAGTGCAGGGCGGCGTCGACGTCACTGCCGCGCATGGACTTGATGAAGGCACTAGCCACGTCGTAGTGCTGGTCGCCCGCCCGGTCGTAGCGCACCGCCGCCTGGTCGACCGCCTGCTCGGCCACGGCCAGGGTGATGGTGACCTGCTCCCCCTCACGTCCGGCCGGGACCGCGTCGAGGGCCACCCCTGCCGCGGCCTCGAGGGTGGTCAGGGCGCGCCGGGCGTCGCCGCCGGCGAGACGGATGACGTGATCGCGGGCCTCCGACTCCAGAACGAAGACGCCGTCCAGTCCCCGCTCGTCGGTGAGGGCCTGGTCGAGCACCTCACCGACCTGCGCGTCGTCCAGCGAGGTGAGCCGGATCAGCATGGAGCGGGACAGGAGCGGCGCGATGACGCTGAACGAGGGGTTCTCCGTGGTGGCCGCGACGAGGATGACCAGGCGGTTCTCCACCGCGGGCAGTAGCGCGTCCTGTTGCGCCTTGCTGAACCGGTGGATCTCGTCCAGGAAGAGCACCGTCTGGCGGCCATAGAGGCTGCGCTCCCGGGTCGCCTGCTCCATCACCGCCCGCACGTCCTTGACCCCCGCCGTCACGGCGGACAGCTCGACGAAGCTGCGCCCCGCGGCCTGGGCCACCAGGTGGGCCAGGGTGGTCTTGCCGGTGCCCGGCGGTCCCCACAGGATCGCGGACAGCGGCCCCGCCGCTCCTGCGTGCCCCTCGATGAGGCGGCGCAGCGGGCTGCCGGGGCGCAGCACGTCGCCCTGACCGCGGACCTCCTCGATGCTGCGGGGTCGCATCCGCACCGCTAGGGGTGGCTGCAACTCCCCCGTCACGGACTCGTCGGGGGACTGCTGTGCAAACAGGTCATCACCCGCGGATCCAGTCACCGCAGCAGGCTATCCGGCGCCACCGTCACGACCATTGCCCGGCGGTCCTGCGGAGGCCGAAGCCAAGCGACTAGCATGCCGCCGTGCCAACGGACACGCGCCTGCGCTCGCTCGCCTCGCACGCCGAGCTGCTCGAACTCACCCAGGGCGACCCCTTCGTGCGTTGGGGCATCCCGGACCCGCTCCCCGGGGTGGTGCTGGCCACCGATGGCGCCGTCGCGGTCGAGCGCTTCGGTCGTCGGGGCCGGGGTCTGTGGGTCTTCCCGCACTCCGGCGGGGGCACCGAGGCGATCCGCGCGCTGCTGGGCGGGCTGGGCGGACCGATGGCCGAGCTGCAGACCGCCGCCATCTCCATCCCGCAGGAGTATGCCGCGCAGCTGGCCGAGGCCTTCCCGCTCGGCACCGGCGGGGAGTGGGACTGGATGTGGACCACCCGGACCCCGCCACGCGGCATACCGGGCGAGTCGGACCTCATCGTCCTGGACGACACCGACGACGCAGCCGAGATCGCCGCTCTGTCCACCGCGCACAGCCCGTCCGGGGAGGGTGGCCCCGGCACCGGTCGCACCCGCCTGTGGCTCGGGCTGCGCTCGACGGGCACCGGCGCGGACCGGCGGCTCGCAGCGAGCGGCGAGCTGGTCGCGGTGGGCGCCATGCAGTCGCTGGAGTCCGGCGTCCCGCACCTGGCCGGGATCGTCACGCACGGCAGCCACCGTGGTCGGGGACTCGCCCGCGCTATCACCGCCGGGCTCACCCGGTCAGCCCTCACCAGTCACGGCGTCTGCACCCTCGGGATGTATTCGGACAACCCATCGGCCCGGGCGGTCTACACCGGGCTGGGTTATCGCACGGCCCATGCCTGGCACTCCCGCAGGATCCTGACCGGTTCCGAACAGGAAACTTTGTCACAGTAATTCCTCAATTTCCTCAATACTCCTTTCATTGAGGATGTCTTTCCGACTCTTGACTCTTTCCTTACCAATTCTGTGCACACATGGGGTTTACGCAGGCAAGCGGTCTGGGATCATGCGCAGGCGTGACCTGGCACACAGGGAAAGTCGCCTCAACAAGAATGCCTCTTGTTTATCTCCTGCCGCTCGCACTAGCATCTGGATCACGAACGCAGCGCGGCCTTTCCGCGTGCTGTAGTGGCGTTCATCGGGTCAGGGTGCGAGCAAAGGCAGGCGGATCATGGCAGAGCGCGACAACTCCTCCCTCACGGGCACGGCCCAGCAGGACGCGCCCAGCAAGCTCGACATCACCGTCTCCAAGGGGTGGGTCCAGGGGGTCGCCCTGGTCATGGTGTTCGGCTTCCTGGTCATGGGGATCCTGGCCTACCGCACCTACACCGACGGCATGGCCCAGCCCCGCCAGGTGGTCGATCAGTCCGGCACGGTCATCTACACCAGTGAGGACATCACCAACGGTCAGTCCACCTTCCTGCGCCGCGGGCTCCAGCAGTACGGCTCGGTGATGGGCCATGGCGCCTACCTCGGCCCGGACTACACCGCGGAGTCCCTGCGCCTGGGCACCGAGCACATCACCGAGTCGCTGAGAGCGCAGGGTGCGCAGGATCCGACCAGCACGGTGATCGAGATCCAACGCACCAATCGCTATGACGAGCAGACCGGGACCCTGGTGTTCACCCCCGAGCAGGTCGCTGCCTTCGAGCACCTCAAGGAGCACTACGCCACGATCTTCGGTGAGGCCTCCACCAAATACGGCCTGATCCCCGAGGTGATCACCGACCCGCAGGAGATCCACGAGCTGACGGCCTTCTTCAACTGGACGGCCTGGGCCGCCGCAGCCGACCGACCCGGGCACGACTACTCCTACACCAACAACTGGCCGCCGGAGGAGCGGGTTGCCAACAGCCCCACCGCCGACATCCTGGTCTGGTCCGGCATGTCGCTCGTGGCGCTGCTGGCCGGCCTGGGGGCGCTCTTCGCGCTCTACGGGCGGTGGAGCCGCTCGATCGGCTGGCACGGCAACGACGTGCCGACCCTGGCCTTCCTCCAACCGGGCCAGGTCAAGATCACTCCGTCCCAAAAGGTGACCGCCTGGTTCTTCCTGGTCGTGGCGATCCTGTTCCTGCTGCAAGCGACCCTGGGTGCCGCGATCGAGCACTACCGGGCCGACCTGTCCACCTTCTTCGGCATCGACCTGGCGCAGTGGCTGCCGTTCAACCTCGCACGCACCTGGCACGTCCAGCTGTCCCTGCTGTGGACCGCGGCGTCCTTCCTAGCGGCCGGAATCTTCCTGGCGCCCATCATCTCCGGACGCGAGCCCCGGCGACAGAGCTGGCTGGCGACCGGTCTGCTCGTCGCCCTGGCCCTCGTGGTCGCCGGCACCCTCACCGGCACCGCGATCAGCACCTTCGGACCGGACTGGGCCAAGGGGTCGATCTTCTTCGACCAGCAGTGGGAGTATCTCGACCTGCCGCGGTTCTGGCAGATCCTGCTGGTGATCGGACTCTTCCTCTGGATCGCGATCATCTATCGGGCGATCCGCTCACGGCTGCGCACCGAGAGCAAGTTCAACATGCCGTGGCTGTTCTTCTTCGCCGGACTGGCCATCCCCGCGTTCTACGCCGTGGGGCTGCTCGCGGGCACCGAGACCCACATCACGGTCGCCGAGTTCTGGCGGTTCTGGGTGGTGCACCTGTGGGTGGAGGACTTCCTGGAGCTGTTCACCACGGTGATGGTCGCCTATATCTTCGTGATGCTGGGCGTGGTGCGCCGCAAGATCGCGATCACGATCATCTTCCTGGACGTGATCCTCTACTCCGTCGGTGGTGTGCTCGGCACGATGCACCACCTGTACTTCTCCGGTACCCCGGTCGAGCACATGGCACTGGGAGCGTTCTTCTCGGCACTCGAAGTGATCCCGCTGACATTCCTGACCGTCGAGGCCTGGACCTTCCTGCAGCTCGGCGCCCGGCAGGAGTCGCGCAGCAGTGCCCCCTTCCCGCACCGCTGGGCGGTCATGTTCCTGGTCGCGGTGGGCTTCTGGAACTTCGTCGGGGCGGGCATCTTCGGTTTCCTGATCAACCTGCCGATCGTGTCCTATTACCAGATCGGCACGGCGCTGACGGCCAACCATGCACACGGCGCGATGATGGGCGTCTACGGCATGCTCGCCGTCGGCCTAGCCCTGTTCGCACTGCGCTACATCATCCCGCCGGAGAGGTGGCCCGACCGGATGGCGAAGTGGTCCTTCTGGTCGCTCAACATCGGCCTGGCCTGGATGGTCTTCGCCACGCTCCTCCCCCTCGGCGTGCTGCAGCTGTGGCACTCGGTCAACGAGGGCTATTACGAGGCACGCGCCCTGGGCTATATCACCGAGCCGGGCAACGCGATCCTGGAGTGGATGCGCATGCCGGGGGACGTGGTCTTCCTGATCGGTGGCATCCTGCCCTTCCTCTGGATCACCTGGCTCGGCGTGCGCCACGGCATCAAGGCGACCACCCACACCCTGGAGCCGGAGACGCTGTATGTCGAGGAGACCGGCCGCGCCCACGAGGACCGCACCGGCCTGACCCGGGACGGGACCCGTGCCTGACCTCGCGGTCTTCGCACCCGCCACCTGGTTCGCCCTGGGCTATGGGGTGATTCTGCTGCTCGTCGCCTACGGGATCGACCTGATGTCCCACCGGGCGGCCAGCAGCGTGGAGGGGCACCGCACCAG
The DNA here is from genome assembly GCF_007197575.1 of Ornithinimicrobium ciconiae. Classification (NCBI taxonomy): domain Bacteria; kingdom Bacillati; phylum Actinomycetota; class Actinomycetes; order Micrococcales; family Ornithinimicrobiaceae; genus Ornithinimicrobium; species Ornithinimicrobium ciconiae. The sequence goes on from NZ_CP041616.1 coordinate 2,564,468, forward strand.
CGGCTTCGTCTATCACGAGGAGCACGACGCCTGGGTCTGCCCTAAGGACCAATGGCTCTGGCCGCAGTCCTTCGACCCCGGCAACCGGGTCATGCGCTATCGCGGTAGTCCCGCCGTCTGCAACGCCTGCCCGGTGCGCGACACGTGCACGACCTCCAAGAGTGGGCGCGAGGTGCAACGGATGGTGGACCCGTGGCCGGCCTCGGAGTCGGCCAGGTTCCACCGGGCACTCGCCTGCACCGTCGTGGTTCTGGCCGTGCTGTGGCCTGCTGCTGCCGCACTCATGGCCTCGTCGGCAACGGAGACCTGGGTCCTGGTGGGCGGCGCCACGCTCGTCGCAGCCGCCTCCTGGCCCCTGTGGTCCCACCTGCGGCGCAGCACCGTCGACCCGGAGGGCGTCCTGTTCCGCAGCTCTGATGACAATGTCGAGGAACGCACCGCCGCCGCGGCCCGCGACCAGGCACGGCGCAGCAGCTACTGGTCCGACACCAGGACGAGCCCGCCCGCGCGGAGTCGGGGGCCGGTCGACCTGCCAGCACCGGTGCGGCTGCCCGCGACCTACTGGTCCGACAGCCGCGCGTCAGCCGGGAACGCCGGGAACACCGGGACCACCGGGACCACCGGCAACACCGGGACCACCGCGAACGCCGAGCCCACCGGAAAGAGGTCCCGATGATCCCCGCCCTCGTCATCGCCAGCATCCTGCTCCTGCTCGGGTTGGTGGTGCTGTGTCTGCGCATCATCCGGGAGTATGAGCGTGCCATCGTCTTCCGCCTCGGGCGCCTGCGCGGTCCGCTGGGTCCCGGTGTGCTGTTCGTCCTGCCCTTCCTGGACAAGATGGTCCGGGTGGACCTGCGCGTAGTGACCCTGACCATCCCCCCGCAGGAGGTGATCACCAAGGACAACGTCACCGCACGTGTCAACGCCGTCGTGCTGTTCCGGGTCGTGGACCCGGTCCGGTCCGTGATGGCCGTGGAGAACCATGCCGTAGCGACCTCCCAGATCGCGCAGACCAGCCTGCGGTCGGTGGTCGGACGCGCAGAACTCGACACGCTGCTGGCCCACCGCGCCGACCTCAACGAGGACCTGACCCACACGCTGGCCCAGGCGACCGAGCCGTGGGGCGTGGAGGCTCAGGTGGTGGAGATCAAGGACGTCGAGATCCCCGAGATCATGCAGCGGGCGATGGCCCGGGAGGCCGAGGCTGAGCGCGAGCGGCGCGCCAAGGTGATCAGCGCCCGGGGTGAGCTGCAGGCCTCGACCGAGTTGCGTGACGCCGCCATCACCCTGAGCGAGAGTCCCGCCTCGCTGCAGCTGCGCTATCTGCAGACCCTGCTCGAGCTGGGGGCCGACCAGAACTCGACGGTCGTCTTCCCGATCCCCCTCGACATCGTCACACCCTTTCTGGAGGCTGCCGGTGGGAGAGCCCGAGGCTCGGCCAGCGGCACGGAGAGCCGGTCCGACGAGCCTGCCACCGGGGACACCCCCCACCGCACACTGACCTGGCGCGGGCCGTCCGGTCAGGACCCTGAGCATGACAAGGAGGAAGCCGGATGACGTCTCACACCGACGAGGACAGCATCCCCGCACCCGGTCGCCGGGTGGTCCTGGAGCCGACCCCGCCGGGTCTGTGGACCCTGATCCTCGGCTTCTCGATCGCGGTGCTCGCGCCGTTGTTCGGGTTCCTGGTGGGCTCAGCGATGGGCGCGGGTGACGCCGACGCCAACTTCTCCCCGATCTATCTCGCCCTCTTCATCGGGGTGGTCATCGGCGGGATCGGCGTGGTCATCGCACTGCTCGGCGGTCGGCGCATCTATCGCGACCGTCGTGCTGCCTCCGCTGCTGACGCCGACGCCGCGCAGGAGGCGACGAGCGGGGTCGACGCCTGACCGTCCGTGCGGACTCCGGTCAGCGAGCGGGGTCGACCCCTGACCGTCCGTGCGGACTCCGGTCAGCGAGCCGGGTCGACGCCCGATCGTCCGTGCGGACTGCGGTCAGCTGGCCGCCTGCACCCGCAGCGCCCGCGCCAGGTGGTCGGCCTGCTCGATCACGATGCGCCGCAGCGCCCGCGGAGCGTCCTCGTAGTCGGCCAACCACCCCTGGGCGGCCGCGAGCGCGGGATGGGATGCGGCATCCTGACCGTCCGCCAGGTCTCCCCGCGGGAACAGTCCGGTGGCCAGGATGCTGGCCATGACCATCGTCCGGTCCGACCACCACCGGGTGATCGAGTCGTAGTAGCGCTCGGCATACTCCCTGGTCACGGCACCACCGGACGGCTCGACAAAGCCGGCCACCAGGGCACGCAGGTGGTCGTTGGTCAGGCTGGTGTCGGTCGTCATCGCCTCCCACGCCACGGCCTTGGCAGCAGCGCTCGGACGCGCTGCCCGCACCCGCAGCCCTGCGGTCCGGCCGCGCATAGTGTCATCGCGGCGCAGCTCATCGACCAGCTCCTCGTCGGCCAGGGCATCCTGGGCGGCCAGTGCTGCCAGGGCAGCCCAGCGCAGGTCCTGGTGGACCTCCAGCCCCTCCGGGCCGCAGTCCCGCAACAGGTCACGCACCGGCTCGACACCGTCGGCGCAGCTGGCCGTGGCCTGCACCAGGGCCCTGGCCCAGACGATCTGCCGGTCCGACCCAGCCTCCGCCGCGTCCAGGGCCGTCCGCAGCACCCTCACCTGCTCCGCCTGCCACGTCGCGCGGCTCGCGACCGGCGCAAAGGTCTCGATCGCCGCGTGCAGGTTGGTCAGCCCCGAGGCCAGCAGCGCCGCATCGGGCTCAAGCGGCAGCTGCCCGAGGGCGCCGGCCACGTAGTCACCGACGGGCAACACTGCGTCCCGCAGCGCGTTCCAGAGGGTGGACCACACCAGCCCCCGGCTCAGGGGTTCCACGATCGAGCTGACATGGGCCAGTGCCACCCGCGTGGACCTCTCATCCAGCCGGACGCTGGCATAGGTCAGGTCGTCGTCGTTGACCAGGACCAGGTCGGCCGGCTGACCGATCGCCTCGCTCACCTCGGTCTCGGCACCCGTCACGTCCAGCTCGTATGCCGCAGCACGGGTCAGCCGCTCCCCCTCCAGCCGGTAGCACCCGACCACCAGACGGTGCGGGCGGTCGACGGTGGCGTCCCCACCCGCGACCGGTCGGGATTGGGGTGCAGGATCGGGCACCGGTGACCGCCCCTGCACCCCAGAAGCCTGCGGGAGGCGGGGTGCGAGCGGGTCCCGGGCGTCCTGCCGGATCACCAGACGGCTGATCGTGCCGTCGTCGGCCCGGTCCACCTCCGGCGTCAGCAGCGAGATGCCGGCCATCTCCAGCCAGACGCGCGACCACGACGTCAGGTCCCGCCCCGAGGCTGCCTCCAGGCAGTCCGTCAGGTCCCTGACCTCGGTGTTGCCGAAGGCGTGGCGGGCGAAGTAGTCACGGGACCCAGCAAAGAAGGCCTCCTCGCCGACATACGCCATCAACTGCTTGAGCACCGCGGCGCCCTTGGCATAGGTGATGCCGTCAAAGTTCTGCCGGGCCGCCTCCATGTCGTCAATGACGGCCACGATCGGGTGCGTCGTCGGCAGCTGGTCCTGGCGGTAGGCGAACTGCTTGCGATCCATCGCGAAGCGGGTCCACGAGTCGGTGTATTCCGTTGCGGCAGCAGACACGTGGTAACCCATCAGGTCGGCGAAGCTCTCCTTGAGCCACAGCCCGTCCCACCAGCGCATGGTGACCAGGTCGCCGAACCACATGTGGGCCATCTCGTGCATCAGCGTGTTGGCGAGCGCCTGGCGCTGCCCACGGGTGGCGCGGCCGCGGTGCAGGTACTGCTCGGTGAAGGTGACCAGGCCGGGGTTCTCCATCGCGCCGATGTTGTACTCCGGCACGAAGATCTGGTCGTACTTGCCCCAGGGGTAGGGGTAGTCGAAGTGCGCGTCGAAAAAGTCCAGCCCCTGACGGGTCAGGGTGAGCACCTCCTCGGCGTCCAGGTGGGGCACCATCGAGGCGCGGCACAGCACGCCCAGGGCAACCTCCTGGGAGGAGCCGTCCGCACGCTGCACCGACCAGGTGCCGTCGACCCGGTGGTAGGGCCCGGCGGCGATCGCCGTGAGATAGCTCGATAGCGGCGGCGTGGGAGCGAAGGTCACTGTTGCAGAGGCACTTTGCTCGTCCCGCTCGTGGCCATCATCCTCGGTGCGGGCGACCTCGGCCTGCCCGGAGAGGATTACCCAGTCCCGCGGTGCGGTGACCACGAAGGTCGTCTCCGCCTTGAGGTCGGGCTGCTCAAACACCGGGTAGTAGCGGCGGGCGTCCGTCGGCTCACAGTGGCTGTAGAGGTAGGTGTTGCCGTCCTGCGGGTCGGTGAACCGGTGGAGCCCCTCACCCGAGCGGCTGTAGGAGCAGTCGGCCTCGATGCGCACCTCGTTGTCCGCGGACAGGCCGGTCAGGAGGACCCGCGCTCCGTCATACTCCCCCGTCGGCACCGGCTCCCCGTTGAGGGTGACGGAGACGACCCGCTCGGCGATCAGGTCAACCCAGGTCTCCGGGCCGGATGCGGCGAACCGGATCTGGCTGACCACCGAGAAGGTGTCCGCTCCGGGATCAGTGGCGGATCTCAGGTCGAGCTCGACCCGCTGGTCGCGCACGGTGATGGTCCGGGCGCGCTCGGCACACTCGGCATGGGTGAGGTTCGTGGTGGCTGTCACGCTGCCCTAGTCAAGCAGACGCCGCCGCGATCAGGTGTGGTGCAGGGCCTTCCGTGAGAGTCGGTTGCCCAGAGCCTGCGCCAGCTGGACCAGGATGATGATCACGATCACCGTCACCCAGACCACGCCGAAGTTCCAGCGCTTGTAGCCGTAGTCGAGCGCGAAGGCTCCCAGTCCGCCGCCGTCCAGGGTGCCGGCCAGGGCGGACATGTCGACGACCGCGATGCAGATGAAGGTGTAACCCAGGATCAGCGGTCCGAGCGCCTCGGGAACGAGCAGGGTGGTGATGATCCGCCAGCGGGTCGCGCCGGTGGCCCGGGCCGCCTCGATGACCCCGGGGTTGATCGCCACGAGGTTCTGCTCCACGATGCGGGAGACCCCGAAGGTGGCCGCGACCGACATCGGCACGATCATCGCGGTGCTGCCCAGGCGGGTGCCGACGATGCCCACGGTCAGCGGTGCCACGGCAAAGAGCAGGATCAGGAACGGGATCGGCCGGAAGATGTTGACGACCAGGTTGAGGATGCCGAAGACCCACCGGTTGGCCAGCAGTCCTCCGCGGCGGGTGGTGTAGAGGCCGATGCCCAGGGCGAGACCGAGCAGTCCGCCGATGACCAGGGTGGCCGAGACCATGTAGAGGGTCTGGCCGGTGGCCTCGATCAGGTTGGCACCGTGCGTGTCCCACTCGAATCCGTCGTTCATCAGGCCACCTCCTCGACCTCGGTGACGCCGCCGAGCTGGGCGACCACCTGGTCCACGGCCGCCTGGGGGCCGGTGAGTTCGAGGGTGAGCGACCCGAAGGACCGGGCCTGCAGCGTGCCGATGCCGCCGTAGACGATCTCGAAGGTGACACCCAGGGCCCCTGCCCCGGCCAGGACGGCGCCCAGCCGGGAACCGTCGTGGATCGTCGCGGTCACGATCCGACCCGGGTGGGCCTGCCGGATCCTGGCCAGGTCGTCTCCGTGCGGCCGGTCGTGGATGACGGTCGAGACAAACCTGCGGCCAACCTCGGAGCGGGGTGCGGTGAACGTCTCGAAGACCGTCCCGACCTCGGCGACCCGTCCACGCTCCAGGATCGCGACCCGGTCGGCGATGGCCCGGACGATCTCCAGCTCGTGGGTGATGACCACGACGGTCACCCCCAGCTCGCGGTTGACCTTCTTGAGCAGCCGCAGGACGTCCTGCGTCGTCTCGGGGTCGAGGGCGCTGGTCGACTCGTCGGCCAGCAGGATCTTCGGGCCGGCCGCCAGTGCTCGGGCGATCCCGACCCGTTGCTTCTGCCCACCGGAGAGCTGGTCGGGATAGGAGTGCGCCCGGTCCAGCAGCCCGACGAAGTCGAGCAGCTCGGCGACCCGTGCGTCGCGCTTGTCCTTGGGCCAGCCGGCGACCTTGAGCGGGAAGGCGACGTTGCCGGCGATGGTGCGGGAGCCAAAGAGGTTGAACTGCTGAAAGATCATGCCGATGTCGCGACGCTTGCGCTCCAGCTGCGACTCCGTCATGGTCACCACGTCCTGACCGTCGACGATCAGTTCACCGGAGGTGACCCGCTCCAGGCCGTTGATGAGCCGGACCAGGGTGCTCTTGCCGGCTCCGGAGTAGCCGATGACGGCGAAGATCTCGCCCTGCTCGACACTCAGGTCGACGTGGTCGACGGCGGTGACATCTGCGGCGTGGCCGGTGAAGACCTTGGAGACGTCGCGGAACTCGATGATCGGAGACACGCTCAGTTGCTCGCCTGCAGGGTGGCCTCGGTGTCCTGCAGGACCTCCTGGAGGCGGGCGATGTCATAGCCCTCGACGATCACCGCGGTGCCACCGGAGGACTCGACGACCGACTCGAGCACCTCCGGGTCGTGATAGAGCTCCACGATCGTGAGGTAGGTCTCGTTCTCCAGGTCACCGGGGCGGGCGGCGAAGACGTTGATGTAGGGCTGGGCGCCCGGCGACTCGGGGTCGTCGGCGACGACATAGCCCTGCAGGTCGAAGCCGGCGTCGGTGGCGAAGTTGTTGTTGGTGATCACCCCGGCGACGTCGTCGTCGTGGATGAGGCCTGCGGTCTGGCTGGCCTCGACCGGACGGACCACGACCGTGGAGGCGTCCTCGTCGACGTCGTCCGGTGTCGGCGACGCGGGGTCACCGGTGAAGGTGATCAGCCCGGCGCCCTCGAGCACGAACAGTGCCCGGGCCTGGTTGGTGGAGTCGTTGGGGATGGCGACCTGGTCGCCCGTGACGAACTCCTCGACGCTCTCGTACTTCTCGGAGTACAGCGGCAACGGCACGATCATCGTCGAGCCGATGGGCTGCAGGTCATCGCCGGTGTTGACGTTGTGGTCGGCCAGGTAGAGCAGGTGCTGGAAGGAGTTGAGGTCGATCTCCCCCTCGGCGAGGGCCGGGTTGGGCAGGGTGTACTCGCTGAAGTTGACGATCTCGATCTCGATGCCCTCCTCGGCGGCCTTCTCCTTGAGGATCTGCCAGTGCGGCTGGGAGCCCTCGGTGGTGCCAATCCGGATCACGTCGCCGTCGTCGTCGCCGTCCAGCAGTGCCCAGCCGCCGGCGATCAGCGCCGCGACCAGCACAGCGCCTCCCGCGATGAGGGGTGTCCTGCTGCGGCGGGGCTTGTCGGGCAGGACCGGGGACGGGCCGGGGGTAGTGGTGTTCTCAGACATGGGAGGGCCTTTCGGGCAGGGCAGACGGACGGACGTCACGCTGCGGAGGTGGTGCGGACGCGGCTGGACACCGCGGAGCATCCGCCCGGCGACGGTGTCGGGCGGGTCAGTCAGAGGTGAGGGGTGCGGCCGGAGAGCTCCGGCGGCGAGGTGCCGGTGAGGACCGGCGGTGGGTGGCCTGGGGCCGACGTGAGGTGCTGCGCTCAGCGGCAGCGGCACATCAGCGAGTGGCACATCAGTGAGCGGGGCATCACGCGGCACATGTCGCGGCGTCCCTGGGGACGAACCGGAACCGTGCGGACTGCGTGACGGCGCATGACACTCCCACATCACTCACAGAGGAGCCGGTCGGTTGACCGGCACCTCCAGTAGAAACGATGGAGGGCACCCATGTCAAGACGCGACATCGCAGATCCGTCGTCTAGAACCACGCTAGAGACACTCACTCCGTAGAATCCTCGTTCATACAGATTTTGACCGCAGATTAGTCCACTCAACACGCCCCGCAGCGATAGGTACCCCCGCGCCGACAGCGACGAGATTATGATCACGTGGTGTCCGGGGATCTGCAGGCCGAGCCCATCCGGCTCTCCCCCGTCGGCCGCCTCCTGCGCACCCTGGTGATCGTGGCTGCGCTGGGCATCCTGGTCACCAGCCAGCTCGGCCGGCACGACAACTGGTTCCCGCTCGGCATGCTCGGCCAGTACGGCGTGGCCCGCAGCCCGGACGGCGAGGTCATCGACACCTATCTGCTCGGGGAGACCGCTGACGGGCACGTCGAGGAACTCACGCTGCGCGCCGAGGTCACCGGCATCACCCGCGTCGAGCTGGAGATCGCCCTCCCGGACATGCTGCAGGACCCCGGGCGCCTCGAGGTGGTGGCGCAGACCTACGAGGCAGGACATCCCGGCGTCGACATCGTCGCCCTGGAGGTCCGCCAGCACGTGCACACCCTCAGCGGCGGCGCCCGCTCCGGCCCCGCGGCCGACCGGACTGTCCTGAGGTGGGAGCAGTGAACGCGCTCCGAGCCGTCATCGGGTGGCTGGTGGCGCCGGTCCCCCGTGCCAGGGTGGCCTGGGTGCGCGTCATCATCGGCACCGTCGCCCTGATTGACGCCCTCTTCCTGCTCCGCTCACCGCGGGACCGTGGCAGCACCCCGGAGTTCTACGACCCGATCCCGGTCGCTGCGGCCCTCGGCCTGCCCGCCCCCACCACCGTCATCGCCCTGAGCCTGCTGGTCGGCATCGCCACCGGCCTGGTCCTGCTCATCCTCGGCGCCCGCGATCGCCCACCGGCCAGCGTCCAGGTCACCGGGGGCCTGCTCCTCGGCGCCTGCTACACCACCTGGTGCCTCTATGGCATGAGCTTCGGCTATGTCGCTCACGACCACATGGCCATCGTCCTGGCGACCCTCCTGCTGCCCACCGCCGGCATCTGCCGCTACCGCGACCGCACCCCGACCGAGGCCGCCGGGTGGGCCCTGCGCGTCGTGCAGATCTTCACCGTGGCCACCTACACCGGCTCGGTGCTGGCCAAGGCCGTCCTCAACGACTGGGACCTGGCCCGCTGGGGCAACTCCGGCACGCTCGTCTGGGCCTTCCTGCGCCGCCCCAGCCCAGTCAACGAGCTGCTCATCGAGCAGGCCACCCTGCTGCGGATCTTCCAGTGGGGCGCCCTGGCCATGGAGCTGCTCGCGCCCCTCGTCTTCTTCGTCCGCGAGCGCTGGCGCTGGCTCGTGGTGCTGTTCTTCCTCGGCTTCCACGCCAGCACCCTCGTCCTGCTCGGCATCCACTTCCTGCCCACCGTCGCCTGCTGGTCGGCCTTCCTGCCCTGGGAGCGGTATGCCGCCTGGCTGGCCGAGCGCCGCCGCCTCAGGTCCGCGGTGCCAGCGAGGGCCGCTTCCTGATTCCGAACTCCCTCCGCAGCACCCGCCGGGCAGCGGGCAGCCCGGCCATCCCATGCACCCCCGGGCCGGTCGGGCGACTGAGCCTCGATCCGCCGAGGTGATTGGTGATCTGGCCGGGTCGTAACACACGAATGCTCCCGTGACCTGGGACGATGGGACTTGCGACAGTTCCGATCGACCAGATAACAGGAGCACCCGATAGTGCGAGTCTGCCACAACATCTCGGCCGTTTTCGATGACCCGAACCTGATCGGTGCCGCGGGTCTTGTCCCGGTGATGGCGCTGGCCGAGAAGGCCGGCCTGCCGGATCTGGTCGCCGAGCACGTCAGCGTGGCCGGCTCGGCCGGCGCCAACGCCGACCTGAAGATCGGCTCCTTGGTCGCGGGCATGGTCGCCGGCGCGGACAGCATCGAGGCCATGGACCTGGTCCGCCACGGCGGGATGGGCCGGGTCTTCGCCGGGCACCGCGCGCCGACCACGCTGGGCACCCACCTGCGTGCCTACACCTTCGGGCACGTCCGCCAGCTCGACGCCGAGGCCTCACGGGTGCTGGTGAACCTGGCCGGGCTCGTCCCGGGCCTGCTGGGTGGCGCCGCCCAGGTCACCTACCTCGATGTCGACGACACGATCCGCGCCACCCACGGGTACGCCAAACATGGCACCGGGTATGGCTACACCGGCGTCAAGGGCCTGAACGTGCAGGTCGCGACCCTGTCCACCCCGACCGCCGCACCGGTGCTCGCGGCCACCCGGCTGCGCAAGGGCAACGCCGCTCGCACCACGGCGCACCCCGGCTCATCAGTGACGCCGTGGCCACCGCCCGACGGGCCGGCGCGAGCGGCACGCTGACCGTGCGGGCGGACTCGGCGTATTACAACCACGACGTCGTCGCCGCGACCCGCCGGGCCGGGGCCCGGTTCTCCCTGACCGCCCGCATGGACCCGGCCGTGACCGCGGCGATCTCCCGCATCCCCGAGGAAGCCTGGGTAGGCATCAGGTACCCCGAGGCGACCTGGGACGAGCAGGAGCAACGGTGGGTCTCCGACGCCCAGATCGCGCAGACCACCTACACCGCGTTCACCTCCCGCAAGAAGGCCGACCACGTTACCGCCCGGCTCATCGTGCGCCGCGTCAAGCGCCTCAATCCCACGGCGGTCAAGACCGGGCAGGACGAACTGTTCACCACCTGGCGCCACCACGCCGTGTTCACCGACTCAGCCCTGTCGATGCTGGCCGCCGAGGCCTGCCACCGCGAACACGCCATCGTCGAGCAGGTCATCGCCGACCTGAAGTCCGGTCCGCTCGCCCACGCCCCCTCAGGGTCCTTCTCGGCGAACGGCGCGTGGACCGTGCTGGCCGCGATCGCGTTCAACCTGACCCGCGCCGCCGGCGTCCTGGCCTCCGTCGTCCACACCCGCGCCCGACCCGCCACCATCCGGAACCAGCTGATCAACATCCCCGCCCGCATCGCCAACCGTGCCCGACGACTCCACCTGCACCTACCCACCAGCTGGCCCTGGCAGGACGCCTGGGAAGGCCTCTTCGACGCCGCCTACGCACCCGCCTGACCCTGCTCCCTGACCCTGCGAGGAACGACCCCAAGTGGAAGAGCCGGGCTGACCGGCGAATTCCCCCTGCCCCGAGCCCCGACCCCCTTCTACAAGCACTCTCAGCGACTCCCAACGCCTCTCACGAAACCGCTCGGCGGATCCAGGCTGAGCCTGGATCCGCCGGAGTAGTGGGGGCGTTTAGCGGGTTGTGAGACACGAATACCCCTGTGACCTGGGATGATGGGACTTGCAACAGTTCCGATCATCCAGATACAAGAGCACCCGATAGTGCGAGTCTCCCACAACATCTCCGCCGATTTCGATGACCCGAACTGTCGCCCCGGGTCTGATGGAGGCTCTCATCACACGGACCTGGCCGACGAGAGGCACGGCAATCTCAAGGGGTGAACACGTACACCACGGCCTCTCCGATGCACGGCTGTTCCAGATCCGGAAACTCCGGATCTGTGGCGCCGACCCACATGCCTCCGACAAACACGTCGGTCGCTTCGAGAACGAACTCAGTGCCATCAGAAAGTCGCGCTCCACCAGCTATGGACTCCGTCCCAAACGGTAGGTACAACACTCCGCGCTGACCGTTAGACTCGACTCCGAGGCAGCCGTCGACATCTTCCACCGAAGCTCTGATCCCCCCTTCCAACCCAGAAGGTGCCTGCTTGGCAGTCGCAATCACGAGTTCGATTTCGGCGTCGCCTTCGGCCTTGGATCCGGAGTGTGTTGGCAATGATGTCATGTCACTCATCGTGTCATCGGATGACTCCGTAGAACAACCAGCCAGAACCATCAACCCAACCCAGACAAGGACCCACACTTGACCGCTGCTTTCATCGCGAGCAGGTTGACTAGCCCGCATCACCGGATCCACACCTTCCACCCCTGTACCGGAAAGATGGATACCCTTGTGAAACTGTTGGTATTCGTGTCCAAGCAGACTCCCGAATGAACCCCGTACGCATCATTGCCCGAGAACCAGGGGCCTCCACTGTCGCCGCCGGTTGTTTTTCGACGGTCCATCACAGTCAGGGCATGTGTCCGTCCACCATCGCGGGCGCACGAACGCGAGAAGACAGACACGATGGCAGATTTCCTCGCCTTGGTGGTGTACCCAAAGACACTTAGGAGCTGCCCGTACCCTGGCGACCCAACCCCCTCGACATACCTCTTATCCTCGTAGTCGTAGTAGAAAGTCTGCAGTGTACCGTTGCCCCCGCTAGCAAAGTGTCCCCAATCCCACCCATCCCACCAGTACGTTATGGGCGACGGCAGCGTCGCTGCCTGCGTTCCGTCTGCTGGATGATTTCGGTAGATGCGTGACGTGCCGTGAGTCGCACAGTGCCCTGCGGTCCCGACTCGCTTCATACTGGTCGTCGTGCTGATGAGGATAAACCCCGATGTGCAACCAGAGAAGTTGGCACCACCGCGCAGGGCCACTGAAGCACTGGGATCGGATCCGAGACTTTTCTGCCTCTCGTGTGCCACCCCGGCACCGTCGTATTTAATGTCGGAACTGACGCTATACGTGACTTCGAATGAAGGGGACGTATGGGTACGCGCCACCTTCCCGTTCACGAACGGGCTACTTGTCGTTACGGCTATAGTGCCAGATGACGGGTCCATATCAGTGAATATGGTGGTACCACGTGGCACGACCCCAGTAAGGTCCGCGAGTAGCTTATTAGACGCCGCTTCAAGTTGCGTGAGGCCAAAGTTTGACTCATGGATGCGCACCTCGGGATACGGCAGATACTCGAGATCAGTCAACACGTCGTCAGGAATGGGACTCTTCCATGTAAGATACGGTGTTTCCCCTTGGAATCCCCATCCAGTATAACCAGGCCTAAACTCCCACTCCGCAGCTAACCTTGCGATGCTGCCTGCGTATGTTCCTCGGTTGGCAGCTTCTTCAACCGTCAACTTTAGATCGTACGCAAGAAAGACTAGATCATCCAATTCGGCAGCGGTTAACCCTCCGAATGTGATGTCTGGATCGTACGTCACCTCCCCCTGGTGTGCTGGTGCCCTTGACGCTAGCTCTTCATTGAAGTGCTTGAGTTCGGTCGCCGAAACATGACCCTTTGGAACCCAATCGGGTAGATTCTGGCGTTCTTCACCAGTCACAGCCCCAACTAGCCAGACTTCCGCCGACACCACTGGCTCGGTCGCCCGTAGACGGGGTGGAGCTTCCTTGCTCACAGCCATGTCATATCGGAAACTCTCATCGGCAAGTGAGGCGAACTGCGCGTAACTCATCTCCGTTGCGGCCAGGAGTACCGAGGTAATCACGAGCGAGGAACCGACGTCGACGTTCTCATTGATCGCACTGCTTGGCCTCCGATCCACTGAGCAATTCAAAAGTTTAACCCAAGCCACTGATCACGTCAATGGCGTGACGAGACTCTCCTAAAGCGCCGGCGAAGAAGGCCTCGTGCCGCCTTGTGCCTCACGTAGGAATGGCCGCGAACCGGAGGCTGGTGAGGTGAGTCCTGGGACTTGGACGGTGGCCTGTCGATGAGGTCTCGTGCCGAGGTCACAACCAGGTACGCCAGGGCGTATGTGAAGGCTGCGGAGGAAGATCCTGCAACGGGTCTGGAGCTTCCTCGGGCGGGCATTACCAGGGCTCTTTGAGGGCGACACCTTCGCGCACCGCGGACCGACGCTGAAAGGCGAGTTCGCGCGCACCGTGAACCTAACCTGCATGCACACCGGCCCGGAGATGACGTCGCACCAGGTGCACGAGCACAGCGATGGGTGTTCACTGTCGTCGACATTCACCACCGCGGTGCGTAACAACGCTCACACCCACATCCTGAGCACGCTGTCAGCAGGCACCAAGGTTATCCCGTTCCCGATCAGCGGCGTCGATTTCGATAACGCCTACCTACAAGTTATGCAGACCTCGCTCCGTGGGCCTTGCCGAACAGGAGGTCGGTACTGGCCAGGTCGGCATAATCACAGGGACTCCAGGAAGGCGAGTAGGGGGACGGTAGCGTCCGGGGGTGGTGCCGAGCTGCGTGTGACAGGTGAGGATGCCCCCGACGGGGGAAATGTGGTTGCTCGCGAATTGCATCGCTCCTCAGATCAGAAGGAGCACTCCTCAGGTTCGGCCGGCAGCGGTATGCCGCCTGGCTGGGTGAGCGCCGCCGCCTCAGGTCCGCGGTGCCAGCGAGGGCAACGTCCTGATTCCGAACTCCTGGCGCAGCACCCGACGGGCAGCGTGCAGCCCGGCCATCCCATGCACACCCGGGCCAGGCGGGGCGGACTGGGAGCACAGATACACACCCGGCGCCACGGCATACGGATCGATGGCCGGTCCGGGACGGGCGACCATCCGCCACATCGAGATCAGTCCTCCGGCGATGTCCCCACCGGGATAGGCGGCATTGTGCTCCGACATCGCGGATGCGGGAGTGACCACGCAGTCGACAACCAGATCCCGGAAACCTGGGGCGAAGCGCTCGAGCTGGGCGTCAACAGCCGGCCGCACGTCCCGGGTCGAGCCGTTCGGGACGTGGGCGTAGGCCCACACCGGGCGCAAACCGCTGGCCCCGAGACGGGAGTCGTCGAACTGCGCCGGATCGCTCACCAGCACCATCGGTCTGTCTGCGTGACGTCCCGCCACCACCTCATTCTCAGCCGCGCGCATCTGCGCGACCGTGCCGCCGACGTGCACGGTGCCCGCCCGGCGGACCTCCGGGTCGGCCCAGGGCACGGGGCCGCTGAGCACGTAGTCGAGCTTGCAGACCCCGCCCCCCAGGGGCAGCGCGCTGAGCCGGGAGCGGTAGGGCTCGGCCAGCAGGTCCGCAGCCACGCGGGCGTGGGTGTTGAGCAGGTGGACCCGGGCAGGCGGGAGGTCGCTCGGGGTGCGCACCGGGTGGTCGGTGATGACCTGCCCGCCGTGTGCTTCCAGGTCGGCCACCAGCGCCCGAGTGATGGCACCGATGCCGCCCCGGACGAGCGGCCAGCCCGAGGGTCCGTGCGCGAGGGCTCCGAGATAGCTGGCGGTGCCCGCGGCGGCGAGCGAGGGCAGTGCCGAGATGGTGTGCGCGGACACCCCGGCGATCAGGCTGCGCGCCTCCTCGGTGCGCCAGTAGCCGTCGCCCCACGACCCGCCCATCAGCGCGGTGCTCGCGCCAAAGGCAGCCCCGGCCCTAGCCAGTTGCAGCGGGTTGCCCGCCGGCACGGATCGCTTGTCCGACAGGGCGATCGCCGCGACCTCGTGCGGGTGGGCCGCCAGCGGCCCCAGCAGCCGGCGCCACCGCTGCCCGTCCACGCCCAGACGCTCAGCCGTCCGCGCCAGGTCGCGGTAGGCAAGGCCGGCCCGACCGTCATCCAGCGGTTGGGCGTAGGAGATCTCCGGGACGATGAGCTCCACCCCGCGAGCTGCCAGGTCAAACTCCGCGAAGAACGGCGACGTCGGCGCCGCGGCAGGCACGGCCGCGCACACATCGCGCAGCAATCCCTCGGCCTCGGCGACCCGGTCGCTGACCAGAGGCAGCGTGCGCACTCCCCCGCCGACCGTCGACTGCCCCTCCAGGACGGTGACCGAAAGACCTGCCCGAGCCAGAGTGACGGCGGCGGCCAGACCGTTGGGCCCCGATCCGACCACCACGACATCACTCACCCGCGCAGCCTACCGCCCACTTTTTGGGTTAGCTCTGGCGCGGGTTGACCTCCTCGGCACCCTGCGGGGCGGGCGCCGTCGGCTCGGGCTTGGCGTCGACGCCGGCCTCCTTGCGCTGTTGGGCCGTGATCGGCGCAGGCGCCTCGGTCAGCGGGTCGAAGCCGCCGCCGGACTTCGGGAAGGCGATGACGTCGCGGATCGACTCCGTCCCAGCCAGCAGGGCCACGATCCGGTCCCAGCCGAACGCGATCCCACCGTGCGGCGGGGCACCGAACTTGAACGCCTCGAGCAGGAAGCCGAACTTCTCCTGGGCCTCCTCCTCGGACAGCCCCATGATGCCGAAGACCCGCTCCTGGATGTCGCGGCGGTGGATACGGATGGACCCGCCGCCGATCTCGTTGCCGTTGCAGACCAGGTCATAGGCATAGGCCAGCACGGACCCCGGGTCGTACTCCAGGCTGTCCACGAACTGCTCCTGGGGCGAGGTGAAGGCGTGGTGCACCGCAGTCCAGGCGCCACCACCAACGGCCACGTCACCGGAGGCGACCGCGTCGCTGGCCGGCTCGAACAGCGGAGCGTCGACCACCCACAGGAAGGACCAGGCGGACTCGTCGATCAGCTCAGCGCGCCGCGCGATCTCCAGACGTGCCGCGCCCAGCAGGGCGCGGGACGCCTTGGTCGCACCGGCGGCGAAGAACACGCAGTCACCGGGCTTCGCACCGACGTGGGCGGCCAGGCCCTCCCGCTCGGCGTCGGACAGGTTCTTGGCCACTGGTCCGCCGAGGGTGCCGTCCTCGGTCACGGTGACATAGGCCAGACCCTTGGCACCGCGCTGCTTGGCCCACTCCTGCCAGGCGTCGAACTGGCGCCGCGGCTGACTGGCCCCACCAGGCATGACGACCGCGCCGACATACTCCGACTGGAAGACCCGGAAGGGGGTGTCGGCGAAGAAGTCGGTGCATTCGACCAGCTCGATCTCGAAGCGCAGGTCAGGCTTGTCGCTGCCGTAGCGCCGCATCGCCTCGGCGTAGGTCATCCGCGGGAACGGCGTGGTCAGCTCGATGCCCTTGACGGCCCAGACGGCCTTGGCGATCGCCTCGCCGAGCTCGATGACGTCGTCCTGCTCGACGAAGCTCATCTCGATGTCGAGCTGGGTGAACTCCGGCTGCCGGTCGGCGCGGAAGTCCTCGTCGCGGTAGCAGCGGGCGATCTGGTAGTAACGCTCCATGCCAGCCACCATCAGCAGCTGCTTGAATAGCTGCGGGGACTGGGGCAGGGCATACCAACTGCCGGGCTGCAGACGTGCCGGGACCAGGAAGTCACGGGCGCCCTCGGGGGTGGACCGGGTCAGTGTCGGGGTCTCGATCTCGACGAAGTCCAGGTCGTTGAGCACCGTGCGGGCTGCAGCGTTGACCTTGCTGCGCAGGCGCAGGTTCTGCCCTGCGGAGTTGGCGCCCGGGCGGCGCAGGTCGAGATAGCGGTGGCGCAGACGCGCCTCCTCGCCGACGGTCACCCGCTCGTCGATCTGGAAGGGCAGCGCCTCGGCGGCGGACAGCACCTCGATGGAGGTGGCGACCACGTCGACGGCACCGGTGGGCAGGTCGGGGTTGACGTCCTTGCCCTCGCGGGCGGTGACGTCCCCGACGACCTTGACGCAGTACTCGCTGCGCAGGTCGTGGGCGGTGCCGGTCAGCACCTCGTCGCGGGCGACGACCTGGACGATGCCGCTGGCGTCGCGCAGGTCGATGAAGGCCACGCCGCCGTGGTCGCGGCGTCGGGCCACCCAGCCGGTGAGGGTGATGGTGGTGCCGACGTGCTCGGATCGCAGCGTGCCGGCCTCGTGGGTGCGAAGCATGAGGTCTCCTCTCGGGTCAGTTCCCGGAGGACGGCTGCCTCCGGGAGGGCAGCCCTGGAGGTGTGGGCGGGGGCCAGATCGCGGTGCCACCACACCTTCGCCGAGGAGATCCCGGCCTCTCGTCGGAGACGGGCTCGGCAGTCGCCGAGTCGGTCCGCCGGACGCGCGGTGCGCGGGTAAGCCGATCGGCAGGGAAGTGCCCTGCTGGTCGACGTCGGCGGGGCGTCACTCCGCCCCGCGCACGGGTGCCAGTCTACGGTCCGCGAGCCGTGCGGCATACCAAGAATCGCGACACCGGGGGTGAGCCGCACCACTGACCCTGCTCTGCAACCTTTGGGCAGGTCAGCGCGTGTGGAGAGGTGAACAGACGAACCGGCCAGCCGGGGACGCTGCCACATCCACCGACCAGGGAGTGCAGGGGAGACAATGACAGGCAGGAGGGACCGATGAGCCGACAGCACGGCGAGCAGGACTTCGAGGAGTTCTATCGCGCGACGGCACCCAGGGTGGTCCACCTGGTCTATGCCACGACCGGCGACATGACCATCGCCCAGGACAGCGCCCAGGAGGCCTTCGCCCGCGCCTGGCAGCGCTGGTCCCAGATCAGCACGTATGACGAACCGCTGGCCTGGGTGCGCACGGTCGCCCGCCGCATCGCGATCTCTGCGTGGCGCAAGAAGGGGGCGCAGGACCGGGCCTATGTCCGACACGGTGCGGCAGCCAGTGTGGACGGCCCGGGCGTGGACCGGGTCGCCGTCCTCGAGGCTCTCCAGACGCTGAGCGACCCGATCCGTGAGTCGGTCGCGCTCTACTACATCGCCGACCTGTCGATCGAGCAGATCGCCCAGGAGACCGGGGCCGCCGTCGGCACCGTCAAGTCCCACCTTCACCGGGGCCGGCGCCAGCTCGCCGAGGCCCTCGAGATCAAGGAGAACGACCATGCGTGAGGAGCAGGACTTCCAGGACTGGACCGCGGAGCAGGACGAGCGCCTGCGCGCCTCACTCGGTGCGCTGCGCCACGATGTGGACGCCGCGGGCCTGCCCGACGTGCGCTTCGTCATGCGGCGGGCCGGACGCCAGCGTCAGCGCGCTGTGGCGGGCGTCGCAGCCGGGGCGGCGGCCGTGCTCGGACTGTCGTGGTTCGGCTACCAGGCGATGGACAGCACGCCCAGCACCGCGCCCGCCGGGGACGGGACGAGCGTGACCACGGAGCGGGACCAGGACGAGGTCACCCAGGACACGACCGATGATTCCACGTCGACGGATCCCGAGAGCTCTGACACAGCACTGCTGGTCACCCCCGACGAACTCGTGCTTGCCCAGTCGGGCGGGCCGGAGCTGAGCCTGTTCGTCCCGCCGACCCTGTGGGCCTCCGACACCTTCACCAGCGGCGCCACCACCAGCGCCGGGGTCGGGGACTTCGAGTCGACCCAGCTGTTCGACTGCGACCCCGACAACGTGACGTGGGGCAGCACCGACGAGGGAACCTTCGGCATCATGACCATCTGGTCCGACGGCTCGGCCTTTGGGACCCAGCGGGTGCGGGTGCTCGACTCCCCCGACGCTGCCGCGAGCTATGTCAACGACCTCGACGCGGCCCTGGCCACCTGCCAGGCACCGGCCGAGGCCGACAACATCAGCCTGGACGTCACGCCGCTGGAACTGTCGGGGGCCTACCGGGTCACCACGGAGTTCGGGGACGGCAACGACCCGATCGTCGAGTTCGTCTACGTCGTGCAGCACCAGGGCACCCCCGAGGCGGTTTCGACCATCCAGGTGACTGACTGGTCAGGCGAGGTCACGGATGCCGGTGCCGCGAGCGAGCTGCAGCGTTTGGCCGACCTGGTGGTAGACCAGTAGTCCAAGCGAACTGCCTGCCCCGCACCGCTTGGGCGGCCGGAGGTGCGGTGGCTTCTTGACTGCTTGTCACTTCTGGCCGCCCGGCACGACGGCGATGTCTGCCACGGTTATATAGAGTTCCACGGAGCAGGTCGGCGCTTCACCAAGCTTGTCCTCCACACCATCTGGGAGAAGGCCACCCACAGCCGTGAGGTGGGTTCCTGCCTCCAGGACCGTGCCATCCGCCAACACCACCGTTGTCCCCTCCACGACGGTGCCCACGGGCCACACCACACCAGCACGTTCGGCCTCGTCGGTCACCAGACTCAGGCATCGCGTGTCGTCTGTCGGTTCGAGCGTCCCCGAGACCAGAGCTTCCGGCCATGCAAGCGGTTCCTGCTCCCGAACGATGAGGACGAGCCCAGTGGTGCCCTGAATCTCCATCAGTGGGGCGTCAAAGAAGTCGACTGGGATCTCGTCCGTGACGTCATCGATATCATCCGTGCGCAAACCTGTCTCGCTAACGACAGAGCCACTGTGCGAAGCGGCATCACCCGTGGGTGAGGGCGGTGATGATTCATCTGAACAACCTGACACGGCGCTCACCCACAAGGACAGAGGACAGACGATCCCAAGCAACCACGCGCCAGACGCACCTCGATCACCCGATGCGGACATAGTACCCAAATCTCTGCACGTAATTATGAACCGGCGTGAAAAAGGAGCGGTTCACGCCATCTTCTAAGATCGTACCTGTGTGAACACCTACGGCAGTATGGCTATAATACCAGGGTCCGCCACTATCCCCGCCCCCACTGACATTATCCCACATGATTGCGGTGTAGTAGCCATTGGCAAGTCGCATCCTTTTTACTGTGCTACATCGATCCGTCCCAACTCTACGGAAATGACAGACAGGATCTCCAACCTCTGGGATTCCCGCGCGGGCGGTCGCAGTCCTCTTGTCATTCCATGTAGCGTAGAAGGTAGAGAGTGGTGTCCAACCAGCATGCGACAACAGGGCAATGTCTGTCGTCGTGCCACCAGAAGAAAGGACGTTGAGATTCACCGACGTCGAACCATCACCACTGTGCAGTGCGTAGTGTGCAGTGCCACCCAAGGTCACACAATGCGCCGCAGTTCCCATTCGAATAGTGTTACCAGTGGCACTTCGGAGCGTGTAGGACGTGAGGCAACCACTTCCATTCAACAAAGCGCCTCCGCGTAATTTTGTGTCTTTTAGAGTCACAGGACCCACGCCAAACGGTATGAGGTTTACTTCCACCGCTTCAGGAACGACCTCACTTATTGTCCCAAGCCCGGTCGGCACTCCTCCAGTGAACAAGACATCGACCGCCGGGCTTGGTGCGTCTATCTCATATTGCACTCCCGAATCGAACTCCTTAAAGCCCTCATTGAGAGACGCAACAAGCGACTCTAATTCAACCAGCGTTAACTCGTGACCCCGCGACAAGGTGACAGTGATAGGAGAGTCCGCGAGCAGTTGCTCCAACTCTATAGGGATCTCTTCGCCCGTGATACTGACCGTTCCCTCTCCCTCTTCCCACGTCCCGGCGACATAGAGATTGGGGAACTGACTCGCTACGTCTTCCCGAAGAGTGCGGAAAGCGTCGAACCCAGCATAGCGTCTTATGCCTTCGTCGACTGAAATATCCTGAACGCGAGACAAATTGGTGATATCAGACAGTTCTGCGTCGGATAGCCCATCGTTCGCCATGACGGGCCCATCCGCTGCAGCACGCGTTAGCCCAACCCTCGCAGTGGACGAATGTGCGACGTCCGTCAAGGATGCCGTGTCCACGTGCGTCGCGATCATGCCGTCAGCACCAATGGCGGGCGTGATCAGCAGGCACGCACTCAGAACGGCCACGACCGCAGCCCAAGTTTTCCGCATCCACCTGTACTACCAGTGGGCGGCATGTGCGTCAACAGGTCTCCGGTGACGAAGCCACGATCCCGGGTGATCGGTGCGCAGGCCAGGGCGCGTCGGCCGCGCGCAAACATTCCCAGTCGCGGGACCGGCCCGCTTGGGCACTCAACAGCCCGATCGCCACAGTGGCGTTGCGGATCCTGCCGGTCAGCACGGCCTCAACCGCGTCGTCCAGCTCGACCCAGGCGGTCGGCATACCCAGCTCCTCGTGCTCGCGCTCGAAGAGCTCATGGTCGGGCACGTCGGACAGGTCGCGCGCCAGGTAGACCCGCAAGGCCTCACTGAGACCACCCGGCGACGAGACGTAGTCGGCAAGCAGATCCCATCGCTCCGCTCGCAGATCCGCCTCCTCGGCAAGCTCCCGCGCTGCGGCCCGCCACGGTGGCTCCCCCTCCACGTCGAGCAGGCCGGCCGGCAGCTCCCACTCGAGCGCACCGACCGGGTGACGGTACTGCTTGATCAGCAGCACCTCCGGCGCTCCCCTGTCCTCGCGCAGGGCCAGGACTGCGACGGCGCCCGGGTGGTCGACATACTCCCGGACGACGGTGCCGGCCTCCCCCAGGTCGACGGTGTCGCGGCGCACGTCCCAGACCCGGCCGCGCAGGACCAGCTCGGAGTGGCTGACCGGCCGTGGGGCGATCTGGTCCTCGAGGTCGTGCGCGGGCAGCCGGGGGGCGTCGAGCGCCATCAGCCGGCGGGGGCGCGCTCGACCTCGACCAGGCGCTGGCTGCGCTGCACGTCGAGGGCGGCGGACACGAGGCCGGCAAAAAGCGGGTGCGCCCGGTGCGGTCGTGACTTGAACTCCGGGTGGGCCTGGGTCGCGATGTAGTAGGGGTGCGTGTCAGCGGACAGCTCGACGAACTCGACCAGCTCCCCGTCGGGCGAGGTGCCCGAGATGACCAGGCCGGCGTCGGAGAGCTGCTCGCGGTAGGCGTTGCCGACCTCGTAGCGGTGGCGGTGGCGCTCCTCGACGGAGGTGGTGCCGTAGACGCCGGCGGCGACCGAGCCCTCGGACAGCGTCGCCGGGTAGGAGCCCAGGCGCATGGTGCCGCCGAGGTCGCCGGCGCCCTCCACGAATGCGCGCTGCTCCTCCATGGTGGCGATCACCGGAGCCGGCGTGTCCGGGTCGAACTCGGTGGAGCTGGCACCGTCGATGCCGGCCACGTTGCGGGCGTACTCGATGACCATGGCCTGCAGACCCAGGCAGATGCCGAGGGTCGGCACCTGGCGCTCCCGCGCCCAGCGCAGGGCTCCAATCTTGCCCTCGATGCCACGGATGCCGAACCCGCCCGGCACCAGGATCGCGTCGGCGCCGGCCAGCTCCCTGGTGGCGCCAGCCTCGGTGCGGCAGTCGTCAGAGGCCACCCACCGGATCGACACCCGGGCGTCGTTGGCGAAGCCGCCGGCCCGCAGCGCCTCGGTGATCGACAGGTAGGCGTCCGGCAGGTCGATGTACTTGCCGACCAGGGCGACTTCCACCTCGTGCTCGGGCTCGTGCACCCGGCGCAGCAGCGCGTCCCAGTCGGTCCAGTCCACGTCGCGGAAGGGGAGCCCGAGAGTGCGCACGACGTAGGCGTCGAGGCCCTCCGCGTGCAGCACCTTGGGGATGTCGTAGATGGAGGGGGCGTCCACGCAGTTGGCGACCCCGTCGACCTCCACGTCGCACATCATCGAGATCTTGCGCTTGATCGACATCGGGATCTCGCGGTCCGCCCGCAGCACGAGGGCGTCGGGGCTGATGCCGACCTGACGGAGCTGGGCCACGGAGTGCTGGGTGGGCTTGGTCTTCAGCTCGCCGCTGGGTGCGAGGTAGGGCACGAGCGAGACGTGCACGAAGAAGCAGTTGGCCCGGCCCAGGTCGTGACGGACCTGGCGCGCGGCCTCCAGGAAGGGCAGCGACTCGATGTCGCCGACGGTGCCGCCGATCTCGGTGATGATGACGTCCGGGGTGTCCTCCGGGGACAGCTCGTGCGCGTCGGCGCGCATCCGCGCCTTGATCTCGTTGGTGATGTGCGGGATGACTTGGACGGTGTCGCCGAGGTACTCACCCCGCCGCTCCTTGGCGATGACGTCGTTGTAGACCTGCCCGGTGGTCACGTTGCCGCGTCCCCGCAGGTTGATGTCGAGGAAGCGCTCGTAGTGCCCGATGTCGAGGTCGGTCTCGGCCCCGTCCTCGGTGACGAAGACCTCACCGTGCTGGAACGGGTTCATCGTGCCCGGGTCGACGTTGATGTAGGGATCGAGCTTTTGCATAGTCACCCGCAGGCCGCGCGCCCTCAACAGGAGTCCCAGACTCGAGGCGGTCAGGCCCTTGCCGAGTGAGGAGGCAACTCCTCCGGTCACAAAGATATGTTTCGTCTGCTCCGCCACGGGCTGTCAGTCTACGTCACGTGTCGCGGCGGCTGACGAGGCACGCCGGTAGGCCTCCAGCGCCGCCCGCGCGGCGTCCTCGGCAGTGGGCAGGTCTGCTGCCCGGGCCAGTGCGCGGACGCTGAGGTCAGCGCGCAGTATGTCGTCACTCAGCAGAGCGGTCAGCGCGGCTCCGAGGGCCTCGGCATCGTCGCCGGGGACCAGCAGTCCCGCACCGTCGAGCACCTCCTCGGTGCCGCCGACGTCCGTGGCCACGATCGGTGCGCCCACGCTGAGGGCCTCCTGCAGCCAGACCGGTTGGCCCTCCCAGCGGGCCGACGACACGGCGATGTCCGCCGCGGCCAGCAGGTCCGGCACGTCGGTGCGATGGCCCAGCAGCCGCACCGGCAGGTCCGCTCGGTCGATGCGCCGCTGCAGGGCCTCGGCCTGCGGACCCTCCCCCGCGATCGCCACCAGCGCGTCAGCGGAGCTGGTCCCTGCCACCTCGAGCGCGTCGAGCAGCCGGTCAAAGCCTTTCTGCGGGGCCAACCGGCCCACGCCGACCACCAGTTGCGTGCCGTCAGCCAGGCCCAGCTCCGCCCGCACCGCCTGACGGTCCACGGTCGCCTCGGCGCGCGCCGCAGGGACGACTGCCGCGCCCACCTCAGCCGCGCCACGCTCACGCGCGCTCTGCAGCAGGTCCTGGGACACCCCCAGGACCAGGTTGGCGCCCCGGCAGACCACCCGCTCCAGGTTGCGGTGGACGACGGCTGCCAGGCGTCCCTCGGGTGGCGCGTTGTGGGTGGTGACGACGAGCGGCGGGTGGTTCCCGGTCCGGGCCAGGACGCACAGCGCCCCGGCGCGCACCCCGTGGGCGTGCACCACGTCCACGCCCTGCATCGCGGTGCGCAGGGCGGCCACGGCGCGCCGATCCCGTTGTGGCAGAGGCCGGGAGCCGATCTCGATCGGCACCAGTTCGGCGCCCGCGTCGGCCAGGGCGAAGCGCGCGGCCACGACCGGCGGCGAGGCCACCAGCACCGTGTGCCCGAGGTCGACGAGACTGCGGGTCAACTGCTCCACGTGCCGGCCCACGCCCCCGGCGACCACCCCGGTCACCATCAGGATCCTGCTCACCCCGTTATCTAACCCCACGGCGCCGGATTCCTCCCACCATGTCTCCGAACGCAGCTGGCGCACCGACGCGCAGCGCGAGCAGCGCGGTCGCGAGGACCGCGCACCCGGTGACCAGTCCGCTCACCAGGGCCACGGCCCAGTGCGACACATCCACCGCGGCAGCGAGCTCGCGCCCGAGGAGCACGAGCAAGGCACCACCGAGGGCCACCAGCGCCGGTGCCCAGATCCGGTGTGTCACAGCCGAGCCCCAGGAGCGACGCACCAGGACGATGAGGAGTATGCCGGTCAGGGACATCCCGATCGAGCTCCCCAGACCGAGGGTCACCAGGGACTGACTCGGCGTGGCCTGCGTCTGCGTCAGGTGCACCACGGGCACCAGGGCAGCGACAATCCAGCCGAGCGCCACCGCTCCACCGGCGAGCAGGGCGGCTCCGCGGGCATAGAGCGCCCGGGACAGCAGCGCGGCCACGGCGAGGCCGACGAGCCCCGGGGCATACCAGGCCAACGCGGTGGGCAGCGCCTGCAGGGCCGTCGCTCCGGAACCGCCGCTGCCGGCGTCGATTGTGACGAACAGGGCACCCACCTCTCGGCGGACCGCGACCAGTGCCACGGCGCCGACGACGCCGGCCACGACGACGGCCAGCAGGGTGCGCCGCAGCACCGGCTCGGCATCCTCGGCGGTGAGTCGGGGGAAGGCCGCGGTGGCCAGCGGGACGGCCAGCACGGCATACGGCAGGAGGTAGGCGGTCTGGGCGTAGGTGTAGACGTTGAGGGTGCCGACGCCCTCTGCGGAGTTGGTCAACCAGACCGTGACGAGCACGCACGCCTGCTGGGCGGCCACGGCGAGGATGCCCGCTGTCGCCAGGGTGCCGGCACGTCGGGCGGTGCCGGCCGGAAAGGTCCAGGTCGGGCGCAACCGCACCCCGGCCCGCCAGGTCGGCACGAGCAGCGGCAGGCTCAGGGCGACCACCCCGGCCGTGGTGCCCCAGGCCAGCAGGAGCAGGGCATTGCGAGGGGCGCCGGCCAGCCCGGCGTCCGGGGCCACCCAGGCGCCGTAGGCCAGGTAGACCCCGATCACCACGAGGCTGGACAGCAGTGGCGCCACGGCGGCGGCCAGGAAGCGCTGGTGGGCCTGCAGGACGCCGGACAGGACGATGCCGATGCCATAGAGGACCACCTGCGGGGCAAAGACGGTGAGCATCGTGACGGCCGTGTCGATCGCTGCCGTGCCGCACCCCTCGTCGGGGCCGAGCAGGAGGCGGGCAATGGGTCGGGCCAGGACGGCCACCAGGATGGAGAGCGGCAGCAGGACCGTCAGGCACCAGGTCAGCAGGGCCGAGGCGGTCCGGTCGGCGAGGTCTTCCCGTCCGCGGTGCAGGTGCCCCGAGACAAGGGGCACCACCACCGCCGCGAGCGCTCCCCCGGCAGCGATCTCATAGAAGGCGTTGGGGACCTGGTTGGCGGTGGCGTAGATCTCCCCGACACAGGTGGCACCGACCCCGTTGCTGAACGCCAGCCAGCGGCCCAGTCCCACGGCCCGTCCCACCAGGGTGACGACGGCAATGAGACCGGCTGCACCGGCGATGCTGCCGGCCAGCAGCCGTGGGCTCGGACCGGTCCGGACGGTGGGACTGTCTCCGCTCATCCCACCCTCACCGAGGTGGCCTGCCGAGCGCATCCAGCTCGCGCAGGACCGGCGTCGACTCGATGACCCGGGTGAAGCTCACCTTCTCCGAGGCCAGGGTGAGGCTTGTGATCACGCCGAGGGTGACCACCCGCGCGGCCAGGGACTGTCGTTGGATGAGCGCGACGCCCAGCACCGCCCCCAGCGGGTTGGCGCCGGTGTCTCCCAGCATGCTGGTGCCCGCGAGGTCCTGCGGGAGCAGTGCGAGGCAGGCACCCAGGGTGACCGCCGCGGGAGCCGAGCCACCTCCGGAGAGCATCAGGGGCACCGCCACCACGGTGCCCACCTTGAGGGCACGCCCGGGCCGCAGGTCAAAGAGGTTGGCCAGGTTTGCCGAGCCCGCGATGACCGCGCCGCCGACCAGCACCGAGCCCGCAGCGCGCAGGGCGCCGACCCCGTGCCCGGCGATGGTGTGGGGAGGCCCACTCTCCACCGCGGCGGCCACGAGCCCCGTGGCGACCAGGCCAAGCACCTTGACGGCGCCGGTGGTGACCCGGCCGTGGGCCAGCGCGGAGAGGTGGCCGGCCAGTCCCTTGCGGTCCGTGTCCTGCCGCAGGTCGTCCAGGACGCCGAGCGAGCCAGCACCGAGGGAGGCCACGGCATAGGGCAGCGCCCCGCCACCCCAGCCCGCACTAGTGAGCACCGCCGTACCGGTCGTGCCGGCGACGAGGGCCACGCCCTCGAGCAGGGTCACGGACGATCCGGCGTGATTGGTCCGCTCCCAGCGTGCCGACCAGGGCTCTGCGCGGCGCTGGCGCAGGTGGTGCCACACCAGCGCAGTGCCGGCCGCTCCGGCGGCGGTGAGCAACCCGTCCCGCAGCGGCCTCACGGGGTCGGCGTGCCGGTCGTGGGTGCCGTGTCGGTGGGCGGCTGGCCCCCGGCCCCATCACCGGCCCCATCCCCCGGGGGTGGGGTCGGGGGCAACGGTCCGGTCGGCTCCTCGGTGCTGTCCGCATCGTCGGTGGGATCGGGCGGCAGCGTCGGGGCGGGCACCAGGGGCTCGCTCTCCGGCGGCAGTGGCTCAGGCACAGGCGGCGCCGGAGCGACAGCGTCCGTCCCCAGTCCCCAGTGACCCGGCTCTCCCTCGATGGACCACCGCAGACCGAGCACCACCGACAGCTGGCCGGCCGCCCGCTCGACGTTGTCCACGCTGCTGACGTTCTCGGCCATCGCGGCCTCGGCTCGCACCCCCCGCACGACCGGGGACTCGGCGGACTGCACCGGGTCGGAATAGCTCTCGGTGCCGTAGCCGGCGACCAGGGTCGGGGTCCCGAGAACACCGAACGCCGTGATCAGGTCCAGCGACTGCTGCAGCTGCGGATCGCCGGCGGTGTCCTCCTCGACCTGCTCGGTCGTCAGCGTCCCGGTGACGATGACGAAGGAGTCCGGAGCCAGCGCTCCCTCCTCCTGGTTGTCGGCCCAGTTCGTGTCCAGGAAGCCGACCTCTTCCAGCCGGTCGGTGGCCGCGCGCCAGGCGTTGCTGCCTGCCACCTCGTCCTGGCCGCTGAGCGCGGCGGCCAGGACGGTCTCAGCGGTGGGCTCGCCACCCTCACGCGGTTCCGGGTCGGCCACGGTGGGGGCCAGTTCCGCAGCTACCTCGTGGCGGGTCGCCGCCGTGTCGGGGTCCGCCCAGGAGTCGTCGAGCCGTGCGGTCAGCACGACCTGTCCCCCGGCGGTGCCGATCCGTTCCTGCAGCTGACCGACGATATTGCGGTCCGCCCCGGGCAGGGTGACCACGGCCACGCGGCGACCGCTGAGCTGGTCCTGCGTGACGGTGGGCGTGAGGATCTGGACGACCTGGTTCTTCAGGTCATCCCTCGCCTCGGCCTGGTCGAGCTGGGCCCGCAGTCCGTTGCGTTCCTCACGTAACTCCCGGACCTGGGCCTCCAGCGTCGAGGAGATCTCCTGTCCCAGGGGTCCGGCGCCGAGCACGATGCCGACGGCGAGCGCCATGAAGACGGCCACCAGGGAGACCAGGTGGTATCGAAAGTCGATCACCCGAAGAGTCCTCCGATCCAGGCGAGGAGGTCGTCCCAGCGCACCGCCAGGACGCCCATGGCGGTCCGGCCCCCCGGTGTCGCCGCGAGTGCGGCCAGAACCGCCAGCATGCCGGCCAGCACCAGCCAGGTCAGCGCTCCCGAGGAGATCCGGCTGCGATAGAGCAGGCTCACGCCCTTGGCGTCCACCAACTTGCTGCCCACCCGCAGCCGGGTCAGGAAGGTGGAGGCCATGCCCTGACGTCCCTTGTCCAGGAACTCGATCAGGGTGGCGTGGGTGCCGACCGCGACGATCAGTTCAGCGCCCTTGCCGTCGGCCAGCAGCATCGCCACATCCTCGCTGGTGCCGATCGCCGGCAGCACGATGGCGTCCTGGACACCCAGTGCCGTGACGCGCTCCATCCCCGGGGCCCGCCCGTCGCGGTAGGCGTGCACGATGATCTCGGCGCCGCTCTTGAGAGCTGCGTCGCCGACCGAATCCATGTCACCGACGATGATGTCCGGTCGATAACCCAGCTCCAGCAGGGCGTCCGCTCCCCCGTCGACGCCGATGAGCACCGGCCGGGCCTCGCGGATGAAGGGCCGCAGGGTCTGCAGGTCCTCCTTGTAGTGGTAACCGCGCACCACGACCAGGACATAGCGTCCCTCGAGGTCGGTGCGGATCGGTGGGAGCGGGATGCCGTCGAGGAGCAGGTCGCGCTCCTCGCGCACGTATTGCATGGTGTTGCGCGAGAAGGCCTCGATCTGCTCGGAGATATTGCCCCGCGCCTCCTCCATCGCCGCCTCGATCAACGCCAGGTCCAGCTTGGTCCCCTCGGCCACCATGGCATCGTCCACGAACAGCTGACTGCCGGTGACCCGCCCGGTGGCCCCCTCGGTGACCTGGGTGAGCAGTGCCTCACCCGCCCGGTCGATGAGCGGGACTCCCGCGTCGACCAGGATCTTGGGTCCCAGGTTGGGATAGGCACCGCTGATCGAGGCTGCTGCGT
The DNA here is from genome assembly GCF_007197575.1 of Ornithinimicrobium ciconiae. Taxonomy (NCBI): domain Bacteria; kingdom Bacillati; phylum Actinomycetota; class Actinomycetes; order Micrococcales; family Ornithinimicrobiaceae; genus Ornithinimicrobium; species Ornithinimicrobium ciconiae. The sequence goes on from NZ_CP041616.1 coordinate 2,593,717, forward strand.
TGATCACGGCCGCCGGCTTGCACGCCACCAGGGCGTAGGCGCTGACCTGGTCCAGATCCTCATGGTTGATCACCGCGATGTCGCCGGGGGCGAGTCGCTTGGTGAGGTTCTTGGTGCGCGCGTCGACCCGGACCGGTCCCTTCACGGAGGGACCCTCGGACGCTGCCGCAGGCACCGGGGAGTTGGACAGGCTCATGGTGGCCCCATCGTGCCACGGTTCGGGGACCACACGGCCGTGACCGGCCGAGGAGCAAGTATGCCGAGGAGCAGGCCGGTCACGCTGCTCACCAGCAGTACTGCCGCAATCACCTCCCCCGGCAGGTGCGCGTGCAGGGTGACATTTCCCACCGCGACCACGATGAGGGTCAGTGTCCACAGCAGCGTCGCCCACGACGCCGGGCGCGGCCACAGCACCACCACCGAGACGAGCAGCGAGCAGGCCGCGGTCGTGTGCCCGGAGGGGAAGTCCTCAACGCCCAGACCCAACCACCCGTCCCGGATCTGCACCAGCATGAGCAGGCTGGCGCTCGGCACCAGCAGCGCCGTCAGGGCCGCGCCGAGGTGTCGCTGCGCCACGGCGCTGATCCACAGGACTGCGACCAGCACTGCGAGGAGCAGGGGGAGCCACGTGCGACCCAGGCTGCTCAGCAGGCGGCGCAGCGTCCAGGGCAGGTCGTGGATGAGCGGAGAGGCCAGCAACGGGTCCCACCGTCCCCCCAGCGACGTGTGCCGCCACAGGATGGAGAAGAACACCAGCGTGAGGAAGGCCATCAGCCCCACGGCGAGCCACTGGGCACGCTGGACCGAGGACACGGCGCGCCTCAGCCGCTCAGCCGGCGGGGGGCGTGCTCCTCCAGCAGCTCACGTGCGTGCTCCAGCGCAGCCGGGGAGTCGGTGACCCCGCCCAGCATCCGGGCGATCTCCGCCACCCGTTCGGGTCCGTCGACGGAGCGCACGTCGCTGGCGGTGATCGCGCCGTCCGAGCTCTTGTGCACGACATGGTGGCTGTCGGCGAAGGCCGCGACCTGACCGAGGTGGGTGACGACGATCACCTGCGCGTGCTGCGCCAGCTGGGCGAGGCGTGCACCGAGGTCGAGGGCAGCGGCTCCGCCGACACCAGCGTCCACCTCGTCGAAGACATAGGTCGGCACGTCGCCCTGGGCGGAGACCACCTCCAGCGCCAGCATCACCCGCGACAGCTCTCCGCCGGAGGCCGCCTTGGTCACGGTGCGCGGGGCCGTGCCGGCGTTGGCGGCCAGCAGGATCTCCACCTCGTCCAGGCCGTGCGCGGCGACGCGCACGCGCTCACCGTCGCCCAGGTCGAGACCGTCTGCGTCGGGGCGGTGGCGCACCGTCACCTCGACCTCTGCCCCGGCCATCGCCAGGTGCGCGAGCTCGGCGCCCACCTGGGTGCCCAGACGTGCGGCGGCCTCGCTCCGGGCGCTGCTGAGGGCGGCGCCGGCAGCGATCACCTCGGCGCGTTGTCGTGCCTCGTCCTGGCTCAGGGCCGCGATCCGTTCGTCGGACCCGTCCAGCTCGGCGACCTCGAGCGCGGCCTGGGCGGACCAGGCCAAGACCACGGACGTGCTCTCGCCATACTTGCGCAGCAGCGCGGAGAGCACCGAGCGGCGCTGCTGCACCCAGGCCAGGCGGGCGGGGTCGACGTCGATGCCGGTGCCATAGGAGGCGAGGTCACCGCCCAGGTCAGCGGCCAGATAGCTCAGCTCGTCCAGGCGCTTGCGCAGCTCGAGCAGGGCAGGGTCGTGCTCGGCGACCGGGGCCAGTGCCTGGCTGGCGCCGGCGAGCAGCTCCGTGACGGGACGGACCTCCTCGGCGGCGTCGTCGCCGCCGGACAGGGCCGCGTGGGCGGTGTCCGCGGCCTGGCGCAGACCGTCGGCGTGCGCCAGCCGCAGCTCCTCGGTGCGCAGGTCGTCCTCCTCCCCCTCCTGCGGATCCACGGCCTCGATCTCCTCGAGTGCACCGCGGAGCATTTCCATCCGCAGCGTCCGCTCGGCACCGGCGGTGCTCAGCCGCGCCAGCTCTTCCCGCGTGGCATTCCACTGGCGGTGCGCCACGGCATACCGCTGCAGGCTCGTGGCGATCTCAGGTCCACCGAAAGCATCCAGCAGGACCCGGTGCTGCTCGGGGGCACGCAGGCGCCACTGGTCGGCCTGGCCGTGCACGGCGACGAGGTGCTCCCCCACCTCGCTGAGCACGCCCACTGGGGCGGACCGGCCGCCGACGTGGGCCCGGGACCGTCCCTCAGCGCTGACGGTGCGGACCAGGATGAGCCCCTCTTCGGTCTCACCGCCGGCCGCCGCGACCCGGCGGGCAGCCGGGTGGTCCGGCGGCACCGCCACCTCCCCCTCGACCACGGCCGAGGCGGCACCGCTGCGCACCATCGCGGAGTCGGCCCGTGCGCCAAAGAGCAGACCCAGGCCCGAGACGACCATGGTCTTGCCCGCACCGGTCTCACCGGTGATGACGTTCAGGCCCGGGGACAGGTCAAGCTCGGCGTCATCGATGACGCCGAGTCGTTGGATCCGCATGCGTGTCAGCACGCCCTGCACCCTAGGCGGAAGTCCCGTCCGGCTTGCCGCGCCACCCGGTGACCGGCAGCTCGAACTTGGCGACGAGCCGGTCGGTGAACGGGTCGGAGGACAGCCGGGCCAGCAGCACGGGGGTCTCGCTGCGGCGCACCTCGATGCGGGCGCCGGGTGGGAGGTCGACGCTGCGCCGCCCATCGCACCACATGACGCCATGGGTGGTCGCGTGCGCCACGACCTCCACGGCCACCCGCGTGTCCGGTCCCAGCACGATGGGCCGGGCAAAGAGCGCGTGCGCGGAGATCGGGACCACCAGGAGTGCCTGCACCTCGGGCCAGACGATCGGGCCGCCGCCGGAGAAGGCATAGGCGGTGGACCCCGTGGGTGTGGCGATGACCACGCCGTCACACCCCCAGGTCGACAGTGGACGTCCGTCGACCTCGACGGTGAGCTCGAGCATCCGCTCGCGGGCGGATTTTTCCACGGACGCCTCGTTGAGTGCCCAGGTGTGGGCCACCCGCCGGCCGGCCTGAAAGACGGCGACCTCCAGGGTCATCCGCTGCTCGACCGTGTAGTCCCGTGCCACGATCCGCTGAACGACCTCTGAGGTCTCCTCACGCTCGGCCTCGGCGAGGAAGCCGACCCGGCCGTGGTTGATGCCCAGCAGCGGGATCCCGGCCCTGCGGGACACCTCAGCGCCGCGCAGGATGGTCCCGTCGCCGCCGAGGATGACGACGAGCTCGGCCCCGGCAGCCAGCGCGTTGACCTCGGGGTCGTCCTCCAGGCTGTCCCAGCCCTGAGCGAGCTGGTGGACCTCGATGTCGTGCTCGCGGAGCCTGCTCGAGACCTCTGCCGCGAGCTCGGGCAGGTCGGGGCGGTTGGCGTGCGTGACCACCAGGATGCGACGGGTCATCTAGTCGTCCTCCCGGAGCAGTTCACGGATGCGGGCGGTGATCCCGTCCGCACTCATCATGCCTGCCTTGTCTGTTGCCAGCCACAGCAGGTACTCGGTGTTGCCGTGGGTGCCTCGCACGGGCGAGCGCTCGATGCCGCGCACCTGCCAGCCCAGGGTCAGCGCGGCGTCGCTCACGCGCTCCAGCGCCCCACCCCGGGCGGACTGCGCCGTGACGATCCCACCACGCCCCACCTGCTCGCGTCCCACCTCGAACTGGGGTTTGACCAGAAAGATCAGATCAGCACCGGGCCGGACGACCCGCGCCACCGCCGGCAGCACCAGGGTCAGGGAGATGAACGAGACATCTCCGACGACCAGGTCGAAGGTGCCGACCTGCTCGGGGGTCACCTCCCGGATGTTGGTGCCCGGCAGGTCGGTGACCCTCGGGTCGTTGGCCAGCTCGGGGACCAGCTGGTCGTGTCCGACGTCCAGGGCCGTCACCGCCACCGCACCGTGCTCCAGCAGGACCTCGGTGAAGCCGCCGGTGGAGGCACCGACGTCCAGACAGCGACGTCCGGTGACCTGCAGCCGGCCCGGGTCAGCCCCCTCCCCCCAGACGGCCAGGGCGTGGAGCAACTTGAGGGCTCCTCGCCCGACCCACTGATGCGACTCGTCGACGGTGAGGCGGACGTGCTGACCAGGAGCGACGGCATACGACGCCTTGGTGACGGTGTCCTGCCCGACATGCACGCTGCCCGCCCTGATCAGGCGCTGAGCCAGAGTGCGAGAGCGCGCGAGACCCGTCCGCACCATGTGCTGGTCGAGACGCTCGGTGCTCACGCGGCCGTCACGCGGTGGGCCGCCCTGCGCCAGCCACCCGCGCCATGGGGGCCGACGGTCCCTGTCCCGGCGAGGACTCGGTCAACCGCTCCTGCAGGCGTCGTTGCGCCTGGAGCGCAGCCTCGGCCCGCTCCTGGAGCGGCTGGTCGCGCGTGGCGTGGAAACCTGCGAGGGTCTCGTCCACGTGCGAGTCACCGGTCTGAGGAGGCTGCGTCATGCGATCAGGCTATCGCGGCGGTCCGACACGACGGCAGATCCGTCCACAGTGGATGGGCTGGTGTCTTGGACGCCGAGGTCGTGGGTCTGGCTCGCGCGCCTCAGGCCCAATGCGTCTGCAGGTCCGGGATCGTGTCCGCAATGAGGTCGGGCTGCTGGTCCGGGGTGCCCGCCTCGACGTCGGAGCGACCGTGGACGCCAGTGAGCACCAGCGCCGTGCCGAGTCCGGCACGGTTGGCCCCCTCGATGTCGGTGTCGAGGCGGTCGCCAATCATGAGCACGTCCTGCGCGGGCAGGTTGAGCCGCTGCAGCGCGATCTCAAAGGCGGGTGCGTGCGGCTTGCCGGTGACCAGGTCTGGCTGGCGCCCGGTCGCGTGCGCCACCGCAGCAACGAGCGAGCCGTTGCCGGGAGCCTGTCCCCGCTCGGTGGGCAGGGTGGCGTCCGTGTTGGTCGCGACCCAGTAGGCGCCCCCTGCGACGGCATATGCGGCCTCAGCCAGTTCTGACCACCCGACGGCTGCGCCGTATCCCTGGACCACGGCGCTGATGACGCTGCTGCCACCGTGACGCAGCACCTCGCTGGGCTCGACGACGGGGATCCCCTGCTCGTCGAGGGCCGCAGTGACACCCGGTCCACCGACCGGCAGCACGAAGGTGCCCTCGGCGACAGTGTGGTGCTGACGCAGATAGCTCGCGGCGATCTGCGAACTATTGAGCACCTCGTCGCTGTGCGCCTCCACGCCGAGCGAGGTGAGGTGCTCAGCCACCTCCCCAGGCAGCCGAGCGGCGTTGTTGGTCAGGAAGAGGATGGGCAGCCCCGCGCGGCGGGCCGCCGCGAGTCCTTCCACGGCCCCCTCGCAGGCGGTGGCGCCGCGGTAGACGACGCCGTCGAGGTCACACAGCAGAGCCCGGTAGGTCATGACGGCTGCTCACCCTCCGACTGACGATCACTCTGTGGGTCCGGCATGACCTGCTGGTCATCACGCTGGTCATCACGCTGGTCACTCTGCGTGTCGTCCTGGTCGTCAGCACCATCGCTGAGGTCAGTGATGTCGACTCCGTCGAGGTCTGCCAGACGGTCCGCCGCGTCAGTGACGCCCTCACGATCAGCGTCGACGGCGCGGGCAAACCACTCCCGGGCCGCTTCCAGGGCGCCGGTGCCCAGCAGCGCATCGGCGTAGGCGTAGTAGAGGCGCGGCGACCAGGACCGCTGCGGCGGGCTGACCTGGACGATCTCGCGCAGGGTCTGCACCGCCGCGTCTCCCTGGCCAAGGTCGCGCCGCGCGCCGCTGACCACGATGGCCAGCTCCACCCGGTCCGCCGCGGCCAGCGAGTCGGCGGCCGGCTCCTGAGCTAACTCGATCGCCCGCCCCGGGCGTCCGAGCCCCCGCTCGACGTCCGCGATCTGGGGCAGCAGGTGGGGCGAGCCGCTGAGTCGACGTGCGGTGCGGAACTCACGCAGTGCCTCTGCCCACTCGCCGCGGCGATAGTAGACAAAGCCAAGGACCTCACGGACGACGGCGACCCGGCCAGCACGTCGCGACGCGTTCTCGGCGTGCGCCAGGGCGGCGTCCAGCTCACCCTCGGCCAACGCCTCCGTGGCGGCCACGAGGTGTCGAGCCACGCCGTCGGCGTTCTCCTTGCTGAGGGTCAACAGCTCACGACGGGCGCTCTTGTCCAGCTGGCCGGCCTCGATGTGCTCCGGAATCTCCGGCTCAGGCTTCCGGTCGGGCCGGGGACGGAACACGCGGTTCTCATCCTCCCGGAACGGACGGCCTGCACCACCACGTGAGGCGTGCGCGCGAGGTCCACCGCGGTCATCATCACGACGCGGCCCACGATCATCCGAACCGCGGTAACCCCCACGACGGTCATCATCACGACGCGGCCCACGATCATCCGAACCGCGGTAACCCCCACGACGGTCATCATCACGACGCGGCCCACGATCATCCGAACCGCGGTAACCCCCACGACGGTCATCATCACGACGCGGTCCACGATCTTCTCGAGGCTTCCACTCGCTGCGACCACCGCGCCGTTCACTACCGCCCTCACGACGGTCCCCACCGCCGGCGCCGCGGCCCCCGCCACGGTAGCCCTGCTCACGGTCGCGCCAGCTGTCCTTGCGCTGCCCCTGGCCGGAACGATCTTCTCGACCGTCACGTGATGAGTTCCTGGGGTCTCTGGCTCCCGTGCCCTCAGAACCAGTGTTCTCCGGCGTCTCCTCAGCCATGCGGCCTCCTCGTTTCAGTTCTTCTGCAGTCTAGGCCCTGACGCCCCGTGGCCATCACGGAACTCCGTCGGGGCTAGGGACATCAGCCACAAATGCCAGTAGCCCCCATCCGAGCCTGGTGGCTCGGATGGGGGCTACTGGTGAATGTTTGTCCGGCGGTGTCCTACTCTCCCACACCGTCACCAGTGCAGTACCATCGGCGCTGAGAGGCTTAGCTTCCGGGTTCGGTATGTTTCCGGGCGTTTCCCTCTCGCTATGGCCGCCGTAACTCTATGGAGATATCAGTTATCCCAACGTAGTTGTGCGTGTTGGTTTCCCTTCGGGGTCTTCGCCGTTCCACACGTGGTGTGTGTGGTGTGGTGGTGTCCCGGGGTGTTTGTATCTCGGGAGCTACACAGTGGACGCGTAACATCTTTGTTGTTTAAGTTATCGGCTTATTAGTACCGGTCAGCTCCGCACATTGCTGTGCTTCCACGTCCGGCCTATCAACCCAGTAGTCTAGCTGGGAGCCTCTCGCGACTAAGTCGCGTGGAAACCTCATCTTGGAGTGTGCTTCCCGCTTAGATGCTTTCAGCGGTTATCACGTCCGAACGTAGCTAATCAGCGGTGCCCTTGGCAGGACAACTGACACACCAGTGGTTCGTCCATCCCGGTCCTCTCGTACTAGGGACAGCTCTCCTCAAGTTTCCTACGCGCGCAGCGGATAGGGACCGAACTGTCTCACGACGTTCTAAACCCAGCTCGCGTACCGCTTTAATGGGCGAACAGCCCAACCCTTGGGACCGACTCCAGCCCCAGGATGCGACGAGCCGACATCGAGGTGCCAAACCATGCCGTCGATATGAGCTCTTGGGCAGGATCAGCCTGTTATCCCCGGGGTACCTTTTATCCGTTGAGCGACGGCGCTTCCACAAGCCACCGTCGGGTCACTAGTCCCGACTTTCGTCTCTGCTCGACATGTCTGTCTCACAGTCAAGCTCCCTTGTGCACTTACACTCGAAACCTGATTGCCAACCAGGCTGAGGGAACCTTTGGGCGCCTCCGTTACTCTTTAGGAGGCAACCGCCCCAGTTAAACTACCCACCAGGCAATGTCCCTGATCCGGATCACGGACCGAGGTTAGATATCCAGAACGACCAGAGTGGTATTTCAACGTTGACTCCACGAACACTGGCGTGCCCGCTTCACAGTCTCCCACCTATCCTACACAAGCCGTACCGAACACCAATACCAAGCTATAGTAAAGGTCCCGGGGTCTTTCCGTCCTGCTGCGCGTAACGAGCATCTTTACTCGTAATGCAATTTCGCCGAGTTCATGGTTGAGACAGTCGAGAAGTCGTTACGCCATTCGTGCAGGTCGGAACTTACCCGACAAGGAATTTCGCTACCTTAGGATGGTTATAGTTACCACCGCCGTTTACTGGGGCTTAAGTTCAGAGCTTCGCCTTACGGCTAACCCGTCCCCTTAACCTTCCAGCACCGGGCAGGCGTCAGTCCGTATACATCGTCTTGCGACTTCGCACGGACCTGTGTTTTTAGTAAACAGTCGCTTCTCGCTGGTCTCTGCGGCCGTCCCGGCTTCCACACCGCGAGGGTGTGTGACCGGTCGGGCCCCCCTTCTCCCGAAGTTACGGGGGCATTTTGCCGAGTTCCTTAACCATGATTCACTCGATCGCCTTGGTATTCTCTACCTAACCACCTGAGTCGGTTTGGGGTACGGGCGGCTCGAACCTCGCTAGGAACTTTTCTAGGCAGCATAGGATCACCCTCTTCCCGCATACGCGGTCACTATCAAGCCTGGGGCATCAGGGTGCGGATTTACCTACACCCCGCCTTACACTCTTAGACGTGGACAACCATCGCCACGCGGAGGCTACCTTCCTGCGTCCTTCCATCGCTTACCTACTACAGTCTTGGGTCCCGCGTTCCACACACCCACTCATCACACCCGAAGGTGATCAAAGCGATTGGTGCGCTTCAGGCAGTTAGCATCAACTGATTCGGTATTGGGCGGTTCTTCGCCGGTTCCGGAATATTAACCGGATGTCCATCGACTACGCCTGTCGGCCTCGCCTTAGGTCCCGACTTACCCAGGGCAGATTAGCTTGACCCTGGAACCCTTGGTTATTCGGCGGAGGAGTTTCTCACTCCTCTTTCGCTACTCATGCCTGCATTCTCACTCGTGTGGCATCCACGGCTGGATCACTCCGCCGCTTCACTCGCCACACGACGCTCCCCTACCCATCAACACGCCTGGACACCACCCCCAAAGGGATGATGCCGAGCAAAATGTTAATGCCACAGCTTCGGTGGTGTGCTTGAGCCCCGCTACATTGTCGGCGCGGAATCACTTGACCAGTGAGCTATTACGCACTCTTTAAAGGGTGGCTGCTTCTAAGCCAACCTCCTGGTTGTCACAGCAACTCCACATCCTTTCCCACTTAGCACACGCTTTGGGACCTTAGCTGGTGATCTGGGCTGTTTCCCTCTCGACTACGAAGCTTATCCCCCGCAGTCTCACTGCCACGCTCTCACTTACCGGCATTCGGAGTTTGGCTGACGTCAGTAACCTGGTGAGGCCCATCAGCCATCCAGTAGCTCTACCTCCGGTAAGAAACACGTGACGCTGCACCTAAATGCATTTCGGGGAGAACCAGCTATCACGGAGTTTGATTGGCCTTTCACCCCTACCCACAGCTCATCCCCTCAGTTTTCAACCTAAGTGGGTTCGGTCCTCCACGCCGTCTTACCGGCGCTTCAACCTGGCCATGGGTAGATCACTCCGCTTCGGGTCTAGACCCAGCGACTATGATCGCCCTATTCGGACTCGCTTTCGCTACGGCTTCCCCACACGGGTTAACCTCGCCACTGAGCACTAACTCGCAGGCTCATTCTTCAAAAGGCACGCCGTCACCCCACAAAGAGGCTCCGACGGATTGTATGCACACGGTTTCAGGATCTATTTCACTCCCCTCCCGGGGTACTTTTCACCTTTCCCTCACGGTACTTGTCCGCTATCGGTCACCAGGGAATATTTAGGCTTAGCAGGTGGTCCTGCCAGATTCGTACGGGATTTCTCGGGCCCCGTACTACTTGGGAAACAACACCTGGAGTCCTCATCGTTTCGGCTACGGGGGTCTCACCCACTATGCCAGGCCCTTCCAAGCCTTTCGCCTACAACAAGAATTTCTTACTCCAGTCCAGGATGGTAGCCCTGAAACGGCCGCTCCCACGACCCCGAACGTGCAACGCCTACCAGCTATCACACACGCCCGGTTTAGCCTGATCCGCTTTCGCTCGCCACTACTCACGGAATCACATGTTGTTTTCTCTTCCTGTGGGTACTGAGATGTTTCACTTCCCCACGTTCCCTCCAACCACCCTATATATTCAGGTGGCAGTGACTGGCGATGAAGCCAGCCGGGTTTCCCCATTCGGAAATCCTCGGATCAATGTCTGGTTATCGACTCCCCGAGGCTTATCGCAGATTCCTACGTCCTTCTTCGGTTCCTGGTACCAAGGCATCCACCATGTGCACTTAAAAACTTAAAGCCACAAAGATGCTCGCGTCCACTGTGTAGTTCTCAACATACAAACAGGCCAACCCCAGCCACTGCCCCCACCAGCCCACAGTCACCTGCGGCGGTCTGGGAACGACCAGGGCCCTGCACAACCAGAGCAACCAGAACCCAACCCCACCATCACAGCAAGGGTTGGGGCCCGATCCCTCAGGACCCAACAACGTGTCACACCCACCCGCAAGCAACCCCAACCAGTTCTGTTCCACACCCCACAAGGGAGTCGTACTAAAAACAGTCAGGAACCCACGAACAGGCCCATAATCGATGTTCCACCCGAAGCTAGCCTCCACGAAACACTCGTTCGTGCAAAGACCAGACCAACCCACCCCACCCAAAAGGTGGAAGCGGGTAAGTGCTCCTTAGAAAGGAGGTGATCCAGCCGCACCTTCCGGTACGGCTACCTTGTTACGACTTAGTCCCAATCACCAGTCCCACCTTCGACGGCTCCCTCCCACAAGGGGTTGGGCCACCGGCTTCGGGTGTTACCGACTTTCGTGACTTGACGGGCGGTGTGTACAAGGCCCGGGAACGTATTCACCGCAGCGTTGCTGATCTGCGATTACTAGCGACTCCGACTTCATGGGGTCGAGTTGCAGACCCCAATCCGAACTGAGACCGGTTTTTTGGGATTCGCTCCACCTCGCGGTTTCGCAGCCCTTTGTACCGGCCATTGTAGCATGCGTGAAGCCCAAGACGTAAGGGGCATGATGATTTGACGTCATCCCCACCTTCCTCCGAGTTGACCCCGGCAGTCTCCTATGAGTCCCCACCATCACGTGCTGGCAACATAGAACGAGGGTTGCGCTCGTTGCGGGACTTAACCCAACATCTCACGACACGAGCTGACGACAACCATGCACCACCTGTATACCGACCTTGCGGGGCACCCATCTCTGAATGTTTCCGGTATATGTCAAGCCTTGGTAAGGTTCTTCGCGTTGCATCGAATTAATCCGCATGCTCCGCCGCTTGTGCGGGCCCCCGTCAATTCCTTTGAGTTTTAGCCTTGCGGCCGTACTCCCCAGGCGGGGCGCTTAATGCGTTAGCTGCGGCACGGAACTCGTGGAATGAGCCCCACACCTAGCGCCCAACGTTTACGGCATGGACTACCAGGGTATCTAATCCTGTTCGCTACCCATGCTTTCGCTTCTCAGCGTCAGTTATGGCCCAGAGACCTGCCTTCGCCATCGGTGTTCCTCCTGATATCTGCGCATTCCACCGCTACACCAGGAATTCCAGTCTCCCCTACCATACTCTAGTCTGCCCGTACCCACTGCAGACCCGGAGTTAAGCCCCGGGCTTTCACAGCAGACGCGACAAACCGCCTACAAGCTCTTTACGCCCAATAATTCCGGACAACGCTCGCACCCTACGTATTACCGCGGCTGCTGGCACGTAGTTAGCCGGTGCTTCTTCTGTAGGTACCGTCACAAAAGCTTCGTCCCTACTGAAAGAGGTTTACAACCCGAAGGCCGTCATCCCTCACGCGGCGTCGCTGCATCAGGCTTTCGCCCATTGTGCAATATTCCCCACTGCTGCCTCCCGTAGGAGTCTGGGCCGTGTCTCAGTCCCAGTGTGGCCGGTCGCCCTCTCAGGCCGGCTACCCGTCGTCGCCTTGGTAGGCCATTACCCCACCAACAAGCTGATAGGCCGCGAGTCCATCCCCCACCGAAAAACTTTCCACCCCCAACCATGCGGAAGGAGGTCATATCCAGTATTAGCACCGGTTTCCCGGAGTTATCCCAGAGTGAAGGGCAGGTTACTCACGTGTTACTCACCCGTTCGCCACTAATCCACCCAGCAAGCTGGGCTTCATCGTTCGACTTGCATGTGTTAAGCACGCCGCCAGCGTTCGTCCTGAGCCAGGATCAAACTCTCCGTTAAAATCAAACACCCAACCACACCCCCCACACCCAAAAGGCACAAGGAACACAGCCAGGCAAACTTTGACCCAAAGAAGGGCACAATCACTAGCAGACAGAAACGAGTCAACTGACTCAATCCATCAATTCAAAGAAATCCTTGCCACCAGAACACAACACACACCCACAAAAGAGCGCACACCATGCCCCAGGACAGGGTTAAAATTGGCATCGATTACTGACACGCTGTTGAGTTCTCAAGAATCGGACACACACCACCCACCACACAAACCAACCAGTCTGCAAGGCGTTTGGGGCAACCTGACTACCGTACCACCTTGCCGGCGTGCTTTCGCAATCGGCATTCGCAGTCAAACTGCGGCCGACGTCGGCGTTGGTGGGTGCCATGCTCCTGCGGGACCGGCCACACCGATCACTCGGGTGTCCGTGCCTCCCTGCTGGGCTGGCGAGGGATAACACTAGGTGAGGTCTGCCGTGATTACAAATCCGCTGGTCAGCGGCCTGCGGCTGGTCCGGGCGGCACTCCGGACCAGCCCTGGCAGGTCAGGACTCGCGTCGTCCCGCAGCCAGGTGCTTGCGGCCACGACGCAGCAAGGCGATGCTGCCGTGCAGGAAGTCCTCCTCGGTCAGCACCTGCTCAAGGTCGGCGACCTTGACGTTGTTGACACTGACCCCACCCTCGCCGACAAGTCGACGCGCAGCGCCTCGACTGTCCGCCAGACCGGTTGCCACCAGGGCGTCGATAATCGTCGCGCCCACCGAGACCGGCCCGCCCGGCAGCTCGGCCGTGGCATCCGACAGGGTGCGCGCGTCGATCTGCGCCGGCTCACCCTTGCCGAAGAGCACCTGGCTGGCCGCCTGGACCTGGGTCGTGGCCTCAACCCCGTGCACCAGCGAGGTAACATCCGAGGCCAGGGCGCGGTGTGCCTCGCGCAGGTGGGGCCGCTCCTGCGTGGAGCGTTCCAGCTCCTCGATCTCCTCCGGCGTGCGGACGGTGAAGACCTTCAGGAGCTTGACCACCTCGGAGTCGGCGACGTTGATCCAGTACTGGTAGAAGGCGTAGGGGCTGGTCATGTCGGCGGACAGCCAGACGGCGTTGCCCTCGGACTTGCCGTACTTCTGCCCGTTCTCATCCGTGAGGAGCGGGGTGGTCATCGCGTGCACGCTGGCGCCCTCCACGCGGTGCACCAGGTCGACGCCGGCGGTGAGGTTGCCCCACTGGTCCTGGCCACCCGTCTGCAGGGTGCACCCGTGCTCGCGGAACAGGTGCAGGTAGTCCAGGGCCTGCAGGATCTGGTAGCTGAACTCGGTGTAGCTGATGCCCGCCTCGCTCTGCAACCGGGCCGCAACGGCCTCCTTGCGGATCATCTGGTTGACCCGGAAGTGCTGGCCGATGTCGCGCAGGAAGTCCAGGGCGGACATCGGGGCGGTCCAGTCGAGGTTGTCCACCAGCGTGGCGGGGTTGTCCCCTTCAAAGTCCACGAAGGGTCGCACCAGGTCCTTGATGCGCGCGACGTTGGCCGCGGTCTGCTCCTTCGTCTTCAGGACCCGCTCGCTGGTCGGCTTGGGGTCACCGATCTGCCCGGTCGATCCTCCGACCAGCACGAGGACCCGGTGGCCGGCCCGCTGCAGGTGCCGGAGCATCACCAGCTGCACGAGGTTGCCGAAGTGCAGTGAGGGAGCTGTGGGATCGAAGCCGCAGTAGACGGTGATCGGTCCGTCGGCCAGCGCCTCACGCAGCGCGGTCTCGTCGGTAGTCTGCGCCACCAGGCCGCGCCACTGAAGTTCGTCAAAGATGTCGCTCACTGCTACCTCGGGTCTCGTACGGTCTGTGCTCGAACTGGGCCATTGTCGCGCGTCAGGGAGGCGGGCGACGACACGGCCCACTCACTGGCGCTGCCGCAGCGGGGCGGCGGGACGATACGGGGACACCGTGGGCTCGTCGCGCAACCAGAACCGCCAGGGGTATGCCGTGCCGTCCCCGCCCACTCCGCGCACCCCGACCCTGGGGCCGGTCGCGATGGCACCAGGGTCAGGGGGGCCGTCCGGCGCCACCAGCCGGACCGCACTGCCGCCGAGGAGATCGGCCCCGTAGTCATTCATGGTGAGCCCGAGCGCCTTGGCCAGCCGGGCGGGTCCTCGGGCCAGGTCCCGGTCCGAGGGCACCTGCCCGGTGCGCGCGGACGTCCTGCGGCTGCGTGCCTCATCCAGCCCCGTGAGGACCTCACCCGCCCGCAGCAGGACCGCCTGGGACTCCCCGTCGGTGCCGCAGACGACGTTGGCGCAGGTGTGCATGCCGTAGGTGAAGTAGACGTAGAGGAAGCCAGGCGGGCCAAACATCACCCGGTTGCGGTCGGTGGGTCCACGGAAGGAGTGTGATCCGGGGTCCTGCTCCCCGGCATACGCCTCCACCTCGGTGAGCCGGACGGTCACGCCATCGTGCTCGATCACCGCACCGAGCAGGTCCGGTGCCACCTCGAGGGCAGGCCTGGCCAGGAACTCGACGGCGACCAGGTCCGGCCGGCCCGACCGGTCAGTCATGGATGCGCGGCAGGTCCTCGACCCAGTGACGGGACAGGGCGATCGTCTTGATCAGATGGGTCCGCTGCGCGCTGACCCGCGCCGGTGCCGTGCCGCCCCGGGCATCGCGCGAGGCGATCGACCCAGCAACGGACAGCACGGACCGGACACCGGGCGTGAGGTGCTCGCTGATCCCGGCCAGGTCCTCATCGCTGAGATCCTCGAGTCCTATGCCCCGCTTCTCGCACACCCGCACGCACTCACCGGCCACCTCGTGCGCGATGCGGAAGGGCACTCCCTCGCGGACCAGCCACTCGGCGATGTCGGTGGCCAGGGAGAAGCCCTGCGGTGCGAGCTCCTCGAGACGCTCGGGGTGGAAGGTGAGGGTCTCGACCATCCCGCTCACAGCGGGGAGCAGGACCTCCAGGGTGTCGATCTGGTCGAAGACCGGCTCCTTGTCCTCCTGCAGGTCACGGTTGTAGGCCAGGGGCAGGCCCTTGAGCGTCGCGAGCAGCCCGGTGAGGTCGCCGATCAAGCGCCCCGCCTTGCCGCGTGCCAGCTCGGCCACGTCCGGGTT
The DNA here is from genome assembly GCF_007197575.1 of Ornithinimicrobium ciconiae. NCBI lineage: Bacteria > Bacillati > Actinomycetota > Actinomycetes > Micrococcales > Ornithinimicrobiaceae > Ornithinimicrobium > Ornithinimicrobium ciconiae. The sequence goes on from NZ_CP041616.1 coordinate 2,609,011, forward strand.
CTTCTTCTGCGGCATGATGCTCGAGCCGGTGGAGTAGGCGTCGTCGAGGGTCACGAACCCGAACTCGGCGGTCGCCCAGAGGATCACCTCCTCGGAGAGCCGGGAGATGTCGACGGCGATCATCGCCATCACGAAGGCGAACTCGGCCGCGAAGTCCCGGCTGGCCGTGCCGTCGATGGAGTTCTCCACCGAGGTGGCCATGCCCAGGTCGTGCGCCACCGCCTCGGGATCCAGCCCCAGCGAGGAGCCCGCGAGAGCCCCTGAGCCATAGGGCGAGACCCCCGCGCGCTTGTCCCAGTCACGCAGCCGGTCCACGTCGCGCAACAGCGGCCAGGCGTGCGCCTGCAGGTGGTGCGCCAGCAGCACGGGCTGGGCGTGCTGCAGGTGGGTGCGCCCGGGCATCGCGACCTCAGGGTGTCGGGCGGCCTGGGCCACCAGCGCTTCGGCGACCGCCAGCACCTTGGCGCCGAGGACGCGGGCCTGCTCGCGCAGATACATCCGGAAGAGCGTGGCCACCTGGTCGTTGCGCGAGCGCCCGGCGCGCAGCCGACCGCCGACGTCCGCGCCGACTCGCTCGATCAGCCCCCGCTCGAGCGCGGTGTGCACGTCCTCGTCCTCGGGAGCGGGCACAAAGTCACCGGACTGCACGTCGGCCAGCAGGCGCCGCAGCCCGTCGAGCATCGTCGCCAGGTCCTCTTCGGTGAGTAGCCGGGCCTGGTGCAGCACCCGTGCGTGGGCTCGTGACCCGGCGATGTCGTAGGGCGCCAGACGCCAGTCGAAGTGGGTCGAGCGGGACAACTCGGTCAGGGCATCGGCTGGGCCGCCGGCAAAGCGGCCGCCCCAGAGGCTCAGGGTCATGGCTCCATTGTGTCTGGTGAGAGGTGCGCGGTATGCCGTGGGGCCGGTGCGCGCGAACGCGCCAGCACCTCCGGTGAGGTCAGCGGTCGGCGTCCTGGCCGGCCAGTGCGAGGAAGCGACGGGCCACCTGCTCCCCGCCGTCCGGGTCCAGGGTGATGACCAGGATCGTGTCGTCACCGGCGATGCAGCCCAGCACGTCGGGGTTGTCGCTCCGGTCGATCGCCGAGGCGAGATACTGCGCGGCGCCCGGCGGGGTGCGCAGCACGGCCTGGTTGCCCGTGGCTCGCGCGGAGACGAGCAGCTCCTCGCAGAGGCGGGCCAGCCGGGTGCCGTCCTCGGCCGAGGCCGCACGCAAGGTCTGGTCACCGCCCTGGGCGGGCACGGCATACACCTGGCCGCGGCCCTTGCGCACCTTGACGGCACCGAGCTCGAGCAGGTCCCGGGAGAGCGTCGCCTGGGTGACCGAGATGCCGTCGCGGGCCAGGAAGTCCAGCAGGTCGGACTGCGAGGCGACGGCGTGCCGGTCCAGCACATCAACAATTCGTTGGTGGCGTGCGGCACGGGTCGTCGGAATCCCCCCGGACGGCAACTCTGCTGTGCTCACCCGCACAACTATACAAGTTGCCGCATAGTCATACGTGCCGCCCTCAGGCCAGGGGGTCGTCCTCGCCCCAGGGCCGCAACCGCAGCATGCGCTCACCGTCGCCCAGACCGCGGGCCGACTTGGCGCGCAGCACGTCCAGGTCGTCGGCACCGGCGCGCACCATGCGCCCCGAGAAGCCGTCGAGTTCACCGTCGGCCAGCGCGAGCGCCAACGCGGTCAGATCCGCTGGGTCCGTCCACTCGCTCCGGTCCCGGTGCATCTCCATGCTGTGCGTCATGTCGGTCTCGATGACGCCCGGCGCCAGGTCGAAGGCGAAGACGTGGTGCTCGGCGCCCGCCAGCGCCACCCCGCCGGTCAGCCGGGCCAGGGCTGACTTGCTGGCGTGGTATGCCGTCAGGACCGCGCTCTCCCGCGTCCCCGAGCCGCTGTTGAGGTTGATGATCCGTCCGCCACCGGCGGCGATCATGTGCGGCACGACGGCGCGGGTCACCAGGAACGGGCCACGCACGTTGGTCTCCATCACCTGCCACCACTGCTCGGGGTCCGCCTCCCAGAGCGGGACCTCGCGCTCGACCAGTCCGGCGTTGTTGACCAGCAGGTCGATGCGCCCGTGCTGGGCGATCACGTCGGCCACGACCTCGTCGACCGCGGCCTCGTCAGTGACGTCACAGGCCGTGGTCGGCGCTCCTGTGGGGTCGTCGGCTCCGCTGCGGGACAGGCCGACGACCTCCCACCCGGCGCCGCGCAGGGCGCCGGCCAGGTGCGCACCGATGCCCCGTGAGGCACCGGTGACCAGGGCGACCCTCGGCATACTCATCGCTGCACCGCGCGGTGGTCCTTGGCTGCTCGGGCCACCGCCGCATCGCGCGCCGCGTTGACCTCCTCGGTCTTCAGCGTCCGGTCATCGGCACGAAAGGTCAGGTGGAAGGCCAGGCTCTGCTGGTCGCTGCCGATCTGGTCGCCGCGATAGACGTCAAACAGACGCACCGACTCCAGCAGCTCGCCTGCTCCGGCGCGCACCGACTCGAGCAGGTCACCGAAGCTGACGCTGCGGGAGACGGTCAGCGCGATGTCGGAGCCGGCGGGTGGGTGGTTGGACATCGGAGCGCCCTGGGCGCGGCGGTCACTGGCCGCGATCAGCACGTCCAGATCCAACTCGGCGGCGACGGTGCGCTCGGGGACGCCGAGCGCCTTGACGACCTTGGGATGCAGCTCACCGGCCCACCCGACCGTCGTGCCGTCGGGCAGCGCCAGCTCGACGCATCGGCCGGGGTGGAAGGGCTCGCGCTCGGTCTGTCGGCGCTCGACACTCACCCCGAGGGCGTCGCAGATCGCGTGGGCCCAGCCCACGACATCGGTGACGTCGGTGGTGCGTCCTGTGCCCCACCAGCCGGCGCGCTCGGCCTGGCCGGTGGCGACCATCGCGACGTGCAACGGCTGATGCGGGACGGCGGCGCGGATCTCGTCCAGCACCGCGTCGTCCGGCTTGACCCCGACTCCAGGAACCGGCGCCTTGCGAGCCAGGTCCGGCAGAGTGACGGTGTCGATCTCGAACAGTGCGACGTCCTTGGCCCCGCGCCCCAGGTTGCGGCGCACTGCATCCGGCAGTGTCTGCAGCAGCTGCGTGCGCATCAGTGGCGCCTCGTCGGACAGCGGGTTGGCCAGCCGCACCGCGTGCCGGCGCTGGTCGTCCTCGCCCAGACCCAGGTCCTCGAAGCGGGACTCACCGACAAACGGATAGGTCAGCACCTCGTCCAGGCCCTGGCCGGCCAGGGCTGCGGCCACGGTGCGGCGCGCACGCTGCGCGTGCGTGAGGCCACGTCCACCCGGCGCGGTCGGCAGGACGGACGGGATCTTGTCATAGCCATCGATCCGCGCGACCTCCTCGACCAGGTCGGGCGGGGTGGTCAGGTCGGGACGCCACGAGGGCGGGGTGACGGTGAGTATGCCGTCGCTCGCCTCCGTGACCGTGCACCCGATGGTCTCGAGGATCTCGCGCACCCGCTCGGGGGTGTAGTCCACCCCGACATAGCGCGTCGGCATCGTGACGTCGAAGGTGATCGACTCGGGGACACCGACCTGGCCAGCGTCGGTCACGGCCGGGTCGGCGGTGCCTCCGCCGAACTCGACCATGAGCTCGACCATCAGCTGGGCCGCCTGTGGGGCGAGCTCGGTGTCGACCCCGCGCTCGAACCGCTTGGACGCCTCGCTGGAGAGGCGGTGCCGGCGCGCGGTGCGGGCCACCGTCCTGGGGTCGAAGTGCGCCGCCTCGATAAGCACGTCGGTGGTGGTCTCGCTGACCTCGCTGGAGGCCCCACCCATCACGCCGGCGATGCCGAGCACGATCTCCCCGCCGTCCGTGATCAGCAGGTCCTCAGGATCCAGCGTGCGCTCGACATCGTCGAGGGTGGTCAGCTTCTCCCCCGCGCGGGCGCGGCGCACCACGATCGGCCCGGTGACCTTGTGCAGGTCATAGGCGTGCGTCGGCTGGCCGAGCGCGAGCATGACGTAGTTGGAGATGTCGACCGCAAGGCTGATCGGACGCATCCCCGCCTCAGTCAGTCGGGTGACCATCCATGCCGGTGTCGGCGCCTGCGGGTCCAGCCCGCGCACGATGCGAGCGACGAACCGGTCGCAGCCGGGCGCACCGTCGAGCGGCGACTCGTCGCGCAGTTCGACGCCGAAGCCGTCAGCCGTCGCAGCGGGTGCCGTCAGCGGCTGCTCCTGACCGTCGACGACCCGCACCAGCGCGGGGTCGCGATAGGCGACACCAGTGCTGTGGGAGTACTCCCTGGCGATGCCGCGCAGTGAGAAGCAGTAGCCGCGGTCGGGCGTGACGTTGACCTCGACGGTCTCCCGGTCCAGGCCCAGCAGTGGGATGGCGTCCTGGCCGGGCTCCAGTCCCTCAACTCCAGCGCCCAGCCAGTCGGTGAGCACGATGATGCCGTCGTGGTCGTCACCGAGACCGAGCTCCAGGGAGGAGCAGATCATGCCCGCGCTGATGTGGCCATAGGTCTTGCGCGCGGAGATCTCGAAGTTGCCGGGCAGCACCCCGCCGGGCAGGATCACCGGCACCAGGTCGCCGACCGCGAAGTTGTGGGCACCGCAGACGATGCCCTGCGGCTCCCCCGTGCCGTTCGCGTCACCGACGTCGACCAGGCACCAGTTGATGGTCTTGCCGTTCTTCTGCTCCTCCGGAGTCATCTCCAGGACGCGCCCGACGACGAGGGGCCCCCGCACGTCACCGCCGTGCAGGCCCTCCTCCTCCAGGCCGACCCGCACCAGGTCAGCGGCCACCTGGGTGCCGTTCGTGCCTGCTGGCACCTCGGCATACTCCCTGAGCCAGTCAAGGGGAACCCGCATCAGATCTCCATCCCGAACTGCGCGTTGAAACGCACGTCTCCCTCGATGATCTCCCGCATGTCGGCCAGGTGGTTGCGGAACATCAGCGACCGCTCGATCCCCATGCCGAAGGCGAAGCCCTGATAGCGCTCCGGGTCGACCCCGCAGGCGCGCAGGACGTTGTGGTTGACCATGCCGCAGCCGCCCCACTCGATCCAGCCGGTGCCGCCACACGTCCGACAGTCGGGGTCCTCGCCACGACAGACGAAGCACTGGAAGTCCATCTCGGCGCTGGGCTCGGTGAACGGGAAGTATGCCGGGCGCAGCCGGGTCTTGAGTCCGTCACCGAACAGCGCGCTGGCCAGGCGGTCCAGGGTGCCCTTCAGGTGGGCCATGGTCAGGCCCTCGTCGATCGCCAGGCCCTCCATCTGGTGGAAGACCGGGGTGTGCGTGGCGTCGAGTTCGTCGGTGCGAAATGTCTTGCCCGGCACGGCGACATAGAGCGGTGCGCCGCGCTCGAGCAGGGAGCGGGCCTGGCCGGGTGAGGTGTGGGTGCGTAGGACGATGCCGGCGTCCGCGGGGTCGACGAAGAACGTGTCCTGCATCTGGCGGGCCGGATGGTCCTTGTCGAAGTTGAGCGCGTCGAAGTTGAACCACTCGGCTTCCACGCCAGGGCCCTCGGCGATCTCCCAGCCCATGCCGACCATGACGTCAGCCATCCGCTCGGCGGTCAGCGTCAGCGGGTGCCGGTGCCCGAACGGGCGACGGTCCGGTCGCACCGTGAGGTCCATCGCCTCTTCGACTAGGATCCGCTCGTCACGCTCGGCCTCCAGCTCGGCCTGGCGGCTGGCGAGGGCCTTGTTGACCTGCCCGCGGGCCTGGCCCACGCGCTTGCCGGCTTCGGCCTTCGCGCTCGGCGGCAGGGCCCCGATCTCCCGGTTGGCCAGCGCGAGCGGGCTCTTCTCCCCCGCGTGCGCGATGCGGGCGGCCTTGAGCTCGTCGAGGCCCTTGGCGGCGGTGATGGCAGCGAGCGCGTCGGTGACGTTGCTCTCGATCGCTTCGGGGTCGAGGGCGCTCACCTCGACAGGGTCATAGTTGGTGTTGGGTCCGGACACGCGCCCGAGTCTAGGCAGTGGTCTCCAGGTTCCCGAAGTTGGTTTCCTGCTAAGGGCCGGCCGAGGCCAATCGTGAAGCATGTCCCGTGTCATGATGAGTCCGGAGGTGGGGCGTGGGACAGGCAATGACACGGCGACGCGGTCGAGACGCTCGCGTGCGCGGTGGTGTGGGCGCTGGCATACACTGGGGCGTGGGCGCAGCCCTGCTATCTGTGCTGGTGCTGACAGGGTGCGGCGGGATCAGCGACGACGAGCGGGCTCAACTGCACACCGACGCCCTCGACGAAGGGGGCTGCGAGGACCTGTTGTCCGGTCCAGCGATGGGTGAGCTCACGGGGTCCCAGGGGTCGTTCCGGCTCACCGAGGTCGGTGGCGTCGATGCCTGCCAGGCGCTGATCACCAAGGCCGGCAGTCGCGTCACGGCGGTGCGGTTGCCTGCCTCGTCGTGGGCGCAGAGCCAGACCCTGACGTTTCAGGATCTGCTCGACCCTGCGACCTCGGACCCCGAAATTACCGCCCTCGTCGAGAAGGCGTCCGGCGCCGGTGTCTCCGACGACGAGGCGTGCACCCTCTTCGCCGCGCTGTCCGAGGCCACCCACCCCGACGCCGGGTCCGTCGTCATCACGACCTTCCCGCTCGGTGGCCTGGAGGTCGCGTCGGCCCAGGCGTGCGCCGATGGCGAGTTCGCGTTGCTCAACATCGAGACGGCCGGGTCGATCGAGCTCACCGATGCACTGCGGGCCGACTTGCAGGCTGCACTCGACGAGATCCGCCCCGGCGAGCTCTGAGTCCGGGCCTTCGTGCCGCTCACCCTGCACGTCCGTGCCACCCACCCTGCCGCGCCTTCGTGCCGCTCACCCTGCCGCGACCCTTCGTGCCGTTCACCCTGCGCTCCTTCGTGCCGTCCGCCCGGCCCACATCGTCGCCACCTCGACGAGTGCAGCGGATATTCGCAGGATCTCGTCGAAAGCGGCGAATATCCGCTGCACTCGTCGTCGAGTTGCACGGTTAGTTGCGGCCCGGGAAGTAGCGCCGCCAGGTGTCGTCCCTGGGCCCGACCGAGATGCCGCGGGCCCGAAAGATGCGTCGCAGCCGTTCGACGGTGTCACCCGGAGTGGCATAGATGTCCTTGCTGACGAGGCTCACAATCCGCCACTCCGCGTCCTCGAACTCTTCACGACGGCCGATGTCGGCCTCCCAGTTCTTCTCCCGCTCGATGTGGTGACGACCGTCATACTCCACAGCGGTGCGACTCGCCCGGTCACCGGCGTCCAACCTCCGCACGAGCCTGCCGTACTCGTCATAGAACCTGATATCCGTCTCCAACTCGGGCAGACCAGAGAAGACCCGCAGCAGACGTCCTCGGGTCTCCATCGGCGAATCGACCCCGCTTCGCACCAGACCAGCCGCCTCCCTGGCACGTCGGCACCCCCGACCTTTGGCAGACTCGCAGCCGGAGACAAGGTCCTCGGGTGTGTTCCGGTCCTTCTTGACCAGGCTGTCCCCCAAGATGACGAGATCGACGAGGTCGAGGACACGTGCAAGGTCAAGAAAGGTGTCGAGCGCGCTGGTGACCGGCATGCCTCGGAAGCTGACCGGATCGCGTGTCGAAGCGTGCACGAGCATGTCCCGACGTGTTGAACGGGCCGCGCCTCTCGGCACACTGACGTGCAGTCGTGATTCGTGCGGCACGATGCCTCCCCAGAGCCGGGCCGCCGTGTGGTGCGACACGAAGGCACCACGTGCCCCCGCGAGAACAGCCGCTCGTGCCTCGATCACCGCGTCGACATTTACCTTGGCGTGGACGTAGATCCCATGGAGGAGTTTGCGGAACTCGGGTGACTCCAGCGCGCGAGTCGTGATGCCAGCCTCACGGCCACGCGAGTGGGTGAAGGGCTGGGTCACCAGTGCTGGCCATCCAAAGAACGGGCCACCAACTGCTGCGCGGCGTCGAGTGCCGGTCTGCGTGGCGCCACCTTTCGCTTCCGGCATCCGGCCGGTCTTCGTGGCGCCACCTCTCGCTTCCGGCATCCGGCCGGTCTTCGTGGCGCCACCTTTCGCTTCCGGCATCCGGCCGGTCTTCGTGGCGCCACCTCTCGCTTCCGGCATCCGGCCAGCCTGCACTGTGTAGGCGTGGCCGACGCCACTTATCCACAGCCCAAGGCCCAAAACGGGATCCGTGCCGTCGTCGAACAGGCAAAGTCCTCGACGAGTGCAGCGGAAGTTCGCAGTTATGTCGTCGATTCCGCGAATATCCCCAGCACTCGTCGACGCGCACCGTACGCCAGGTGAGGACCGGGTGGGGTGCTGAGGACGGGGAGCCAGGTGAAGACTGGAGGGCGGTCAGGACGGAGCCAGGTGAGGACCGGGGGGGGTGCTGAGGACGGAGCCAGGTGAAGACCGGAGGGCGGTCAGGACGAAGTCAGGTGAGGACCGGGGGCGTAAGGACCGGGGGCGGTGACGGCGGGGTGGCTGTGGTCGTGTGACGGCGGGTGGCTAGTCGTGCCAGGTGAAGGCCAGTCAGCGCGCCGAAGCGGAAGCGTGCAGGCAGACCGTGGCGGCCATCGCCAGGTTGAGGCTCTCGGCGCGGACGATGGGGATCGACACCACGTTGTCGCAAAGGTCACGGACTTCGGACTCCAGGCCCCAAGCCTCGTTGCCCATCACCCAAGCGTGTGGGACCGACAGGTCGACGTCCGGGAGGGACGTCTCGCCCGAGCCGTCAGCAGCCAGCACCCGGAGCCCGGCCTGCTGGCAGGCTGCCAGCAGTTCTGGGATGGGCGTGCCGACGCTCACCGGCAGGTGGAAGAGTGATCCGACGGTGGAACGCACCACCTTGGGGTTGTAGATATCGACGCTCGCGTCGCTCACGAGCACGGCCGCGGCTCCGAAGGCGTCGGCCGCACGCAGGACCGTGCCGGCGTTGCCGGGGTCACGCACGTTGGTCAGCACGACGACGAAACCGTCACCAACAGCGGACAGCGTCTCCGCGAGCGGCACGTCGATGGGAGTGGCGACCGCGATCATTCCCTGCGGGTGCGCGGTGTCGGTCATCGCCGCAAGCACCTCGTCGCTGCAGAGGTGGATGCGCAGGCGCCGTCGGCCGGGGTCTTGGCGCGAGGCCGACTCAGGGCGCCGGACAGTCTCGGCCGACTGAGCGCTGAGGCCCTCAGCCAGCTCCACGATGCCGGTATGCCGCTCGGCCGACGAGGAGGTGAGGTACAGGTCTGAGGCGGCGTGCCCGGCATACGACAGCAGTTCCCGCACGGCCTGCGGGCCCTCCACGACAAAGAGGCCCTGCCGCTGACGGACAGCACGACGGCCCAGGGACCGGACCGACCGGACCCGCTCGCTGCGAGGGTTGCTCAGCAACGGCAGATCGGTGGTCACAGTGCCCTGAGCCGTCGTGATGGAGCCGTCGGGATGATGCGGTGGCTCAGGCGGCAGACGTGTCGTCGGCCTTGGCGTCAGCCTGCGCCGGGACGTTGGCACGAGCGATCTCGACCAGCGCGGTGAACGCGGCCTCGTCGTGCACGGCCAGCTCGGCCAGCATGCGACGGTCGACCTCGATCTCGGCAATCTTCAGACCCTGGATGAAGCGGTTGTAGGTCATGCCGTTGGCGCGGGCCGCAGCGTTGATGCGCTGGATCCAGAGACGACGGAAGTCACCCTTGCGGGCGCGACGGTCACGGTAGCTGTAGACCAGCGAGTGAGTGACCTGCTCCTTGGCCTTGCGGTAGAGGCGCGACCGCTGGCCCCGGTAGCCGCTGGCGCGCTCGAGAACAACCCGGCGCTTCTTATGGGCGTTGACCGCCCGCTTCACGCGTGCCACGTGAGTACTCCTTTAGTTGGTGGGGTGCTGGCTCAGCGGCCGAGCAGCTTCTTGGCGGTCTTCGCATCCGGGGGGGACAGGACCTTGTCGTTGGCCAGGCGACGGGCCGCGGTGGCGGTGCGCTCCTGGAACTTGTGGACGTGGCGGGCGCGCTGGTGCATGATCTTGCCCGTCCCGGTCACCCGGAAGCGCTTCTTGGCGCCGCTGTGCGTCTTCATCTTCGGCATGTGCCGATCTCCTTGTTGCTCGTTGCGGCCCGACCGGGCCGCTTCCCTTGCGTTGAAAACTCTGCGTGGAACGTGTGCTGAGTCAGCTGGCCGTGCTGGTCTCGGTGCTCTCGACCTCGGTGCTCTCAACCTCGGTGCTCTCAACCTCGCTGGCCGCGTCCCCCGGAGTCTGGTCCTGCTGCGCCTCAGCGTCGTGGGCGGCCTTCTCCGCACGCTTCTCATTGCGCACGGCGGTCTTCTTCTTGGCCGGCCCGAGGACCATGACCATGTTGCGACCGTCCTGCTTGGGCGAGGACTCGACAAAGCCGAGCTCGGCCACGTCCTCGGCCAACTTCTGCAACAGGCGGAAGCCCAACTCCGGACGCGACTGCTCGCGACCGCGGAACATGATCGTCACCTTGACCTTGTCGCCACCCTTGAGGAAGCGAACGACGTGACCCTTCTTGGTCTCGTAGTCGTGGCTGTCGATCTTGGGGCGGAGCTTGATCTCCTTGATGATCGTGTTGACCTGGTTCTTCCGCGCCTCACGGGCCTTCACGGCGGCTTCGTACTTGTACTTGCCGAAGTCCATGAGCTTGGCGACCGGTGGGCGCGCCATCGGAGCCACCTCGACCAGGTCGAGATCGGCTTCGGCGGCCAGGCGCAGCGCGTCTTCGACGCGCACGATCCCGACCTGCTCACCGTTTGGGCCAACCAACCGCACTTCCGGGACCCGGATGCGGTCGTTGATTCGAGGCTCGCTGATTGCTTACTCCTTCGTTCATGCCAGTGGACACCCCGGAACGAAGAGAGGCCCCTCGTCACGGTGCACGAGAGGCCTGAGTGCCGCCATCAGGAGGTATGCCGATCAGTTGCCTCGGCAGCCACCTCGCCCTTGCGGGCGGCGGTCCAGTTGACCCGGCAACCCTGGAAGGTCGACGCGGGTGGAAGCTCAGAGCCTCACTTGCACGATGTCCCGGAGTGCTAGCGCACGTCAGAACATCTGGATGGCCCAATGCTAGCAGGATCGGGTGCGGCAGTCCGAATCACCCGGCTGAGATGTTGAACGCAAGCGCGTCAATGCGGGCACGGATCTCACCGTCGAGCGCGATCCGCTCCCCCACACGCTGGGCCAACTGCTGCAGGCCCTCAGGTGTCAGGCCGGGGCGCAGCATCAGATCGAGGCGGAGTGCACCTCCGGGCGCCCCGGCGAGAGTCACCGCGCGCACGTCAGGCTCGTCCGCCACCGCTGCTTCCACGCCCGAACGCACCTGTGGGTCACGGTGCGGAGGGACCCAGGCCTGGCCCATCGCCAGGGACCAGACCATCGACCCGCGGAGGATGGCGTAGCTGGGGGCACCGACGTCGAGCACGATCTCGTGGCAGCCCTCCTGGACCGCCGCCTGGGCAGCCCGTTGCGCAGCCACCGGCACCGGGCGGGCGGAGGCGTCCCAGTCCGCGAGGGTGGCCAGGCTGGTGAAGGCGGGCAGAGCCTTCTGCCCGTCCGGGGCCAGCAGCGTCACCGCAGCCATGTCGCTGCTGGCGTCGCTGACCAGCCCGTTGACTTCGGTGGTCTCTCCCGCCACGGCAACGACGGGGACCAACAACCGCGCTCGGGCGACCAGCTCGACCAGTGCCGTGTCGGCATCAAACGCTGCCTCGACGTCGTCGTTGGCACCCAGTCCTCCCTGGCCCCCGTGTGGTCCGCCCTGTCGGGCAGTGAGCAGCTCCAGCAGCTGGGCATCGGCCGTGCCGGTGTCACCGTCGAAGCCGGTGCTGGTCAGCTGACGGCCCGCCCACGGGGTGCCTCCCGTGTCGGTCCCGGCCTCGGGGTCGTGCCCGGAGAACCGTCGCCGGATCCGCTCCTCGGCGGCTGCACCGTCACTCATCCTGGGTTCCATCCCCTCCACCGTAGTCAACGTCACCCTCAAGGCCACCGCCGGAAGCCATCAGGGCCGACCCCGATCAGCGGCAGCCACCTCAAGGGCTTCCTCGAGCGTGAACGCCCCGTGATAGAGCGCCGCGCCCAGCACCACACCGCTGACCCCGGCGTCCGCCAGGGTCCGCAGGCGCGCCAGGTCGTCGAGCGAGGCCACCCCACCGGAGGCGATGACCTGACCGTCGACGCGCTCGGCGACATAACGGAACAGGTTGTCGTCCGCCCCGTGCAGGCTCCCGTCCCGGCTCGCGTCGGCCACGACATACGTCCGGCAGCCGATCCCATCGAGGTCGAGCAGCACGTCATCCAGGGAGCCCAGCCGGAGGTCGCTTCCGCGGGAGACGACCTCGTGGCCACGCACGTCGATGCCGACCGCGATGCGCTCAGTGTGCTCGCGGACCACCTCTCGCACCCACTCCCGTTCCCGCAGAGCAGAACTGGCCAGGTTGATCCGGGCCGCGTTCGTGCCCAGCGCGACCGCGAGTGATGCCTCATCGAAGATCCCTCCCGACACCTGCACCGGGACGTCGTGCGCCGCCGTGAGCGCAGCGATCAGGGCCGCGTTCTCACCCCGCCCGAATGCACGGTCCAGGTCGACCAGGTGCAGCCACTGGGCCCCCTCGGCAACCCAACGCGCCGCGACGCGTGCAGGGTCGTCATCACCGTCACCCACGACCTGACTGGCGCGACCGCCAGAGATGTCGACAGCGGGCAGCAGCGTGAGACCGTTGCTCACGCCTCCAACTCCTGGCGCAGCCGCACCGCGTCCCGCACGGCGTCGTTGAAGTAGCCGACCTCCTTGGGCGCGGGCAGGACGGAGACTGCCCCCGGCAGGTCGGCCACCCCGCTCGCATCCACCATCAGCCGGGCGCCGGGCAGCTCCAGCACGGCGACCACCGCGGCCAGGAGTCGATCCGGCTGGACATACAGCTCGTGCAGGATCTCGACTAGTTCGCTTCGTGACCCCCCGCCAGCCACCCGCTGCAGGCTCACCGGACCGGCCTGCGGCAGCCCCGGTGGCGCGACGATGCCACGCTCCGGCTCCCACACGACCCACCGGATGCCTCCGCGGCCCCTGGTCTGCAGGGTGATGATGGCCCGACCGTCAACAACCCAGAAGCCCAGTGCCGGGCCGAGTTTGCGCGGGATGGGGCGGCTGGCAGTGACCATCGTCCCGTCGGCATACGGCGGATCGGCAAAGGATGCGCCCTCAGGGAAGACCGCGGTCCAACCGTCCATCGGGGCAACGGTCGCGGGGACCACACCCTTGCGGATCCAGGCGCTCACCTCAGGCACGGAGCCGCGCAGGAGGAGCAACCCGGCTGGATCGTCCCCGGTGTCGGGGCGGGGACTGGTGCTCACCGGACCATCCTACGAACAGGTGATGCCATCCGACGCGAGGCGCCCGAACCCTCGCGACTGTCAGCGGGCCCCGAGTTAACGGGACGACCCCGCCAGAGCACCCCGGCATCGCGAAGACGTGAGGCCAGCGACCACGTCCGCGCAGCACCGAGGCGTCCTCCTCCGAGATCAGCCCGGCAACTTCACGTCACTCAGCCCACCCAGCCCGAGCTTGAAGTGCCTGCGCGGGTCGGCACCGCAGGGCAGGCGCTCCCCTCCATCCGCGCCTTCAACCGCCGGATGTCGCCCACCGCACCCTGGTCGAACCCCTCGTCGTGCCAGCCCAACGGCTGGACCAGCGCGCTGAACCACACCGCAGGCTGTGGACACGCGGGGCCTGCTCCGATAGGGTGTGGTGTACGTCACTATGATGACTCGGGAGGGGTGCCGATGAGAATAGGATTACCCATGGGAATCGCCGATAATCTTCAGCATCCGCTGACTCAAGCGATCGCAGCGCAGGCGCTGACTGACTCCGGACCCGTCAGTTGTGGCGCAAACGTTGCTGCCGTGCGCGGTCAGCAGCAGTTGTACGGCAACAGGTTGGTCCTCAAAGTCAACACACAAGTAGTCTACGACAACCACAATGTCTATTCGGTCGTCCGAAGTTCGACCTTGACTGGCAATCGGACTTGGTATGGGACGTCGAACTCACTTCATTACGATGGCACCTACGGGCTGTGCCTCCCTCCCGGATCGTGACGGCGGCACGTCCCACTGGTAGTCGACTTTCGGCGCCAACACTGGGGAGTCTGGCCTGCGTGGCCGTTCTGGCCGGTTGTGCTAGCAGCAGCGGATCACTATCGAGCACATCTCCCAGCAACTCCGCTGTGAGTGCGCCGGGCGCGTCCGAGACGCCCTCTGCGGCCTCAGACCAGCCAGCCAAGGCCACATCGGGATACTGGGATCCGCACTCCTGGAAGCCGCGCGTGGAGACTGTGGCACCGACGTACTCGGACGAGGAACTGGCCTCTTACTATGAAGAACGCCTCGTGGCAACGGCTGACGAGAGGAACCAGTCACCCATCCCCGAGGTCTCTCTCATCCGGTGGAGCATGGGCAGCAATGAATACGCCGCCAACATGGCCACCTGTCTCCAAGAGGCAGGTTTTCCGGCTGTGCTCGAAGGCCGGGACTATTATTTTGAGCCGGGCGTACCCGCGGCACAGCAGGACGCGCTCAACCGTGCGTCATTCGTGTGCAACGGCCAATACATGATGCACCCGATCTATGGCTACGGCTGGACCGACGAGCATGTTGGCGTCGTGTACGACTATTGGGTTGAGTACTACATCCCGTGCATGCGTGCCCACGGGCACGAAGTCAGGGACGACGACAAACCCAGCAGAGAGGCCTATGTTAACGCTTTCAACACCGCGCAACGCATCCACTGGTGGCCCAATGAATGGAGCGCACTGCTCCCCAAGACCGAGCGCGTCGAGATGGAACAGATCTGCCCCCAGTATCCACCCGACGAGGTCCTCTTCGGACAGTAGGCGCGGCAGCAGCCGCGATGGGTCACCGGTGGCGTGAGCGCTGACCGCCAGGACCCGCGCTGCCAGGCGAACGCTCGTGCCCCAACGGACCGCCGTAGAACAACTGCTCCACGACCTGCCGGCACCGCCGGGCTGTCCGCCGCCACTCCTCTGCCAGTTCATTGCCGTGCCCGGGTGGGCGCCCGAGGATTCGCGAGATCCCCTCGGCCTCGCGGCTGTCACTGGGCACCGAATCGACCGCACGCCCACGCCAGAGCACACCGGCATCGCGCAGGCGTGAGGCCAGCGTCCACGACCGGCGCAGCACCGAGGCGTCCTCCTCCGAGATCAAGCCGGCCTCGACCGCGGCATTGAGCGCCGCGAGGGTGCCTGTCGTGCGGAGACCGTCGTGCTCGTGGGCGTGCTGCAGCTGAGTCAGCTGCACCACCCACTCCACATCGCTGAGACCGCCCAGGCCCAGCTTGAAGTGCGTGCGCGGGTCGGCGCCGCGCGGCAGCCGCTCCCCCTCCATCCGCGCCTTGAGCCGTCGTATGTCGCGCACCGCACCCTGGTCGATTCCCGCGTCGGGCCAGCGCAACGGCTGGATCAGCTCGGCGAACCGCTGCGCCAGGTCCTCGTCCCCGGCCAGCGTGCGGGCACGCAGAAGTGCTTGGGACTCCCACCCGGCCGACCACCGCTCGTAGTAGACGGTGTAGGACTCAAAGCTGCGGACCAACGGGCCGGACTTGCCCTCCGGACGGAGGCTGGCGTCGAGCTCGAGGACCGGGTCCGGCCCGTTGCCGGACAGGCCCTTGCGCAGGGCGGCGATGATCTCCGACGCCTGCTCGCCCGCTCCCCCGCCGCTGCCCTCAGCACCCTCGACCGGTTCATAGACATACATCAGGTCGGCGTCGCTCGCGTAGCCCAGCTCCCGGCCCCCGAGCCGGCCCATCCCCACGATGAGCATCCGCACCGCCGGCTGCCCGTCGCCGATCACGGCACGCGTGGCCACTGACAGAGCAGCGGCCAACAGCTCGTCCGTGAGCTCAGTGAGGGCAGCGCGCAGCGCAGGTTGATCCACCACGCCCACCAGGTCGGCCAGCACCAGCCGCAGCAGCTCCTTGGCCCGGACCGCGCGGACGGCCTGAAACCCGTCGGCCGGGTCCTCGTGTCGCTCGGCGGCCGCAGTCATGCGGGCGCGCAGGGTCTCCCGGCTCAGCGGCTGGAGCCCGGTCGAGTCCCCCAGCAGGGAGACCGAGCCTGGGGACCGGATCAGCAGCTCCACGGCATACCGGCTGGTGGCGAGCACGTGCGCGAGACGCTCTGCGGCACTGCCCTCGTCGCGGAGCATCTTGAGATACCAGTGGGTGGTGCCCAGGGTGTCGCTGATCCGACGGAAGGCCAGCAGGCCGGCATCGGGGTCGGCGCCGTCGGCGAACCAGCCGAGCATGACCGGCAGGAGGTGGCGCTGGATGGTGGCCCGGCGGGAGACGCCGTCGGTGAGGGACTCCAGGTGACGCATCGCGCCAGCGGGATCGCGGAAACCGAGAGCGGAGAGTCGCTCCCGCGCGGCCTCGGGCGACAGACGCACCTCGTCCGGGCTCAGCTTGGCAACGGCCGCCAGCAATGGCCGATAGAAAAGTCGCTCATGGAGTCGGCGGACCTCGCGCTGCTGACCCTTCCAGCGCTGCACGACCGCGGAGGCAGGATCTCGCCGCTCTCCCAGGGACCGTCCCAGGTGCCGCTGCTCAGCCTCGGTGGAGGGCATCAGGTGGGTGCGGCGCAGGCGGCGCAGCTGCACCCGGTGCTCCAGAACCCGCAGGAAGCGATAGGCCTCATCGAGGGCGGCCGCGTCATCGCGCGCGACATAGCCGCCGTCGCGCAGCGCACCGAGAGCCTCCAGCGTGGTGCCCGAGTGCAGCTCCTCGTCGGTCCTGCCGTGGACCAGTTGGAGCAGTTGCACGCTGAACTCGATGTCCCGCAGGCCGCCCGGCCCGAGCTTGAGCTGCCACGGGGCCTCCGCCGCAGGGACGTGCTCCTCGACCCGGCGGCGCATCGCCTGCACGTTCTCGACGAAGCCGTCCCGCGCGCTGGCCTCCCAGACCAGGGGCCGCACCAGGTCGAGCCACTGCCGGGACAGCTCCTCGTCACCGGCCGCGTGCCGCGCCTTGAGCAGCGCCTGGAACTCCCAGGTCTTCGCCCAGCGCTGGTAATACTCCCGGTGGGACTCCATCGAGCGCACCAGCGGGCCGTTCTTGCCCTCCGGGCGCAGCGCCGCGTCGACCTGCCACAGGGAGCCCTCGGAGGTGGACTGGCTGCAGATGCGCACCACCGCGGTCGCGAGCTTGGTCCCGACCGTCATGGCCTCATCGACCGTGGAGTATGCCGCGTGCTCGCCCGCGGCGTCCCCCTCACCGACCGTGCCGCGCGGCGCCGCGAGGAAGACCACGTCGACGTCCGAGATGTAGTTGAGCTCGCGCCCGCCGGTCTTGCCCATCCCGATGACCGAAAAGCTCACCTGGTCGGCGTCCTCCGTCTCGGCGCGCGCCAGCACCACAGCCGCCTCGAGCGCGGCGCACGCCAGGTCCGCCAGCGCCGCCGCCACCTGCGGCAGCAGCTCGACCGGGTCCTCGGCGACCAGGTCGGTCGCGGCGATCTGGACCAGCTCTCGACGGTAGGCGACCCGGAGTGCGTCCATCCCCTCCCGACCCTCGAGGCCCTCGACCGCCGCGATCAGCCGTGCGTCCAGCTCCTCCGCGGTCGGCAGGGGCCGACCCCGACCGAATGGCTCCGGGTCGGCGACGACCGCGGCGTGCTCTGGGTGGCGCACCAGGTGGTCACCCAGGGCGGTCGAGCCGCCCAGCACCGCCAGCAGCCGGTCGCGGGCCGTGCCCGCCTCGCTCAGCAGCGCGCCCCTCGCCGGGTCGGCCTCGACGAGGCGGACCGCGGCGAGCACCGCCTGGTCGGGGTCTGCGACGACCGACAGGGCTGAGGTGAGGTCCTCGCGGTCCGCCTCGCCCGGCATACTCTCCAGCAGCTCGGTGAGCAGCCGGTCAGCGCGACGGGCGTCGGTGAACCCGGCCCGGACCAGGTTCCCCGGCGGCGGGGTGGGCGTGCTCACAGCCGGACCAGATAGCGATCCAGCTCGAAGGGGGTGACCTGGGCGCGGTAGTCGTACCACTCCTGGCGCTTGTTGCGCAGGAAGAAGTCGAAGACCGTCTCGCCGAGCGTCTCTGCGACCAGCTCGCTGGACTCCATCACCTGGATCGCCTCGGACAGTGACTGCGGCAGCTCGTCGATGCCCATCGCCCGGCGCTCACCGTCGGTCAGCGCCCACACGTCGTCCTCGGCCTCCGGCGGCAGCTCATAGCCCTCCCGGACGCCCTTGAGCCCCGCGGCCAGGATCAGCGCGAAGGACAGATAGGGGTTGCAGGCGGAGTCCAGGGAGCGGATCTCGATGCGGCGGCTGTGGCCCTTTCCGAAGCTATACATCGGCACGCGGACCAGGGCGCTGCGGTTGTTGTGGCCCCAGCAGACGTGCGCCGGAGCCTCCCCGCCGCCCCAGATGCGCTTGTAGGAGTTGACCCACTGGTTGGTGACCGCGGTGATCTCGCGGGCGTGGCGGAGCACCCCGGCGGTGAACCGGCGCCCGGTCTGGCTGAGCTCGTAGTTGGCGGTCGGCTCATAGAAGGCGTTGCGGTCGCCCTCGAAGAGCGAGACGTGGGTGTGCATCGCCGAGCCCGGCTGCCCCGCAAGGGGTTTGGGCATGAAGGAGGCCAGCGCCCCGTGCTGCAGCGCAACCTCGCGGACCACGGTGCGCATCGTCATGATGTTGTCGGCCATCGACAGCGCGTCGGCATAGCGCAGGTCGATCTCGTTCTGCCCGGGGCCGCCCTCGTGGTGGGAGTACTCCACCGAGATACCCATCTTCTCCAGCATGGTGATCGCGGCGCGGCGAAAGTCGTGGCCGTCCCCGCGGGCGACATGGTCGAAGTAGCCGGCCTGGTCGATCGGGATCGGCCCGACCTTGGCGTCGTAGGGCTCCTTGAACAGATAGAACTCGATCTCGGGGTGGGTGTAGAACGTGAAGCCGTCCTCGGCCGCCGAGTCCAGCGCCCGGCGCAGCACGTTGCGGGAGTCGCTGGGGGCCGGGGTGCCGTCCGGCATCCGGATGTCACAGAACATCCGCGCCGTGCCCGGATTGTCGCCGCGCCACGGGATCACCGTGAACGTGCTCGCGTCCGGCTGCACGATCATGTCGGCCTCGTAGACGCGGGTGAATCCGGCGATGGCGCTGCCGTCGAAGCCGATGCCCTCGGCGAAGGCCTGCTCGAGCTCGGCGGGCGCGACGGCCACCGACTTCAGCGCGCCGAGCACGTCGGTGAACCAGAGCCGGACAAACCGGATGTCCCGTTCCTCGATGGTGCGGAGGACATATTCCTGCTGACGATCCATGCGCTCATCCTGCCGTATGCCGAGGGGCTTGGTGCCGGGAACCCGCCTGCCCTACTCAGCGCACGCACGGCGGGTCTGGCCTCATCGACGCCGGACCACGCGAGTCATCGCGAGTTGCCGCCATACAGTTCCTCGTCAGGTGGCTCCCATTCACACTTCACGAGGCCCACGTCCACACCCTCGTAGGCAGTCCAGTACTCCACGCCGGTGCGCGCATATCGTTCAACGAACGACTCGAACGTCGGAGCGGGCGACGGGGTGAGGCCCTCCTCGTGAAGACATGCGCTGACTTCTTTAACGTTCCAGTCGTACAACATGCGGAGCTGCTCAAGAGTGAACGGCTCAAAGTACTTC
Organism: Ornithinimicrobium ciconiae; assembly: GCF_007197575.1. Lineage (NCBI taxonomy): Bacteria > Bacillati > Actinomycetota > Actinomycetes > Micrococcales > Ornithinimicrobiaceae > Ornithinimicrobium > Ornithinimicrobium ciconiae. The sequence continues at coordinate 2,628,592 of NZ_CP041616.1, forward strand.
TCGTCGAGCGGGTACATCGCGAAGCACTCGTACGAGGCGAGGTTCATCGCTTCTTCCTGCTCAGCCTGAAACGGGATGGCCACCTGCCCGTATCTGTCTACCGTCGACGGGAAACCCTTGGACTCCATGCATTCGCGCGTGACCTGATCCACTTCGTCCATCGACACTGTGCGCACGGTATTAACGGCCGGAGGGTCGCCCGCAGTACCCAAGGTCTGCCAGTAATCACTCTTACGCTGCTCCAAACCTGTCGCGCTGGATGGCTGCACGCTCTTGAGCGCATCTTCCAGCACGGCGTCCATTGTTGTCTCCTGGCCGTCGACAGGAGTTACAGGACTCCCAGCAGTTCGTGACTCTTCAATAGATGGGCCCAGGGAACATCCAGTCAAGATTATGGCCGTACACACGAGCCCACTCATTCCTGACACGGACTGGCCGTGCCGACGTTTTGTGGACGAAGCGTTCAAGGAAGATTTCACGCTGGACGCTGAACACAGGGGGATTGGAAGGATTGCCAAGCTTCATATGGCGTAACCACCGCCGGGTTGTCACGGAACGTCGGGGTCATCACCGACGTGCCCAGCACCAGACGCTCGGTCTGCGCGTCCGCCGCCGACAGCCACGCGATCGCGAACGGCGCGTGACCCCCGTCGTAGCGCCATGGCTGGAAGTGGTCACTGACAAAAGGCCGAGTCCGCCCGCACCGCGCCCGCCGACGCGCCATGTCAGGTGTCGACCGTGAGTCGGATCGACACCACGTCGCCGACGTCCAGCTCCTCGGCACGCTGCACGACCGCCTTGATAGGCACGATGTAGCCGCCGTCCTTGGGAAAGAGCGACGTCGTCCAGGTGGTCGCCCCGATCCGTGCAGTGACGGGGATCATGCCCCAGCCATAGGTCACCTGCCGCGAGATCGCCGCCAGGTCGGCCGCCTGGTCCTCGGGGACGGTGACGAAGTGGTGCGGCGTAGGACCGCGCCAGAACCAGATCTCACCGCTGAACTCGAGCTCCACGGCGCCCGCGAGGTCAGCCGTTGAGCGGGTTGTTGTCGGTGTGGTTGGCGTCGGCGTCGCCGGTGTCCCACTCCCGCTCGCGGCGCTCAGCCTCGTCCCACTCCTCGGTGCGCTTGCGGGCCGCCTCCAGGGCACCCGCAGCCTCTGACTCAGTCTCGTAGGGGCCCATCAGGTCACCGCCGCGGGCGCGACCCGGGTCGTCGTGGGCCTCGACCTTGCCGGTCTTGACGTTGAACCAGTAGGACATCACTGCACTCCTTGCCGTCGGGACCTGTTGCCTAGACTCCACCGTATGCCGAGCACTACCGCAACCGTTGCCCCCGGACGGGTCTCCCCGCGCCGCGCCGTCCCCGCCTCCATCACCCGACCGGAGTATGTCGACCGCCCGGCCCCGGCGAAGTTCACCGGATCGGAGGTCAAGACCGCCGAGACCATCGAGCGGATGCGTCTGGCGGGCCGACTCGGAGCCCAGACCCTGGCGGAGGTCGGCAGGGCGGTCGCCCCCGGCGTGACCACCGACGAGCTCGACCGGATCGGTCACGAGTTCATGCTCGACCACGGGGCCTACCCCTCAACCCTGGGCTACCGCGGCTTCCCCAAGTCCCTGTGCACCTCGGTCAATGAGGTGATCTGCCACGGCATCCCCGACTCCCGACCCCTCGAGGAAGGTGACATCGTCAATGTGGACGTGACGGCATACATCCACGGGGTGCACGGTGACAACAACGCGACCTTCCTGGTCGGCGATGTCGACGAGGAGTCCCGCCTGCTCGTCGAGCGCACCGAGGAGTCGCTGCGTCGGGCCATCAAGGCGGCCCTGCCGGGGCGGCCGATCAACGTCATCGGGCGGGTCATCGAGTCCTATGCCAAGCGCTTCGGCTACGGCGTGGTGCGCGACTACACCGGTCACGGGATCGGCGAGAGCTTCCACTCCGGGCTGGTCATCCCGCACTACGACGCGGCCCCGGAGTACTCCCAGCTCATCGAGCCGGGCATGACCTTCACCATCGAGCCGATGCTCAACCTGGGCACGCCCGACTGGACCGAGTGGGAGGACGGTTGGACAGTGGTCACCGCCGACCTGCGCCGGTCCGCGCAGTTCGAGCACATGATCCTGATCACCGAGACGGGCAACGAGATCCTGACCCTGCCCTGAGGCAGTCAAGCGACTACCGTGCCACTGTCCACAACCGATGAGGAGACACGCATGAGCACAGCGACCGGCAAGGGTCTGATCCTGGGCATCGACATCGGCGGCAGCGGCATCAAGGGCGCGCCGGTCGACCTGGCCAAGGGTGAGTTCGCGGCCGAACGGGTCCGCATCGACACCCCCAAGAAGGCCAAGCCCGAGGACGTCGCGGAGATCGTCGCCCAGATCGCGGACGATTTCGCGGACGAGCTCGGCAAGGACTCCCCCGTCGGTGTCACCGTCCCGGCCGTCGTGCATCACGGGGTCACCAAGAGCGCGGCCAACATCGACGACTCGTGGATCGACACCGACGCCGACAAGCTATTCACCAAGGTGCTGGGCCGTCCGGTGCTGGTGATGAACGATGCGGACGCCGCCGGCCAGGCCGAGATGCACTTCGGGGCCGGCCAGGACCGTGCCGGTGTCGTGCTGATGACCACGCTCGGCACCGGCATCGGTTCGGCGCTCTTCCTCAACGGTCAACTGGTGCCGAACACCGAGTTGGGCCACCTCGAGCTGGACGGCAAGGAGGCCGAGGACCGCGCCGCCTCCAGCGTCCGCGAGGACAAGGACCTGTCCTGGGAGGAGTGGGCCGAGCGGCTGCAGGACTTCTACCGCCACGTGGAGGACCTGTTCTGGCCCGATCTGATCATCGTCGGTGGCGGTGTCTCCAAGAAGGCCGACAAGTTCCTGCCGCTGCTGGACCTGCGCACCGAGATCGTGCCCGCACAACTGCGCAACGACGCCGGCATCATCGGCGCGGCGTGGCAGGCCTCCCAATTTTCATAGTGGTTTCGTCCTCCGACCCCGCATTTTGAGAGAGGTTTCGTAGCTCGCACGCAGCCCGCATTTTTCCTGGCGTCTGCACGCCCGTTCGGCGTCGAAACCACTACCAAAATGCGGGAACCACCGACGAAACCACTACCAAAATTGCTCTACCAGGACGTATGCCGGGGGCGCCCCTCGTCGTAGCCCGCCGCGCCCTGGATGCCCACCACCGCGCGGGAGTGGAACTGCCCGATGGTGTCGGCACCGGCATAGGTGAAGGCCGAGCGGACTCCGGAGATGATCTGGTCGAGCACGTCCTCGACGCCGGGACGGTCGGGGTCCAGATACATCCGCGAGCTGGAGATGCCCTCCTCGAAGAGCGCCAGCCGCGCCCGGTCGAAGGCCGAGCGGTCCTTGGTCCGGTTGCTGACCGCACGCGCCGAGGCCATCCCGAAGCTCTCCTTGTAGAGCCGGTCCGTGCCGTCCCGCTGCAGGTCGCCCGGGCTCTCATAGGTGCCGGCGAACCAGGAGCCGATCATCACGCTGGACGCTCCGGCCGCGAGGGCGAGCGCGACGTCACGGGGATACTTCACCCCGCCGTCGGCCCAGACCTGCGCCCCGGCATCCGTGGCCGCCGCCGCGCACTCGAGCACCGCAGAGAACTGAGGACGCCCCACGCCGGTCATCATCCGCGTCGTGCACATCGCACCGGGACCCACCCCGACCTTGATGATGTCGGCGCCGGCCTGCGCCAGGTCACGAGCACCGTCCGCAGAGACGACGTTGCCGGCCACGAGAGGCACCCGCAGGCCGGTCGCCGCCTCGTGGGCGTCGCGGGCCTGCAGCACAGCAGGCAGCGCCTCGAGCATCTTCTCCTGGTGGCCGTGGGCCGTGTCCACCACGAGCACGTCGACGCCGAATCCCAGGATCGCCTCGGCCCGGGCACGCACGTCCCCGTTGATGCCGACCGCAGCTCCGATGCGCAACTGCCCGTGACTGTCCAGGGCGGGGGTGTAGATCGCCGAGCGCAGGAGACCGCGCCGGGTCACCACCCCACGCAGCGTGTCTCCCGCCACGACGGGCGCGAGATCGATGTGTTGGCTGTCCAGCAGATCAAATGCCTCACGGACGTCGGTGCCCTCGGGCACGACAACCTCCGGCTCCTGCATGACATCCTTGACCTGGGCGAACCGGTCGACACCCGTGCAGTCCTGCTCGGTGACGATGCCCAGCGCTCGCCTGTGCTGGACCACCAGGGCAGCGTGGTGGGCCCGCTTGCCCAGCACGGAGAGCACCTGCGCCACGGGCGACCCCGGCTCGACCATGATCGGGGTCTCATAGACCGGGTGGGCGGCCTTGACCGCGGTGACGGTCTGCTCGATCGCCTCGACCGGGATGTCCTGGGGCAGCACCGCGACAGCTCCCCGCCGCGCCACCGTCTCGGCCATCCGCTTGCCAGAGACCGCAGTCATGTTGGACACGACGATCGGGACCGTCGTGCCCACCCCGTCCGGCGTGGTCAGGTCCACGTCCATCCGCGAGGTCACCGAGGACCGCGACGGGACCATGAAGACGTCGTTGTAGGTCAGGTCGTGCTGAGGTTGCATGCCTCCCAGAAATTCCACGCCCGCAGCCTACGTCGCCCACGCACTCACTTCCCCTCCGCGGCCCGCGGCGCCCCGCCACCACCTGCTCCGACACCCCGTTCAGGCGCGGGCAGGCGGAACGGCCTACGGTAGAGGGATGCAGATCACCCACCTGGGCCACTCGTGCGTGCTGCTCGAGGTGGCCGACCAGCGCATCCTGATCGACCCGGGCAACTTCAGTGACTTCGCCGACGTGCGCGACCTGACGGCCATCCTGGTCACCCACCAGCACCCTGACCATGTCGACCCGGCGCAGCTCGCGTCGCTGCTCGACGACAACCCGCAGGCCCGCGTGCTCCTCGAGCCGCAGACTGCGGACAGCCTCGCCGAGGCGGCAGGGAGCCACCGCGACCGGCTGGAGGGTATGCCGACAGGCACCACGGTCGACCTCGGCGCCGTGAGTGTGGAGACCGTCGGGCAACGGCACGCGTTCATCCACGATTTCGTGCCGCGGATCGACAACACCGGCCTGGTGGTGCGCGCTGACGGCGAGCCGACCGTCTTCCATCCCGGCGATGCCCTGGACGCGGAGCCCGGGCCGGTCGACGTCCTGCTCGTCCCGGTGAGTGCTCCGTGGGCGCGGATCGGTGACACCGTCACCTTCGTGCGCCGCCTGGCCCCGACGCGGGTGGTCCCGATCCACGACGGTCTGCTCAACGACACCGGCCGGTCGGTGTATCTCGGTCACATCGCCACCTTCGGTGCCGACGGCGGTGTCGAGGTGCTCGACCTGCGCGGCACGGGCGCAACGACCTTCTAGCCCGCAGCGAGCCGCTAGGCCCAGCTGCAGCGAACCGCCAGGCCGGTGGCAGTTAGCCGACGAGCCCGCTCGCTCCGAAGGCGAGTCCCAGCACATAGGTGATCGCGGCAGCGCCATAGCCGATCACCAACTGGCGCAGAGCCCGTCGCAGGGGCGAGGCACCGGACAGCAGGCCCACCACGCTGCCGGTGATCATCAGGGCAAGCCCCACGAGGACCGCCGCGACGAGGAGCGCCGAATAGCCCGTCATACCGAACAGGAAGGGCAGGATCGGGATCAGGGCCCCGCTGGCAAAGAAGCAGAAGCTGGACGACGCGGCACCCCAGGCACTGCCGATGGCCTCGTCCCGATCGACATCGACCGCAGCGGTCGGCATGGCTCCCTCGGGGACGTGCCGCTCGGGATGGCCGTGGACGCTGCTCATCACCTCGTGCGCCTTGGCCCTGGCCTCAGCATCGGCCATGCCACGCGAGCGATAGACGAGGGTGAGCTCGTTCTCCTCCAGGTCGAGCTCGGGCACTGCGGCCCTGGCGTCGGCGCTGGGGTGCGAGGCCGCGAGCAGTTCCCGTGCGGAGCGGACCGAGATGAACTCGCCGGCCCCCATCGACATGGCGCCGGCGAGCAGCCCGGCGATGCCGGCGGCCAGCACGACGCCGCTCCCGGCGCCGGTGCCGGCCATGCCCATCACGAGGGCCAGGTTGGAGACCAGGCCGTCATTGGCACCGAAGACGGCGGCACGGAAGTTGCCGGACATGTGGGCCCGACCCCGGGCGGCCAGTCCGCGCAGCACCTCCTCGTGGATCATCTCGTCGGCGGCCATCTGTGGCGTCGCCGCAGCGTCCGCGAAGTAGGGAGTGCGGGACTCGGCGCTCTGCGCGAGGGCGAGCACAAAGACGGAGCCGAATCGCCGGGCCAGCACGCCGAGGACACGGTTGCGCAGTCCCGGCGAGACCGGCTTGCCGACCTCGTCGCCCAGCAACTCCACCCAGTGCGCCTCGTGCCGCTTCTCGGCCTCTGCCAGACCCAGCAGGATCTCGCGCTCCTCGCCCTGCTTGCGCTCGGCCAGGGACCGATAGACCTGAGCCTCGGCCCGCTCGTCCGCGAGGTAGCGCCGCCAGCGACGGGCCTCCTGCGGTGTCGGCTTGATGCCGCTGCTCATGCTTCTCCTACCGGTAGTGCCGTCGGTGCGCGTCGCCCGGTCGTCGCTGACCAGCCGCCCAGCCTACGCTGTCTCAGCCCACCGACGGCTGTTCCTGAGCCCCTGAACTCCCACCGTCGCCGGTGAAGAAGGACAGCTGCCCGTTGGCCTCCAGCACAGCCACCTGGATGTCGCCGACCCGCTCAATGCCCTGGCCGCGCGAGGCCGCCAGCAGGTCGTCCACGCCGAGCCGCTCACGCCGCATGATGTCGAGCAGCGGCTCCCCGTCCTTGACGACGATCACCGGCACCCCGTGCGTGAAGCGGGCGGGACCACGCCAGCGTGAGTTGATCCAGGCCAGGAAGAGGGTCAGCACGGCAAAGGTGCCGACCGCCAGCGCGCCCGCGGTGAACGAGTAGTCCTGCTGCACGACAGCCTGCCCCACCAGGTCACCCATCGTGATGAACAGGATCAGCTGGAACGAGCTGAGCTCGCCCAGGGTCGAGCGACCCACGACCCTGGTCACGAGCCACAGGAACAAGAACATCAGAGCCGCTCTGACGACGATCTCCATCGGGCCTCCGATCAGGGGAAGAGAGTTGTCTTGAAGGTCACGGGTCGGCCCGGCACGTCATCCTCCACGACCGCGACCCGGCCCTCGCGCCCACGCACCTGGTCGGGCTGGATGTAGGCGTCGAACCCGATGACCATGGTGGTGCGCCCCTCCGTCGCGAACGTCATGTAGAGCCACTCACCGTCCCGGGACTGGTCCGACGGCTCGGGATACCACCCCTGCGTCTCATAGAGGCCGAGATACTCGGGGTTGATCGCGAGCGTGACCTCCGGGTCCAGCCCGGCCGGGTCGGAGACCTCGATCTCGAACTCCACATCCTGACCGGGGCGGGTGACCGACGGATAGGTCACCGCCAGGTGGATCGACTCTCCGCTGTCCCCCTCCACCACACCCAGTCGGTCTCCGAAAAACCCGAAGAGACCTCCCACCACCAGGAGCGTGAGGACCACCACTCCGACGCGCCGCCAGAGCAGGGAGCGGCGGGCGCCTGCCTCCGGCACGTCCTCGAGGGTGGACACAATCGACATGCCACCGTGTTTACACGTCTCCGCGAGGTCCTGCCACTCGATGGCATGCTCTAGGGTTCCCCTCCATGAGCCCCTCGCCGGTCCCTGGTGGTGGGCCCCTCGACATCCCGCGGACCTACAACTTCCGTGAGGTCGCACCGGGCGCGCTCCGCCCGGGGCAGCTCTATCGTTCCGACGGGCTGCACCGCCTCACGCGTGAGGGCCGCCGGGCCCTCGCAGACCTGGGGATCCGGCTGGTCATCGACCTGCGGTCCGACTTCGACCGTCGCCTCGGCGGTCGCGACCGGCTCCGCGGCACGGGCGCCGAGCGATTGTCCATCCCGATCCTGGGTGCCTCCCCGCGCACCTACCCCGCGACGATCGACCTGCGCGGGGTCTATCGCACGATCCTGTCCCAGCACCGGGACGAGCTCGCCACCGCGATCCGAGCGATCGCGCAGGCTGACGGTCCGGTGGTCGTGCACTGCACCGCGGGCAAGGACCGCACCGGTTTGGTCGTGGCGCTCGTGCTGCGGGCGGTGGGAGTCGACGACCATGTTGTGGCCGCCGACTATGCCGCCAGCCAGGGCAACCTGGCCGGCGACTGGACCGAGGCGATGCTGCGCAAGGTGCGGCGGTTCCGCGTGCCGATCACCGAGACCCTGCTCGAGGTGCTGGCCCACTCCCCCGAGCCCGTCCTGCGTGAGACCTTCGACTGGCTCACGACGGAGTATGGCGGCACGCAGGACTACCTGCGCGCGGCGGGGATCGAGGACAGCACGGTCGCCCTCCTGCGGGAGCGACTCCTGCCCGGGTGAGCACTGCACGGGTGAGCACTGCACGGGTGAGGACTGCCCGGGTAAGGACTGCGTGCGGACAGGACACGGCCGCGGACAGTTCCACCGCAGGTTAGAGCGCTCGTGGTGGATGAGTCGGTCGATACGCCGGGTCCTGTCCCGCCGCGCCGTTGCCGGCACTGCGACGGTGGCGACCATCCATCTCGGGTGACCGTTGCCGGCCACCTCTAGCGGTCTACCCGCACGCTCGGGCGGGCCGCCCTCGAACGCGTGCTGTCTGACCTTGCTCCCGGTGGGGTTTACCTAGCCGCGCCGGTCACCCGGCACGCTGGTGGTCTCTTACACCACCCTTTCACCCTGACCTCCGGCCGGAGCCGGAGGCGGTCTACTTTCTGTGGCACTGTCCCGCGGGTCACCCCGGGTGGCTGTTAGCCACCACCGTGCCCTGTGGAGCCCGGACGTTCCTCGGCGAGTCCCCGGAGGGCTCGACGCGGCCGCCTGACCGACTCATCCACCGGCTCAGTCTACGGGCTCACGACAGGGCCGTATGCCGATCGCCCGGGTCCGCAGGGACAGTCACCCGATGCGGTGGTCGGTGTGCTCCTTGACCGGCAGCATCGCCAGCGCACCGGCGGCCAGGATGAGCACGATGCCGAGGATGCCCCAGTACTGCGTGTTCTCCTGGCCCGTGAGTCGTGCGCCGAGCCAGATCCCGACACCGAAGGCGGCCGGGGAGAGGAAGGACACCACCCGGCCGGTGGTGGCATACAGGCCGAAGATCTCCCCGCTCTTGCCCTCGGGGATGAGCCGCGCCAGGAACGACCGGGACGCGGCCTGCGCCGGCCCCACAAAGACGGTCAGGCCCAGGCCAAGCACCCAGAAGACGGTCTTGCCACCGTCATGGAGGAAGAAGATCAGCAGGCCCAGGATCACCAGTGCCACGAGCGAGAGCAGGATGACCTTCTTGGGTCCGATCCGGTCATCCAGCAGGCCGAAGGAGATCGTCGCGACGCCGGCCACGATGTTTGCCGCAGCGCCAAAGATGATGACCTCACCGGCGCTCATGCCGAAGGTCCCGGCCGCCAAGACGGCACCGAACGCAAAGACGCCAGCCAGTCCGTCCCGGAAGAGCGCTGAGGCGAGCAGGAACCAGACGGTGTGACGGGAGGTCTTCCACAGCCGACGGATGGTCCCAAAGAGCAGCCGGTAGGAGTCGATGATGCCCACCCGCGGGGCGCGCTCCACCGGACGGTCCTTGAGCTTGACCAGCGCCGGGATCGTGAACAGCGCGATCCAGACCCCGCACAGCAGCATCGAGACGCGGATGTCCAGACCGTCCTCACCCGTGACGCCGAACAGGCCGACCTCGGGCTGGATGAACAGGAAGTACATCGCCAGCAGCGCCACGATGCCGCCCAGATAGCCGAAGCCCCAGCCGTAGCCGGACACCCGGCCGATGTTCTTGGTGGTGGCCACCTGCTCGATCGTGGCGTTGTAGTTGACCCCGGCGATCTCAGAGACCACCGAGCCGACACCCAGCAGCACCAGGCCGAGGAGGAGATAGCCGGGGTCGGCCTTGACGAAGAACAGGCTGGCCGCGAGGGCCGCCAGGAGCCAGGTCTGCCAGCGCAGGTTGCGCACCGTGCGACCGGAGCGGTCGGAGTTCTGTCCGAGGACCGGTGCCAGCAGCGCGACAAAGAGCCCCGCGATGGCGGTCGACCAGGCCAGCATCTGGGAAGTGTGGTTGGTCGAGCCAAAGCTGTCGCTGGTCAGATAGACCGCGAACACGAAGGTCGTGATGACGGTGTTCCACGGCTGCGCACCCCAGTCCCACAGGGCCCACGCCGTGACCTTGCCCTTGGAGGCACCCTCGCTCGCACCGAGGGCGGTGGTGACCTCGTCGGGGTCAAGGGACTGACCGGCTGTCGGATCGACCGGTCCCACGCCGCCGGGACCAGACCCTGAGGTGTCATCGTGCACAGTCACAGCACCGACCGTATTGCCCCGCGCCCCGAAACCGGCGCTGAACCCGCCGAGTTCACCCCGGCGACACCAGTTCGCCCACCGCACCCGGTGCTCAACCGGTGGCGGTATGCCGATCGGCCAGGTCCGCGATGATCGTCGCCAGCGCCTGGGGCGCGCTGACCATCGGCCAGTGGCCGCTGTCGATGTCGACATAGTCGAGCGCGTCGACGGCCGACAGCTCCGGCACGTCTCCGGCGGCGATCCACTCCCGGGCGTCGTCGGGACCGAACTCGGGACAGATCAGGGTGACCGGCACAGTGGTCCGGCGCGGGTCGGCATACTCCACGATCCCTCGGCTCACCCCGACCGGGACGGGGACCATGGCGGTCTCCATGGCCGCACGGGTGCTCTCGTCGAGGTCGACGGAGTCCGGCCCCTCAAAGGGCGCCCACCCCGGGAAGTCCATCAGCCCGTCCACGGGCTCGAAGAAGTCGGCATAGGCGGAGCCGTCACTGCTCGGGAAGCCACCGATCAGGCCGACGCCGGCGACCTGCTCCGGACGGCGGTCAGCCGCCAGCCACGCCAGCGTGCTGGCGGCGGAGTGACCCACCACCAGTGCCCTGCCCTCTGCAGCATCCACCGCTGTCACCGCGGCCGCCAGCTGGTCTGCCAGGGTCGCCGCCTCGTTGCCGTCCCCCTGCCCCGGCAGCGCCACCGGAACCGCCCGGTGCCCCCGCGCCGAGATGCCCTCGGCGACCTCACGCCATACGTCCGGGGTGAGCCACAGCCCACCCAGCAGGATCACGTCCATGTCTGCCTCCTGTGCTCGACAACCGGGGCCTCGCCCGCGACGTGCCCACGATAGAACGCATTGCGGACGATCCACGTCCTGCTCCCCGGCGCGCTGCCGGGCGCGACCTCAGGCAGGATGAGGGCCTATCCACCACCGGAGGAGAAGCATGAAGATCGGCATCATCATCGGATCGGTCCGCGACGACCGCAAGGGCGACGACGTGGGCAGCTGGCTCAGCAAGCTGGCGCAGTCCCGGGACACCGACATGACCTACGAGCTCGTCGACCTGCGCCAGTTCGACCTGCCCGTGCTCACCTCGGCGACCGTGCCCGGAGCCGCGAACCGGCAGTATGACGACGAGCGGGTCACCCGCTGGGGCCAGAAGATCGATGGTTATGACGGGTTCATCTTCGTCACCCCGGAGTACAACCACGGCGTGCCGGGAGGCTTCAAGAACGCCTTCGATGTGATCTATCCGGAGTGGGTCAAGAAGGCGGTGGCGTTCGTCTCCTACGGCGCGATGTCCGGCTCGCGCGCGGTCGAGGCCTGGCGCCCGGTCGTGGCGAACGCCGACATGTATGACATCCGGGCCCAGGTGGCACTGAGCACCTTTAGCGAGTTCGACGGGGAGACCTTCACCCCGGCCGACCGCAACGCCGACGAGGCGGCTGACCTGTTCGACTCGTTGGAGGCCGCCACGACGGCGCTGGCGACGCTGCGCAGCTGAGAGCCAGGCCGACCGGTCGACGGGTCTGCGTCCCCCTCACACGATGCGGAAGCGCACCTGCTGGCTGGCGATGTCCGCCTCGACGAGCTCGACGCGGACCTCGCTGCCCAGGTCGGCCTTCCCCTCGGCGAGGGCGTTGACGGCCGGGTCGGTCAGCTGCACCTGCCAGCCCTTCTTGCCCGCGTCATCGACGACGACCGCGTCGAACTGCTCGCCGACCCGGTGGGCCAGGACTGCCGCCTCAGTGGCGTCGGTGCAGGCCCGCTCAACACCCTTGGCCAGCCGTCCCGACTCGTTCATGATGTCGGGCAGCGTCGGCAGCGCCTCCCGGACCCAGTCGGGGATCTGCGAGCCCTGGGTCAGCGACTCACACACGACCAGCACGAACCGGTCGATGAGCCGACGCAGCGGTGCGGTGACGTGGGTGTAGGACGCGGCGATCGCTGCCTGTTCCGTGTACTCAGGGATCTCGCCGTCGAAGGCTTCGTAGCCAGCCCCGCGGAACAGCGCCGTCGCGTCGTGGATGACCGCCAGGTGCCGGGGGTCCTCACGGTCCAGGGTGCGCAGGAAGTCGCCATAGGCCATGCCCTTGGGCCAGGTCACCCCGAGCGCCCTCACCTGACGGCGGAACCGGTCGACGTCGCGCTGCTGCGCCGGCGGCATGGTGCGCAGGATCCCGACCTTGCCCTCCAGCATGATCTCGGCCGCCACGATCCCGGTCAGCAAGCTGATCTGGGCGTTCCAGTCCTCCACCGGCAGCAGCGGCCGGAACTGCAAGGTGTAGTGCCCATCCTCCTCGAGGTGCACCTCCTGCTCGGGCATCGGCAGGCTGGCCCCGCCCCGCTCGGACTCGCGCCGGATCCGGTGCTCGCCGACCTCCTTGAGCAGTTGCAGCGTCTCCTCGGCCTCCCCGCCGTCGATGAGGCCCTGCACCTCCTCATAGGTGTAGCGCCGCACCGAGCGCACCATCGCTCGATAGAGTTCGGCCGAGTCGCGCACCCCTTCCGCCGTCAGCCGCATGTCCCAGACGTATGCCGGACGGGCCGTCTCCGGGAGCAGGCTGGCTGCTCCCTCGCTGATCTCGGTGGGGTGCAACGGGACCCGCGTGTCCGGGCAGTAGATCGTCTGACCGCGTAGCCGCACCTCGGTGTCCAGGGCACCGCCGGGCTGGACGAAGGCCGGGACGTCAGCGATGGCGTAGCGGATGCGATAGCCCTGCCCGTCGCGCTCGATGTGCATCGCCTGGTCCAGGTCCATCGAGCCGGGCGGGTCGATGGTGATGAACGGGAGGGACGTCTCATCCCGCTCGGGCAACTGTGGGTTCTCTGCTGCCGCACGGGCCTCCGCGAGCGCGGCCTCCGGAAACTCCTGCCGGACTTCCATGCGGGTCCGGATGTCGGCGAAGGCCGCCTCCAGCTCGGTGCCGTTGCCGTCGGTGCGGTTGTCCCGGATCGTCGTTGCTCGCTGCGCCATAACTGTCACCCTAAGCAGAACTGGTCTGACACCGCGCAGGCAAGCCTGGCCGAAGTGTGTCCAGCAGCAACTCATGAGAGACACGGAGCACAGTCATCCACCGGCTCGTCGAACTCGGCAGTCAGCTCGCCATCGAAGATGTCACCCCAGATGTGCCGACGCTCGCCCCAGATGTGCCGACGCTCGCCCCAGATGTGCCGACGCTCGGTGACCACTGGGCTGGACCGGCGGCGCGCGTCGTCTACCCTGCTCACGTGCTGATCCTGCTCCCCCCGTCGGAGTCCAAGACCGGTCGTGCCCGCGGGCGGGCCCTCGACCTGGACCGGCTCTCGGTCCCCGAGCTCACGGCATACCGCGCCGAGGTCGTGGCTGCGCTCGCCGAGACGAGCGCTCGACCTGACGCCGCGGCCACGCTCGGTGTCAGCCCCAACCTGACCGAGGAGATCGCCCGCAACACCCGGCTGACGACGGCCCCCTCGGTGCCGGTGGCAGAGCTCTACACCGGCGTGCTCTATGACGCCCTCGATCTCACGTCGCTGGACACCGCCGCCCGCCGCCGCGCGAACCGCCGCGTCCTGGTTGTCTCCGCGCTGTTCGGCGCACTGCGACTGACCGACCACGTGCCGCCCTATCGGCTGTCGATGGCGGTCAACCTGCCGGGCACCGGACCACTGGCGGGGCACTGGCGCAGCCCGCTGGCCAAGACGCTGCCTGGCCTTGTCGGTCGCGGTCTGATCATCGACTGCCGCTCCAGCACGTATGCCGCAGCATGGGTCCCGCAGGGCGACCTCGCTCGGCGCTGGGTCCAGATCCGCGTGCCGGGGGCGACACACATGGCCAAGCACACCCGCGGGCTGGTCACCCGAGCCCTGTGCCAGATCGACCAGGACCCGCGCACGCCCGCCGGACTCGCTGAGGTGCTCGCCGAGACGTTCCGGGTCGAGCTGCACGAGCCGTCCGGCGCGACCAAGCCCTGGATCCTCGACGTGCACCCACCCGCCTGACGGCCCACCCGCTGGCCCGACACCCCACCAGCGAACCTGGGCCCCACCACCGAACCTGGGCACGCTTACCCCGGCTGTGTCACGGCTATAACCGTCACACCGAGCCGACAAGCGTGCCCAGCCCCACCACCGAAACTGGGCACGCTTAGCGCCGCTGTGTCACGGCTATATCCGTCGCACCGAGCCGACAAGCGTGCCCAGCCCCAGCGCCCCATACCTGGGCATGCTTACCCCGGCTGTGTCACGGCTATATCCGTCGCACCGAGCCGACAAGCGTGCCCAGCCACGGGCGGGTGAGCTGGTGAGCGGGTGAGCGGATCTCAGCCCAGGCGCTCGAGCGCCTGCTGCACGTCCGCGACCAGGTCGGCCTCGTCCTCGATGCCGACCGAGAGCCGGATGATGTTGTCCGGCACCTCGAGCTCGGTGCCACGCACGGAGGCATGGGTCATCTCGGCCGGATAGTTGACCAGCGACTCCACACCACCGAGGCTCTCGGCGAGCTGGAAGACCGACATCGACTCGGCGAACTGCCGGGCCGCGCCCGCGCCACCCGCCAGCCCGAGGGAGACCATGCCGCCGAAGGCGCTCATCTGCTTCGCGGCGATCTCGTGGCCGGGGTGGTCGGGCAGGCCCGGGTAGTAGACCCGCTCCACCGCCGGGTGCCCCACCAGCGCCTGCGCGATCGTGGCCGCGTTGCTGCTGTGCTTCTCCATCCGCAGCGCGAGAGTCTTGATGCCGCGGATCGTCAGGAAGACCTCCCAGGGAGCGGACACCCCACCGGCCGCGAATTGCAGGAACTGGATCTTCTCGGCGTGCTCCTCGCTCGCGGTGACCACGACGCCGCCGAGGACGTCGGAGTGGCCGCCCAGGTACTTGGTCGCCGAGTGCACCACGATGTCGGCGCCGAGGCTGATCGGGGTCTGCAGAGCGGGTGAGGCGAAGGTGTTGTCGACCACGACGACCAGGCCGTGCTCGTGGCCCAGCGCCGCGAGGGCCTCGATGTCGGTGATCTTCATCAGCGGGTTGCTGGGCGTCTCCAGCCAGAGCATCTTCGTCTCCGGACGTATGCCGGCCCGCACCGCATCGAGGTCACTCATCTCCGCGGTGCTCAGGTCCAGGCCCCACGGCTTGAGGATCCGGTTGACGAGACGGTGGGTGCCGCCATAGACGTCGTTGCCCATCAGGACGTGGTCGCCGGCGCTCAGCAGCGCGCGGAAGGTCGCGTCCTCGGCAGCCAGACCGGAGGCGAAGGACAGTCCCTGCACGCCGCCCTCGAGGTCGGCGATGAGCTCCTGCAGTGCGTCGCGCGTGGGGTTGGTGCCACGGGCGTACTCGTAGCCGTTGCGCAGGCCCCCGATGTGCTCCTGGACGAAGGTCGAGGTCTGGTAGACCGGAGGGATCACCGCCCCGGTGGTCGGGTCGAACGCCTGGCCGGTGTGGATGGCACGGGTGGAGAATCCGGTCACGTCACTGTCCTTCACAATTTTTGGAGAGGTTTGGTCCGCGCTGCACGCATTTTGGGAGAGGTTTTGCACATCCTGCGCGCATTTTGAGAGAGGTTTTGCCCGCCGTCCTCACTGGGACACGAAGGTCAGCAGGTCAGGGCGGGTCAGCACGGCGACGGGCTTGCCACCCTCTGTCACCAGCAACGCGTCCGCGTCAGCAAATGCTTCCCGCGCCGCTCCGACGGAGTCATTGATGCCGATCAGCGGCAGCATCGGTCCGGTCAGCGTGGACACCGTGTCGGTCAGCTTGGCGTCCCCGTGGAAGACCGCGTCCAACAGGTCCCGCTCGTTCAGGGAACCCTTGACCTCCCCCATGACCACAGGGGGCTCGGCACCCAGGACGAGCAGCTGGCTGACGGCATACTCCCCCATGATGTCGATCGCGTCGCGGACGGTGTCGGTGGGGTGCACGTGCACCAGGTCCGGGAGGTGACCGGTCTTGGCGGACAGTACGTCACCGACCGTCTTCTCCTCGGCGACCGGCGCGAACCCATAGGAGCGCATCCACCCCTCATTGAAGATCTTGCCCAGGTAGCCGCGGCCGCCGTCGGGGAGCAGCACCACGACCGTGTGCTCGGGCCCGAGGTCCTTGGCTGCCTTGATCGCGGCGACCACCGCCATGCCCGAGGAGCCGCCGACCAGCAGACCCTCCTCCAGGGCGAGCCGCGTCGTCATCTCGAAGGACTCGGCATCGGTGACCGCGATGATCTGGTGCGGGACCTTCGGGTCGTAGGCGCCTGGCCACATGTCCTCGCCGACGCCCTCGACCAGGTAGGGCCGCCCGGTGCCGCCGGAGTAGACCGACCCCTCGGGGTCGGCGCCGATCACCGTGACGTCGCCCACCTCCCGCAGATAGCGCCCGGTGCCCGAGATCGTGCCGCCGGTGCCGACGCCGGCCACGAAGTGCGTCACGGTGCCGTCGGTGTCGCGCCAGATCTCCGGGCCGGTGGACTCGTAGTGCGAGGCGGGGCCGTTGAGGTTCTCGTACTGGTTGGGCTTGTAGGCGCCCGGGATCTCGGCGGCCAGCCGGTCGCTCACCGAGTAGTAGGACTCCGGGTGGTCCGGCGGAACGGAGGTCGGGGTCATCACGACCTCGGCGCCATAGGCCTTGAGGACGTTGATCTTGTCCTCGCCGACCTTGTCGGGGCAGACGAAGACGCACCGATAACCACGCTGCTGCGCCACCAGCGCCAGGCCCACTCCGGTGTTGCCCGACGTCGGCTCGACGATCGTGCCACCCGGCTTGAGCTTGCCCTCGGCCTCGGCAGCGTCGATGATCTTGATCGCGATGCGGTCCTTGACCGACCCGCCGGGGTTGACGTACTCGATCTTCGCCAGGACCGTGGCCGCGATGCCCTCAGTCACGTGGTTGAGCTTGACGAGCGGCGTGTTGCCGATCGTGTCGAGGATGGTCTCTGCGACGCGCATGTACGGTCTGCTCCCGGGTCGGTGGATGGCTCGTCCCAAGGGTAGGCGACGCCGACAATCACCCAGCCGTCGGCAGGCACCGCAGACGACCTCAGAGGTCGTGCAGGTGGTGGGTGTCGTTGACGAACGCGACCTGGACCCCGCCGTCGCTGTAGAACTCGAAGGCGGTCAGCGAGGCCGGCGCGGTCGCGATCGACCAAGCGCGGTTGGTGTCGATGCCCAGCACCTGAGAGAGCACCACCATCAGCGGCAGCCGGTGGGTGGCGACCACGACCGTGCCGCCACGGGCCACCGCCCGGCCGAGGGCGGAGACCACCCTGCCGGTCAGTTGCTGCCGGCTCTCCCCGCCGGGACGGGCGTATGCCGGGTCCTGGCGCAACGCCAACAGCTCCGGCCCCGAGTGGGTCACCAGGTCGGCCATGGTCGCCCCGTCCCAGTCACCGAACGCCTGCTCGTCCCAGTCCCGGTCGACCTCAGGCGTCACACCGAGCGCCTCCGCCACCGCTCCCCCGGTCTGCATGGCGCGCGTCAGCGAGGAGGTGATCACCTGGACTGCGCTCGGACCGGATCGGTCGATGAGCCGCTTGGCCGCCCCGGCCGCAGCGGCAGCCTGGGCCAGCCCCTCGTCGTTGAGCGGCGGGTTCGCACCGCCCCGGCCGTCCAGCTTGTGGCTGCGGGTGAAGTCGGTGACGCCGTGGCGCACCAGGATCAACCGGCACGATCCCTCCAGCGTCGGGTCGGTCTCGGTGCTGAAGACCTCCTCGCCGACGGGCGCCTTGACCTCACCGAAGGTCGGGTCGGCGCGGCGCGCGCTGTTGCGCGCCTGGGTCTGCGGCACTGACGGCGCAGACGTCTCGGCCGCGGACGCGACAGGCTCAGCCGCGGACGCGACAGGCTCAGCCGCGGACGCGACAGGCTCAGCCGCGGACGCGACGGGTTCGGCCTGTTCCGACGCGTCGAGCTCAAACAGGCTCGCGGGCGGCTCCGTCTCGCGAGCGCGTGGGCGGGCGACCGGTGCGACGTGGTCGCGGTGCACCGTCTCCCCGTCCATGCCGTCGTTGGACAGCGCATCGGCAGCGGAGTTCTCCGCCCGCGGGATCCAGGTGTAGCTCACCCGCCCACCGGCGGCCTGGATCTGCCGGACCAGGTCCCGGGCCTGCAGCGCGAGGCGGCGCATGTCCTCGTGCTTGATCTTCCACCGCCCGCTCATCTGCTCGACGACCAGCTTGGAGTCCATCCGCACGGTCACGGTCGCTCCCTCGGCCAGACCGAGGTCGAGCACAGCGCGCAGCCCCTCGATCAGACCGGTGTACTCCGCGACGTTGTTGGACGCCGTGCCCAGCGGCGCCGCACGCTCCGCGAGCAGCGTGCCGTCGGCGTCCTGCACGAGCGCGCCGTAGCCAGCCACCCCGGGGTTGCCCCGCGAGCCGCCGTCGGCCTCGACGACGAGCTGCCGCGCGGCACCGGCCGGCATACTCGCCCCCGGCCTGCTCACAGGCCGGACTCGGGGGTGCGCACCAGGATCCGGCGGCACTCCTCACACCGCAGCACCTCGTCCTCGGCGGCGCTGCGGATCCGGTTGAGGTCGACCTGGTTGAGCTCGAGCTGGCACCCGCCGCACCGGCGCTGCTGCAGTGAGGCTGCCCCGGTGCCGGACTGGGCACGGATCTTGTCATAGAGCGCGACCAGCTCGTCGCTGACGTCGGCCACGATCGCGTCACGACCGGCAGCGACCTCGTCGCGGTCGGCCTGCAGCGCCTGGGCCTTGGTGTCGCGGCTCGTGGTGATCTCGGCGGTCTCGGCGGCGAGCGCGTCGCGGTCAGCTTCCGCCTTGGCGACCTCGGCATCCCGTGCCTCGGCCCGCTCCATCACCTCCAGCTCCTCGTCCTCGAGCGTCGCCTGGCGCCGAGCCAGGGACTCGATCTCGTGCTGGAGCGCCTGCATGTCCTTGGCGGTGCCGATGCCGGCGTCCAGGCGCTGCTGGTCGCGGGCTGCCCGGTCTCGCACGAGTTGCACGTCCTGCTCGGCCTTGGTCAGCTCGCGCTGCACGTCGCCGCGGGCCGTGGTGGTGCGCACGACCTCGGCGTCGAGGTCGGCGGCGCGGCCGGTCAGCTGCTCCAGCTGGGCGTGCTCGGGCAGGCTGCGCAGCTGGTGGTCGAGCTGGCTGAGCCGGGTGTCGAGGGCCTGCAGGTCGAGCAGCCGCTGCTGCTCGTGGGGGTCGGCTTTCACGCGTGGTCTCCCTGGGTGTGCTCCGGTCCGGACGCCTCGGGCCCGGACGCACCGAGGACGAAGTCCCACGGGTCGGTCCGCACCTGCGAAACGTGGACCTCCAACCTAGCCGCAGCAGCCCCCAGTTCCGCCACCAGCCGGGTCGCGAGTCCGGGCAGCCAGAGCGACTCGCTCGCAAAGTGACCCGCATCGACCAGGTATGGCGCCCCGCCCGTCAGTGCTGCCTCCTCCCGGGCCTCCAGGGCCGGGTGGTGGCGCAGGTCGGCGGTGACATAGACGTCGGCGCCACTGGCCCGGACCGCGTCGAAGGCGGAGTCTCCGGCCCCACCGAGGACGGCGACCCGCCGGACCTGGCCGCTGGCAGGACCTGCGACCCGGATCCCGCCGGCCGTGGGCGGCAGGTTGTCATGGAGGCGACCGGCGAAGTCGGCGAGGGTCATCGCCTCGGCCAGGTCCCCCACCCTGCCGAGCTCCTGGCCCTCGGTGATCGCCAGTGCCTCGGTGCCGGTGAGCCCGCAGGCCGCGGCGAGGGCCTGGCCGACCCCGGGGTCGGCCACGTCGGCGTTGGTGTGGGCGCAGTAGAGCGCGATGTCGTTGACGATGAGCGCGGTGACCGCCGCACCCTTCGCGGTGGTGGTCGCCACCGAGTGGATGCCGCGCAGCAGCAACGGGTGGTGGGTGATGATCAGGTCGGCCCCGGCCTCTCGGGCCTCCTCGATGACCGCCATGGTGGGGTCAACCGCCAGGTGGATACGCGTGATGGGCTGGTCGAGATCTCCCGCGACGAGACCGACGCGGTCCCAGGACTGGGCGGTGTCGAGTGGATAGAGCCGCTCCAACGCGGCCACGACCTGACCCAGGGTGAGGTTCTCGGCATACTCCTGCGTCTGTGTCTGTGTCACGCAGCCCATCGTAGGTGGCACAATGGGGCGCCGCGGCGCCCCACCGGACCCTCTGGTGGTGGTGACGCAGGGGCCTGTAGCTCAGTTGGTAGAGCATCGCGTTTACACCGCGGTTGTCGTCGGTTCGAGCCCGGCCGGGCCCACCACGCTGATCCCGGGGACGTCACCTCACGGTTGCCGCCCCGGGCGCCACCATGGACGCCGAGTCCACCTGCGGGCGGGAGTCCAGATGGATCCCCGCCAGCATGCACCGCACGGAGCCGCCGGCCAGCTCGATGGTCGGCACGTCGAGGGGCAGCAGCGTGCACGTCTGCTCGATCACGTCTCGCTGCTCATCGGTCAGCGAGGCCGCCGCCCGGGTGGACAGCGCAAGAAGACGCCGCCCCTCGTGGCCCTCGAGCTCGATGGCGTTGCCGGCGAAGTCGTGGATCTGCTGGGGGCTCAGCTCCAGCACCGCGCGGGTGCCGCGTCGACCCGCGAGCCGCTCAGCGACCTCGGCGCGACGGGCTGGGTCGGTGATCATCGAGAGCCCGATCAGCACAAAGCCGGAGGCGATGCACATCAGGACGTTGGTGTGATAGACCGGCGTGCCGCTGGGGTCCACCGCGTCGAAGGCCATCGGCTCATAGCCGAAGGCGGTGCAGAAGCGCTCCAGCATCACCGGGTCGGCCCGGCGCGATCGGGCCGTGTAGGCGATCCGGGAGAGGTGGTCCAGCACCATGGCGCCGGTGCCCTCCAGGAAGATGTTGTCGTACTCCAGACCGGAGTAGTCGATGACGTCCTGGACGCGATACTGCGACTTGAGCATCTCGACGATGTCTGGACGTCGCTCGGTGCGCCGGCTCGCGGCATACATCGGATAGAGCGCCACGCGCCCGCCGGCGTGGGTGGAGAACCAGTTGTTGGGGAAGACACTGTCGGGACGGGTGGCGTCCTCGTCGTCGAAGAGGTGCACCGTGACACCGGCAGACTCGAGCACCTCGGCGGCCCGGGTCACCTCGAGGTAGGCGCTCCTCGCCAGCTCCTCGGGATCTCCGGTCGCCGGCACCTGAAAGGCGTTGTCTGCCGCGGTATCTGGGTTGGGGGTGAAGCGGTGAGGACGGATCATCACGACGGCACCTGGGGCCTGAACGGGCATTGACACCTCTTTCATCATCACGTGCGCAGGCTGTGGCCAGCCCTGGTGACAGGAGTGTCCCACCCTTTGGGCGCAGAGTGGAGTCAGAGATCCTTGACCGCGGCGTGCAGCTCTCCGATGTCCCGCTGCTGGCCCGGCTCGTTGACCAGGCTCCACACCACCTGCATCTGCGGGCTGACCACGAAGGTGCCCCGCACCGCCATGCCGGAGGCCTCGTCAAACACCCCGTAGGACTGCGCGACCTTGCCGTGCGGCCAGAAGTCGGACAGCAGCGGGAACCGATAGCCCTCGTGCGCCGCCCACGCCGCCTGCGTGTGGCGGGGGTCGCAGGAGATCGCGTAGACGTTGACGCGCTCGTTGACGAACTCGTCGACGTTGAGCTGGATCTCCAGCAGTTCGCCGGTGCAGATGCTGGAGAACGCGAAGGGGAAGAAGACCAGCAGCGCGTGGCGGTCCCGGACCGCCTCCGAGAGTGTGACCGGAGCACCGGTCTGGTCGGTCAGGGTGAAGTCTGCAGCGGTGTCGCCGACCTGGGGCGTGGACAGGGCCGCAGCCGGGGCGGTCATCGTCGGCCCACGAGCCGCTGGACGTGCCACTCGCCGTCGTCACCGAGCGGGACGGCGCCACTGGCGGTCAGTCCGGCGGTGGCACAGGCCTCCTGCACATCGTGTGCGGCGATCCGGTCGTCCCGTCCCGCGCCGGGGGTCACCAGCGCGATGAAGCCGCCGTCCTCCAGCAGCGACACGCACTCGACGAGCTCATCGGTCAGGTCACCGTCACCGTCGCGCCACCACAGCAGCACCGCGTCGACGACGCCGGTGTAGCCCTCCTCCTCCATGGGTCCACCGACGACCTCCTCAACCTCCTGACGGAACGGGTCGGGAACGTCATCGTCGTAGCCGTACTCGAGAACGATCTGGTCGTGGGCGAAGCCCAGCTTGTCGACCGGCCCACCCGGTCGTGTGATTCCTTCGTTAGCCATAGTGCGCACAGTCCACTAGAGATCGGCGAGAGAGGCAAGACGCGACACGCACCGTCGCTGTCGGCCGCTGCCTGACAGAGCCGGTATGACGAGGGTCGGGTGGGGCGACAAACGCCCGATCCCCGACAGGTGGGATGCCCATGCATCCACGGTACCCGGCGTGCAAGGATGGGCGAAGGAGAGTGCCGCTCCCAGTGGAAGGAACGTCTGTGTCAACGAACAAGCCAGGCCCCATCGTCAACGGGCTGCCGAGCCAGATCCCGGACACCGATCCCGAGGAGACCCAGGAGTGGCTGGACTCCCTCGACGGGGCCATCGAGGCAGGTGGCCGCCGCAGGGCGCGCTATCTGATGCTGCGCATGCTGGAGCGGGCACGCGAGTCCCAGGTGGGCATCCCCTCGCTCACCACGACGGACTACGTCAACACGATCCCCCCGGAGCGCGAGCCCTGGTTCCCCGGTGACGAGGAGGTCGAGCGCCGCTACCGGGCATGGATCCGCTGGAACGCCGCGGTGATGGTGCACCGTGCCCAGCACCCGGACATCTCCGTCGGTGGCCACATCTCGACCTATGCCTCTGCCGCGACCCTCTACGAGGTCGGCATGAACCACTTCTTCCGGGGCCGCGACCACGAGGGTGGCGGCGACCAGATCTTCTTCCAGGGCCACGCCTCCCCCGGCATGTATGCCCGGGCCTTCCTCGAGGGGCGACTGGAGGAGGAGGACCTGTCCGGCTTCCGCCAGGAGAAGTCGCACATCGTCGACGGCAAGATCCGGGCGCTGTCCTCCTATCCGCACCCGCGGAGCATGCCGGACTTCTGGCAGTTCCCGACGGTGTCGATGGGCCTCGGCCCGATGAACGCCATCTACCAGGCGCAGTTCAACAAGTACCTTCATAACCGTGGCCTGAAGGACACCAGCCAGCAGCACGTCTGGGCGTTCCTGGGCGACGGCGAGATGGACGAGCCGGAGTCGCGCGGCCTGCTGCAGGTCGCGGCCAACGACGAGCTGGACAACCTCACCTTCGTCATCAACTGCAACCTGCAGCGACTCGACGGCCCGGTCCGTGGCAACGGCAAGATCATCCAGGAGCTGGAGTCCTTCTTCCGCGGCGCGGGCTGGAACGTCATCAAGGTCGTCTGGGGCCGCGGGTGGGACCAGCTGCTGGCCGGCGACCCCTCCGGTGCCCTGGTCAACCTGATGAACTCCACGCCGGACGGCGACTACCAGACCTACCGCGCCAAGGACGGCGGCTTCATCCGCGACCACTTCTTCGGTCGGGACCCCCGCACCAAGGAGCTGGTCAAGGACTGGTCCGACGAGCAGGTCTGGTGGGCTCTCAAGCGCGGCGGGCACGACTACCGCAAGGTCTACGCCGCCTACAAGGAGGCGATGGAGCACGAGGGTCAGCCGACCGTCATCCTCGCCAAGACCATCAAGGGCTACAGCCTCGGGTCCAACTTCGCGGGACGCAACGCCACCCACCAGATGAAGAAGATGACGGTGGAGGACCTCAAGGGTTTCCGCGACAGCCTGCGGATCCCGATCACCGACGAGCAGATCGAGAAGGACCCCTACGCACCCCCGTTCTATCGGCCCGCCGACGACGACCCGACGCTGGAGTACATGCGCGAGCGTCGGCGCAAGCTCGGTGGCGACCTGCCCAAGCGCCAGCCGGAGAAGACCCACAAGCTCTCCCTGCCCGGGGACGAGGCCTACAAGGTTGGCAAGAAGGGCTCGGGCAAGCAGGCGATCGCCACCACGATGGCCTTCGTGCGCATCTTCAAGGACCTGATGCGCGACAAGGAGTTCGGCAAGCACATCGTGCCGATCATTCCCGACGAGGCCCGCACGTTCGGGATGGACTCGTTCTTCCCCACGGCCAAGATCTACAACGTCCACGGTCAGAACTACACCTCCGTGGACGCCGAGCTGATGCTGGCCTACAAGGAGTCGGAGTCCGGCCAGATCCTGCACCTCGGGATCAACGAGGCGGGATCGGTCGCCGCGCTCACGGCGGCCGGCACGTCCTACGACACCCACGGGCTGCCGATGGTGCCGTTCTACGTCTTCTACTCGATGTTCGGCTTCCAGCGCACCGGCGACAGCATCTACGCCGCTGCCGACCAGCTGGCCCGCGGCTTCATGATCGCCGCGACCGCCGGACGCACCACGCTGACCGGTGAGGGCCTGCAGCACGCGGACGGCCACAGCCTCCTGCTGGCCTCCACCAACCCCGGTGTGGTGGCCTACGACCCGGCCTACGCCTACGAGATCGCACACATCCTCCAGGACGGCATCCGACGGATGTATGGCGAGGACCCCGAAGATGTCCTCTACTACATGACCGTCTACAACGAGCCGATGGTGCAGCCCAAGGAGCCGGAGAACGTCGACGCCGAGGGCATCCTCAAGGGGATGCACCGGGTCGCCGAGGGCGGTGACGGCGACAAGAACGTGCGCCTGCTCGCCTCCGGCGTCGGCGTCCCGTGGGCCCTCGAGGCCCGCAATCTCCTCCAGGACGACTGGGGTGTCACGGCCGAGGTCTGGTCGGTGACGTCGTGGAACGAGCTGCGCCGCGAGGCCATGGAGTGCGACGAGGAGCGCTTCCTGCACCCGGAGAAGGAGCGCCGGGTGCCCTACGTCACCCAGCGCCTCTCCGAGGGGACCGGCCCGGTCGTGGCCACCAGCGACTGGATGCGTGCCGTCCACGACCAGATCGCTCCGTGGGTGCCGGAGGACTTCTACGGTCTCGGCGCCGACGGCTTCGGCTTCGCCGACACCCGGGCAGCGGCCCGGCGGTTCTTCCACATCGACGGCCCGTCGATGGCGGTCAAGGCCCTGCAGATGCTGGCCGACCGCGGCGAGATCGACGAGAGCGTCCCACAGCAGGCGATCGAGAAGTATCAGCTGCACGACGTGCGCGCCGGCCGCAGCGGCGTGACCGGCGGCGACGCCTAACCTCGAGCCAGCACCCCGAGGTCGGGGTGGTCGGTGAAGAAGCCGTCCACCCCGGCTGCCAGGTGCGCCCGGATCTCGGCGACCACGTCGCCTGCTGCGCCGGGATCGGTGCCCTGGCGCAGGTCGGTCGGCAGGAACTCGTTCTCCCGGCGGAAGGTCCACGGATGCACCGCCAGGCCGGCGGCGTGCGCGCGGGCGACCAGTGGGGTCGGCCCGGCCAGACTGCCGTCCTCGGACCGCCCGATCACCAGGTCCTTGTGCGGACCGATCCCGCTGACCCAGCGCGCCAGCTCGGCCAGCCCGGCAGGAGTGAGGAGGTCGGCGAAGGTCCGTGGGTCCCCGCTGCTCTCCAGGTCGTAGGGTGCCCCCTCCTCCGCAGCGAGAAAGATCGTCGGCACCGCCAGGCCGAGGTCCCGCCGCAGCGCGATCAGGTTGCCCAGCTCGAAGGACTGCACAAAGACGGGTGCGTCACGACGGTTGAGACCGGCGGCCGTCAGCGCCGCGACCAGCGGCTCCTCCAGCGGCAACCCGATCCCGCGGAAGTAGGTCGGGTGCTTGGTCTCGGGATAGAGCCCGATCTTGCGCCCCAGCTCCTCGCTGAGGCGGCTGCGCAGGTCGAGGATCTCACCCAGCGTGGGCACGGTGAACTGCCCGTCGTATGCCGTGTTGTCCGGTCGCAGGGCGGGGAGCCGCTCCCGGCAGCGCAGCGTGCGCAGCTCCGCAAGGGTCAGGTCCTCGGTGAACCAGCCAGCCACCTCGACCCCGTCGATGACCTTGGTGCCCCGACGGTCGGCGAACTCCGCCCGCTCGGCGATGTCGGTCGTGGCGGAGATCTCGTTCTCGTGCCGGGCGACCAGCTGCCCGTCTGCCGTGGCGACCAGGTCCGGCTCGAGATAGTCCGCCCCCCAGCGAGCAGCCAGCTCATAGGCCTCCAGCGTGTGCTCGGGCCGGGCACCGCTGGCGCCGCGATGGGCGATCAGGAGGGGCTCAGCCACGAGACGAGCCCGGCGGCGGAATCTGGTCCCCGGCCCCCACGTCAGACAGATGGTGGGCCAGGTCGTGGGTCAGGTAGCGGGCCAGGGACAGCCCGGTGAAGGCTGCCCCGTCCGAGCGGATCGCGGCCCGCTCCCACTCGCTCTCCCCGGCGTAGCCGCCCAGGACCGCGATGAGACCCTCCGTGCGCTCGGGGATCTCGCGGGCGATCCGCTCAGGATCCTGGCCGGCATACTCCCCCTCGATCGCGGCGCGGTCCTGGTCCCAGTTGGGCAGCGCGGGGCTGTCCTCGTCCAGGATGAGCGAGAAGCGCCCCGTGAAGACGTCGAGCACCTCGTGGACGTGGCAGGCATACTCCAGCGGTGACCAGGTGGCGGGCTGCGGCCTGACGGTCACGTCCGCTCGGGTCAGCACCTCGCGCCACGGGGCGGTGAGCCCCCGCAACCCCGCGGCGAGGGCGCTCGGCGACACCTGGGAGGCGTCAAAGCCGCACTCGTCGCAGCGGCGGTGCGCCGCCCAGGTCCAGTCCTTGGTGTCGGGCACGATCGGGTCTGCAGCCATGCACCGAACCTATCGCCCGGCTCTCCGCTCGGGGCCCCGGGCAAGCTGGTCCGAGCCTGACCGGTGGTTGTGTGGCCCGCACAATCCGTCGGCGGCTACAGTGCCCGGAATGGACAGCGACACAGGCACCCCCGCCCGGGAGCCGACCCTGCGCAACGTCGGGGCGGTCGCAACCCTGGCGGTGCAGCGCATGGAGCGTGAGCACCAGTGGTATCGCGAGCTGTCCGCGCAGGACCGTTCCTGGGTGGGACTGGTCGCTCAGGCCGGCATCCACGCCTTCCTCACCTGGTATCGGCAGAACGACGACTCGTTGCCGGTCACCGCCGACGTCTTCGGCACCGCACCGCGCGAGCTGGCGCACACCATCACCCTGCGGCAGACCCTCGACCTGGTGCGCACGACGATCGGCGTCGTGGAGGAGCAGGTCAGTCTGCTGGCCGAGCCGGGCGAGGAGGCGCAGGTGCGGGACTCCCTGTTGCGCTACTCACGGGAGCTGGCCTTCGCCGCCGCCCAGATCTATGCCGCCGCTGCGGAGTCTCGTGGCGCCTGGGACGCCCGGCTGGAGTCCCTCGTGGTCCACGCCGTGGTGCGCGGTGAGGCTGATGATGCCTTGCAGTCCCGGGCGGCCGAGTTGGGCTGGGAGCAGGTGTCCGACGTGGCGGTCGTCGTGGGTGCCGCCCCGCAGCGCAGCAGTGCCGAGGTGGCTGACGCCCTGCGCAGCACGGCTGTCCGCAAGGGTTTGGAGGTGCTCATCGCCGTGCAGGGCAACCGCCTGATCGTGGTGCTGGGCAGTGTCGGTGACCCGCTGGCCAGCGCCGCCGACCTGGCCGGTCAGTTCGGCCCCGGCCCCGTCGTTGTCGGTCCCCGCGTGCCGCACCTGTTCGCGGCGGGCCGCTCGGCGCGCTCGGCCCTGTCCGGGCTCGATGCTGCCGCCGGCTGGCCGGACGTTCCCCGCCCCGTGGCGGCGGACGACCTGCTCGCCGAGCGGGCTCTCAACGGCGACGGCCCGGCCCGTCGTCTGCTGGTGGATCGCGTCTATCGCCAGCTGGCTCAGCACCCGGACCTGCTCGAGACCGCCACGGCCTATCTGGAGTCCGGCGGGCGGCTGGAGGCCACCGGACGGGAGCTGTTCGTCCATCCCAACACCGTGCGCTACCGGCTGGGCCGGATCGCCGAGGTCGTCGACCTCGACCTGACCCGCGCCCGAGAGGCGTGGATCGTCCGCGTGGCGCTGGTCTACGGGCGGATCGCGGCCGGCTCGTGGCGCCGCGGCACCGGATGATCACCCGCCGTGCGCGGCCGGGCCCTCGCGCGGCTGCGCGTGGCCGGGTTCGGTTGTAGGTTCTCTACAAGAAACGCCAGGAGTTGTGGTGGGTAACGGCGTCGTTGCGTCAGGGCCCCGGACGGGAGAGTGGACCTCGTGCTTGTGATCGTTGCGCCCGGACAGGGCTCCCAGACCCCCGGCTTCCTCTCCCCCTGGCTTGAGCTGGACGGGCTCGGGGACCGGCTGGACTGGATGTCGGCCGTCGCCGGACTCGATCTCGTGACCCACGGCACCACCTCTGACGCCGACACCATCCGGGACACCGCCGTCGCCCAGCCGCTCCTCGTCGCAGCGGGCCTGCTGACCCTGCCGGCGCTCTTCGCGGACCCGGCCGAGGTGACCAGCCGGGTCGGTGCCTGGGCCGGGCACTCCGTGGGTGAAATCACTGCGGCCGCCGCCGCGGGCGTGCTGGGCACCGAGCAGTCCATGGTCTTCGTCCGCGAGCGGGGCCGGCTGATGGCCGAGGCCGCCGCCGCAAACCCGACCGGCATGAGCGCGGTCCTGGGTGGCGACCCCGACGAGGTCACCACGGTGCTGGAGGGACACGGGCTGACCCCGGCCAACATCAATGGCGGCGGTCAGGTCGTCGCGGCCGGCACCACCGAACAGCTCACCGCCCTCCAGGAGGCGCCCCCGACCCGGGCTCGGGTGATCCCGCTGCAGGTTGCCGGCGCCTTCCACACCCACCACATGGGCAGCGCCGTCGACCAACTCGGCCGCTATGCCGGCGCCATCAGCACCCAGGACCCGCGGACGGCCCTGGTGTCCAACGCCGACGGGCAGGTCGTCACGGACGGTCGCGAGTTCCTCCAGCGACTGGTGACCCAGGTGAGCAACCCGGTGCGGTGGGACCTGTGCATGCAGACCTTCGCCGAGCTCGGCGTGACCGGCCTCATCGAGCTTGCCCCTGCAGGCACCCTGACAGGCCTGGCCAAGCGTGCCCTCAAGGGCGTCGAACTGTTGGCCCTGAAGACCCTGGACGACCTCGAGGCCGCCCACCGCATGATCGGCGAGCACGGCAACGCCGCGACAGACTCCCAGGAGGACGCACAGTGACCGCCCAGCCCAAGGCAGACCAGCCCACCCTGACGGTTCCGGATGGGCCGCGACACGCCCGCATCCACGGCGTCGGGGGCTATCGCCCCGAGCGCATCGTCACCAACGAGGAGATCTGCCAGCACATCGACTCCAGCGACGAGTGGATCCAGCAGCGCTCCGGCATCAAGGAGCGACGCTTCGCCCGCGCAGACGAGACCGTGGTGGACATGGCCGAGGCAGCCTCGCGCGACGCGATCGCGATGGCCGGCATCACCCCGGACCAGATCTCGGTGGTGCTCATGGCGACCGTGACCCACCCCTACCAGACCCCGGCGGCCGCGCCGATCCTGGCTGAGCGCCTGGGCACCAACGGCCCGGCCGCGTTCGACATCTCTGCCGCGTGCGCGGGCTACTGCTACGGCATCTCCCTGGCCAACGACATGGTGCGGGCCGGCAGCGCGGACTACGTCCTGGTCGTCGGTGTGGAGAAGCTGTCGGACTTCACCGACAAGCACGACCGCGGCAGCGCGTTCATCTTCGGTGACGGCGCGGGCGCGGCCATCGTCGGTCCCTCCGACTTCCCCGGCATCGGCCCCACGATCTGGGGCTCGGACGGTGAAAACTGGGACAAGATCATGCAGAAGGAGCCGTGGACCGGGCTGCGCGCGGACATGACTTCCGCCGACGCCGGCTCCGTCGAGTGGCCCCACTTCGCGATGCAGGGCCAGTCCGTCTTCCGCTGGGCGGTCTACACCATCGCCCCGGTCGTCGACCAGGCGCTGGCCGCCGCGGGCGTCACTGCCCACGACCTGGACGTCTTCATTCCCCACCAGGCCAACATGCGGATCACCGACGCGATGATCAAGCACATCGGCATCCCGCCGGAGATCCCGGTGGCCAGGGATATCGCCGAGACCGGCAACACCTCGGCGGCCTCGGTCCCGCTGGCCACCGCCCGCATGCTCAACGCAGGAGAGGCACCGCACGGCGGTCTGGCGCTCCAGTTCGGCTTCGGTGCCGGCCTGGTCTATGCCGCGCAGGTCGTCATCCTCCCCTGACCCCCGATTCCCGAGGCCCGGCGGGACGACACCGGGTCAGCCCAACCCAGCAGAGACAAGGAGCACGCCACATGGCACTGAACGAGCAGGAGATCCTCGCCGGACTCGCCGAGATCGTCAACGAGGAGACCGGCATCGAGGCTGACGCCGTGGAGATGGACAAGTCCTTCCAGGAGGACCTGGACATCGACTCGCTGTCGATGATGCAGGTGGTCGTCAACGCCGAGGACAAGTTCGGTGTCCGCATCCCCGACGACGAGGTCAAGAACCTCACCCACGTCAAGGACGCGGTCAACTTCATCATCAACGCCCAGGGCTGATCCGTTGCGCCCACCGGCCACCCGGCATACCGCTGGAGTGCAGCCGGTGGGCCGCACGGCTCCCAGCCCGCACCCACACTCGCACCACCCCACCGAGGAGTAGCAGATGTCAGCGAACCCCCAGCGTCGGGTCGTCGTCACCGGTCTGGGAACCACCAGCCCGGTCGGCGGCAACGTCGAGGAGACCTGGCAGGCCATCCAGTCTGGTCAGTCCGGAGCCCGCACCCTGGAGCAGGACTGGGTCGCCGAGTATGAGATTCCGGTGACCTTCGCGGCGAGCGTGCACACGCCGCCCGGAGATGTGCTCTCCAAGGTGGAGGTGCGCCGCAACGACCCTGCCGGTCAGTATGCGCTCATCGCCTCCCGCGAGGCCTGGGCTCACGCCGGCTCCCCCGAGGTCGAGCCGGAGCGTCTCGGCGTCGCCATCGGCTCCGGCATCGGCGGCGTGTGGACCCTGCTGGACCAGTGGGACAACCTGCGCACCAAGGGACCCCGCCGCGTCTTCCCGCTGGCCGTGCCCATGCTCATGCCCAACGGCCCGGCCGCGGCCGTCTCCCTCGACCTTGGTGCCCGGGCCGGCGCCCACACCCCCGTCAGCGCCTGCGCCTCGGGTGCGGAGGGGATCGGTCTGGCGCTCAACATGATCCGCTCCGGGCGCGCCGACGTCATGGTGGCCGGGGGCACGGAGGCCGCGGTGCACCCGCTGCCGATCGCCGCGTTCGCCGCGATGATGGCGCTGTCCAAGCGCAACGACGATCCGGCGGGCGCCTCTCGTCCCTATGACGTCTCACGCGACGGTTTCGTGCTCGGTGAGGGCGCTGCCGTGCTCGTCCTCGAGGCTGAGGAGCACGCCAAGGCCCGTGGTGCCACGATCTATGGCGAGGTAGCCGGGGTCGGCATGTCAGCCGACGCCTATCACATCACCGCCGGCGAGCCGGAGGGTCGCGGCGCTGCGCGCGCGATGCTCGAGGCCACGGAAGATGCCGACCTGAGCACCGCTGACATCCTGCACATCAACGCCCACGCGACGTCCACGCCGGTCGGCGATGCCGCCGAGGCCAAGGCGATCGCCCGTGCCTTTGGCTCGCACAGCAGCGAGATCCCGATCACCGCCACCAAGTCGATGACCGGACACCTGCTCGGTGCTGCGGGCGCGATCGAGGCCGTGCTGACGATCTTGACCCTGCACCACCGCTCGATCCCCGCCACGATCAACCTGCAGGAGCAGGACCCGGAGATCCCGGTCGACGTGGTGACCGGCTCTTCCCGGGAACTGCCCTCCGGGGACCTCGCGGCGCTGAGCAACAGCTTCGGCTTCGGCGGTGCCAACGTGGCGCTCACCTTCCGCAGCGCCTGATGCCTGCCCGCACCGGGTTTCTCCGCCAAGCTGCGGACATCCCCGATCCCTAGGGGATATCGTGCGCCGCCTCCCGCGGCACGGCTCGGACCCAGGTCCGGATGAACCGCCGCGGCACGTCCTCGGGCAGTTGACCCGGCAAACCCTTGGTCAGGTCCGACTGACTTGAGGTCCGGACGAGCGGTTTGCTGCCGTCCGGCCGGATCGGTGAGCGAACTCCAGGTGTCACTGTCGCTCCACGGATGCTGGGCTTGACCCCGGGAATGCTGGCCGAGTGCCAGCCGCCGGACCCACCCCTCGCTCGTGGCGCGTCCTTCTGGGCGCCGACGTCATGCAGCACCTCGTCGAACTCCTCGCTCGGGATCGTAGGCGCAAAGTCCTTCCGGGTGTATCGGCGGTCATTCGCGGGCGTAGCCATGTGGTGCCATCTACGCCAGGTCTCGATCTCGTCGTCGCTGATGATCGAGTGCTTCACGTAACTGTTGAACGGTGAGAAGTACGCAGGTACCAAGGAATTCTCATACTGCTTCTCGGCCCGAGAGATCTCTGCGAACTTCGCAGGATGGTGCCGCGTGAGGTAGGCACTGAACTCCTTCGCTGTGACATACCGGTGCCCGAACCACGGCGTGGCGTGGTGAATGGCCTCGTCCACGAAGGCGACGTACCCCAACTCGGGGACATCACCTGGCAACTCGATGCGCGACGGAGCTCCCAGTTCCTTCCGCGCGTGGCGGAGATCATCGCTGAACTCCGCCGGCAGGGTCCGATTGCTGTCCTTATCGCTCAGGACCTGCTCGTCGTGGTCGACTGACGGTGGTGGGTTGAGGACGTGTTCCGGCCCACGCGTCCGGTGCCCTGGCATGTGGTAGTTGAGGTTGACGAAGAGGCTTTGGCCCCTCGTGTCCTTGTGGAACCCGGCCATGTCCTTCGGGCGGCTCCGGATGTAGTGGAGTTCGATGAGGATCACCCATTCGCTGTTTGGCAGCCCCGCGAGCCGCAGGTACTCCACCTGCTCGGCATCGATCATCGTCTTGAGCGAGTTCTCCACCACCAGGCTCCCGAGTTCGCCACCAAGCACGAAGGGACCGAAGTCCACCCCTGCCGACCGTGCGACTGTGCCACCCCCGCTCAGCGGCGTGAACCTCGTCATCGGGGTCTCCTTGCCCTTCTGCTGCGTGAGCCGGGTGAAGATCTCCCCGGTCTCAGCATCCCGTCTTTTCTTGTCCTCCTCCTTGCTGTCCTCCTGTGTGCGCGTCGCCGGCCGGAGTTCTGTCTCAGAGTTGGGAAGCCGGTCCAATACCACGCCGCCGATACAGAACTCAGTGGTGGCCTCCGAGACCTCCCCTCTCCTGATCAGGTCCTCCAAGGCGCTGACCAGTGTGGTCTGGACCTCGATCGCCGGGCCCTCGCGAATCTTGGGGACGGCGAGCCTCGTGAGCAAGTCCTGCGACTCCTTGGAGCGTTGCACCGACAGCTGCTGGCCGTCGAGCCACCTTGAGACGGTCGCGTTGCCGGCCTCCGCCTGCACCCTCAGGACGTCGCTGGGGACTGGCCGCATGCCGAGGGTCCCGCCCTCTCCGGCGCGGCTGGTCGTCAGCGCACGAACTGGTCGGGCAGGTTGTCTCAGGTCTCCTGGTCGGCGTGCGTACATGCGCTCCCTCGATCTGACACACCCAGGCTACGGCGACGGCTTCGGCCAGGGTGGGCAGAGTTGCCTGCCCGTTCGCGCACGCCCCATCAGTGAGCGGCCAACTACAGCTCCCTGCCCTCGGCCAGGCCCCGGCGACGACGGACTCGGCCACCGCGGGGTAGCGTTTCGTGCCTATGCACATCCTCCGGGTCGCCAACTTCGTCAGCCCCACCTCAGGCGGCATCAAGACCGCGCTGCGGCACTGGGGCGAGGGCTATCGCGCCCGTGGACACCAGGTCTCCCTGATCATCCCGGCGACCAAGGGCGACGAGCCGGTCACCGAGGAGAGCCAGGGCACCGTCTACCGTGTCCCCGCCACGGCCATTCCTGGCACGGGCTACTCGCTCATGTGGAGCCGGGCCCGCCTCGGCGCGCTGATGGACCGGATCAACCCCGACTCCCTCGAGGTGTCCGACCGCTCCACCACCCGCTGGATGGGGCGCTGGGCCCGCCGCCGGGACATCGGCAGCATCATGATCAGCCACGAGAACATGACCGGCATCATGGTCCGCCGCACCCCGGTCCCCGACGTGCCTGCCGTCTGGATGGCGGACTTCATCAACACCCACAGCGCCAACGACTACGACGCGATCGTCTGCCCCAGCCGGTTTGCGGCCGAGGAGTTCCACCGCCTCGGTGTCCCCGCCCGCATCGTCGACCTCGGCGTGGACCTGGACGTCTTCCACCCCGACGACTCCTACGAGCACCTCACCCCCGGTGGGCGCGTGCGCACCGAGGACGAGGGGCTGCACATCATCCACTGCGGTCGCCTGGCCCCGGAGAAGAACCCGCAGCTGTCCATCGAGACGCTCCGTCACCTGGTGCGCGGCGGCGTCAGGGCCCACCTGACCGTGCTGGGCCACGGGCCGCTGCGTGACGAGTTGATCGAGAAGTCCCAGGACCTGCCGGTGACCTTCCACGCCTACATCAACTCTCGCTCCGAGCTGGCCGCGGTGATGCGCCGGGCTGACGTCGCGATTGCACCCGGTCCGTTGGAGACGTTCGGTCTGGCGGCGCTGGAGGCACTGGCCTGCGGCGTGCCGACCGTCTGTCCCGACGAAGGCGCCTTGGCCGAGGTCGTGCGTGATGGTGGCATCGCCGCGCCGTCCGACCCGGCGAAGTTCGCCGACGCGGTACTCACGCTCAGCACTCGACCGGACGCTCGCCGCCTGGCCCGCGAGCAGGCCGAAACCTTTAGCTGGGAACACTCCTCGGACGAGATGCTCGCGATCCACGGTGAGCTGGCAGTGCTGCACTCCAGGAGGTAAGACAGCACCCGCACGGCCCAGTGCGCGCCACGGTGAGAGACACCGAAACCGCTCGTGGGGAAGCCAGGTGCACTCAGAGAGCACCAGACTGACCCATGAGCTCGGTCACCCGACCGATCAGGACACGACCGCGTCAGGTCAGGTCAGGTCAGGTCAGGTCAGCCGACCTTGTGGAGCCACTTGACCGGAGCACCCTCGCCTGCGTGGCGGAAGTCTTCCAGCTCGGTGTCCCAGGCCGACCCGAGGGCGCGGTCGAGCTCAGCGGTGAGTACGGCCATGTTGCCGCTGGACTCTTCCACGATGCTGCGGATCCGGTCCTCGTTGACGACGACGTCACCGTTGGCGGACAGGCGGCTGTGGTGGATGCCCAATTCGGGCGTGTGGGTCCAGCGGGCACCGTCGCACCCGCGGCTGGCTTCCTCGACGACCTCATAACGCAGGCCGTCCCAGCCGCGCATGGCGCTGGCAAGGTAGGCCCCGGTGCCGGCGTCGCCGGTCCAGGAGAACTCGGCCCGCATGGTGCCCGGCTGCGCCGGTTGCGAGACCCAGTCCAGGGACACACGGGTGTCGAGTACACCCTCAAGTGCCCACGTGATGTGCGGGCACAACGCAGTAGGGGTGGAGTGAATAAACACCACCCCGCGCGTGACGATACGCGGTGTCACAGCAGACATCCGGAACCTCCTGTGTGGTGCGAGGGACGTCTTCCCCAACGGCCTCAAACCACACGCGACGAGTGCCGCGTCCTGTGACACGACCCATTGTGCTCTCTTGTCACACCAGTATCAAGTGCACCGGCGCGCCGCAGTCAGCGACACGCCGCTGGGCGCCCCGCGAAGCTCGGCTGCACCGTGCCCGCCTGGGCGGGCACGGTGCGCTCAGTTCAGCCCAGAGGAGCACGCAGCTGGGCGACGGCGACCGAGTTCCAGATGAGGTGGGACACCTCGTCGTCACGGACAGCAAGCACCGTGCCACCCTGACGCAGCACCATCAGCGCGATCTGCGACAGCAGGTCGTATGCCGCGGTGCCACCGGGCAGAGCACGCTCGCCGTCGCGGACCCGCTCGACCGCACCGGTGACCTCGTCGATCCGACCGTAGATGTCCACGGTGAAGTTGAAGATCAAGGTGTCCACGAGCCCACGGGTCGCCGCGGTGGCGATGTCCACGAGGTCCGTGGCCACCAGCCCGCTGGAGACCGTGTCGGCGATCGTGTGCAGCCGAGAGTCCGCCCGTTCGGCGTGGATCTTTGCCAGCTCCGCGCGGACCTGCTCGTCCAACTGGTCGGCACCGAGGCGCTCGGCCGCGCCCTGGAGCTGGATCACGTCGCGGTCGAACTGGTCGGCGAACTGGCTCAGCAGCGGCTCGACGCCAAACACAAAGAACGGGACGCTGGAAGCCACGCGCCGACGGTTCATCTCTGCCGTGACTGCCTCCGCGACACGGTGGGCATACTTGCCCAGCAGGGCCTTCTTGCCTTCATCCCCCACGAGCCCGCGGTTCTTGTCCCGACCCCGGATGCTGTCCCGGTTCGTCGCGTCCGCAGCATCGCTGGGATAGTCCCCGTCCAGTTCCAGCTCGGTGATCCGAGCGTCGGCAGTGGCGTGCCACAGGCTCCAGCCGTTGGCCGCCAGGATCAGCCCATAGGCCTCGTGAGGGAAGGTCACCGAGCGCAGAAGCTGTCCGAGATCGAAGTGGTCCGCCAGCTGCGACTGCGGCAGGAGGCTATTAGGAAGGACAAAGACCTCGTTGACCTCGGGGGCCAGGAAGATTGCGAGTGAGGACGACAGGGAACCCCACAGGTCGCTGTCGCGGTCGACGGACTCCCACTGAGCACGCAGCTTCTCGACCAGAGCGTGCGAGGCACCGTCCTGCTTCAGACGCCGAACCGCGTCGTCGACAGCGCTCTTGACGGCCGTCTGGCTGGCGCTGCGCTCCTGCGGGTTGGGCGATGTCGGCACATAGATGGTCAGGGCGTGCTCAGTCCGGGCGCTGAGCCTGTCGAGGTCGTCGGAGGAGGGCAGTTGGTGGTGCGTGGTCATGCGGCAGGCCTCTCACTGAGATGACCGTCGAGGCCTGTCCGGCAGGTGCCGATCCGGGGCCTCGCGGCCGGGCGGGTCCGGACGACTCCCAGCCTAGTGACCGGCATGAGGGGTGGGCCAGGCGGGGCTTGAACCCGCGACCGACGGATTATGAGTCCGCTGCTCTAACCGGCTGAGCTACTGGCCCCTCGACGGCCGATGGTAACCCGCCGAGAGCGCCACCAACTCGTTGCCGCGGGCGGCCGAAGGACTCAATTCGGTTACGGCTCGCCGCAACTGCCGCATTTTGTGCACACCCATCAGTAGGGTGCCTGCATGAGCGAAGACGCTACCGGGTTTCCCGAGCCCAGCACCGAACCGCTGGTGGTGCTCCAGGACGTCAATAAGCACTTCGGCGATCTGCATGTGCTCCAGGACATCAACCTGACGGTCCACCGGGGCGAGGTCGTCGTCGTGATCGGGCCCTCGGGCTCGGGCAAGTCGACCCTGTGCCGCACCATCAACCGCCTCGAGACCTACGAGTCCGGCTCCATCACGATCGGTGGTGAGACGCTCCCCGAGGAGGGCAAGGCACTCGCCAAGCTCCGGGCCGACGTCGGCATGGTCTTCCAGTCCTTCAACCTGTTCGCCCACAAGACGATCCTCGAGAACGTCACCCTGGGGCCGACCAAGGTGCGCGGGACCAACAAGGCCGACGCCAAGAAGCGTGCCATGGAGCTCCTGGACCGGGTGGGGGTCGCTCACCAGGCGGCCAAGTACCCAGCGCAGCTCTCCGGCGGCCAGCAGCAGCGCGTGGCCATCGCTCGGTCCCTGGCGATGGAGCCGACCGTCATGCTCTTTGACGAGCCGACCTCGGCCCTCGACCCCGAGATGATCAACGAGGTCCTGGACGTCATGGTCCAGCTGGCCCAGTCGGGCATGACGATGATCGTGGTGACCCACGAGATGGGCTTCGCTCGCAAGGCAGCCGACCGCGTGGTCTTCATGGCCGACGGCGCCATCCTCGAGCAGAACACCCCCGAAGAGTTCTTCACCAACCCGCAGACCGATCGCGCCAAGGACTTCCTCGGCAAGATCCTGACCCACTGACTGCAGTCCGTGACCCCAACTAAGGAGATTCACACGATGAAGCACACCACTTTCCGCATGGCGGTCGCTCTCGCGGCCGGCGCCCTGGTCCTCACTGCCTGTGGCGGTGGCGATGACGAGGACGGCATCACCATCGGCGTCAAGATCGACCAGCCCGGCATGGGCGTCCAGGATGGCGACACCTTCTCCGGCATGGACACCGACATCGCGCGGCACGTGGCGGAGAAGCTCGGCTACAGCGAGGACCAGATCAGCTTCAAGGAGTCGGTCTCCGCCCAGCGCGAGACCATGCTGGACACGGGCCAGGTCGACATGATCGTGGCGACCTACTCGATCACGGACTCGCGCAAGGAGACCGTGCAGTTCGCCGGCCCCTACTTCGTGGCCGGCCAGGACCTCCTGGTCGGGGTCGACAGTGGCATCACCGGGCCGGCAGACCTGGAGGGCAAGCTGCTCTGCTCGGTGGCCGGTTCCACCTCGGCGGAGAACGTCAAGGAGGACTACCCCGACGTCCAGCTGCAGGAGTACGCCAGCTACTCCGAGTGTGTCGAGCAGGTCGCCAACGGCACGCTGGACGCGCTCACCACTGATGACACCATCCTGGCCGGTTTCGCGGCCCAGGAGGCCTACGCCGGCAAGCTGGTCGTCGCCGGTGAGACCTTCAGCACCGAGAACTACGGGATCGGCCTCAACAAGGAGGACGACCGGTGCGAGGAGATCAACGAGATCATCACCGAGATGTGGGATGACGGCACGATGGACGAGATCATCCAGAAGTACCTCGGCCCGGCCAACTACACGCCCAACGCGGACACCAACCCGCCGGAGGCGGGCGGCAACTGCGCCTGAGCGCCGGCCTGACCGGTCGGCATACCCTCCCCACACGGTGGGTATGCCGACCGGCACCGGACCACAAACCCCCTCACTCCCGGGAGTCCCATGCTTGAGCTGATCGAGGAATACGAGTTCGTCGCAGCGTTCTGGATGACCCTCAAGTTGGCTGCCTACTCGGCGTTCTACTCACTCATCCTCGGGACGGTGCTGGCGGTCATGCGCGTCTCGCCGGTGCGCATCTTCCAGTGGCTGGGGTCCTCCTACGTCACGCTGGTCCGCAACACGCCCCTGACCCTGATCGTGGTCTTCTGCAGCCTGGCGCTCTACGGTCAACTGGGGATCACGCTCGCTGATCGGGAGTCCGCCAGCTTCCTGGTCGACAACAACATCCGGCTCGC
Source organism: Ornithinimicrobium ciconiae (assembly GCF_007197575.1). Lineage (NCBI taxonomy): Bacteria > Bacillati > Actinomycetota > Actinomycetes > Micrococcales > Ornithinimicrobiaceae > Ornithinimicrobium > Ornithinimicrobium ciconiae. The sequence goes on from NZ_CP041616.1 coordinate 2,668,060, forward strand.
GATCCTCGGCCTGAGCGCCTACCACGCGGCCTTCGTGTGCGAGGCGCTGCGCAGTGGCGTCAACACCATCCCCCTCGGCCAGGCAGAGGCAGCCCGGTCCATCGGGCTGACCTTCACCCAGAGCCTGCGACAGGTCATCATGCCCCAGGCCTTCCGCGGGGCGGTCACTCCGTTGGGCAACGTGCTCATCGCCCTTATCAAGAACACCACGGTCGTGGCAGCCATCGGCGTTGCTGAGATCGCCTACCGGATGAAGGCGGTGGCCGAGTTCCGACCGGACCTGCTGATGCTCGGTTTTGCCGTCGTGGCGATCGGCTTCGTGATCCTGACACTCCCGCTGGGCATCTTGACCAGCTATCTCTCCGGCCGACTGGCGGTGAAGCGATGACTGACACAACACGCGTCCTGTTCGACGCCCCAGGCCCCAAGGCCCGCATGCGCTACCGCCTCATGGCGGTGGTGGGCATCCTGCTGCTGGCAGCCATCCTGTATGTCGTCTACGACCGGCTCGCGGACAAGGGCCAGTTGGAAGCGGCGCGCTGGGACTGGGTGCTGGGTGCCAGTGCCTGGAAGAACTACCTGATCCCCGGCATCATCGACACCCTCCGCGCAGCCGCGATTGCCATCGTGTGCGCCAGTGTCCTCGCGCTGGCCCTGGCCATGGCGCGGATGTCGGACAACCGGGTGCTGCGTTGGCTGGCCGGCATGATGGTGGAGTTCTTCCGCGCGGTTCCCGTGCTGGTGATGATGCTGTTCATCTTCTACTTCCTGGCCCACCGTGGCTGGTTCCCGAGCAGCATCAACCCCCTCATCGGCGTGGTCGTGGGCCTCACGCTCTACAACTCCGCCGTGCTCTGCGAAGTGATCCGCAACGGCGTGGCGTCACTGCCCTCCGGCCAGCGCGAGGCCGGCTTGGCCATCGGTCTGTCACCGAGTCAGACGCGCCGCACCATCTTGATCCCCCAGTCCTTGACGGCGATGCTGCCGACCCTGGTCAGCCAGGTCATCGTCATCACCAAGGACACGGCGCTGGGCTACATCATCCTCTACCCCGAGCTGCTCACCCGGGCCCGCAACCTCGGCTCGCTGGAGTCGGCGACACTGCCGGCCTATGTCGTGGTCGCAGTCCTGTTCATCCTGCTCAACTACGCCCTCAGCAAGCTGGCCGAGTGGATCGAGAACCGGCAGCGCCGCCGGGCCCGGTCCGCAGGCAAGGTTGGCAGCGCCAACGAGCCCCCACCTGTCGCGCCCATCCCGGCGCCATCTGGGGCTGGCGGCGGTGGCGCGGTCGGGTAGTCCCGCCGATAGCAAATGGCCCGGATCTCGCGAGAGATCCGGGCCATTTTCGTGTGCTCCCCCGGTTGGACTCGAACCAACAACCTGCCGGTTAACAGCCGGCTGCTCTGCCAATTGAGCTACAGGGGAATGTGCACACCCTAGAAGGTGGCAGCGAGGAGAGACTCTATCACGCGGTCAGGGGTGGCAAGCCACTCTGGTCACGCAGGGTGGCTCGTGCCACAGCCACCTGCTCAGCAAGCTCGACATCGTCGCTGCGGACCCCACGCCCGGGGACCACCTGGTCCACGAGCTCGCGCGTCGCGAGGTCCTTGCGGATCGCCACCCGGGTCTTGCGCCCCGGCCCCAGGTCGACCTCGCGCACGAGCACGACACTGGACTGCACCCTGTCCCGGAAGGCGTCGGTGAAGATGTGCGTCCCCGAACCGGTGAACTGCCACCGCGTGGGAGTGCCGCCCTCGATCCAGGTCACCCGCAGGATGTCCTGCTCGGGGTCCCACGTGCCGCCGTCGACGTCGAGCCAGGGTCGTGACTCCTGCACTTCCCCGGCGTCGCTGACCACCGTGACGCGGGTGCGGCAGGCCAGCACCCACCGTCCGGTGAGCTCGTCGACCTTCGCCGCGATCAGTTTGTCCCCGTCAGGCACCCCGGCCTCCCGGATCGCTTCGGGTGGACCTTCGCTCTTCTTGCCCCACGCCATGACGCCTCACTCCATCCCGGCACGCAGGCGTGCCCGCTCGCGATACAACATGGTCAGCTCCTCGTTCTTGGCACGCTCTTCCGGACTCCCCGGCTCAGCGCGCTGCAGGGCGCTGAGGGCATCAGAGATGCGCCGCGCGACCCCAGCCTCCACCACCCTGCTCACCAGGGACTCGACATAGCGCTGGGGCGGCTGGCCGGTGCCGGCATCGAGCCGCACGGGCAGCGTGGCGACGGCCAGCTCATGGACCAGTGGCCGCGCAGCCTCACTGGTCGCCGTAGACACTGCTGCAGCCCAGCCCTGGCTGCTCATGGTGCGCGCTGCGGCCAATCCACCACCGGAGCGCACACCCTCCAGAACCGCCCGGTGAGCCGGTGCCCGCATCCCGTCTGACGGCAGCTGCGTCAGCGCTTCGGGTGCGACGGTGCCGGGATACTGCAGGACGACCTGGAGCAACTGGCGCTCGGCAGAGACCAAGGGGTCCCGCAGATCAGGACGAGGCAGCCGCTGCTGCTCCGGGGGGCCATCCTCCGGTGGGCCGTCGTAGGGCGGGCCATCCTCGGGTGGGCCGTCATACTGCGGACCATCCTGCGGTGGACCTGGGTGAGGCGGGCCGGCGTGCTGCGGTGCCCAGCCATTCTGACCGCCGGGTCGCTGCGGCGAGGCACCACGGGGGCCGCTCCGGCCCTGAGACGAGCGTCCGGCACGGGCGGCCTCTGAACCGACCCGTTCGACCGGCATGCCGAGCCAGCCTGCGACGGTGCGGACATACTCCGGTCGTAGCGCAGGGTCCCGGATCCCCGCCAGGATGGGTGCTGCGGCGCGCATCGCCGAGACCCGCTCCTCGGCACGGTCCAGGTCATAGGGGGCGATGGTCGACCGGATGGCGAACTCAAACAGTGGCACCGCGTCCTCGATCAACTCACGGACCGGCTCGTCACCGCCCGACAGTCGCAGGTCGTTGGGATCCTGCCCTGCTGGTGCCACCGCCACATAGGACTGGCTGGCCCAGCGCTGGTCCTCGCGGAACGCACGCATCGCCGCCTTCTGGCCGGCCGCGTCGCCGTCAAAGGTGAAGATGACGCGAGCTGGCGACAGTCCTGCCTCGTCGCGCAGGATGCGCCGGAGCATCTTGATGTGGTCGACTCCAAAGGCTGTCCCGCAGGTGGCCACTGCGGTGTCCACGCCCGCCAGGTGGCAGGCCATCACGTCGGTGTAACCCTCCACGACCACGGCCCGGCGCTGCTCGGCCATCGGCTTCTTGGCCAGGTCGAGTCCATAGAGCACCGAGGTCTTCCGATAGATCGGGGTCTCGGAGGTGTTGAGATACTTGGCCTGGATGCGGTCGTCCTCGAAGATCCGCCGGGCACCAAAGCCCACCGTGTCACCGGTGATGTCCCGGATCGGCCAGAGCACCCGCCCGCGGAACCGGTCATAGAGCCCACGGCTGCTCCGCCCGGACAGTCCGGCGATGACCAGCTCGTCGTCGGTGAACTCCTTGGCCCGGAGGTGGCGGGTCAGCGCCTCACCGGACTGGGGTGCATATCCCACCTGGAAGCGGGCCGCGTCGTCGAGCCCGAAGCCCTTGGCCAGGAGGAAGTCCCGCGCGGTCTGTCCCTCGGGGCTCTCCGCGAAGGCGGAGGCATAGAACTCGGCAGCAGCCCGGTGGGCCTCGACCAGCCTCGCCCGTCGCCCGAGGCCACCCTCGCCGTCGCGACGACCACGCCCGCCCGTGCCCTCGGCATACCTCAGCTCCATCCCGAGCTTGCCGGCGAGCCGCTCCACGGCCTCGGCAAAGGTCAGGTGGTCGATCTTCATCACGAAGGAGATGACGTCCCCACCCTCGCCACAGCCGAAGCAGTGCCAGGCACCGACGGCGGGCCGGATGTTGAAGCTGGGGGTCTTCTCGTCGTGGAACGGGCACAGTCCCTTGAGGGAGCCGGTGCCGCCGGGTCGCAGGGTGACGTGCTCGCGCACGACGTCCTCGATGGACGTGCGTTCCTTGACGGTCTGCACGTCCTCAGGCCTGATCAGTCCGGCCACCGACCCTCCTTCGCGGTTGCCGTGAGTCTAGGCGGTGGGGCCGTCATCCCCCGCCGAGAGGACACAGCCCCCACCGGCTCAGTCCAGGAAGGCACGCACGTCGGCGACGAACCGCTCCGGGTGCTCCAGGTGTGGGCTGTGGCCGCAGTCCTCATAGACGATCTCGGTGAACTCACCCGCGCCCTCGAGCACCGTGCGGAGCTGGCTGACCATCGGCTGGGTCGGGCAGGTCTCCTCCCCGGGATAGCCGGGGATGGCACCGAGCTTGCCGAGCTGAGCCAGATCGAACATCGAGGTGTCAGAGACGATCTGGTCGTCCGCGCCCCGGATCCAGAGCACCGGCGGGGCCGGGTCGAGGTCGGCGAAGGAGCCCTGGTTGAGGTACTTCGGCGACAGCGCGTTGTTGGTGCCCGTCGTGCCCGGCCCCAGTCCCGGCCAGTTCTGCGAGGTCGTGCTGTCACCGGGGTAGATGTCGTCGCCGAGCGTCGTGTCGAGCATGCCGTCCAGATAGCGTTGCTCTGTCTCGCGATCGAAGGTGAACCCCGGCTTCACATAAAAGTTGCGCAGGGTGGTCACGGGGCTGGCCGGGTCATCTCCGCGGTCGCCCTCGGCCAGACGCTTGCAGAAGTCCGGGTTGGCGGTCCCGCCACCGGTGCCGGCGAAGTCCTCGGAGGTGGGGGTGCCGTCAAGCCCGTGAGTGCCCCCGAAGCCGTAGGGCGAGCCCCCCGCCTCCAGGATCAGTCGCCGCACGCGGTGGGGGTGGTCGATCGCGAGCTGCAGCACGATGTTGCCGCCCGCGGACCAGCCGAGCAGGTCGACGGGTTCGGTGATCTCGAGGGCGTCGAGCAGGGCGACCACGTCGTCGGAGAAGTCGGCCATGCCGCGGGTCGCGTCGATGGTCTTGCGCTCCGACCCGCCATAGCCGCGGTAGTCGGGCGCGATGATGCGGTAGGTGTCGGACAGCTCCTCGATCAGGGCGTCGAAAAAGACCGAGGAACTGACATTGCCGTGCACCAGCACCAGCACCGGCGCACTCGGGTCACCGGCCTCTCGCACGAAGGTGTTGAGGCGGGACGTCTGGACCAGGCGGGTCGAGGTCTTCATGGTCCTGATCCTGGCACGGGGGCCTTCGGCACTCGACCGTGGGCACAGCGCGTGCGCATGGTGAATGATCGGGGGCATGGCTGCGTCGAAGTCACCCGCGATCGAGCTCGAGGTCGGCGAGCGCACCGTGCGCCTGTCCAACCCGGACCGCGTCTACTTCCCCGAGGGTGGCCACACCAAGCTCGACCTGGCCAACTACTACCTGTCCGTGGGCGACGGCATCGTCAGCGCGCTGCGCGAACGGCCTTGTATGCTGCACCGCTTCCCTGAGGGCATCACCGGTGAGAAGGTGCACCAGAAGCGGCTGCCACGTGGTGCGCCGGACTGGGTGGAGACCGCGCACGTCACCTTCCCGAGGTGGAACCGCACTGCCGACGAGCTGTGCGTCACCGAGCTGGCCAGCGTCATCTGGGCGGTGCAGATGTCGACCGTGGAGTTCCACCCGTGGAACAGCCGCCGTGCCGACGTGGAGCGGCCCGACGAATGGCGGATCGACCTGGACCCGGGTGAGCAGTGCGACTTCGCGACGGTGCAGCGGGTGGCGGGCGTCGCGCAGGAGGTGCTGGACGAGCTCGGCGCGACGGGGTGGCCCAAGACCAGCGGCAGCAAGGGCCTGCACGTCTATGTGCGGATCGCCCCGGACCACGGCTTCGAAGAGGTGCGCCGGGCAGCGCTCGCCTTTGCGCGCGAGGTGGAGCGCCGCACAGAGGACGCGACGACGACCTGGTGGCGCAAGGACCGCGACCCCACCACAGTCTTCGTGGACTACAACCAAAACGCGCGAGATCACACGATCGCCGCGGCCTATTCGGTCCGTGGGCGGCCCGATGCGCGCGTCTCCGCACCGCTCACCTGGGACGAGGTGCCGGAGGTCGACCCCGCCGACTTCACCATCGTGACGATGCCGGACCGCTATGCCGAGGTCGGCGACCTGCACGCGGGCATCGACGACGCGGTCTATGACATCGCTCCGCTGCTGGAGTGGGCCGACCGGGACGAGGCGCAGGGTGCCGAGCCGGTGCCGGAGCCAGACGAGGAGTGACGTTCGTGCCTAGTGCTGGATGTCGATGACCAGACGCCCGGGGTCCTCCAGGTAGGTCACTGAGAACGGCCGCTCATGATCGACACCCACAAAGAAGTTGAGGTGGGCCTCGTAAGGACCCGCGACGACGGCACCGGTGACGACCGACAGACCGTTCGTCTCGCCCACCGGCACCGACGTGGGCTGCTCGGAGTCCGCGGGATAGGGAACCCCCACCACGTCCACGACCAGGGTGGCGTCGCCGGGCAGTTCCGGAGGGTCGAACGCCTGGCCGCCCGGTGGATCCTCGTAGCGGACCATCCACCCGGGTTGCTCCGCCGTCTCCAGGTCGATCACCACGCGGTCGAACCCGTCGTGAGCGCCGAACCGCACGCCACTGACCAACGCTCCACCACGCTCCGAGAGATGGCTCCAGGTGTCGCGTCAGGCCAGGCGAGCTCGGTGCCTGGCTGGACAAACGTGATGTCCGGTATGCCGTCCGGCAGGTCAGGATCATCCGTCACCTGATCGCTGGTCGGGTCGGTCACATCGCCCGACTCCTGCACAGTGCCTCGCTCCACGAGGGGCAGGCGCAGCACCAGCAGGTCCTCGCCGACCAGGGTGATCTGGGCACCCTCACGCAGTCCGTCCACGAACACGGGTTGCACGTCGGCAACGCTGGCGCAGGTCCCGTCCGCAGGAGTCAGGGTGTAGCCGTGATCGGGCGGCACGGTGTGTCCGAGACTGTCGACGCCCTGCACGTTGCCCAGGGACACGATGGGGCAGGTCTGGTCTCCGTCAGCGGACGGCGGTCCGTCGCTCAGCAGCAGGGACTGCGGCGGCATTCCCTCGAAACTGAGGCGCAGTTGGCTCGGGTCGGCCATGAAATCACCAAGCACCCCGCCACCATCGGCCCACTCCAGGAGCTGCCAGGTCCCGGTCAGTTCCTCGTTGGCGGGGACCCGCTCGGGCGATGCCGTGTCGATAGTGGCAGGGTCTGCTCCTTCTCGGACAAAGTCGAGCCGAGCGGCGCCGTCGACCACGACGGGAGGCGGCTCCTCAAGGCCGGCCCACGACGGGTCCACCGAGAGCAGGAGCCAGTCCTCGCCCAGCTGATGGAGGGACCCGCCGTGCCCCAGCACGTCGATCCAGAAGTCTTCGGCGGTCTGCGCCGGCTCGAGACAGCCCTGGTCGTCCGTCCCCATCGGCCCACCGGAGAACGCACCGTCCTCGGTCACCTCGAGGGCCTCCTGGAACCACCCACCGCCGCACCCATCGGCCCAGAACCCCCAGCCGACGGTCCCGTTCCCGCCGAAGGAGAAGTCGGTCTCTGCAGCCGAGCCGACCACGTCGACAGCCGTCAGGTCACTCCCCCAGAGGTCCTCACGCACCCTCCAGGTCGTCCCCACCAGATCTTCGGGAGCGGGGACCGCGAGGCCGTCGAGCGTGTTGGGCACCTGTCCGGGCGCACCCGGTGCCGCGAGGACAAAGGTCGTCAGGCCCGAGGGCGGCGTCGCCACCCCGGTCTCCTGTCCACCGCCCAGCAGGTTGGTCTGCCAGACCAGCCCAACAACGGCGGCCACCCCGAGTGCCCCCACGACACCTGCTCCGGCCCGCTTGCGCGACTGACGCCGGCGTCCCCTCGACCAGGTGTCCTCGGGCCTGATGTCTCGCTCTCGGCCGCTGCCGGACGCATCCTCGAGCAGCACCCGCACGTCGTCGCCACGATCACTCATCGCTGATCCTCCTCCATGCTGGCCAGGGAGTCCACACCCAACTGCCTGCGCAGACCGGCAACTGCCTGGTGGGACAGGCTCTTGACGGTGCCCACCGCGACACCCATGGCCTCGGCCGTCTGCGCCTCGGTCAGGTCCTCGAAGTAGCGCAGTACCAGCGCAGCCCGCTGCCTCTGTGGCAGCGCGCGCAACGCCCTGTGCACCTCGTCGTTGCGCGCACGGGCCTCCGACCCGTCGTCAAGACCGCGGTCCGGCACCGTCTCAGAGATCACCTCGTGGCGTCTGCGCCGCCACCACGAGACCCGCTGCCGGGCGAGCACCGTGCGCACGAAGGCGTCCGGATGCTCGACCTTCTCCCACTTCTCGGCGAGCGCGATCAGCGCCTCCTGGAGCAGATCCTCAGCCTGGTGCGGGTCACCGCACAGCAGCACCGCCACGCGACGCAGCCGTGCCTGCCGAGACAGCACGAACTCGCTGTAGGCGGGGTCGGTCGTCGCCACGGCCGCTCTCCTCTCGCACGTCGGTCCCGGCCCCGGCGCGGCGTGGGCTGCTGCCGAAGTGGTGCTCTCCCCACTCTGTCGTCCCGGACGCCCAAAAGGTTCATCCTCGGCCGCGTGCCGCGAAGCGGGCACCCGGCCGAGGATGACGACGGCTCACTCCAGGGTGAAGCAATTCTCCAGGTTGTAGTCGCCCAGCACCGTGGTCGCGTCCAACAACGCGTCCAGGTCAGCGCCCAGCGGATCCTGCTCCACGAGGGGTGTCTGCTCGATCATCACGCCAATGTCGTCGACCAGCTCGTCGGGTGCGACCTCCCGCAATGACTGCAGGTCGTTGACATCCGAGAGGTCGCTCTGCGCAAACTGGACACAGAACTCCTGGAGCCCGGGGTCGAGCTGTCCCCCACCCTCACCGCCGACCGGAGGCTCGGAGGCCGGCTCACCTCCGCCGCCTTCACCGCCGACCGGGGGCTCGGGCACCGCTGGCGGCTCGGGAGCGACCGAGAGCCCGCCTTCCCCGCCGCCGTCTCCAGTTCCAGCGGGAGGCTCGGGCTCAGCCTGACCGCCCTTTCCCCCTCCGGTGCCACCCTCACCCCTGGTGCCACCCTCACCACCACCGTTGCCCTGAGTGCCGGCCTGAGGACTGCCGCCACCGCCGACCGCGATGGTGTCGGGGGCCTCCTCGGCGCACGCGGTGGTGAGCAGGGCAGCCGTGCCCATGATCGCGACCAGGGCGATCGTGCTCACGCGTCGTGGCGTGGTCCCGCTATGTGTCTTCATGACCGGTCCTCTCAGTCTGACCCGCAGGTCTCAGTGCCGCTCTCCCCCCGGTGCGACACCGGTAGGCAAGCTGCAGTGCTGGACTCAAGCACCTGATGGACGGGGCGACTGCGCGGTCGGTTCCCGTGCGCGAGGGACTTCCTCGCCCCGAGCGACAGACTTCATCGACGCCGCCCACCCAGACTCCAGGCCAGAGCAGTGAGGATCCCAGCGACGGGTGCCCGGTCCGGGCACGACGGAGCCCCCGGCGCTGTTGCGGCGGGGGCTCCGGTGAGTCGTCAACAGACGTCTTACCCGTCCTCGTCCGTCGAGCAGTTCTCCTCTTCCCACGTGGTCAGGTTGTCGACCGCCGTGTTGACCGCGTCGACATCGATGCTGGCCGGGTCCTCCTCGACGAGCTTCAACTGCTCGATGATCACGTCGACATCGTCCCGGACCTCGTCCGGTGCATCGTCGGCGATGTCCTCGAGAGCCTTCTGCATGGCAGCCGGGTCGGATGTGTCGACGTCGGGGGCGGCGTCACAGAATACCGGATCACCGCCACCGCACGCGGTCAGGGTCGGCACCAGCAAGGCAGCCGCCACGACACCCGTCATCACTCGCTTCATTGTTCCTCCCACATCAGCCGGTGCGGCGACGCTATGCCCCCTGGGGCACCGACTTCCGCGCTTTAGCGTAATGGATGCACAGAGAACTCTTGCCGGGGCCATCGAGGAGCACCGGCCACCAGGCCGTGATCGTGGTCATCGTATGTCGCCGTCCACGTCCTGCACGCATGTGATAACACAAACCCTGCTGCAGCATCAATGCCAGAAAGTCACCCGAGCAAGGTAGCCGCCTGGCACCGCATGGCACTGCTGCGTCACTCGAACTTGGTGGCCTGACTGCTTCAACTGCGAAACCTTAGTGGCCACAGATACGGCGCAAACGGCGCCCGTCTTAGTCCCAATGTCAATGCTTCCAGAATGCGCGGCTGCCGTCCCGCTAACCAACGACAGTGCAATAGCCGAGGCGGCAATCCCAGCAAGTGTCCGGCGAACCAACGGTGTCGCAGTCTTGTGAGTGATCGATTGGATATCGAGCATAGTGACTCCTTCGCGAATGAGGGGCCCCGTTGCCCCCGGCGCTAGACTCCCCCCCCCCGACGCTTTGTCAAGCGACCACGGAGCCTGCTGCACGAATGACCCTGCATCTCCGGCCACCCACCTCCATCGACTACTGTCGGGCTCAGCACTCCAGGCGCTGTCGCCGGTACGCGCGATGAGATCGACAGTGTGACCGACGGACGCGCTCGGTGGGGGTGCGCCTGCCTCAGCGCGAGAGAGAGGCGTGCAGAGTCAGGGCTCGGGCGTCCGAGAGGGAAGCCACCTGGTCCACCACTGACCGCAGTTCCGCAGCCTCGTCGGACACGGCGCGGGCCGCCTCACGAGCCGCTCGGTGCAGCGGGTCCATCGCCTCCGGGTGGTCCTCAAAGTGCCGCATCAGCACCCCGATGATGCCTCGCTGCACGTCCATCAGGTCTCGCCGCTCGTCACTGAGCATCACGAAGTAGGCCGCTGTCGCCTTGAGCACCGCAGTCTCCGCGCGCACCCGGTCCGGGACCACCAGGTCGGCGGCATAGCGCGTCAGCACCCCCTGACCGTGCCGCTCGCGGGTGGCGACCTCGACGGTGTGCACGAAGCGCCCGATGAGCCGGCTGGTCATGTCCTTCAGCGCCGCGAGATCACCCCGGGTGCCGTCATGGGTGCGCGGCACCCACCCGGAGGCGAGCAGGCGGTCCAGCGCTCTGGTGAGATCGTCGCCGGTCAGGTCGTCGGCATACCAGCGCTGTGCCACGTCCACGACCGCGGCCTGCTCGGGTGCCGCACGCAGGGCAGCGGGGTCCACTCGCCCCGAGGCGATGGCGTCCTCCACGTCGTGGACGCAGTAGGCGACGTCGTCCGCCCAGTCCATGACCTGAGCCTCAAGACACCGACGGCCCACCCCCTCGGGGGCACCCTGACGCAACCAGGCAAAGACGTCCAGGTCGTCGGGATAGACCCCGAACTTCGGCGTCGGGCGAGGACCGCCCCCGCGAGGCCAGGGATATTTCGTCGCGGCGTCCAGGCTCGCCCGGGTCAGGTTGAGCCCGGCCGAGCGGCCGTCGGCATGGGTCCGCTTGGCCTCCAGGCGGGTGAGCACCCGCAGCGTCTGCGCGTTGCCCTCAAAGCCCCCGATGTCAGCGGCCAGCTCGTTGAGCGCGGCCTCACCGTTGTGCCCGAACGGCGGGTGGCCGATGTCGTGGGCCAAACAGGCCGTGTCGACCACGTCGGCCGAGCAGCCGAGAGCGGCCCCGAACTCGCGCCCGATCTGGGCGACCTCCAGGGAGTGGGTCAGTCGGTTGCGGACGAAGTCATCAGTGTCTGGCGACACGACCTGCGTCGTCGCCGAGAGTCGTCGCAGCCCGGCCGAGTGGATGACCCTGCCACGGTCGCGAGCGAAGTCGTCACGGTCCAGCCTCTTGTGCGCCGGATCCTCGGCAACCCAGCGCTCCCGGTCGTGCGCCGTGTAGCCAGGGATCGCCGGCACCACGGACTCGCCCGGAGAGCGACGCGCACGCCCGGTGCGGCCAGCGTCCCCCGCGGCGTCCTCGACTCCTTCCACAGCCCGGAGCCTAGGCCCCCGGGCGGACCACGCCCGACTCATAGGCATAGACCACAGCCTGTGCCCGGTCCCGCAGGCCGAGTTTGGCCAGCACCTTGCCGACGTGGGTCTTGACGGTCTGCTCGGCCACGAACAGCCGCTGCCCGATCTCGGCGTTGGACAGCCCGGCGGCGACCAGCTCGAGCACCTCACGCTCCCGCGGGGTCAGCGTCGCCAGCTCGGCGCTGGGCCGGACGTCGGAGCGACGGCGAGTGACTTCCTCGATGAGGCGCCGCGTCACCGACGGCGCCAGCAGCGCTTCCCCGGAGGCCACCAGCCGCACCGCCCTGATCAGCTCCTCGGCGGGAGCGTCCTTGAGCATGAAGCCGCTGGCCCCCAGGCGCAGCGCCTCATAGACATAGTCGTCGATGTCGAAGGTCGTCAGCATCAGCACGCGTGGAGCGGGGTCGATCCGCCGACGGAAGATCTCTGCTGCGGCATCCAGCCCGTTCATCTCCGGCATCCGCACATCCATCAACACGACATCGGGACGCAGACGGACCACCTCGCGGACGGCGGTCGCACCATCGGGCGCGTCACCGACCACCTGGATGTCGGGCTGGGCCGCGAGCAGGGCACCGAACCCCTGCCGCACCATGGCCTGGTCGTCGGCGATGAAGACGTTCACCATGCCGCTCACCCTACGACCGTCGGTCGGGTGGGCAAGGACGCCTCCACCAGCCAACCCCCGTCGCCCACTGGCCCGGCGCTCAGGGTGCCGCCCACGGAGGCGGCGCGCGCCGACATACCCGGTATGCCGTGTCCCCCGCTCCCCGACGCATCTCGCGGGCGGGCGTGGCCCGCTCCGCTGGACACCCGCACGACCACCTGTTCCCCGTAGCCCAGCTCGACCCGCACAGGTGCCCCCGGGGCGTGCCGGGAGGCGTTGGCCAGTGACTCCTGCAGCACCCGGTAGAGGACCATCGCGGTGGCCGGTCCCGGCTCGGTCTCCCCGACGATCGACCAGGTCAGGTCCACCCCGGCCGCGCTGGAGGACCGCAGCAGCCGCAGCACATCCTCGGTGCCGGGCTGGGGCGCCTGCTCCGGGGCGTGGTCCTCGCTGCGCAGAACGCCGAGCATCGCGCGCACCTCGTTGAGGGCCTCTCGCGCCTGGCTGGCCACCGACTCGAACTCGGCGGCGACCTCGGGGGTGACCCCACCGAGGCGATACTGCGCGGACTGTGCCTGCACCACCACCATCGACATCCGGTGGGCGACCACGTCGTGCAGGTCCCGGGCGATGCGGGTGCGCTCCTCGGCCAGGACCGCCCTGGCTTGCTCCACCTCGGCGCGGCGGGTCTGCTCCTCGGCGCGTTGCGCCTGCTCGGCGGCCTCGCGGCGAGAGCGGAACAGCCCGCGCAGCAGCAGACCCAGCCCGAGGAAGGCTGCGGCGCCGAAGACCCAGCCCGTCGCCATGCTCGAGGGCAGGTGGGCCAGGAAGAGGGCCCCGGTGCCCAGAAAGGTGAGACCGACCCGAGCCGGCGTCTCCGTGACGCCGACCGCGATCAGCAGCGCCAGGAGCACGAGGAAGGCACTGATCTGCCACGGGAACGCGTGCAACGAGGTGGACTCGAAGATCAGCGGGATCACGGCTGCCGGGATCACCCAGGTGAGCCACCCCAGGAAGGGCGCGACCCGCAGCCAGAGCAGCGGCAGGATCCCGAGTGCGGCAAACATCGGCCACAGGCTGGCGGGCACCTGGTGGGTCATCCCGACCGTGGGCCAGGCGATGGCCATCAGGATCGCGACCGCCAGCCACACCAGGACGGTGCCGTGACGGATGACGAAGGCCAGCCCGCGCGAGCCGAGCCAGCGAGAGGGTCGCACCACGAGTGCGTTGGCAGGCCGCACCGTGACCCAGCTCAGCGTCCGCCCGACACCACGCGCGCCCCGTCCTCCGATCCCCCGTCGTCCGACCCCGCGACGTCCAATCCCGCGTCGTCCGATCCCCCGTCGTCCGACCCCGCGACGTCCCATCCCGCGACGGTCACGGCTGCCCTCTCCGCGCACGTCGCGCCGTTGCCTGCTCATGGGTCGACCGTAATCGCGCGGGGGCAGGTGCTTGTCATACCTAGGGGTGAGTTCTGCCCGCATCGTGGGGGTGAGTGTCGCCGCCCCGGGCACCGCATCGCGTGCCCGGATCTGGCTCGACTGGGGGACCCGCCGAAGTGCCACGGATTCCTAGCGTCGAAGCATGTTCTCCAGCAGTCGCGACACCGCCACTCCCGCTCGCCATCTCAGCAAGATCCCTGCGCCCCACATCGGGACCACGCTGACGGTCGGGGCGGCCCTGGCGCTGTCCACCATCCCGTCACTGCTCCCCCGCCTGCCACTCCCGCAGGGACTCCTCACCGGGGTGCTCGTGCTCCTCGCCCTGACCCTCGTCGGAGGCACCCGGTTGATCCTGACCCATCGCGGCACTGCCAGCGGGCAGCGGGTCAGCGAGCCGGCCCGCTGGCTCGTGGTGGCCGGAACCTGCGCAGTGCTTGCCGGTCTGGAGTGGGTGACCCAGCAGTCCCTGGTGGTGCGCTCGGCTGAGCTCGGCATGCCCGCGCTCCCCCCGACATACTGGCTGAGTGCCACAGCGTGGGCGCTCCTGGTCGTCGGGGTCGGCCTGACGGTCGGTGCCGGGGTGCGCCGACTGGCCCGGGTCAATGTGCGGCGCACCTCCGTGCCCCTGGTCGCGGCACTGCTGGTCACGCTCACGGTCACGACAGCAGCCGCCGGCCCGATCGATCTGCTGGCCCCTCTGCGCAAGACCATGGACCCGCAGCACGTGCTGCTCATCGACTCCCCCGCCGGGGCCTCCCGCTCGTTTGCCCGGGTGGACGAGGCCAGGAGCCCGGAGGCGGGTGCCCGGCTGGCGGTCGATCGGATGGTCGCGGAGGGCGGCCTTGAGCGTGGTGCGATCCTCATCGCCCTCCCCACCGGAAGTGGCTGGGTCAACCGGGAGGCCGTCACGGCGTTCGAGACCCAGCTCGATGGTGACGTGGCCGTGGTCTCCGCGCAGTACGGCGACCTGCCGAGCTGGTGGAGCTTCCTGATCGACCAAAAGCCTGCGATGCGGTCGGCGCGCGCCCTGGTGCAGGAGGTGCTCACACAGGTCGCCGAGCTCCCCGCGCGGGAGCGGCCGGACGTCTATGTCCATGGCGAGTCCCTCGGGGCGCTGGCCGGTCAGGCAGCCATCGCCGACGTCGACGCGTCGGCACTCTGCGGCGTGATCTGGTCCGGCGCGCCGGGCGGGGAGATCTCGGGTCACCCGCGAGAGGTCAGCCTCCACAATGCCGACGATCCCGTCCGGTATCTGTCGGGCGAAACGGCCCTCTCACAGCCGGAGGACTGGCCAACAACCTGGCTGCCGGGTCTGAGCTATGGCACGACGGTGCTGGATCTGGGAGCCTCGCTGCTGCCTGACGCCGGACACGGTCACGCCTATGGCCCGGAGCAGGACTGGACCCTGCCCCTGTGCTGACCTGCCGACAGCTCAGAGTGCGTGCGGTGGCGTGCGCGGCGCGCGATGGGTCGGTCAGCCGCTGCGACCGACGTCCACACCCGTGTCGGCAGAGCGTCGGCCGGTGACGAAGGCGATGGCCTGCCGCGCTCCGGAGGCGATGACCGGCATCAGCGGCCGCGGTGGGACGTCCTTGTAGCCGCCCTTGGCCAGGTCGGCGCTGCGCTCAAAGAAGGAGTATGACGCCCGGTCACCCGTGCGCAGCCAGGACCAGCCCATCGAGGCGACGTAGAGCGGGAGGAACGGCAGGCCGAGGCAGGCCATCCACTGCCGGCTGTGTGCCTCCTCGTGCTCGAGTAGGTGCGGGCGCCTGGCGACCAGCTCGTCGATGTCGTGGCGGGTGATCACGACGTCGCCGACGGTGAAGGCACCGCCTGCCGGGAACTTCCACCGATAGTGCTCAGCCAGATAGAGCTTGCGTGGCCCGCGCCGGATGTCGGCTCCTCCCGCCCTGGCGACCCCCATGCCAAACAGGGTGGAGAGGTTGAGCCAGTTGGCGCGGTGACGGATCGTGACGGACCTGGGCAGCAGCTCCGGCGGGGTGGGTGCCAGCGGGTCGACCGCCAGCTCGGGTGAACTCATGGCGGTCACGCTACCTCCGTGGCATCGTGGAGGCATGTGCAGGAACATCAGACCGCTCAACAACTTCGAGCCGCCGGCAACCACCGATGAGGTGCGTGCCGCAGCGCTGCAATATGTGCGCAAGATCGGTGGGGCTACCAAGCCCTCAGCTGCCAACCAGGACGCCTACGACCAGGCCATCGAGAAGATCGCCGCTGCCAGCCAGGATCTGCTTGACTCGCTGGTCACCTCGGTTCCTCCTAAGAACCGTGAGGAGGAGGCCGCCAAGGCGAAGGCGCGCTCTGCCGCCAGGTTCGCCAGCTGACCGGCAGGCCGTAGGCTCAGACCCGTGTCCGACCTGCTGATCGACCCCGCCGAACTCGCTGAGCTGCTCGCCGCCGAGGACCCCGAGGAGCGGCCCGTGCTGCTCGACATCCGGTGGAGCCTGGGCACCTCCCCCGAGGACAATCTCGCCGAATACCTCGCCGGTCATCTCCCCGGTGCCGCCTTCATGGCCATGAAGCCTGGGCTGGCCAGCTCGCCGTCCGAGGACGGGCGCGGTGGTCGTCACCCGATGCCCAAGCTCGCCGACGCACAGGAGGCGTTCCGGGCTGCGGGAGTCACCGACATACGGCCTGTTGTTGTCTATGACGGGGCCACCTCCCTGGGGGCGGCACGCGCCTGGTGGTTGCTCAACTTCTTTGGCAAGGACGAGGTGCGGGTCCTCGACGGCGGGTATGCCGCATGGCTGGCCGCCGGACTGCCGACCGAAACTGGTGAGCCCGAGATCGAGCGCGGTGACATCGTGCTCACCCCGGGCGGGCGCCGACTGCTGGACGCAGACGGGATCGAGCACTATCTGGACCGGCACCAGGTGGTTGATTCACGCCCGGCAGACAGGTTCCGCGGGGAGAACGAGACCATCGACCCTGTGGCCGGGCACATCCCGGGCGCCATCAGCATCCCCGCGCTGAAAAATGTCGACGAGGCCGGCCGGTTCCTGCCGGCCGACGACCTGGAGATGCGGTTCACCGCGCGCGGCATCCAACCGGACAAGCGGACCGCGATCTACTGCGGCTCGGGGATCCAGGCCTGTCACATGGCGCTGGCGATGGAGGTCGCGGAGGTCGGGGTCTATGACCCGGCCGTCTACATCGGGTCCTGGAGCGACTGGATCTCAGATCCTGAACGGCCCATCACGACCGGTCCCTGAGGCGTCGGCTGCCACCCTCGACGTCACTGCCTCCACGAGTTTCCGCTGGTCAGGAAACTGAACAGTTCGCATTTTCGAGCGCAGCCACCCACTGTCAGTGGTCGCACGTATGTTTGATTTATGGCACAGCAGGCGACTCTGGACAGCGGGGAACTGACCGCTGCCGAGAAGGCTGCGCTGACCGAGTCCGCCACCACCAGTGGCCGGGTGCGGTATGCCCCGCTGATCGGGGCCGGACCGCTACGGGAAACCACCAATGCCGGACCGTTGGTCCCCGACCAAGACCAGGATCTAGTCCCAGAAGTCGGCCACGACCTGGCCCAGGATCCAGCCCTGGCCCAGGAGCACGATCCGACGCGGGGTGGTCCGGGCGGGCCAGCACATGCCGGGCAGGGTGGCCAAGACCGGGGCGCGCCGCTAACCACCTCGGGGCACGAGGTGCCCGAGTTCGTCGCCGGGTCCGCGCACATGATCCAGATGCTCGCCGGGGAGTTCCCCCTCGCACACCTGCCCGAGCAGGGACTGGGTGAGGCTGTCGGCGCCGCGCAGGCGTTGGTCCAGGCCGCCCAATCACTGTTGGCCGCGACCACCCACGAAGCCATCACCCGCGGCCTGCCCGACCAATCCGGACACTCCGTGCCCGACTGGATCACCACCTGGGCACCGTTGATCGACCGCCCCGAAGCCCTGGCCACCGCCCGAGTCGCCGCCGCGATGGACGACGACCGGTTCGAAGCCCTGACCGCCAAAGTCAACGACGGCACCGCACGCATCGCCCGAGCCAACCTCATCACCCGCCTCACCCAGGACCTCACCGACCTCGCCACCCCACAGTCCCTACAAGCTCTGACCGACGTGATGACCGACGTCGTCGAAACCACCGGGCTACGCGACCTGGCCAAAGTCGGCACCGAAGCCAAAGAGCGCCTCCTCGAGCCCGACCCCGACGACAAAGCCGAAGACGAAAAATCCCGCTGCCGGCGCCTGCGCCGGGTCGGGACCATCGCCGGCCTCGCCGAGTGGCAACTCATCCTCGACGACGAAGCCGAAGCGATCCTGCTCGCCGCCCTCGACCCACTATCCAAACCCCGCCCCAGCGCCGACGAGCACGGGACCCACCAACACGACCCACGCACCACCGCCACCCGCCGAGCCGACGCACTCCTAGAAATCATCGGCCGCGGCGTCGCCGCCCCCGAAGGCACCACCGTCACCGACAAAGCCAAGATCCAGGTCACCATCGACATAGAGGCCCTCGCCGGCAAGATCGGTGGCGGTGGCGACACCGCCACCGGACAACGCCTCTCCCCCGGCGCGATCCGCCGCCTGGCGTGCGACGCCGAAATCATCCCCATCGTCCTCGGCGGCCCCTCCGAACCCCTCGACGTCGGCCTCACCAAACGCCTCTTCACCCCCGCCCAACGCAAAGCCGTCCACCTCCGCGACAAAGGATGCACCTTCCCGGGCTGCACCATGCCCGCCACCTGGACCGACATCCACCACGTCATCCACTGGATCTTCGGCGGCGCCACCGACCTGACCAACGCCGCCGCCCTCTGCCGACGACACCACGTCATCGTCCACCGCTACGGCTACACCGCCACCGTCACCGCCACCAAAGTCATCTGGCACCTACCCGGCACCATGACGACCCCCACCGGCCCCCTCGTCGACACCTAACGACCACGCCCCCGACCCCGCCCACACCCACACGGACGGCGGGGTCACAGCCATGCCCGAGGCCGCCTCGGACAGTGGCTATCCACACTCACGCGGACAGCGGGGTCACCACCATGTCGGCACTGCTGAGCACCTTCCGCGCCAGGACCTGCTCCTTCACTCCCCGATCGTGCGTGGACACCCAGGCTGACCCACCGGAGGTGCGGCGCTGGCACCCGTGGTGAGCGCCGCGGCCCGCGCCCGGCCCAGGTTCCACTCCAGGAGATCATCACCGAGTGCAGAGTCAGCGTCCCCCAGGATGCAGCGGCTCAGGTCCTCCGGCAGTCCGTCGGCGATCGTGGGGGCAGCGTCGACGCCGAGGGAGGCGAGATAGTCCAGATCGAGCTTGCCGGTCGTCTCGTAGCGCTCAATGTTCTGTCCCGCGACCCACGCCTCCGGGTTGGCCAGTCCGATGACCAGCAGGAACGCAGCGCCGGAGAGCAGGGCCGCCCGCGGGAGCCACCAACCCGAGAGGCGGATACCCGCGACCAGGACCAGGACGACGAGCAGCCCGAGCCAGAGTTCGAAGGCGTCGACCAGCACCCGCAGGACGGTGTAGCCGTAGGCCTCCTGATAGAGCGACATCCGGTAGAGCGCTGAGCCAACCACGATCAGCGTCAGCCCACAGAGAATCCCGAGCAGGAGGCGCAGCACCTGCCGTTCGCCTCGAGTCTCACGCGGGGCCTTGCGCACGGCGACGGCGATGGTGACGAGCGTGAGCAGGGTCGCGACGACCAGCTGGCCGAAGCCCTGGTGGACATACTCGGCGTAGGTGAGGCCGGTCGCCTCCTGCAGGTAGTCATGACCACCCCACATCGCCGTCGCCTGGGCGATCAGGAAGGCGGTGAAGACGGCGATCACGACCCCGACGGGCACCTGCCACTCCCACGGGCGAGCGACCGGACGGGCATCGCCGAGCGAGACAGCTTCGACACGCGGTGGGTTCAGCGCCAGATAGCAGGCCGCGAGCACGAGCCCAGCGACCATGAACCAGGTGAACGCGCGCAGCACGAGGGTGTCAGCGATCTGGATGTTGGGGAGTATGCCGGACACCCAACTGCCGAAGAGTGCGTCGCCGGAGGCGAAGAGTCCGACAAAGACGACGAGCAGGACCAGGGAGATCGCGGCTGTCCGTAACGCTGGCCACAGCACGTGGTGCCGGCTCGTGGCAGTCAGCGTGCGGCCGAGGAGCGGCAGGCCGCGCAGACCGCTGAGCACCCAGGCGACACCGCCAGCGAGCATCGCCAAGGGCCGCCTGGCGTCGGTGACTGCGGTCGTCACCAGCACGCCCGCGGCCAGGATCGCCAGCACGCTCAGCCACTCTGCCGCCCGGAGGAAGACCAAGGCGCCAAGGCCCAGGCAGAGTGCGGCCGAGGCGATCGCCCAGGGCCGGGAGCGGTGGACAGACATGCGGAGGACGAGCGCGCCGGCGGCGGCGAGCACGAGGAAGGTGCTGATCCCGAACAGCCGGTCGGGCAGGATGAGCGCCCCCAGCAGCCCCACCGCGAGGGAGCCGAACAGCGCAACCGGAGCCGTGCGCAGGGTGGCCCGCTCCGGCCAGAAGCTGCCGAACATCGCAGCGATAACTGACGTCGTCGAGGCGTCACCTGGCACGCCGCCCGGCCCCCCGGTGGCCGACGAAGACGGGGCCGCCCAAGCAGGGGCCGCCGAAGGAGCGGTCGCCGAAGGAGCGGTCGCCGAAGCAGGGGTCGCCGAAGCAGGGGTCGCCGAAGCAGGGGTCGCCGAAGCAGGGGTCGGGGTCATGGTGGATTCCTTCTGGTCGGCGCGGGCGGTGGTTGGGCGTGGAGTGGTGGACCGAGGCGCGGGCTGCGGGTCACAGGGCAGCACGGCCCTGATCAGGGCACCTGTCTGACCCTCGGGCGGTGGCACGGCGGCGATGGTGCCGCCGTGGAGCTCACAGACCCAGTTGGCGATCGCCAGTCCGAGGCCGGTGCCGCCTCCGGCGGAGTCGGCCGTGCCAAACCGCGTGAACAGCGACGACGCGCGCTCCGGCGGGATGCCTGGCCCGCTGTCGGCGACCTCGAGCGACCAGCTCTCCTCAACCGGATGAGCGACGGCGCGGACACTGATCACGCCATCGATCGGGCTGTGCCGCGAGGCGTTGTCGAGCAGGTTGGCCACGACCTGGTGCAGCCGAGCCTCGTCGGCGCGGACCTCCAGTCGTGGTGGGACCACCGACACCTCATAGCGGACCGGCCTCCCCCCGACATCTGACTCCTCGACGGCGCTGCGCAGCAGATCAGCGACGGAGACCGTCTCCAGGTGCAGCCGCACCCCTGCCCCGTCGACACGACTGACGTCCAGTAGGTCCTCGACCAGTCCGCTGAGCCGCTCGGACTGCGCGAGCGCCGACTGCAGTGCGTCGTCGTCGGGTGTCACGACCCCGTCAACGAGGTTTTCCAGCAGAGCGCGCTGCCCGGCGAGCGGGGTCCGCAACTCGTGGGAGACCGTCGCGACGAGCTGGCGCCGCTGCTGATCCGCCGTGGCGAGATCCTCCGCCATGGTGTTGAAGGCACGCCCCAGCTGTCCGACCTCGTCCGCCGAGGTGGCGGTGACGCGGGAGCGATAGTCTCCCCGCGCCATACGACCGGCGGCCGATGTCATCTCACGCAGAGGCGCGGTCATCCCCCGGGCCAGCCACTGGGTCACGCCCAGCGCCGCCGCGACGGTGACCGGGAGGGTCAGCCACGCGGGCACCCCGGACCTGTTTCCCACCTGGAGGACCAGTGCCGCCGCCAGGATGCTGAGCGCGACGAGCAGTCCGATCTTGACCTTGATGGACCCGACGGCGTCGAGCGGGCGGTCACTCCCGACCGCATCGAGTGGGCGGTCACCCCTGACTGCGTCGCGTCGATGGTTCCCGCTCACGGTGCCGCCGTTCGGTGCCTCGCCCTGGGACGTGCCTGCCATCCCTCAGACCTCCAGGGCGTAGCCGACGCCGTGCACCGTCCGGACCCGCTCCGCACCGATCTTGGCCCGCAGCGACTTGACGTGGCTGTCCAGGGTGCGGGTGCCGCGGGCGTCTGCCCAGCCCCAGACCCCGGACATCAGCTCCTCGCGACTCCGCACGGCTCCGGGCTCGACCGCCAGCGCTGCGAGCAGGTCGAACTCCAGGGGTGTCAGGTGCACCTCGTCGGAGCCGACCCGCACCCGGCGCGCACCGCGGTCCAGGTGCAGGTCACCCACGCTCACCAAGGCCTCGGGCGTGTTGGCCAACTCGGCCGCACGCTCGACGCGGCGCAGCAGTGCGCGCACGCGGGCCACGACCTCGCGCATCCGGAAGGGCTTGGTGACGTAGTCGTCGGCGCCGACGCCCAGGCCGACCAGGACATCGGTCTCTTCGACGCGGGCGGTCAGCATCATGACGGGCACTGGCCGCTCAGCTTGGATCCTGCGGCAGACCTCGAGGCCGTCGTAGCCCGGCAGCATCACGTCCAGCAGCACCAGGTCGGGGCGGTGCTCGGTGAAGGCTGCGACCGCACCGGGCCCGTCGACGGCCCGGACGACCCTGAACCCTTCGGCGGTCAACCGGTCGCTGAGCGCCTGGTTGATGGTCGGGTCGTCCTCGACGACGAGCAGCGTGTGCTCGGCGGTCCCTCCGCGGGGAGTGCTCTCGGTCATGACTCCGAGCGTAAGAGGCAGGACCTGCTCAGCAGGGGCAGGACGTGTGCAGAAGTTGTGAAGATCCCACTGTGCACGCCGCGCTGCGTCCCAGGGGTCGAGCGCACGCGTGGCGTCGCAGGGCTCGAGCGAACGCGTGGCGTCGCAGGGGCACTGAGCGCGTGCTCTTGCGCTCGATGACCTATCCGCCGTCGGTGACGGTGCCCTCCGCCCGCGCCACGGTCTCGCGCTGCACCTGGTTGAGATCCTGCGACTGCAGCCAACCATCGGGCAGCGCCACCACGCGCGAGGACCCGGCCCGGCCCCGCTGTCCCTCGGCTGCGTCGCCGGGCCACGGCATACTGCCGTCGAGCCCGCCGATCAGGTCGTCAAGCGCCGCGAGGGAGTCCACCAGGGCGAGCTTGTTGCGGAAGGCGCCACCGACCGGGAAGCCCTTGAAGTACCAGGCGATGTGCTTGCGGATGTCGCGGCAACCCTTGCCCTCATCCTGGTGGAAGTCGACGAGGTACTCCGCGTGCCGGCGCAGGGTGGCGCTCACCTCGCCGAGGGTCGGGGTGATGCGCAGGTCCGAGCCGGCGAAGGCCGCAGCCAGGTCGGCGAACAACCACGGACGGCCCAGGCAGCCACGTCCGACCACGACCCCGTCGCAGCCAGTTTCCTCGACCATGCGCAGTGCGTCCTCGGCCGACCAGATGTCGCCATTGCCCAGCACCGGCACCGAGGTGACCGCCGCCTTGAGCTCGGCGATGCGCGACCAGTCAGCCTGGCCGGAGTAGGCCTGGCTCGCCGTGCGCGCGTGCAGCGCGACGGCCGCGGCACCCTCGCCCTCGGCGATCCGTCCGGCCTCGAGGAAGGTGATGTGGTCGGCGTCGATACCGACCCTCATCTTCACGGTGACGGGCACGTCATACGGGCTGGCGGCCCGCACCGCGGCGGAGACGACACCACGGAACAGCTCGGTCTTCCACGGCAGTGCCGCGCCGCCCCCCTTGCGGGTGACCTTGGGCACCGGGCAGCCGAAGTTGAGGTCGATGTGGTCGGTGCGGTCCTCGGAGACCAGCATGTCGACCGCGCGGCCGACGGTGGCCGGGTCGACGCCATAGAGCTGGATGGAGCGAGGCTGCTCATCGGGGTCGTGCTCGATGAGCTTCATCGAAACCGGGGTGCGCTCAACGAGCGCCCGGGAGGTGATCATCTCGCTGACATAGAGGGAGGTCGCGCCGCTGGTCGGCTGACCGGCCGCCCCTGCCTCGCGGCACAGCCTGCGGAAGGCCCGGTTGGTGATGCCGGCCATCGGCGCCAGCACGACCGGTGAGTCGATCGTGTGGCGCCCGATCTGCAGGGGCGGCAGCACCCTCTCGCCCGCGGTGGGGGCAGCGGTCTCGGGCAGGGTCGGGGTCGCGGTCGCAGTCATGTCGGCACCGATTGTCCCACCGATGCCCGGGTGAGCCGGAATCCGCGCAGAGAGACGCCCCGGCACCAGGGGGCCCGGGGCGTCTCCACGTGGGTCTGATCAGGCGGTCTGGCCCTGGTGCCGTCCCTCGCCGATCTCCTCGACGAGCTTGGCATTGAACGCGGGCAGGTCGTCCGGGGTGCGGCTGCTGACCAGCCCCTGGTCGACAACGACCTCCTCGTCCACCCACTCGGCACCGGCGTTGCGCAGGTCCGTCTTCAGACTCGGGTATGACGTGAGCGTGCGTCCGCGGACCACGTCCGCGTCGGTGAGGATCCAGCCGCCGTGGCAGATGACGCCCACCGGCTTGCCTGCCTCGAAGAACGCCTTGGTGAAGGCCACCGCGTCCTCGTCCATCCGCAGTTTGTCGCCGTTGACGACGCCGCCGGGCAGCATCAGGGCGTCAAACTGGCCGGCGTCAGCATCTGTGACAGCCTGGTCGACGCTGGCCTCGTGGCCCTTCTTGCCGGTCAGCGTGCCGGACTCCGGCGACACCAGGGTCGCCTCGGCGCCCGCTTCGGTCACCGCTTCCCACGGCGAGGTTAACTCGCTGTCCTCGTAGCCGTTCGTGAGCAGGAATGCGACCTTCTTGCCGTCGAGCGCAGCCATGATCTCTCCTTCTGGTCGGGGTTGTCGGGTCACTTCCTACCGTAGGTCGTCTGAGAGACTCCAGCCATCGGGAACGCAACCTCCGCCTCTACGAACAGGACGCGGAGATCTATCGGTCCGGTGAACCCGATCCCGACCTCGACGCCCTCAACTCGTGGATGCAGGAACGTCGCACCTATCCCGGGCTCGGTTCATGAGACCGATCCACGCCGTCCACCTGGACAAGGTCCGGCCCGCTCTTGTGCTCACCCGAGCGGAGGTGAGAACGGCCAGGTCCTCCGTCACGGTGGCGGCCATCACCTCCACACGCCGAGGCCTGTCGGTGGAGCTACCCGTGGGGCCGGCCAACGGTCTAGATCGGGACTCAGTGGTCAACCTCGACACGATCTACACCATCTCTCTGGACGATCTGGGACCGCAGATAGGCGTGCTCCGAGAGCACCAGGAGCCAGCCCTCGCAGCGGCCGTCTTCCATGCCTGTGGCCTGAACTGGTAACCCGGACCACGCTCAACTACGTCCGCACCGTGAGGTCGGCCCTCTCTGCGGTCCGGTCGGGGCCGAACAGGGCGCACTCCTGTGCCGCCCACCGGTCCCAGTGCGGGGCAAAGGTGTCGCCGTCGCGCTCGATGCCCCGCTGGTGACGCACGTGCTCATCGGCGTCCACCCAGACCCGCACCGCGGCATACTCCCCCGCACGCCCCACGCTGGAGCCACAGCCCTCGATCACCAGCAGGTCGGTGGCTGGCACCACGGCGGTCCGCCCCCAGTCGCCCTGGATCCAGTCCCAGACTCGGTATGTCGCGCGCTCACCTCGCGCAAGCGGCTCCAGCACCTGGTCGGTCACCAGATCGACGGCGGCGGCAAGGCCGTCCCAGCCGGGATAGAAGTCGTCCATGTGCAGCAGTGGGCAGGCTAGATCGGTGGCCACGGCCTCGGCGAGGGTCGTCTTGCCCGAACCGCTGGGACCGTCGATCGCGATGATGGTGGGGCCGGTCTGCGCGCCGTGAGCGGTGAGACCGTGGCCCGCTGACCCGCGCGTGGCGTGAAGGTCCTGAGCCGTGGCATGGGACTCCTGGGCCGTGGCGTGGGAGTCCTGGGCCGTGGCGTGTGCGGCACGGGCAGCAGCGACGATGCGGTCCACCGCATCCTCGTCAACGGGTGCGTCGTCCACCACTGGGCCGTCGCGGCGATCCCGTTGCTGCAGCTCGAGCGCGAGGTCGATCACCCCGGCGCAGGGCAGGCCGGCCAGTTCCTCCAGCGGCACCCAGCGGATGTCGTCCGTGGACCCGTCCTGTTCGACCATGAGCTGCCCGCTGGTGATCTCCGCGGTGTAGACGAGTTGCACCAGCAGCATGGGCCGCTCGCTCTCGTTGGCGCGGTCGGCGGTGGGGACGACCGACGTGCCGGTCCCGAGCAGTCCGGTGAGGCGGACGGCATACCCACTCTCCTCCGCGACCTCCCGGACGGCAGCCTGCTCGCACGACTCGTGCGGCTCCAGCCCTCCGCCGGGCAGTGTCCAGCACGGACGGATGTGCCGCGCATCGCGCTGCCGGGTGTAGCCGGACCAGTGAGCCACGAGGACGTGCCCGTCCCGCTCGATCCACGCATAGCAGCCCACCCTGGTGTCGAACTCCACCGGGACATCCTCCCAGGCAAGCGTGCACGTGATGGATCCTTCACACTGTTTTGCGGAAATCGTGTGAAGGATCCATGCACGTGGACCGGTTGGCCGGGGTCGCTCGGGGTTAGCCGGGGTTGGCCGGGGTTGCTCGGGTAGCCGGGCTTGCTCGGGTAGCCGGGTTGACCGGGCGCCAGCTCGGCTCAGCGCAACTGGCTGCCGAGCATCTGCTCGAAGGGCGTCAGGGAGTCCTCCGAGATGCGGTCGACCTTGCCGACCTCGTCGACCGCGGGGGCGGTGAACCCAGGGACCGAGCCGGAGGTCGCCACGAGGAGCGCTCCCAGCTCGCTGGCCGCGCGGGCAACACGACGGTCCAGGCCATCCTCGCCGTCCCGGCCGCCACCCTGACCACCGAAGTCCTCCGTCGCCGCGAAGACGCCCGTGGGCACAACAACCGCGCGCAGGTAGGTGAACAGCGGACGCAGGGCATGGTCGAGGACCAGGGAGTGGCGCGGGGTGCCCGCGGTCGCTGCGATGAGCACCGGCTTGCCGGTCAGCGCGTCGTTGTCGAGCAGGTCGACGAACGACTTAAACAGTCCCGAGTAGGAGGCGGTGAACACCGGGGTCACGGCGACCACCGCGTCGGCCGAGGACACCGCGGCGAGGGCCTGTCGCAGCGCGGACGGCGGCATCCCCGAGACGAGGTGGTCGGCGATCTCGCGGGCCAGGCCGCGCAGCTCGACGACCTCGACCTCCAGACTCTCGCCCCGGGCCGTGACCTCACGCTGCACGGATCCACTGATCCGGTCGGCCAGCATCCGCGTGGAGGACGGCACGCTCAGGCCAGCCGAGATGACGACGAGCTTGCGAGCCATCAGTTGCTCCCTGCCTCGACACGGCCGCGCGGGCCCATCGCGGCGTTCGCGTGGTCATCGCCAGCCGCGATGAGGCTGGCGTGGGTGGGCGGGTCGGACGGGACGCCGGCGGGGCGGCGAGCCTCGAACTCCTTGCGGAGCACGGGGACGACCTCGGACCCGAGGATCTCGATCTGCTCCAGGACGACGTCGATCGGCAGACCAGCGTGGTCCATCAGGAACATCTGTCGCTGGTAATCGCCGACGGCGTCGGCAAAGCCGAGCGTGCGCTCGATGACCTGCTGCGGGCTGCCCACGGTCAGCGGGGTGGCCCGGGTGAACTCCTCCAGGCTCGGGCCGTGGCCGTAGACGGGAGCGACGTCGAAGTAGGGACGGAACGCCTTGATGGCGTCCTGGCTGTTCTTGGCCATGAAGACCTGTCCGCCCAGTCCGACGATCGCCTGGTCCGCGCGCCCGTGGCCGTAGTGCTCGTAGCGGCGGCGGTAGAGGTCGACCATCCGGGCGGTGTGGTCCATCGTCCAGAAGATGTTGTTGTGGAAGAAGCCGTCGCCGTAGTACGCCGCCTGCTCGGCGATCTCCGGCGAGCGGATGGAGCCGTGCCAGACGAACGGTGCGACACCATCGAGGGGGCGAGGGGTGGCAGTGAAGCCCTGGAGCGGGGTGCGGAACTTGCCCTCCCAGTCCACGACCTCCTCACGCCACAGGCGACGCAGCAGGTGATAGTTCTCGACCGCCAGGGCGATGCCGTTGCGGATGTCCTGACCGAACCAGGGGTAGACCGGCCCGGTGTTGCCGCGGCCCATCATCAGGTCGACGCGGCCACCGGAGAGGTGTTGCAGCATCGCGTAGTCCTCAGCGATCTTCACCGGGTCGTTGGTGGTGATCAGCGTGGTCGCGGTGGACAGCTGCAAGGTCGTGGTCTGCGCGGCGATATAGCCCAGGAAGGTCGTCGGGGAGGACGCGAAGAAGGGCGGGTTGTGGTGCTCGCCGGTGGCGAAGACGTCCAGGCCGACCTCTTCGGTCTTGAGGGCGATCCGGACCATGTCCTGGATCCGCTCGGCGTCGGTCGGGGTCCTGCCGGTCGTCGGGTCAGTCGTGATGTCGCTGACGCTGAAGATGCCGAACTGCATCGGTGTTACCTTCCCTCGGGCCGACCCGTGTCGCCGGCGTTTGATTGACTGCTCAATCTCCTCAACAGGGGGTCATCCGAATACATTCCCCGTCATGGAACCCCGCGGTGTCCCGTGGGGACACCGCGGGCCACAGGCTCCCGAGGCGCTCTCGCGTCCGCGGTCAACCGACCTGCAGCTCACCCATCTCGTCCCAGCCATCGCCCTCTACCTGACGCGAGACGATCTTGGGGGTGGCCGTGAGGTACTGCGGGAAGTCCTGCCGCATCTGTGCGAAGTGTTCGGACTGCACGTGCGGGCCGGCACCGTCATCCTCGAAGGCCTCGACGAGGACATACTCGTTCGGGTCCTTCAGGCTGCGGGACCACTCGAACCACTTGTTGCCCGGCTCGGCCTCGGTTGCCTCGGTGTAGGCCCGGACGATCTCCGGCCACTGCTCGGCATACTCCGGCTTGACGGGGAACTTGACGACGATGAAATACATGAGGGTCCTTTCGTTTCAGGGCGACTCGCTCAGGGGCGGTCCTCGCATCCAAGCCCACCACAGGCGATCGCGCACCCGAACACGGGTCGATTTTTCACTCAGTGAGAAGGCGGCGTGAGACGGGACCGCCCCGAGGGCGGGGACCACTGCCAAGATGGCCATATGTCGGACGCGCACCAGATCTCCCTGCCGCCCCTCACCGCGGGGTCGAGCCAGGACACAGCGGAGGGCGAGCAGCGCGCGAGCCTCATCCAGCGCGCCGTCACCGTCCTGGAGCACGTGGCGCAGGCAGGTGGGGCGAGCGCCCGTGACCTTGCCGACGCGACCGGCATCCCGCTGCCCAGCGTCTATCGGATCGCCCAGGAGCTGGTCCAGGTTGGCTATCTGATCCATCTGCGCGAGGAGAAGCGGTTCGCCCTCGGCTACAAGCTGCACACCCTCGGCGCCCGGCTGCACGATGATCTGGGCGTCCCGCGGGAGCTCAAGGCGGAGATCGCACGGTTGCACACCGACACCAAGATGGCGGCCTACCTGGCGATCCACCGGGGCGCGGACTTCGTGGTGGTCTTCGTGGCCGACTCACCCGCCTGCCCACGCCTGGAGCCCATGGAGTTCGGCTTCCACGAGACCCCGCATGCGACGGCTTTCGGCAAGCTCGGCCTCAGCGAGTACACCCCCGAGCAGCGGCATCATTATCTCGAGCCGCACCAGCTGCACCGGCTGACCCCCGCCACGATCACCGACCAGCCGGGCCTGGAGTCGGCGCTGGCGCAGATCGCCGAGGACGGCATCGCCTGGGAGCACGAGGAGTTCCAGGTCGGCACGACCTGTGCCGCGGTGCCGATCCGCGCCGACGATGGTCTGCTCATCGGCTCGGTCGCCGTCTCGGCGCCAGTCGGCTGGTATGCCGGACAACAGCGGCACATCGAGCACCGGCTGCGCGCCACCGCCTCCCGTGCCGGACGCATCTATCGCCTGGGCAACCGGAACTCCTGAGGCGAGCGCACGGCATACCCCTTCTCACGCAGTGAGAAGCACCCCTATCGCCGCGACGGCGCGCTCCCTACCGTGGCTCACACCAGGTGAGTCGCTGCAAGGAGGCAGATGTGGGATATCCCGAGAAGTACCCGGCGAAGTATCCGCAGCTCAACGAGATGGAGTTCACGGATACGGCCCGCCAGATCCTCATCCGGATCCTGCAGGTGGCCTTTCCCCATGAGGGGTTCCCCGCCGGGCCATATGAACGGCAGGCCGATCAGATCTTCGAGCTGGCCAACGAGTCGACCTGGTTCCGGATCAAACTGACCCAGGGCCTGGCCACACTCAACGACCTCGCCGGCGGCTCCTTCCTCAGCCTCGACGACGGGGCCGCCACCAAGGTCCTCAAGCACGTCGAGCACACCGACTTCTTTGGCTTCATCCGCCGCACCACGATCCTCAATATGTATGAGGACGAGGCGGTCTGGGAGGTCCTGGGCTATGAAGGCCCCTCCTTTGACAAGGGCGGCTACGTCGACCGCGGCTTCAACGACCTGGACTGGTTGCCCGACCCACGCGTGGAGGAGAGCGGTGAGGAGTTCGTCGAGATCGTCTCCGACCTGCCGACGGCCTCCCGCGCGGCACCGGGCGAGGACCAGCCCACCGGCACGGCGGCGCAGGCCTCCCACCCCGGCGTGGCTCCGATGACCGCTGACCAGAACCTGACGGAGGACAACTGACATGGCACAGATCAGCCACGACGAGGCAAGCGTTGTCATCATCGGGTCGGGCGCGGGTGGCGGCACCCTGGCCTATGAGTTGACCAAGGCCGGGGTTCCCGTCGTGGTACTTGAGGCGGGTCCCTACCTGCGCAACGAGGACTACATGAACTTGGAGTGGGAGGCGTTCAACCAGATGGCCTGGTTGGACCCGCGCACCACCTCCGGCAGTTGGCGCATCGCGACCGATTTTCCGAACCTGCCGGCCTGGATCGTCAAGGCCGTCGGCGGCACGACCACGCACTGGTCCGGTGCGACCCCGCGCTTCAAGGCCCACGAGTTCCGCGCCCGCTCGACCTACGGCCGGGTCGAGGGTGCGAACCTGCTGAACTGGCCGATCACCCTCGAGGAGCTCGCGCCCTACTATGACAAGGCCGAGCAGTCGATGGGCTCCACCCACCGGCACGGTCGCCCGCCGCTGCCGGCCAACAACAACTACAAGGTTCTGGCCGCTGGTGCCGAGAAGGTCGGCTACAAGCATTACGCGACCGGTCCCTACGCGACCAATGCGGAGCCGTATGACGGGCGGCCGGCCACCGTGCAGGACGGGTTCAACTTCCAGGGCGACAAGCAGGGGTCAAAGTGGTCCACCCTGGTCCGTGAGCTCCCGCGCGCCGAGGAGACCGGCCTGATGGACCTGCGCGCGCAGAGCCAGGCCGTGCAGATCACCCATGGCAAGGACGGCCACGTCGATGCCGTCATCTATCTGGACGCCGAGGGCAACCTGCACAAGCAGTCCGCCAAGGTCGTCTGCGTCGCGGGTAACTCCATCGAGACTCCCCGGTTGCTGCTGATGAGCGCCTCCTCGCTGTTCCCCGACGGCCTGGCCAACTCCTCAGGCCAGGTCGGGCGCAACTACATGCGGCACACCACTGGCAGTGTCTATGCACGGTTTGAGAAGGACGTGCGGATGTATCGCGGCGAGACGATGTCCGGTCTGATCGCCGATGAGGCCCGCCACGACCCCTCCCGTGGCTTCGTGGGTGGCTACTACATGCAGATGATCTCCCTGGGTCCGGCCTTCCTGGCCAGCTTCATCGAGCCGGGAGCCTGGGGCAAGGAGTTCACCGAACTGATGGACGCCTATGCCCGCACCGCCGGCCTGTGGATCGTTGGTGAGGACATGCCCCAGGAGACCAACCGGGTCACCCTCAACTCCACCGTCCAGGACAGGCATGGTCTGCCCGTGCCGGACGTGCACTTCGACGACCACGCCAATGACGTCGCGATGCGCGCCCACGCCTATGCGGCGGCGGACTCCGTCTATGGCGCGGTCGGGGCGCTCGGCACCCACCACACGCCGCCCTATCCCTCGACCCACAACCTGGGCACCTCGCGGATGAGCGAGCGCCCTGAGGACGGGGTCACAGACAAGTGGGGCCGCGCGCACGATGTGCCCAACCTGTTCGTCTCCGACGGCTCCCTGTTCACCACGGGAGCAGCAGCCAACCCCACCCTGACCATCGTCGCCCTAGCGATCCGCCAGGCGGAGTTCCTGGTGGAGCAACTCAAGACCGGGGCCCTCTGACCGACGGCGGCCGCGGACTGGGCACGAGAGCCGGTCCGCGGCTGCCGTCAACCAACGCACGTCAACCGACCCGTTCACTCAATCCGTCGTCAGCCACCCGCCGGGCAGGTGCTGGCCAGTCGTGGGCGGTGGATCAGTCGCGAGCGGTGAGCACGAGCGGCCCGTCCGCCGTGAGCGCGACGGTGTGCTCGCTGTGGGCGGCGCGTGAGCCGTCCCGGCTCCGCAGCGTCCAGCCGTCGGCATCCGTGTAGATCTGGTCGGTGCCGGTCATCAGCCACGGCTCGATCGCGATGACCAGCCCCGGCGCCAGCTTCAGCCCGCGGCCCGCCCGACCGTCATTGGGCACGTGCGGATCACCGTGCATGGTGCGGCCCACTCCGTGACCACCGAACTGGGTGTTGACGCGGTAGCCCGCGGCACGGCATACCTCCCCGATCGCGGCGGAGACGTCGAACAGGCGACCACCGGGTCGCAGCGCGGCAATGCCGGCCGCCAGCGCCCGCTCCGTGGTGGCGATGAGGTGCTGGTCCTCCTCCCGGGCCTGACCCACGACGAAGGAGACGGCCGAGTCGGCCACCCAGCCGTCGATCGAGACCGCGAAGTCCAGGCTGAGCAGGTCGCCATCGCGCAGCGCATAGTCGTGGGGCAGCCCGTGCAGCGCACCGTCGTTGACGGACGTGCAGATCACCTTGCCGAAGGGCATGGCACCGAAGCTGGGGTGATAGTCGACATAGCAGCTCGTGGCCCCGGCCTGCGCGATGAGCTCGGTTGCGCGGGCGTCGATCTCGAGCAGGTTGGTGCCGACACCGACCTCCTGCCGCAGGGTGGCCAGCGTGTCCGCGACGAACCGGCCCGCGGGCCGCATCGCCTCGATCTCGCGCGGGGTGAAGTGCTCGATCACCGCGCCTCAGCAGCCGATCAGCCGCTGCGCGAGGTAGCCCTCGACCTGGTCCAGGGAGACCCGCTCCTGGCTCATCGAGTCCCGCTCTCGGATGGTGACGGCGTTGTCATCGAGGGTATCGAAGTCGACCGTCAGGCAGAACGGCGTGCCGATCTCGTCCTGGCGGCGGTAGCGGCGCCCGATCGCGCCCGCGTCGTCGAAGTCGATCATCCAGTGCTTGCGCAGCTGAGCCGCCAGGTCACGCGCCTTAGGCGTCAGGTCGGCATTGCGCGAGAGCGGGAGCACCGCGGCCTTGATCGGCGCCAGCCGAGGGTCGAGGCGCAGCACGGTGCGCTTGTCCACCCCGCCCTTCGTGTTGGGTGCCTCGTCCTCGTGGTAGGCGTCGACCAGGAAGGTCATCAGGGAGCGGCCCAGTCCGGCCGCCGGCTCGATGACGTAAGGCGTGTAGCGCTCCCCCGTCGTCTGGTCGAAGTAGGTCAGGTCCGCCCCGGAGTGCTCGCTGTGCGTCTTGAGGTCGAAGTCGGTGCGGTTGGCGATGCCCTCGAGCTCGCCCCACTCCGAGCCGGCGAAGTTGAAGCGGTACTCGATGTCGACGGTGCGCTCCGAGTAGTGCGACAGCTTCTCCTTCGGGTGCTCGTAGTGGCGCAGGTTGTCGCGGTTGATGCCGAGGTCGACATACCAGTTGGTGCGCTCCTCGATCCAGTACTCGTGCCACTCCGCCGCGGTCGACGGCTCGACGAAGAACTCCATCTCCATCTGCTCGAACTCGCGGGTGCGGAAGATGAAGTTGCCGGGGGTGATCTCGTTGCGGAAGCTCTTGCCCGCCTGGGCGATGCCGAACGGCGGCTTCTTGCGGGCGGCACCCATCACGTTGGCGAAGTTGATGAAGATGCCCTGGGCGGTCTCCGGACGCAGGTAGTGCAGACCGGTCTCGTCCTCGATGACACCCAGGTAGGTCTTGAGCATCATGTTGAACTCGCGCGGAGTGGTCCAGGCGCCCTTGGTGCCACAGTTGGGGCAGTTGACCTCGGCGAGGTCGACATCGTCGGGATTGATCTCCTTGCCCTTCTTGGCGGCCTTGTCGGCCACACCCTCCTGCAGGTGGTCCGCACGGAAGCGCTTGTGACAGGACTGGCACTCGGTCAGCGGGTCGGAGAACGTGCCCACGTGGCCGGAGGCGACCCAGGTCTGCTTGGGCAGAATGATCGAGGAGTCGAGGCCGACCACGTCGTCGCGACCCTGGACGACCGAGCGCCACCACTGACGCTTGATGTTGTCCTTGAGCGCCACGCCGAGTGGACCGTAGTCCCAGGCCGACCTGGTGCCGCCATAGATCTCGCCGCACGGGAACACGAACCCACGGCGCTTGCAGAGACTGACGACGGTATCGACGGTTGAGGTGGCTGCCATGCGGCGAGTTTAAGCCGTCCGCCGGTTAGGCTCGGACCCGTGTCCAATCCGATCCACTCCGCCGACCCTCACTACCAGTCCACGGGAGTCCGCGCCGCGATAGAGCGGGCGAGTATGCCGGCTCTCGCCAAGCTCGCCAAGTTGCCCACGTGGCTGCCGATGGTGGCGGTAGCGGCACTCATCCTCGTGGGCGCGTTCATCGGCGGGCCCCTGGTGGACGACGGCGGCGTGCGGATCGCCGGAGTCGTCGGGCTCAGCCTGATCGTTGTGGCCCTGCTGGGCCTGCTGTGGCTGCTCTATCTCAGCTGGCCCCACCTGACCTCCTCGCTGCGGCTCATGCGCATCGCCGTGCTGACGCTGCTCCTGGCGATCGTCATCACCCAGTTCGTCACGCGTTGAGCCATTTGACAATGATTCTCACTCTGAGTGAGAATCATTGTCATGACGCGACGCCCCCTCGCATTCACCGCGCCCCTGATCGCCGCCACAGCACTGGCCTCCTGTGGCAGCAGCGACAGTGGCGGTCCATCCGGCGAGGAGGTTCGACTCCACGTGGTCACGGCCTTCTATCCGCTCCAGTTCGCCACCCAGCGAGTGGTCGGCGGAGCTGAGGGGGTCAGCATCGAGACCCTGGCCAGCCCCGGGGCGGACGCCCATGACCTGGAGCTGACTCCGCGTCAGTTGGCGTCGGTCAGCGAGGCAGACCTGGTGGTCTACTCCGCCAGGATGCAGCCTGCGGTGGACGAAGCGGTCGCCGCGCAGGCCGCGGACCGCAGCCTCGATGCCGCAACGGTGGCCGACCTCGTGGAGCACGGAGACGATGACCCGGCCGACGGTCCCGACGGACACGACCACGAAAGTCATGAGGGCCACGACCACCACGAGGACGCAGACGGCGAGCCTCACGAGGGCCACGACCACGGGGACGAGCACGCCGACAGCCACGACCACGAGGATGCCGACAGCCACGAGGACGAGGGTGCCGACGGCCACGAGGGGCACGACCACGGGCCCCTCGACCCCCATTTCTGGCTGGATCCACAGCGCTACAGCACAGTCAGCGAGGCGATCGCCGAGGACCTGGCCGCGCTGGACCCGGACAATGCCGAGACCTACCGCGCCAACGCAGCGGACTTCTCGGCCGAGCTCCAGGACCTGGACCAGGAGTTCATGACCGCCCTCGCGGACTGCGAGCACGACACCCTGGTCACCACGCACGAGGCCTTCGGTTATCTGGCAGAGCGCTATGGCCTGCACCAGGTCGGCATCACCGGCATCTACTCCGGCGCGGAGGCCTCCCCCGCCCGCATGGCGGAGATCACGCGAGAGGTCGCGGCACTCAACGTCCCCGCGATCTATGCCGAGTCCTCCCTCGGTGGCGACCTGGCCGAGGTCATCGCCGCCGAGACCGGGACCGAGGTGCTGGTCCTCGATCCGATCGAGGGGATCACCGCCGACTCGCCCGGGGCCGACTACCTTGAGGTGATGCGGGCCAACCTCACCTCTCTGCGCCAGGGCCAGGGGTGCGCATGACAACGACTCGCCTGCCCGAGGCCGGAGATAGCAGATCCATCCCGGCCATCCGCCTCGACCACGCCTCCTTTGGCTATGCCGGACGGCCCTTCACAGACGGCCTCAACGTCACGATCAGCCAGGGCGAGGTGGTCGCCCTCCTCGGTCCCAACGGCTCTGGCAAGTCCACGACGGTCCGTGGGTTGCTGGGACTGACCGACCACGTCAGCGGCACGGTCGAGATCCTCGGCACCACGCTGGAGGATCTCAGCGACCGCAGCCGACTCGGTTACGTGCCCCAACGGCATACCCTGTCCAACTCCGTGCGCTCCACGGTCCGCGAGGTGATCAGCACGGGCCAGCTGGCCAGCCGCTCCTGGTGGCGCAGGGCGACGGTCGAGGACCGCGAGCTCGTGTCGAGGGCAGCCGACACGGTGGGCCTCGCCGACCGTCTCGAGGCCGATGTCGCCACCCTCTCCGGTGGCCAGCAGCGGCGGGTCCTCATCGCGCGCGCCCTGGCCTCCCGACCCGACGTGCTCATCATGGACGAGCCAACGGCAGGAGTCGACGTCGCCAACCAGGCCGTGCTCGCGACCGTGCTGCGTCGGCTGGCCGGGATGGGCGTGACCATGGTCGTGGTCACCCACGAGCTGGCCGCGTTGCGCGGCATCGTCGATCGCATCGTGGAGATGGATGCGGGCCACATCAGCTTTGACGGCACACCGCGGGAGTATGCCGAGCACCGCGCCGCCGTGTCCCGCGCCGCGGACTCCGGGCTGGGACAGCCCGACACGAACGGTACGCACCCCGGCTACCACGATCACCACCACGACGAGGAGCCCGAGGAGCACGGGCTGCTCAGTGGCACCGGGCCGATGGACGGGCCGGTTGAGGGGAACGAGACGTGATGCCCGAGATCCTGTCCTACGACTTCATGCGCAACGCGCTCCTCGCCGCCCTCCTGGTCGGCGCGGTCGCACCACTGGTTGGCATCTTCCTGGTCCAGCGTCGGCTGTCCCTGATCGGTGACGGGCTGGGCCACGTCGCCCTCGCCGGAGTGGCGATCGGCGTCTTCCTGGACGGCCAGCCCATCGTCACCGCTCTCATCGCGGCCGTGCTCGCCGGTGTCGCGGTGGAGGTGATCCGCGCCAGGGGCCGGGCCAGTGGCGACATCGCCCTCGCCGTCATGTTCTATGGCGGCATCGCGGCCGGCGTGGTCATCATCAACCGGGTCGATGGCGGCCAGAGTTCCAACCTGACCAGCTATCTGTTCGGCGCTATCACCACCACCTCCACCGGGGACCTTGTCGTCTTCGCCGCCCTGTCCGCCGTGATCATCGCGGTGACGGTCGTGCTGCGTCAGCGACTGTTCCTGGCCGCCGGCGACGAGGAGTATGCCCGTGCCAGCGGACTGCCGGTGATGGCCCTGAACATCACCCTGTCGGTCCTGACAGCCGTGACCGTGGTGGTCTCGATGCGAGTGGTCGGACTCCTGCTGATCAGCGCCCTGATGATCGTGCCCAACGCCGCCTCCCAGCAGGTCGCCCGCAGCTTCCGCTCGGCCACCCTGTGGGCCGTGCTCTTCGGAGTGCTGTCCTCGGTGGGTGGCGTCGTGGTCTCCTTCTATGCCGACACCGCGGCCGGCGGGACGATCGTGCTCCTGGCGATCGCGCTCTTCCTGGTCGTCGCAGCAGTGGTGTCCGTCGTGGCCTGGGCCACCGCCCACCGGCACCGCATCGCCGAGCGGCACCCGCACGAGCACGGCCCGGGCTGCGGCCACGAGGCCATCCCGCACGGTGACCATGTCGACTACCTGCACGGCGACCACCGCCATGCCCCGCACGGCGGCCACTACGACGAGCACGCCGACCACTCAGAACGAGACCACTCAGAACGAGACCACGTAGACCACCCCGTTGGGCCGTGACCCAGTTTGACTAGGAGCAGGTGACCCCCATGACTTCCACCCGCCGCCGCCCGACGCGGCAGCAGGCTGCTGTGGCGGCCGCGCTGGCGGACGTCCAGGACTTTAGTTCCGCCCAAGATCTGCACGCACGGCTGCGCGACGCAGGTGAGACCGTGGGCCTGGCCACGGTCTACCGCACCCTCACCGGCATGGCTGAGTCCGGTGAGGTGGACGTGCTGCGCACCGACGAGGGCGAGGCTGTTTATCGGATGTGCAGCACCGGCCACCACCACCACCTGGTGTGCCGAGACTGCGGGCGCACCGTGGAGATCGAGGGTCCGGCCGTCGAGCGTTGGACAGATCAGGTCGCTGCTGACCACGGCTTCAGCGACGTGGCCCACACGCTGGAGGTGTTCGGCACCTGCGCCGACTGCGCCGCTCTCTAGGAGCGCGCGACAGCCCATGACGCCTGTCCGGACCACCAGGCCTATTACGTTTCAGTAACAAGTCTGGTGAAGGGCCCCGAACGACACTGGGCGCCAACTAGATTCAGCACACCTGGCCGACCCCCTGCGGCCGGAGCAGCCAAGGAGCAACGATGCTCGCTGTGCACAACCTCGAGGTGGTCTACGAGGACGTGATGCTCGCCGTGCGCGGCGCCAGCCTGTCCGTGGGCCGGGACCGCATCGTGGCCCTCCTGGGAGCCAACGGGGCAGGCAAGACGAGTTTGCTGCGGGCCATGACCGGTCTGCTCGACGTGCACCGCGGCAAGATCACCCAGGGCGAGGTCAGCATCGACGGGCGCAAGCTCGACACCCGCAGCGCCTCCTCGGTGGTCCGTGCCGGTGTCGGCCAGGTGATGGAGGGCCGGCGGGTCTTTGTCGAGTTCACCGTGGAGGAGAACCTGCGCGTCGGCGGCCACACCGCTGCGGCCAAGGGCCTCGAGGAGAAGTTCGACCGCATCTACGGCATGTTCCCCGTGCTGGCCGACCGCCGCAGCACGATCGCTGGCTACCTCTCCGGTGGCGAGCAGCAGATGCTGGCGATCGGTCGCGCCATGATGTCCGACCCCGAATATCTGCTCCTGGACGAACCCAGCCTGGGTCTGGCACCCAAGATGGTGGAACGGATCCGCGACCTCATCGTGGAGATCAACGCGGCTGGCACTGGCATCCTGCTGATCGAGCAGAACGCTGCCATGGCACTCTCGATCGCCCACCACGGCTATGTCATGGAGAACGGCATCACAGTCATGGACGCCGCTGCGGAGAAGCTGCGAGCGGACGCAGACATCCAGGAGTTCTACCTCGGCATCGGCGCCGAGGGCACGTCGCTGCGGGACGTGAAGCACTACAAGCGGCGCAAGAGGTGGCTGTCGTGACCACTCCCCTGCTCACGGCCGAGGGCATCACGCTGCGGTTCGGCGGCAATGTCGCCCTGGACGACGTCAGCTTCGAGGTCCGCCCCGGCGAGCTGTTCGCGATCATCGGTCCCAACGGCGCCGGCAAGACCTCGACGTTCAACTGCATCTCAGGGGTCTATCGTCCCCAGGCCGGCGAGATCACCTTCCGCGGGAGCTCCGTGCTCGGGCAGCGCCCCGACCGGATCGCTGGCCGCGGCATCGCCCGGACCTTCCAGAACATCGAGCTGTTCGACAACCTCTCGGTGCTGGAGAACCTGCTCCTGGGGCGGCACCACCTGATGCACTCACCCTGGTGGCAGGCGCTGGCCTGGCTGCCTGGCACGCGGCGGGAGGAGCGGGCCGCCCGCCTGGAGATCGAGTACCTCATCGAGTTCCTGGACCTCACCGCCGTGCGCCGCCACCCGGTCGGGATCCTGCCCTACGGCATCAAGAAGCGCGTCGAGTTGGGCCGAGCACTGGCGATGCAGCCCGAGCTGCTGCTGCTCGACGAGCCGGTGGCGGGCATGAACGCCGAGGAGACCGAGGACATGGCCCGGTTCATCCTCGACATCCGCACCGAGCTCGGCCTGGCGATGATCATGGTCGAGCACGACATGCGCCTGGTCATGGATCTGGCGGACCGGGTCATGGTGATCGACTTCGGTCGGCGGATCGCGCTGGGCACCCCGCAGGAGGTCCAGCGCGACCCCGCAGTCATCGCGGCCTATCTCGGGGGCGCCACCGACGAGGTCCTCGAGTCTGCCCAGGAGGATCTGCGATGAGCGAGATCCAGCACCTGAGCCGCCAGTTGCGTGACGCTGCGGCCGAGACTCCCGACACCGTCGCCCTGCGGGAGAAGCGCTACGGGCTCTGGCGGGACATCACCTGGGCCGACTACCTGAGCAACACCGAGGCGATTGCCTATGGGCTGGCCGCGTTGGGCGTGGGGGTCGGCGACCGGGTCGCGATCCAGTCCGAGAACCGCCCGGAGTGGCTGTATGCCGACCTGGCCAGTGTCATGCTGCGCGCCGTGAGCGTGGGTTTCTACCCCACCAACCCGGTCGCCGAGGTCCGCTACCTGCTGACCGACTCCGGTGCCCGGGTCCTCTTCTCCGAGGACCAGGAGCAGGTGGACAAGGCCCTGGCCGTGATCGATGAGATGGAGAGCCTGGAGTGGGTGGTCTCGCTCGACAGCCGAGGCCTGGCCGACTACTCCCACGACCGGCTGCTCACGATCGATGACCTGATCACCCGGGGCCGCGAGCTGCGCGAGCAGGACCCGGAGGTGCTGGTCCGCGCCGACGAGGGCCGCACACCCGAGGACCTCGTGACCGTCATCTACACCTCGGGCACCACCGGGCCCCCGAAGGGGGCCATGCTCAACGCTCGCAATGTCGACTTCGGCGCCGCGACCTTCGCCCGGGCACCGGGAATGTTCGGTGACCAGGGTCTGCGACAGAGCGACGTGCTCGTGTCCTACCTCCCGCTCTCCCACGTCGTGGAGCGGGCCATCAGCACCTGGGGCGGGGTGCGCAACCGCAGCCTCGTCCACTTTGCCGAGTCCATCGACACGGTCGTCAGCGACCTGGCAGAGGTCCAGCCCACGGTCCTGTTCGCGGTCCCCCGCATCTGGGAGAAGATCCAGGCCACGGTGTCGATCAAGATGGCCAACGCCTCCTGGGCCAAGCGCCAGCTCTTCGCGGTCGGCAACGCGCTGGGCACCCGGGCGGCCCGCCAACACCTGGCCGATGGCCGGCCCAATGTGTTCTCCCGCATCCTGTTCTTTCTCTCCTGGCTCCTCGTGCACCGCAAGGTGCGCCGTCACCTCGGTCTGGCCAAGGTCCGCCACGCACTCTCGGGGGCGGCCCCGATCGCGCCCGAGGTGCTGGAGTTCTTCCTCAGCATGGGAGTGCTCATCCACGAGGCCTACGGCATGACCGAGAACACCGCGGTCGCGACCTGCAGCTATCCCGGCCGGGTGCGCTTCGGCACCGTTGGTCAGGTGCAACCAGACATCGAGCTCGTCCTCGACGAGGACACGCAGGAGGTGCTCACGCGTCACCCCGGCACCTTCGTCGGCTACTGGGGCAAGCCGGAGGCCACCGCCGACGTGATCGACAGCGACGGCTGGTTGCACACCGGCGACGTCGGCGAGTGGGTGGACGGCGACTACCTCAAGATCGTGGACCGCATCAAGGACATCATCATCACCGCCGGAGGCAAGAACATCTCCCCCAGCGAGCTTGAGAACGCGATGAAGGCCTCCCCCTACATCCGCGAGGCGGTCGTGATCGGCGACCAGCGTCCCTACCTGACGGCGCTGGTGGGGATCGAGTACGACACCGTGGCCGACTGGGCCTCCCGGGAGCGGATCGAGTACACGACCTACAAGGACCTGGCGACCAAGCCCGAGACCATCGCCCTGATCTCCGGTGTCATCCACGAGGTCAACGGCAAGGTCGCCCGGGTCGAGTCGGTGCGCAAGTTCCGGATGCTGCACAAGGAGCTCGACCATGAGGACGGCGAGCTCACCGCGACGCAGAAACTCAAGCGCACGGCCTTTGCCGCCACGGTTCCGCACCTGGTGGACGACATGTATGCCAACACCTCCGAGCATGCCGGCGGCGACCTGGGACGGAGCGGCTGATGGGCACCGTCGCCAACGCGCTGCTGGCTGGTCTGGGTGACGGCGCCGTCTATGCCCTGATCGCCGTCAGCTTCGTCATCATCTTCCGCGCGACAGGCGTGCTTAACTTCGCCCAGCCCGGTCTGCTCATCCTGGGCACCTATGCCACCTCGGTGCTGGCGGTGGACCGGGGAGTCCCGTTCTGGATCGCCGCAGCCCTGGCGATGCTGGCCGTCGCGGTCATCTCGATGGGCATCGAGCGGGTCGCCATCCGACCGATGATCGGCCGACCGGTCTTCGCCACCTCACTGGTCACCGTCGGCATCTTCATCGTGCTGCTCATCGTGGCGTTCCGACTGTTCGCCGCCCGGGCCCGCACCATCAGCGACCCCTGGCAGCTGGAGCAGTGGTGCCTGGTCAAGGGCGAGGTGCTGTGCACCGTCACGCTGTATCAGCACCACGCGGGCAAGATGGTCGTGGTCGCCGTCGTGCTCGGGATCCTCGGCCTGTGGCTCAGCCGCTCACGGGTCGGCCTGGCCATGCGGGCGACCTCGCTGGACCAGGAGGCTGCACTGGCCCAGGGCATCAACGTCGGGCGGATGTTCTCGCTGTCCTGGGCCCTCGGCGGGGCACTGGCCGCCCTCGGCGGCATCCTCCTGGCCGCCAACGGTGGGGTGGTGCAGGCCAATGACGCCCTGTTCGCCCTGGTCGCGCTGCCCGCCCTGATCCTCGGCGGCATCGACTCGCTCCGCGGAGCGGTCGTCGGCGGGCTGGTCATCGGTCTGGTCTCCGCGCTGGCCCGCACCTATCAGCCGGTCCACGCGCCGTGGCTCGGTCCCAACTTCGAGAACGTCGCCCCCTACCTGGTGATGATCCTGGTCCTGCTCATCCGACCCTACGGACTGTTCGGCACCAAGGAGGTGCAGCGGGTATGACGTCGACCACCCCAGACAGCCACCGCACCTCCGTGCGGGGCAGCATCAGTCACGACGACGCCGCAGCCCGCGACCCGGAGCCCAGCGTGGCGCGCTCGGCCACCTCGCGGCTGACCGGACAGTCCCGGTTGTTGCTCTCCGGCCCCGAGCGCGGCCAGGCGCTCCGCACCGCGGCCCGGGGACGGCCGCGGCTCTACACCAGCTATGCCAAGGACTCGGCCCTGCTCAACAGTGCTGCCAAGCGCTGGTGGACCCTGGCCGCCCTGGGGATCGCACTGGTGCTGCCCTTCTGGCTGACGCGCGACCTGAGCCACCTGCTGTCGGTGGCGATGGTGATGGCGATCGCCGGCATCGGGCTGAACCTGCTCACCGGCTATGCCGGGCAGATCTCGCTCGGTCACCCCTTCTTCATGGCACTCGGCGCCTACACCGGCGCGGTCGTCTCCGGGACCCCGGGCTCGATCGTCGTCGGCTGGGAGCTGGACCTGTCGATCGCCCTGGTCCTGTCCGCAGTGATCCCCGGCATCGTCGGGCTCGTGGTGGCCCCCCTGGCCACCCGCGTGCGCGGGCTCTATCTGGCCGTGCTCACCCTGGGCCTGCTCATGCTCGGCGAGCAGCTGTTCAAACAGTGGGCAGCCGTGACGGGCGGCTCCGGTGT
Organism: Ornithinimicrobium ciconiae; assembly: GCF_007197575.1. Lineage (NCBI taxonomy): Bacteria > Bacillati > Actinomycetota > Actinomycetes > Micrococcales > Ornithinimicrobiaceae > Ornithinimicrobium > Ornithinimicrobium ciconiae. Next base: position 2,711,370 of record NZ_CP041616.1, read on the forward strand.
GGGCCGCGCCGGCGCGGTCCCCGTCCTGTTCGGCACCGACCTCGAGCGCACGTATGCCGTGGGGCCGCTGCTCATCGAGCCCGCGGTCTCCCTCTACCTGCTGTGCCTGGGCGTGCTGGTGGTGCTCGCCTTCGCGGCCCGCAACCTGGCACGCTCCCGCACCGGTCGCGCCTTCGCCGCGGTGCGGGATCGCGACATCGCCGCCGAGGTGATGGGTGTCAACCTGCTGCGGACCAAGACCCTGGCCTTCGTGCTGTCCAGCGCCTATGCCGGCGTGGCCGGGTGCCTGTTCGCGATCCTGATCGGCCGCGTCGCCCCCGAGCAGTGGAACATCCTGATGGCCATCAACCTGCTGGCGATCGTGGTCATCGGCGGCGTCGCCACCATCACCGGCACGCTCATCGGTGCCGCCTTCGTCGTGCTGTTGCCCCGACTCCTGGAGTGGCTCGCCCCCTGGTTGCCCTTCGTCTCGACCGGCAGCGGCGGGCTGATCACGGTCTTCCAGCTCGAGTCGATCCTCTTCGGCGCCCTCATCGTCGTCTTCCTCATCCTCGAGCCCCGAGGGCTGTTCGGCCTCTGGCACCGGATCCGCACCTACTTCACCACCTGGCCCTTCAGCTATTAGCCCATCCATCACCGCCCGCACAAAGGAGTGCACATGTCCAGGAGCACCACACCACGCAGGCTGCTCGCTGCAGCCGCCGCCACGGGACTGATCCTCAGCGCCTGCACCGCAGTCGATGAGGATCCTGAGGCGGCCGACGACGAGACCGTCGAGGAGTCTCCGGAGCCCGACGAGTCTGACGACTCCGCCGCGCCCGACGACGACACCGACGACACCGAGCCCCCTGAGGCAGGGGGTGAGATCACGATCGGCGACGGGGTGACCGAGGAGGCGTGCCCCGACGCCGTCAACGCGGACAACGGCTGCATCTACCTCGGCATCCTGTCCGACCTCACCGAGGGCCCGTTCGCGGCGCTCGCGGTGCCCATCACCGACGCGCAGCGTGCCTACTGGGCCGAGGTCAACGAGGCTGGCGGCGTCGCCGGCTTCGACGTCGACATCGACACCTACACCCGGGACACCAAGTATCAGCCCGCCGAGCACGCCGCGGCTTATCAGCAGATCGAGCCCAACATCCTGGCGATCGCCCAGAGTCTCGGGACGGTCAACACCGAGTCGGTGCTCGGCGACATGGACTCCAACGACATCGTGGCGGTGCCCGCCTCCTGGTGGTCTGGCTACGCGTTCTCCGAGAACGACCACGGCCTGATCATGGAGACCGGCTACTCCTACTGCACCGAGGCCATCGTCGGACTGGACTGGTTCACGGAGAACCACGGTGACGTCACCTCGATCGCTGCCGTGGGCTATCCCGGTGACTATGGTGGCGACTCCGCCGCCGGTGCCCAGCTGTGGGCCGAGGCCAACGGCATCGAGGACGTCACCGTCATACCCACCGGTCCCAACCAGGTGACCGGCGGCCAGGACGCGGTCGTGTCCGCCGTGATGGCGGCCCAGCCGGATGTCGTCCTCCTCGCCGTGGGTCCCGCCGAGAACGCGGAGATCGTCGGCAAGCTCGCCGGTGGCGGCTTCACCGGACGCTTCCTGGGCTCGCTGCCCACCTGGAACCCGGCCCTGCTGGACAGCGCCGCAGCTCCTGCCCTCGTCGGTCTCTACAACCACCTCGCCCCGACCGAGCAGTGGGACGGCACCAGCCCCGGCGCCGAGGCGATGAAGGCGTCCATGGACGGTGAACTGCCGCCCAACGGTGGCTACGTCATCGGCTGGGTCATGAGCTACCCAATGCACGCCCTGCTGGAGAAGGCCGCCGACAGCGGTGACCTGACCCGGGCCGGGCTCCGGGCCGCGATGGACGGGCTGGAGGTCGACTTCGACGGGATGGCCGAACCGATCACCTACGGCGGCGAGGGTGCCGACGTGGCCGTCAGCGGTCTGATCGTGGGCACCCCCAACGCCGAGGCCCCGCTCGGCATCGAGACAACCACCGAGTTCTTCCACGGGCCGACCTTTGAGGAGGTCGGTTACGAGCAGGCCTGCTCCGCCAGCAGCTGAGGCGCACGACACGTCACTGCCTCACGCAGGATGCCCGTCACGGTCACTGACCGTGGCGGGCATCCGCCTGCGGGGTCAGGGCGAGCTGTCCGCCGAGCGGTCGATCGCGCCGCCATAGCGTCGGTCGCGGGCGGCATACGTCTCGATCGCCTGCCACAGGTGGCGCCGGTCATAGTCGGGCCACAGCGTGTCCTGGAAGACCATCTCGGCGTAGGCGCTCTGCCAGAGCAGGAAGTTGGAGGTGCGCTGCTCCCCCGAGCTGCGCACGAACAGATCCACGTCCGGGACCTCGGGGTGGTAGAGATAACGCCCGATGGTGCGCTCGTCGATGCCCCGGGCCGAGAGCCGTCCGTCGCGCACGTCCTCCCCGATGCGTCGCACGGCGTCGGCAACCTCGGCACGGCCGCCGTAGTTGACGCAGAAGTTCAGGGTGATCACGTCGTTGCCCCGGGTCTGGCGCTCGGCCTGCTCCAGCTCGGAGATCACCGACTTCCACAGCCGCGGCGTGCGCCCCGACCACAGCATCCGCACACCCCACGAGTCGAGCTGGTCGCGCCGTCGGTGGATGACGTCGCGGTTGAACCCCATCAGGAAGCGGACCTCGTCGGGGCTGCGCCGCCAGTTCTCGGTCGAGAAGGCGTAGGCGGAGATGCACTGCACCCCGACCTCGATGGCGCCGGCGATCACGTCCAGCAGGGAGGCCTCCCCCGCCTCGTGGCCCTGGGTGCGCTTGAGGCCACGCTGGTTGGCCCAGCGTCCATTGCCGTCCATGACGATGGCCACGTGCCGTGGCACCAGCTCAGCCGGTATGGCGGGGGGTCGGGCCCCGCTGCAGTGCGGAAAGGGGGCGATGGGTCCGGTTGGTGAGACGCCACGTCCGGCGGGCGAAGCCGTGCGTGCGGCGGGCTGGGCGCCACGGGCGCCGTCCCGATACGCCATCAGACCCGCTCCACCAGGCGCAGCGAGCGCACCCCGCGCTCCAGGTGCCAGTGCACGTGGGCCGAGGCCAGTTTGCTGGCCTCCTTGCGGTGCTTCAGCTCACTGGCGTCGGCCTCGACCCAGTCCCCGCTGAGCAGTGCCGCCAACAGGGTGAAGGTCTGCGGTGCGGGGGCTGCGCAACCGGGCGGACGGCATACGGGACAGACGGCCCCGCCGGTGGCGACGTCAAAGGCTCGGTGCGGTCCCTCGGCGCCGCACTTGGCACAGTCGTGGAAACTGGCTGCCCAGCCGGCGATGGCCATGGCCCGCAGCAGGTAGGAGTCGAGCACCAGTCCCGGCTCGTGGCTCTGCGCGGCCAGGGAGCTGAGGGCACCAGCGAGGAGGACGAACTGCTGGACTGCTGGCTCACCCTCCTCGGTCAGCCGGTCGCACGTCTCAAGCATCGCGTTGGCCGCGGTCCAGGCCTCATAGTCGCGGGCGATCGCGTCGCCGTAGGATGCCAGCGACTCGGCCTGGGTGACGGTGTCGAGGTTGCGACCCTCATAACACTGCAGGTCGACGACCATGCCCGGCTCGAGGCGTGCGCCGAACTTGGACCGGGTGCGGCGCACTCCCTTGGCGACGGCGCGGACCTTGCCCCGTCCGCGGCTGAGCATGATGACGATGCGATCGGCCTCACCCAGTTTGTGGGTGCGAAGGACGATCGCGGCGTCCCGATACAACGGCATGCCTGCAGTCTCCCACCTGCCGACGACACAACCCCCGACCGGAGGCACCGTGTTGCATCAATGGGACAGTTGTTCTAGTCTCGAACACATGTCCGTTGCACTGCAGGGATCACTTCTCGACCAGGTGGACGACGTCGGCCTGCGCCCACTTGCTGGTGCCGTGCAGCGCACGACGCTCAGCCACGGAGCCTGGATCGACGCACGACCCGGGTGGGTCACCGGCTCCGACGAGTTGTTCACCCGACTGGCGCTCGGCGGCTCCGCCGGTGTCGAGTGGCGCGGTGAGCGACGGGTGATGTGGGAGACGGAGGTCGACACGCCTCGACTTCTTCGCTTCTACGCCGAGCACGAGCAACTGCCCGACCCGGTGCTCACGCAGGCGCGCGAGCAGCTCAGCGCCTACTACCGCCCAGAGCTGCACGAGCCGTTCCGCACCGCCGGCATGTGTCTGTATCGCGACGGCCGGGACAGCGTGGCCTGGCACGGTGACCGGTTTGGTCGCGGCAACTCCCAGGACACCATGGTGGCCATCGTCTCGATCGGGGCGCCCCGGGCCCTGCTGCTGCGCCCCAACGGTGGCGGCGCAGGGCGGACCATTCGCCGGGTGATCGGGCACGGCGACCTGCTCGTGATGGGAGGCTCCTGCCAGCGCACGTGGGAGCACGCCGTGCCCAAGACCGCCAAGCCGGTGGGACCGCGGATCAGCATCCAGTTCCGACCGCGTGGGGTGCGTTAGCCGGGGCTGACCTGACGCAGCAGGGCGCGCACCTCCTCGGCAGACTCCGCGGACAGTGCGCGCGCTCCGAGGTCCTGCAGGTCAGTCAGGGCGACCGACCGCAGCGCGTCCTTCACCGCCGGCACCGACGCCGCGGTCGCGCTGAGCTCGGAGACGCCCAGTCCGACGAGCAGCAGGGCGAGGCCCGGGTCGCTGGCAGCATCACCGCACAGGCCCACGTCGACCCCTTCGGCCACGCCGAGGACGGTGTCCCGGATCAGTTGCAGGACAGCCGGATCCGCTGCGTCAGCGAGCCCTTCAAGGGCAGGATTCCCCCGCTCAGCGGCCAGGGTGTACTGCACGAGATCGTTGCTGCCGATGCTGACGAAGTCCAGGAGCGTCGACAGGGCCTCGGGGCGCAGCGCGGCGGCGGGCACCTCGATCATGATGCCGACCTCCAGCGAGTCCGGGCGCCCGTCGGGCAGTCGCCCGGCGGCCTCCTCCAGCCGGGCCAGCGCCCACTCCACCTCCTCGACCGTGGCGATCATCGGGAACATGACCCGCACCGGCGTCTCCCGCGCAACCCGGCACACTGCCTCGAGCTGGTCCACCAGCAGTCGCGGGTCGTCCCGGAAGGCCCGGAGCCCGCGCTGGCCGAGGAAGGGGTTGGCCTCGGCCGGCTGCGGGTGGAAAGGCAGCGGTTTGTCACCGCCGACGTCCCACGTCCGGATCGTGATCATCGAGCCTGACAGGTGCTCGGCGATGCGTTCAAAGGTCTGGACCTGCTCGGCAACACTCGGGGCGGCGTCCCACTCACCGAACAGCGCCTCGGTGCGCACCAGCCCCGAGCCGTCAGCCCCTGACGCAGCTGCGAGGGCAGCGTCGGTGACACTGGCCAGGTTGGCCTTGACCAGCACGTGATGACCGTCCTTGGTCACCGCCGGTTCGCCAGCACTCTGCAGGATGCGCGTGCGGGCGCTGGCCCGCTGCGACAACAGTGCCTCGAACTCCTCGCGCACGGTGCGGTCCGGGTCGATGACGAGACGAGCGGCTCGAGCGTCGAAGGCCACCAGCGTCCCCTCCTGCACATCGGCTGCGGGACCCGCGCCGGTTAGCACGGGCAGTCCCCGCGCCCTGGCGAGGAGCACACCGTGGCCCGTCGCCGCCCCGCCGATCGTCACGACCCCCAGGATCTTCGTCGGGTCCAGGAGCACCGCCGTCGCGGGGTCCAGCTCGGGCACCACCAGCACACCGGTGTCGTCGTGCTGAGTGGACGCGACCCCGACCAGGGCCCGGAGCAGGCGCTGCCCGACGCTGTCCACGTCGGCCGCCCGTTCGCGCTGATAGGCATCGGTCAACCCCTCGAACTGTGCCCGCAGCCGGTCCGTCTGCTGCTGGACCGCCTGCGGTGCCCACTGGCCAGCTCGGATGCCGTCCCGCACCGGGCCCTGCAGGGCCGGGTCCTCCAGCATGGCCAGGTGTGAGTCGAAAACCGCCGCCTCGCTGGCACCCAGGCGCTGGGTGGTGTGCCCGACGAGGTCGCTGAGCTCAGCCTGAGCCTGGATCACAGCCCGGTCCAGTGCGGCCAGTTCCTCCTCAACATCACCGCCCTGATAGTCCTCCGTCATGACCGTCACATCGGCACGCACGACCCTGCCCACCGCGGCCTCCAGCCCGAAGGTCGGTCCCTGCGGCACGCTGTTGTCCGCCGAGCCGGCTCCGCCGGCACCCTGGTCCGGCCCCGTCGCGGGACCGTCTCCCACCGCCGCGGCCGCGGCACGGTCCGGCCCGCTCGTGGGTGGAGCCAGGTCACCGAAACCGACCTCCGCCAGCCCAGCGAGGGAGTCCAGCAGTTCGCCCGCCAGGTCACCGGAGGCGCTCACCTCAACCTCATGGCCCTGTCGGGCGTCCAGCGTGGCGATGCCGGTGAGGCTGCGTCCGTCGACCGCTGGTCCACCGGTGGTCAGGTTGCGCACCCGCACCTGAGTGCCCGGATGGGCACCGACCTCCCGAACGAAGCGGGCAGCTGGCCGGGCGTGCAGTCCGTGAGGTGCGTTGACCACCAGCACCCGCCGCACCTCCCCCGCATTTTCCGAGTGGTTTCGCTGGTCCAACCCGTGTTTTGGTAGCGGTTTTGCTGATTGCTGCCCCGACCCGAGGTGCTGGGCCTTGCCCATCAAGCCCTGCTCCGCCTCGGCAGCGGCACCCGCGAGGTTTGCTCCAGCCCCGGCGGCCACGGCAGCTCCCACGAGCCCCTCGACCAGGGGTGCGCTGGAGATCCAGACTCGATCTGCGACCTCTGGCTCCAGGAACTCCAGCGCCATCTCCGCGGACAGGACGGCGCTACCGAGATCCAGCAGCACCAGCACCCCGTCACCGCTGTCCGCCTCGGTGATGGCCTCTGCCACAGCCGCGGCATCGGTCCCGAACGTCGTCTCGTCCAGACCGGCAGCCACCTTGATGGCGGGCCGGTTCCCCGGGTCAGTCATCTCGTCAGCCAGCGCAACGGCGGCATTGGCCAGTGCACGGCTGTGGCTGACCACGACGATGCCGATCATGACCAGACCTCCTCAGGGCCAGAAGAGCAGCAGAGCAACTGAGATTGAAGCAGCGAAACCACGACGAAGATGTGGGGCCGACCAGCGAAACCACGACGAAAACGCGGGTCCGACCAGCGAAACCACTACGAAAATGCGGGCCCGACCAGCGAAACCACTACCAAAATGCGGGGTCAGGCGAGCGTGCGGGCGGCGGACTCGAGCAGCATCGTCGAGCTGGTGGCTCCTGGGTCGATGTGTCCTCGGCTGCGCTCGCCCAGATAACTGGCCCGCCCCTTGCGGGCGACCAGGTCCTGGGTCGCGTCGCGACCGGTGGCCGCAGCCTCGGCGGCTGCCGTGAGGGCAGCGGCCAGGTCACCCGACGCCGTCGCAGCGTCGAAGGCCTCCAGGGCCGGCGCCCACGCGTCATACATCGTCTTGTCTCCGGTCTCGGCCTTGCCGCGCGCCACGATGCCCTCGACCCCGGCCCGTAGGCCCTGCCCGATCTCTGCAACGCCAGCCTCCTCGACCCCGGCAAAGGCGCCGGCCATGCGCAGGAAGAAGGTGCCATAGAGCGGGCCGCTGGCGCCGCCGACGTTGCTCACCAGGCTCATGCCGACCTTCTTCAGGTAGGCGTCCACGGAGGTGAACTCCTCGTCGGTGGCTAGCTGCGCTGCCTTGGTCATGCCCCGCTTCATGTTGCTGCCGTGGTCGGCATCACCGATGGCGCGGTCGAGATCGGTCAGGTAGTCGGCCTGTTCGCTGACCACGCGCGCGTAGTCCTCGATCCATGCCGTGAAGGACTGCAGGTTTGCCACACTCATACTCCCCAGCGTAGGCCCGGTGTGTTCACAGGTGCGTCCCAGAGGCCCACGAGATCATCGTCCGCCTTGAGGACCGTCACGGAGCAGCCAGCCATCTCCAGGCTCGTGATGTAGTTGCCGACCAAACAGCGGGCGATGGTGACCCCGGACTTCTCCAGGATCTGAGCCACCTCGTGATACATCAGGTAGAGCTCGATCAGCGGCGTGCCGCCCATCCCGTTCATCATCACGATCGCCCCGGAGTCGCCGGTGAAGTCCAGGTCGGCCAGGACCGGCTCGACCAGCATCGCCGCGACCTCGCGGGCCGGCGCCAACGGCACGCGCTTGCGTCCGGGCTCGCCGTGGATGCCGATGCCGACCTCGATCTCGTCCTCGGCGAGCTCGAAGGTGGGTTTGCCGGCCGCGGGGACGGTGCAGGAGGTCAGGGCCATGCCCATCGAGCGACCGTTGCCGTTGACCTTGGTGGCCAGCGCGGCGCAGTCCGCCAGCGAGCGGCCCTCCTCGGCCGCCGCCCCGACGATCTTCTCCAGCAGGACGGTGGTGCCAACACCCCGGCGCCCTGCGGTGTAGAGGGAGTCCTGGACCGCGACGTCATCGTCGACGACGACTGACTGGACCTCGGTGCCGGCCTCGGCGGCGGCCAGCTCGGCAGCCATCTCGAAGTTCATCACGTCGCCGGTGTAGTTCTTCACGATGTGGAGCACACCGGCGCCACCGTCGACCTCCTTGGTCGCGGCCATCATCTGGTCGGGCACCGGCGAGGTGAACACCTCGCCGGCGCAGGCAGCATCGAGCATGCCAAGACCGACCAGGCCGCCGTGCATTGGCTCGTGTCCGGATCCGCCACCGGAGATCAGCCCCACCTTGCCGGAGCGGATGGGGTCCTTGCGATAGACAACCTTGTTCTCGAGGTCCACGCGCAGCCGGTCAGGGTGGGCGGCAGCCATGCCACGGAGCGCCTCGATGACGACGTCAGCGGGGTCGTTGATAAGTTTCTTCATCCCCTTACCCAACCACTCAACGGGGTCGCCCACCAGAGGCAGTGCGAGGGTTCTGCTGACTATTCGGTGGTGCCTGCGACCAGCGGCCTCATCGAGTAGCGGACATCGCCACGGTCCACCCCGCGCACCTGGACCTGAAAGCGGTCGACCACCTCGGGCTGCCCGGGGGTCACCTCGACCAGGCCCGTGATCACGACGTCACAGATCACCTCGGCGCCGACCTCTGGCGGCAGGCCGCTCGGACAGTCGACGGACTCCAGCGGGAAGCCCTGGACCTCGGCCTGCTCGGCGATGCTGTCCTCGATGTCCTCCGCCGAGACCTCACGGCTGCAGCCGGTGGCCACCATCGCCACCGCCGCCATCCCCGCTGCGATCACCACTGTCCTGGATCGATCCATCCTGCCCCTCCTCAGAAACCCAGCCGCTGGAGCTGCTTGGGGTCACGCTGCCAGTCCTTGGCCACCTTGACGTGCAGGTCGAGGAAGACCTTGTGCCCGACGATCTTCTCGATCCCGGCACGCGCCGTCGCGCCGACATCGCGCAACCGCGAGCCTCCGCGCCCGATGATGATCGCTTTCTGGCTGGGGCGCTCGACGAAGATGTTGACGCGCACATCGGTCAGCGGTCGGTCCTCAGGACGGTCCCCGCGTGGCACGATCTCCTCGACGACCACGGCCAGCGAGTGCGGGAGCTCGTCACGCACCCCCTCCAACGCTGCCTCGCGGACCAGCTCGGCAATCATCACCACGTCCGACTCGTCGGTCAGCACGTCGTCGGGATAGAGCTTGGGCGAGGTGGGCAGATAGGACGCCAGCACGCGGGCGACGTCGTCAACCTGGTCGCCACGCACGGCTGAGCAGGGCACGATCGCGTCCCAGGACCCGAGCTGGTCGATCGCGATCAGGTGCTCGGCGAGGCGCTGCTTGTCCACTGCGTCGGACTTGGTCGCCAGGGCGACCACAGGCACCTTCTTGGCGCGCTGCAGATCCGCGAGATCCCGGGCGATGAACGCGTCACCCGGTCCGGGTCGCTGGTCAGCAGGCAGGCAGAAGCCGATGACGTCCACCTCCAGGAGCGTCTCGCGCACCAGGTCGTTGAGCCGTTGCCCGAGCAGGGTGCGTGGCCGGTGCAGCCCGGGGGTGTCGACCAGGATCAACTGGTAGTCCTCGGTCGTGCGGACGCCGCGGATGGCGTGCCGGGTGGTCTGCGGCTTGCTGGAGGTGATCGCGACCTTCTGTCCGACGAGCGCGTTGGTCAGGGTCGACTTGCCCGCGTTGGGGCGGCCCACGACGCAGGCAAAACCCGCGCGGTATGCCGTGGGGTCAGGCGGCTGCTCCACCGCACCCCCGCGCGGGTCAGGTGGGGTCTGCTGGGCCTCGCTCATGGGGTGCCCTCCGGCTCCTGGTCGGGATCGCCGTCGTCGGCGTCCTCGTGGTCCTGCTCCTCCGGCTCCACCCGGGTGACCAGCACAGTAGCCACTCGGCGGCGCCGACCGGCCATCCGCTCGGCGGTCAGGCGCAATCCGGCGACCTCACACCACGAGCCCACGATGGGCACCATGCCGATCTCGGCCCCCAAAAGCCCGCCGACGGAGTCGACGTCCTCGGACTCGATCTCGACGTCAAACATCTCCGCCAGGTCGTCGACCGGCATGGTGGCGGGCACCCGCACGGTCCCGTCCTCCAGTGTTTCGATCTCGACCACATCACGGTCGTACTCGTCGGTGATCTCTCCGACGATCTCCTCCAGGATGTCCTCGATGGTGATCAGTCCGGCAGTGCCGCCGTACTCGTCGATGACCATGGCGATGTGGTGGCGGTCCTGCTGCATCTCACGCAGCAGACCGTCGACAGGTTTGGACTCCGGGATCCGCTGGACCGGACGCATCAGGTCGCTGACCGGGTCCTGGCTGTTCTCGGCGTTGGCATTGACCGCCCGCACGACATCCTTGAAATAGAGGATGCCCAGGACGTCGTCGGTCCCCTCCCCGATCACCGGCACCCTGCTGAAGCCCGAGCGCAGGAAGAGCGACATCGCCTGGCGCAGCGCCCGGTCCTGCCGGATCGAGACCATGTCGGGCCGGGGCACCATGACCTCGCGGGCGACAGTGTCACCGAGTTCGAAGATGGAGTGGATCATCTCCCGCTCCCCGGCCTCGATGACCGAGCTCTCACCCGCCAGGTCCAGCAGGTCACGCAGTTCAGCCTCGTTGGCGAAGGGCCCCTCGGCATACCCCCGCCCCGGGGTGACCGCGTTGCCCAGGAGGACCAGTGCCTTGGCCAACGGTCCCAGCAGCACCCGCAGCGCCCGGATCATGGGGGCCGCCAGCAGTGCGACCTTCTCCACGTACTGCCGACCCAGCGTGCGCGGGGACACCCCGACCACCACGAAGGTGACCACGCTCATGATCCCGACCGCGATCAGCGCGGTCTGCCAGTGGTTGTCGACCTGCGTGTCCACCGCGACGGTGACCGCCACCGCGGCGACCGCCTCGGCGACTGCCCTGGCAAAGGCCGACGCGGCCAGGTAGGGCGCGGGGTCAGCGACAATGCGGGCCAGCGCCTGCGCGCCGCGGGAGTCCTCCTCCACGAGTGCCTCTACCCGCTGCCGCGAGATGCGCTGCAGCGCAGTGTCGCTGGCGGATAGGAGGAAGGCGATGAGGACCGCCACGACGGCGACGAGAATCAGGGTTGTCAACAGTGCCTCAGGGTGTGGTGCGCGCGTCCGGCGCGGCGGTGGTCGTCCGCCCGCGCTGGGACAGGAAGGTCAGCAGCAGGGTCCGCTGCAGGTCGAACATCTCCCGCTCTTCCGCCGGCTCGGCGTGGTCGAAGCCGAGCAGGTGCAGGATCCCGTGGGTGGTCAGCAGCAGGATCTCGTCCTGCACGCTGTGGCCTGCGGCCCGGGCCTGGGTGCGCGCCACCGAGGGACAGAGCACCACGTCGCCGAGCACCCCCTCGGGCGTCTCGCTGTCGGAGCCGGGGCGCAGCTCATCCATCGGAAAGCTCATCACGTCGGTCGGGCCCGGCAGGTCCATCCAGCGCTCGTGGAGGGCGGTCATCGCCTCCTCGTCGACCAGGGTGATCGCGAGCTCGGCCCGCGGGTGCACGCGCAGCTGGTCCAGCACATGACGGGCCAGGTCGTGCAGCTCCTGCTCGGCGACCGGCCCCGGCACCTCACCCGACTCGTTGAGCACCTCGATGCTCACTGCTCACCATCCTCGGTATGCCGGGTGCCCACCTCTGCGGAGACCTCACCGGCGGGCCGTTGACGGTCCTTGGCCGGGGGGCGGCGGGAGGCCCGTGGGGCCTGCGGCTGGCCCTCGTCGTGCTTGCCGTAGGCCTCGACGATCGAGCTGACCAGCCGGTGGCGCACGACGTCGGCCGAGGTCAGCGTCGTGAAGTGGATGTCCTCGACATCCGCCAGGATGTCCCGGACCACCCGCAGGCCCGAGCTGGTGCCGGTCGGCAGATCCACCTGGGTGACGTCGCCGGTGACGACCATCTTGGAGCCGAACCCGAGCCTGGTCAGGAACATCTTCATCTGCTCCGCGGAGGTGTTCTGCGCCTCGTCGAGGATGATGAAGGCGTCGTTCAAGGTGTTGTGCGTGACGAGGAAGTCGTCAGTGACATACAGCGAGTCGGCTGCGGCCACCTGGATGCACACCGTCTCCCGCATCCCCACCGGCTCGATGCGGTCGACGAACCGCGTCGGTAGGCCGCCAGTGTGCTTCTCGTAAGCGTCTCGCTTGCGCTTCCTCCTGAAGGGGTCCACGCTGGCCGGCAGCCTGATGTCGAGCACGAAGGCATCGTGCCGAGAGGGCACCGGCCGCCCGTTGGCCAGACCGGGTTTGCGTCCTTCGGCAGGCCGCGCACGCCAGTCGGCTGTGCCACCCAGCGAGCGCACCAGGAAAACCACGTCGTCTCGCAGTTGTGGCGACGTGGTGCAGTACTGCACTCGGCAAGTGCGGCCTCTCTGCGTGACGGTGCCGCCGTCGGTGTCCAGGAGTCCCTGGAGCACGGCCAACCTCACCGCGACAGAGTTGAGCAGGTAGTCCTTCGGGACGAACGTGGTGTGGGAACGGGTGCCGGCCAGACCGAGCTCTCGCACGATTGCGGTGACCGGATGTGCCGTGATGACACCTCCACGCCCGCCACCGCCGCCCTGGCGGCTCAGCACGTCGTCGTGCGCACCGTTCGCGCGCAACTCAACACCCTCCAGTGCTTCCTCGAGCGCCACCGCCAACTGGGCGTCGACGGTGCTGCAAGCGGGAGTTGTCAAGGTGGTGAGGCAGCCATCTCCCAGCAGGAGCCCCAGCGCATAGGCGTCCATCGGCACCTCGCGCGGTGCTAGCTCTGGCGGTGCCATCATCGGAAGTTCGAACCGTCGGGCATGCGCGGCACGGAGCCGCCCGATCATCTCGCTGGTCTGCACCACGCGAGTGCGGCCGCGACGCTTGTCAGAGGGGGTCCTGACCTGCCAGAGATGCTCGCCGCACGCCAGGGTGGACGCGCCATCCTGGGTCGAGACCCGGTAGACCTCACGCTGCCCCTGCGCGTAGACGCCGAGTACGGCCGTCGCCTCACCCTGTGAACCGATGACGCGGTCCCCCACCTGAAGAGATCCGATGTCGCGGAAACCCTCCGGAGTCAGCACCTGCGCGTCGAGTGGTTGTGCGCGCCCGCGCATATAGGCCAGGGGGGCGACCTCGATCGTGCCCGAGGCCATCAGGCGCGGGATCGAGTCCGGGTCCACCATGTCGTGCAGCGCGTCATAGAGCGGCCGCAGATAGGGGTCGATCTTGTCGTTGAGCGTGCCGGGCAGGAACCCCAGGCGCTCACCGGCCTCCACCGCGGGTCGGGTCAGGATGATCCTGTTGACCTGCTTGGCCTGCAGGGCGGCGACGGCCTTGGCCATCGCGAGGTAGGTCTTGCCGGTGCCGGCGGGGCCGATGCCGAAAACGATCGTGTGCTTGTCGATCGCGTCGACGTAGTGCTTCTGGTGCAGGGTCTTGGGACGGATGGTGCGGCCCCGGTTGCTGATGATGTTCATCGTCAGCACGTCGGCGGGGCGCTCGGCCGAGGCGCTGCGCAACATGCTGATGGCCCGCTCGACGGCGTCCCGGTTGAGCGGTTGTCCCGCAGCGACGATGACGATCAGCTCATCGATGAGACGCTCGATGACGGCGACGTCCTCCGAGGGTCCGTCGAGGCGGAACTGATTGCCCCGCACCATCACATCGACGCGGGGGAAGGAGCGCTCCATGGTCTTGAGCAGCTCATCACGGGGGCCGAGCAGTGCGGCCATGGAGGTCTCGGGCGGGATGACCACGGTGTGCACCGGCGGACCAGCATCGTGAGGGGTCGGCGCGTGCGTGGTGATCAGGTCGGGATCTGTGTCACGGGTGTCGGCGTCGGCCGCCCCCGGATGGTCGGGCTCTGTCATCAGGTCCCCAAGTCTAACGGGGACCGGGGCCGACCGGCCCCAGCTGCTGGCCGCCCAGCACATGGACGTGCACGTGGAAGACCTCCTGACCGGCGTCGGCCCCGACATTGCTGACCACCCGGTAGCCACTCTCCTCGATGCCCTCGAGGCGGGCCACCTCGCGGGCGGCGGCAAACAGGTCGGCGACGCCAGCTGGATGGTCCGCGGCCATCTGACCCAGGGTGTCCTCGTGGGACTTCGGGATCACCAGCACGTGCACCGTGGCGCGTGGGGTGATGTCCCGGAAGGCCAGGACCGAGTCGGTTTCATAGACGGTGTCAGCCGGGATGGCACCGGCCACAATCTTGCAGAAGAGGCAGTCGCTGTCTGTCGGCATGACCCCACGGTAGACGACCGCTGTCCGCGTGCTGCCGATGCGCCGGACGGGGCCTCAAGGTGCCTCCCGTGGCACCCACCGACGCCGGACGGGCGGGGCGCTCCAGTGCCGACCGACCGTGGCGCCTCCCTAGGCCGGGCGGGAGCGGGCAGAGGTGGCGACCGCCGCCAGGGCAGCTGCCACCGAGGCGATCGCCACGGCGGCGAACGCGCTCTGCATCGATGCGGCATACAGGGCGGTGAAGACGGCGCCCACGGCGCCGAGCACGACGGCGGAGGCGAGTGCCTCGCTGACCTGCAGGGAGGAGGAGTTGCGGCCCAGCACCTGGGGAGCTGACAGCCGCATGGTCTGCAGGGAGGTGGTCGGATAGGCCACTCCCACCCCGGTCTGGGTGATGCCCCAGATCACCAGCACGGTCCAGCCCGGCCAGTCCGTGACGATAGCCGCCACCAGCAGCCCGGTGCCCACCGTGATGATGGTGCAGCCGACCACCATGACCCGCACCCGGTCCACGGTGTCTCGCAGCCGTCCCTGCAGCCACGATCCGCCCGCCCAGGTCACCGCGCCGACGGCCAGGGCCAGGCCGGCCTCGGTAGGGCTGTAGCCGTGCAGGTCCTGGAGCATGAGCGGCAGATAGGCCTCCGCGGCCATGAACGATGCGCCGATCGCTCCTCGGGCCGCGATCACCGACGGCAGGCCACGGCCCAGGGTGAGGGTGCCCGGTGGCAGCAGGCGCCAGGCGGCGACCCCCAGTGCCACGGCGAACGGCAGACCGATCAGCACATCCTGCACAGAGATGTGCTCACCGCCGAGGTTGAGCACCCCGACGCTGACCGCCGCCAGCACCGCCCAGAGGATGGTGGAGACCCCGAGGTAGGGAGCGTCCTCACTGGGCTCGGTGCGCCCCAGCGCCGGCAGCAGCACAGCCATGCTGACCACCACCAGGGGGATGACGCCCAGGAAGACCCAGCGCCAGCCGACCTGGTCAACCAGGAACCCGGTGAGCACCGGGCCCACCAGCCCGGGCACCACCCACGCCGCCGCCAACAGCGAGAACATCCGGGGTCGGAGCAGATCGGGGATGCCCTGGGCGATCACGACATAGATCGCCACGATGGCCATGCCGCTGCCCAGCCCCTGCAGTGCTCGCGCGGCGACGAAGAGCTCCATGCTGGTGCTCAGCCCGGCCCCGAGCAGACCGCCGGCAAAGACGGTGGCACCGACGACCAGGACGGCGCGCGGCCCGGACTTGTCCGACCACCACCCGCCCAGGATCATCCCGATGACGCTGGCGGCGATCGTGGCGCTGAACGCCAGGGCGTAGAGGCCGAGGCCGTCGAGGGCCCGCGCAACGGTGGGCATGGCGGTGCCCACCGCGATGTACTCGACCGCGAACAACGAGATGAGGGCCGTCGTGCCGAGGGAGACCGGCCGGTGTGCCGGATCCAGCAGGGAGGGCCGTGGGGAGTCGCTCGTCGCCGGTCCGTCGGACAGGCTCACGCCCATCGGGACCGGCCGCTGAGCAGGGCGATGGCCGCCGAACCTGCGGTCGAGGTGCGCAGCACGGTGTCCCCCAACCGCACTGTGCGGGCCCCGGCTGCCACGAAGGCCGCCGTCTCCTCCGGGCTGATCCCGCCCTCTGGACCGACGATCAGCAGCACCTCGCCCTGGCCGGGCAGCCCCGCCCCTACCAGCGGCTCGGTGGCCTCCTCGTGCAGGACGAGTGCCAGGTCGGAGGCAGCGATGCGGCGCACGACGGCATCCCGGTCAGCAAGGTCGGTGACGACCGGGACCCGGGCCCGACGGGCCTGCTTCGCGGCGGCCAGCACGGTCCGCTCCCACTTCGCGTGGGCCTTGACAGCCCGGTCCCCGCGCCACGCCACGATGCTGCGCGACGCGGCCCACGGCACCACGTCGTCGACACCCAGCTCGGTGGCGACCTCGATCGCGAGCAGGTCCCGGTCGCCCTTGGCGAGTGCCTGGACGAGGGTGAAGCGCGGTGCCGGTTCCGGGGAGTGACTCACGTCGTCCACGCTCAGGTCGAGCTCACCCCTGCCGACACTGATCACCCGGCCGCGCGCCAGCCGCCCGGAGCCGTCGGCGACGACCAGCTGCTCACCGGTCGTCAATCTGGTCACGGCCGCGGCGTGCCAGCCCTCCGGTCCGTCCAGGTGCACCACATCGCCGGGCGCGACCGCGTCGAGGCGGCCGGCCCCGACGAAGAAGAGCGGCGCGCTCACCGTGCGGAGAAGGCTTCCTTGAGTTTGCCGAATAGTCCGTTGCTCGCCGGCGTCATCCGGCCCTCGGGCCGGGACTCCTCACGGGCCTCGGCGAGCTGACCGAGGAGCTCACGCTGCCGGTCATCCAGTTTGGTCGGCACGCGCACGTCAAAGTGCACCACCAGGTCTCCCCGGCCGGTGCCACGCAGGTGGGTGACCCCCTGGCCCGGCAGGGTGAGCGTGTCCTGCGGCTGCGTGCCGGACTTGAGGTCCACCTCGGTGGGCCCGTCAAAGGTCTCCACGGTCAAGGACGCCCCGAGCGCGGCAGCGGTCATCGGCACCTGCACCGAGCAGTGCAGGTCGTCTCCGCGGCGCCGATAGGTCTCGTGCGGGCGCACGGCGATCTCGACATAGAGGTCTCCGGCCGGGCCGCCGCCGGAGCCGACCTCGCCCTCCCCGCCGAGCTGGATCCGGGTGCCGGAGTCGACGCCACCGGGCACCTTGAGCGTCAGGTCACGACGGGAGCGCACCCGACCCTCGCCGGCACAGTCGACGCACGGCTGCTCGATGAGCTCGCCATAACCGCGGCACTCCGGGCACGGACGGGTCGTCATGACCTGGCCGAGGAAGGAGCGCTGCACGGACTGGATCTCACCGCGGCCGGCGCACGTGGAGCAGGTCCGCGTCCCGGTGCCGGGCTGGCTCCCCGAGCCGGTGCAGGTGGAGCAGCGCGTGGCGGTGTCGATGACCAGGGTCTCCTGGCCACCAAAGACAGCGGTCTTCAGGTCGATGTCGAGGCGGACGAGGGCGTCCTGGCCTCGCTGGGTGCGCGAGCGCGGGCCCCGGGACCCGGCACCTGAGCCACCGAAGAAGGCGTCCATGATGTCGGTGAAGCTGAAGCCCTGGCCAAAGTTCTGGGAGGCCCCGGCGTACGGATCCTGGCCGCGGTCGTAGGCCGCGCGCTTGGTGGCATCGGAAAGCACGTCGTAGGCCTGGCTCACCTTTTTGAACTCTGCCTCGGCCTCCGGGCCGGGGTTGACGTCCGGGTGCAGCTTGCGGGCCATCTTGCGATAGGCGCTCTTGATCTCCTGCTGCGTCGCCTGACGGGGCACACCAAGGTCACCGTAGTAGTCGTTCATCAAACCTCTCTAGTTGTCCAGGATCTCGGACACGTAGTGTGCGACCGCCCGCACGGACGCCATCGTCGTCGGGTAGTCCATACGGGTCGGTCCGACCACACCCAGACCACCGGCGCTGCCGTAGGTCGTCGTGATCACCGACGTCGACTGGAATCCCTCGTAGGGGTTCTCCGCGCCGATGCTCACCGCCACCGAGTCCTCATCCAGCAGGGTGCTCATGCTGGACATCAGCTTCAGCAGCACCACATGCTCCTCCAGGGCCTCGAGGACGGGCCCGATAGAGCTGGGGAAGTCGGTGACCACACGGGCCAGGTTTGCTGTTCCCGCGAGGACAACCCGCTCCTCAGTCTGCGCCAACAGGGCGTCCTGCAACGAATCGACGACGACCTCGGCAACAGGGCGGTCCTCGGCAGAAATTCCCACCAGGGCCGCCTTGAGCCGCACCGGAGCCTCGGGCAGGGGCAGACCGCCCGCCTCAGCATTGAGCATCGCGCGCACCGTCTGGATGGTCTGCTCCCCGGAGAGCCCCGTCAGAGATCGCCCCACATCGACGACCCGCTGCTCCACCCGTCCGGTGTTGACGATGAGGACCACCATCAGGCGGGGCCCACCGACCGGGACCAGCTCAATATGTCGCACCGTCGAGCGACTCAGCGAGGGATACTGCATCACCGCGACCTGCTGCGTCAGGGAGGCCAGCAGCCGGACCGAGCGTCCCACCACGTCGTCGAGGTCGACCGCTCCCCCGAGGAACTCCTCGATCGCGGTGCGTTCCGCCCGCGACATCGGCTTGATGGCCGCCAACTTGTCCACGAACAACCGATAGCCGGCGTCGGTCGGGATGCGCCCGGCGCTGGTGTGCGGCGCCGCGATGAGTCCCTCATCCTCCAGGAGCGCCATGTCGTTGCGCACCGTGGCGGCTGAGACTCCCAGGTGGTGCCGCTCTAGCAGCGCCTTGGAGCCCACCGGCTCCGAGGTGCGGACGTAGTCCTGCACGATGGCACGCAGCACCTGCAGGCGTCGTTCGTCGCTACTCACCAGGGTCCACCTCCGCCTCGCACTCTGGCACTCACTCGGGCCGAGTGCCAGTCTACTCGCTCGCCGTGGTGTGCCCGCGGGGCTGTGAGGTGCGGTGGCCCTGGCATGTGAATTTCGCGACACACCGCCCCTGAGGTTGGCCTCGGGGGCGGCCATGCCGCTACAAATGATGTGGTCGCCCTGCCTGGTATGAGCCTGCAGGGACCCCGGCTTGTCCAGAGCCGTCACAGATGAAGGTGTGGGCCCCTCGCAAAGTATGAGTTTGCGAGGGGCCCACGGTGTGTTCGGGGTGATGCTCCGAACGACCAGCCAAGGAGTCGATGGCTCGCGCCACCCCATCACAGGTGGTGGTCACCAGGACGAACCCGGATCGCGAATCCGCGACGAAGCCTTGCGGTCAGCACCTCGTCTCCGAGGTGCGTAGGACAGTTGTAGCCCTGATCGGTGACGAGCACAAGGGGTTGATGCCAAAGAGTTGCAGAAATCTTCTGCTCCTCGGCGTGTCGCGCCGAAATATGAGCTCCTTGTATGCGTCGGTGACGTCTCGCCTTTCCCAGCCCCTCCCCTTCCGGACGAGCGCAGCCAACTCACCCGAGCTCCTCCCCGCCCGCCTTCCCCGCCCGCCTTCCCCGCCCGCCTTCCCCGCCCGACTTCCCGCCCATCCACCTCCGACCCGGCGGGTCTGGCGGCACCCAGTGCACTGCCTCCCTACGCTGGGGCGGTGAGCGATCGATATGGCACCGATGTCCTGTCCGGCGACTGGCGCGTCCCCCGTGGGGGGCGGGCCGTGGCCACGGAGGCCGAGACCGGACTGGTGGTGGAGGACGTGCAGACCGGGTATGTCGGGGCGATCGTAAGCGTGGAGAAGGCCGGTGGCATGCAGGTCGTGCACCTGGAGGACCGCCGTGGACGTCGACGCGGCTTCCCGCTCGGTCCCGGTTTCCTGCTCGACGGCAAGCCGGTCGTCCTCACAGTCCCGACAGCGGAGTCCCACGCGGCTCTGGCCGCCGCCCGCGCCCAGAGCGCACGCACCGCCAGCGGCTCTCGCGCGGTGGCCCACGCTCCAGCCAAGGTCGCGGCCGGCTCGCGGCTCTTCGTCGAGGGCCGCCACGACGCCGAGCTCGTGGAGAAGATCTGGGGAGACGACCTGCGCGTCGAGGGTGTGGTGGTGGAGCTGCTCGAGGGGGTCGACGACCTCTCGGCGGTGATCCGGGACTTCGCGCCGAGCGCCGAGCGCCGGATGGGCGTGCTCGTCGACCACCTCGTGCCGGGCACCAAGGAGGACCGGATCGTCCGCGCCGCCGAGAAGCTTCCCGAGTCGCGCTGGGTGAAGGTGCTCGGCCACCCCTACGTCGACGTCTGGCAGTCCGTGCGGCCAGCACGCCTTGATCTGACCGCCTGGCCGATCATCGAGCGCGGACGCCCCTGGAAGCAGTCGGTGCTGGCCGAGTTGGGCTGGGCACATGACACCCAGGCCGATGTTGCGAGAGGATGGAAGCAGATCCTCGGCACCGTGCGTTCCTACAGTGACCTTGAGCCCACGCTGCTCGCGAGCGTCGAGGAACTCATCGACTTCGTCACCGTCCCCCAGGAGGACTGACATGACCGACAACCCGCAGGACTGGCAGCCGGGCCAGACCCCGCCGCCGCCCCACAACCCGCAGTCCCCTAACCCGCAGCAGCCCGGGCCTGCCGGTCAGCCTCAGGGCCCAGGCCCCGAGGGCGCGAGCCCCCAGGGGCTGCCCCAGCAGGGGCTGCCCCAGCAGGGGCTGCCTCCGCACGGGCAGTCTCAGCAGGGGCACCCGCAGCACGGCCAGTGGCAGAGCCAGCCCCAACAGGGTGGCTGGCAGGGCCAACCCATGCAGGGCGGGCAGGGTCCTCGCCCGGCCGAGTCCGACGAGCGCACCTGGATGCTCCTGGCTCACCTGTCCGCGCCGATCGCGTTCATCGTCAGTTTTGGCACCTTGAGCATCCTGGGCCCCCTGCTGATCTGGTTCCTCCGCAAGGACGACAGCCAGGCGGTGCGCACGGCCGCCTCCGGCGCCTTCAACTTCAACCTGACGTTCTGGATCCTCTATCTGCTCGGCTGGGTGGTCGGCATCCTCACGCTGACGCTGGGTTTCCTGCTGGTGATCCCGTTCTGGATCGTGCTCTTCCTGGTTGCTGCCTATGTGCACATCAAGGGCGCCATGCGGGCGGCGCGCGGCGAGACCTACATCTATCCGTTCCAGCTCAAGGTCCTGAACTGATCTGAGCTGGCCTGATCGGGTGCCTCGAGGCCCCAAGCCGTGCTCGCGGCCGGCAAACCTCTACGAAAATCCGTGCTCGGCCGGCAAAACCCCTACGAAAAGGGGTTAGGTGGTGAGCAGGCGGTGCACGACGGTGTCGGCCAGCAGCCTGCCCCGGACGGTGAGCACCGCCCTGCCCCGCAGTGCACCCCGACCGTCGATCAGCCCATCGGCGATCAGCCCGGCAACTGCCGCGCGTCCAGCTCCCTCAACCAGCGTCAGGTCCAGCCCCTCCACCAACCGGATGCCGAGCAGCACCTCCTCGTCGTGACGCTGGGTGCCCGTGAGCACCTCGCGCCCTGCTCCCGGGGAGACACCCGAGGCGAGGCGATCGGCATACGGCGCAGGGTGTTTGACGTTCCACCAGCGCACCCCGCCGACATGGCTGTGCGCACCGGGGCCGATCCCCCACCAGTTCGCGCCCCGCCAGTAGTTGACGTTGTGCAGGCACCGGTTCTGTTCTGCCCGAGCCCAGTTGCTGATCTCATACCAGCCATAGCCAGCACCGGACAGGATCTCCTCGGCCATCTCGTACTTGTCAGCCTCGTCGTCGTCATCGGGCATCGTGACCTGCCCCCGACGCACCTGGGCGGCCAGCTTGGTGCCCTCCTCGACGACCAGCGCGTAGGCCGACACGTGATCCGGCTCGAGTCCGATCACGGTCTCCAGGCTGGTCCGCCAGTCCTGCAGCGACTCTCCGGGCGTGCCATAGATGAGGTCCAGGCTGACCTGCATCCCCGCTGCACGCACCGCCGCGACGGCCGTGTCGACATTGGCCGGGTCATGGGTCCGCTCCAGCGTCGCCAGCACGTGCGGCACCGACGACTGCATCCCCAGGCTCACCCGGGTGAAGCCGCCCGCAGCCAGCGTCTCCGCCACCTCGGGGGTGATCGTGTCCGGGTTGGCCTCGGTCGTCACCTCGGCCCCGGGTGCCAGCCCCCACCGGTGCCGTATGCCGTCCAGCACCTTCACCAGGTCGTGCGGCGGGAGCATCGTCGGGGTGCCGCCGCCGACGAAGACGGTCTGCACGGACGGCACCTCCTGGTCGGCGTCAGCAAGGACGCGCTGGGCCAGCTCCAGCTCGGCCAGCGCCGCCTCCGCATAGGTGTCGATGGTCGCGCCGTGCCCGCCCAGCTCGGGGACGGTGTAGGTGTTGAAGTCGCAGTATCCGCACCGGACGCGACAGAACGGGACGTGCACGTAGATACCGAACGGCAGTTCTCCCAGTGCGGCCGTTGCATCCTGTGGCAGCCGACCATCCGCGGGCACGGGGTCGCCCACGGGCAGGACTGACGGCATACCCCCAGTGTCTCAGTCCGACCGCCCCGCGACGACATCGACCAGCCCCAGTCGGATCCGGCAGGGAGGTCACCGGCGGTGAGTCGACAAACGTGTTCGCCCACCGTTCACCCAAATCCCCTAGTCTGCGACGGTGCAACAGCAGCTGCGGGAATACATCGACAAGCTTCGCGCCGAGGGCTACACGGTGCGCGACGATCACGGCTCCGACCCCGACCTGATCACCCCGGACGGGCGCGCGGTCGACACCTGGCGTGAGGACTACCCCTACGACACCCGACTCTCCCGCAGCTACTACGAGGTCGAGAAGTGGCTGCTGCAGGTGGAGCTGCTCAAGTTCCAGTACTGGCTCAAGGACACCGGTCGGCGGGCCGTCATCATCTTTGAGGGGCGGGACGCGGCTGGCAAGGGTGGCTCCATCAAGCGCTTCATCGAGCACCTGAACCCGCGCGGGGCGCGCGTGGTCGCGCTCAGCAAACCCAGCGAGAAGGAGCTGGGCCAGTGGTACTTCCAGCGCTATGTCAAGCACCTGCCCACTGCTGGGGAGATCGTTCTGTTCGACCGCTCCTGGTACAACCGCGCAGGGGTGGAGCGGGTCATGGACTTCTGCACGGGCCAGGAGTACGAGCTCTTCATGAAGCAGGCTCCGGCGTTCGAGGAGATGATCACCGACAGCGGGACCGACCTGACCAAGTTCTGGTTCTCCGTGACTCAGTCCGAGCAGCGCACCCGCTTCGCCATCCGCCAACTCGACCCGGTGCGTCGCTGGAAGCTCTCGCCGATGGACCTGGAGTCCCTCGACAAGTGGGAGGCCTACACCGAGGCCAAGGAAGAAATGTTCCGGCGCACCGACTCCGATCACGCGCCGTGGACCACCATCAAGAGTAACGACAAGAAGCGCTCCCGACTCAACGCGATGCGGGCCTTCCTCGGACAGTTCGACTATGAGGGCAAGGACGACAGCGTCGTCCTCCCGCCCGACCCGTTGCTGGTCAAGCGCGCGCGCTTCGCGATCGGAGACTGAGCCCGGCGCGGGTCGGCCGCACCCCCGCGCCCCGCGGCCTCTTCGCCCCCGCACGCCCCGCGGCCCTTCGCCCCCCGCCCCACGGCCTCTTCGCACCCGCACGCCCCGCGGCCTCTTCGCCTCCAGCCGCTCCGCCTAAAACAGTTTGCAGCCCTCATTGCTTCTATGGTTCACTAGTCGAGTAATGAACCAGTGAGGAGCCCACATGTTTGACGGCAGGGAGCCGATCTACCACCAGATCGCCGAGGCGATCCGTGGCGAGATCCTCTCCGGCGCCCTCAAGGAGGATGACCAGGTCATGTCGACCACGCAGTACGCCACGACATACCGCATCAACCCGGCCACCGCCGCAAAAGCGTTTGCGCAACTGGTGGACGAGGAGGTTCTCTACAAGAGGCGGGGCGTCGGCATGTTCGTCTCCCCCGGCGCCCCGGACCGGCTCCGGGCGGAGCGGCGCAAGGCGTTCTTCAGCGAGCGCCTCGACCCGGTGATCCGCGAGGCGCGACTCCTCGGGCTCAGCACCGCGGACCTCACGGCATACCTGACAACCCACACCGACGACACCATTTCGACGACCGACCGCATCACGGAGGAGGGGCGATGACCGGCTATGCAGTCCATGCCGAGCAACTCAGCCTGAACTATGACAAGACCCCAGCTCTGGCCGGCATCTCGCTGGACCTGACCCAGGATCGGATCCACGGTCTGCTGGGTCGCAACGGCGCGGGCAAGACGACCCTTATGTCCGTCCTCGCGTCGTTGCGTCACGCCACAAAGGGGACGGTCCGGATCAATGGGCAGGACCCCTTCGAGAACGAGTCCGTGATGGAGAACGTCTGCCTCATCCGGGAGAGCGGCGACCTGCTCACCGACGAGAAACTCACCACCAACCTGACCTTCCTGTCCGGTGCCCGCCCGCACTTCGACCGACCGTATGCCGAGTCGCTGATGGAGGCCTTCCGGCTCCCGCCGAAGAAGAAGCCGCAGGCGCTCTCCCGGGGCCAGGCCTCGGCCTTCGGCGCCATCGTCGGGCTGGCCACCCGCGCGCCCCTGACCATGTTCGACGAGGTGCACCTGGGGATGGACGCGCCGTCCCGGCAGCGGTTCTACGACGAGTTGCTCAAGGACTTCGCGGAGCACCCCCGCACAATCGTGCTCTCCAGCCACCTGATCAGCGAGATCGAGCACATGCTCGAGACGGTGACGATCCTGCACGAGGGGCGGCTGCTGCTCACCGGCGAGGCCGACGAGCTGCACTCTCGCGGAGCCACTCTCACCGGTCCGGCAAGCACGGTGAACCAGCACCTGAGCGGCCTGCAGGTCGTCGGCACCAGGAACCTGGGCCCGACGCGACAGGTCACCGTCTTCGGCGACCTGGACGAGGGGGCCCTCTCCGCTGCTGAGCAGGCCGGGCTGCAGGTCGGCGCTGTCCCGCTGCAGGACCTGTTCATCCACCTGACCGACATGCAGACCCAGGAGGGGTCATGACCAGCATCACCGCCGCCCGCAGCACCAGCCGGAGCACTCCGCAGTGGCTGAGCGCACTCACTTACCTGCTTTCGGGCTACGTCTACATGCTCACGCTCTGGTTCTGGGCCATCGCGCTGCCGGCCGTGGCGATCATCATGTTCGTGGTCGGCCAGAACGTTGACCAGGTGACTGCTTCCGGGGTGGCGTTCACCCACCACGGTGCCCTGTGGTTCCCGTTCAGCATCGCCATCATCCTCTCGGTCACCTACCTGCCGATCCACGTGGCCAACGGGATGACCCGGCGCTCCTTCACCAAGGCCGCCCTGGCGGTCAATGTCATCGTCGGGGTCCTCAACGCCACCATCGCCACCACTGCTCTGCTGGTCGAGCGCGAGATCTATGACGCCCTCGGCTGGGTGCACGGCGGCAACGACGGCTCGGGCATCCCGATCTTCGACGGTGGCGTCCTGGTCTATGCGCTGGGTCTGGCATTGCTCTTCGTGGCCGGCCTGCTCAGCGGATCCCTGATCGGGGTCACCTACTACCGCCTCGGCGGATGGATCGGCACCCTCGCGCTCCCGCTCTGCCTGCTCCCGCTCGGTGCCGTCGGACTGTTGGGGCTCGGCAAGGGCGTGCAGTGGAGCCCGTGGAGCTGGACGGCCGACATCGCCCCCTGGGGCACGGTCGTGGCCCTCGTCACCCTCATCGTCGCTGCCGGAGCGTTCCACCTCCTGGTCCGCGACGTCCCCATCGACAGCAAGGACTGATCGTGAGCACCACTCCCCCCACCCGTATGCCGAGGCCCGCCACCTCCTCACCCGCCACCTCCTCACCTGCCAGCCTGCAGCCCGCCACCACCTCCTCCCCTGCCACCTCCTCCCCTGCCACCGAACCGGTGGTCCGGGTCAGCGGACTGCGCAAGACCTATGGCGACAAGGTCGCCGTCGCGGACGTCTCGTTCGAGGTTGGCCGCGGCGAGATCCTGGGCATCCTCGGCCAGAACGGCGCCGGCAAGACCACCACCGTGGAGGCCCTGGCGGGGCTGCGCACCGCCGACGCGGGCTCGGTGTCGGTCCTCGGCCTGGACCCGCAGTCAGATCCGGCCCCGGTCCGCGAGGTCCTCGGGGTCCAGCTCCAGGAGTCCCGACTGCCCGCCAAGCTGCGGGTCAGGGAGGCACTGCGCCTCTATGCCTCGTTCTACACGGCGCCGAAAGACCCCGAGGAGCTGATCACCCTGTTGGGCCTGCAGGACACGCGGGACACGGCATACGAGAACCTGTCCGGTGGGCAGAAGCAGCGCCTCTCGATCGCCCTGGCCCTGGTGGGCAACCCGCAGATCGCGATCCTTGACGAGCTGACGACCGGGCTGGACCCGCAGGCCCGCCGAGAGACCTGGGACCTGATTGAGGCCGTGCGTGACAGCGGGGTCACGATCCTGCTCGTCACGCACTTCATGGACGAGGCCCAGCGCCTGTGCGACCGGGTGATCGTCATCGACGACGGCCGGGTCATCGCCCAGGGCACACCCAGCGGGCTGGCTCGCCAGGGCCGCACCGGAGTCACCTTCCGGCTGACGCTGCAGGAGCCCCTGAAGGACGTCGCGATGCTGCGCGCCCTGCCAAGCGTCACCCACCTGACCAGCGCCGACGCCACCACGACAGTGTCCGCGGGTCAGCGGCAGACGGACTCCGGGACCCAGCTGGAGGTCACTGGAGGGGCGACCGTGCTGCCCGACGTCATCATCGCGCTGCACTCGCGCGGCATCGTGCCCGCCGAGGTGCAGACCATCACCCCGAGCCTGGAGGACGCCTTCGTCGCCCTCGTGGGCCATCCGTCCGAGAAAGTCTCATCATGAGCACCGCGACCCTCACCCCGCGCAGCCACACCGGCACCCGCGGCCTGTCCACCCTGATCGCCACCGAGCTGCGACTGTTCCTGCGCGACCCCGGCAGCGTCTTCTTCACCGTCGCCTTTCCGACCGTCCTGCTCGTCGGGCTGGGCCTGGCCTATCCCGGCATCCGCGACACCATCACCGAGGCGCCCGAGCCGTGGCTGGGACTGCGCGCGATCGACCTGTTCGCCCCGCTGAGTCTCTGCATCGCGGCAGCCACCGCTGGCCTGATCACGGTCCCGTCCTATCTCGCCAGCTATCGCGAGACCGGGGTGCTGCGCCGCATGTCCACGACACCCATGCGCCCACAGGGTGTGCTGGCGGCGCAGGGCGCGGTGCAACTGGCCGGCGTCGTCGTCGGTGCCGCCCTGGCGCTGGCGGTGGCCGTGTTGGCCTTCGACATTCCGCTGCCGGGCAATCCGGTCCTGGCACTGGTCACCTTTGTGCTGGCCACCGCCGCCTGCTTCAGCATCGGCGTGGTCATCGGCGGCCTCGCACCCAAGGGCGCCACGGCCTCGAGTATCGGCACGCTCATCTACTTCCCGATGCTCTTCCTCGCCGGCATGTGGACCCCCGGCCCGATGATGCCCGACGCTGTCGAGCGCGTCGCGACCTACAGCCCGGTGGGCGCCGCGTCCCAGGCGATGAACGAGGCCTGGTTCGGCACGGGTATGCCGTGGGTCCAGCTGGTCGTCATGGCCGCCTGGACGGTGGGCATGTTCGTGATCGCGGCCCGCACCTTCCGCTGGGAGGTCTGAGCCGGGCGGGTCCGCACGTGAAGGATCCATGCAGTTGCACCGATCACTCACCCGACGGGCCCCACCCGACGTGAAGGATCCATGCAGTTGCGTGGGTGCTTCACGCCGGGTGCGGGGTGGCGGCTAGAGCAGGCCCCGGTCGCGGGCCAGCGCTGCGGCCTCGGTCCGGCCGGCCGCACCCAGCTTCGCCAGGATGTTGGACACGTGAACGCTCACCGTCTTGGTCGCGATGAACAGCTGCTTGCCGATCTGGCCATTGGTGCGGCCCTGGGCCACCAGGACCAGGACCTCCCGCTCGCGCGGGGTGAGCTCTGGAGCAGCGGGACCGGACTCGGCGCTGCGGCCCGCGCCGTTTCCAGCGGCGCCGGCCTCAGACGATCGGCCCCCAACGCGGGTGCTCCCGGCACTGGGGTCCACGAGCGCCAGCTCAGCCAGCAGCGGCAGCGCCCCGAGCCGGGTGGCTGTCTCACGCGCGAGCACGGTCTGCTCCCGCGCCCCGGCGGTGTCTCCCTGTGCTCGCAGCACCGCGGCGAGTCGACTCCGGGAGCGGGCCTCCTCGAAGGGGTGCCCCAACGAGGCGAACGCCTCCACGGTCTGCTCCCACGCCGTGCGCAGCTCTGCCTCGCCTGCCGGGTCGATACCGGTCAGCCACTTGACCCGCAGCAGCTCGGCAGCCACGCGCAGACTCCAGGCCCGACCCTCCGGTCCCATCGGGCGGCTCGTCTGGGCCCGCGCCTCCAACGTCTGCTCCCCGATGTCGCTGATCGCGATCGCCCGCTGCACCAGGTCGGCGCGGTCGGCGTGCGGCACGGAGGCGATATTCTGCGCCATCTGCCCGAGCAGCAGACCCGCCAGCCGCACCTGCCCAAAGAACCAGGGCACCGCCCAGACCCTGGAGACCACGGCGATGACCTCGTCATAGGTCTGTTCGGCGCGGTCCAGCCGCCCGTCGTCACCGTAGACGTCGATGGCAGCTCCCCCGGCGAGGATCGCGTTCCAGCCATCCTCGGACCACGTCCCGCGGGACCGGTCCACGAGGCTCTCGGCTGCGGGATCACCGCGGCCGGCAGCAACGATCAGCCGGAGTGACTCCAGCAGCGCCCCTGGCGCCGGCGGTGGATGCGGGTCCGCAGAGTCGGCCACGGACTCGGCGGCGACCCAGTCCCCCACCATGTAGGCCGTGATGCCGGACAGCAGCCGGGCATCGAAGCCATAGGGTGCCCAGACCCGTCCTGTCGAGCGTGCCAGATCGGCACTGTCGGAGTAGGCCTGCCGCGCGCGTTCGAGCTCACCGAGCTCCATCAGGGCGCCACCGAGCTGGTGGAGTCCCCGCACCAGGGCCGCCGGCTCTCCCCGCTCCCTGGCTCGGGCGACCACGTCGGTCAGCGCCTCCACCGAGGCCTCCGGGTCGCCGAGGAACTCCTGCAGTCTGGCCAGGGTGGTCGAGGCGTCCACGGCGGTGCCCGGCAGGTCGAGCTGGTCGGCCAGGTCCAGTGCCCCCTGGGCAACCCGGACCGCGTCCTGGAAGCGGTCGACGTCGATGTGGGCACGCGCGTGCACCGCCAGGGCGGTGGCCCGCAGCCGTGGCGAGTCCGGCGAGATCAGGCTCAGCGCCTCTGTCGTGGCCGCCAGCGAGATGCCCGGCTCGGTCTCGCTGAGCAGTCCGGCTCGTGCCTGCCCGAGGAGGAGCCGGGCCCGGTCATCGCCTGCCGCAGGCGCCTGCGGAGCGTCGAGGGCGGACCGGAGCAGGGCGAAGGCCCGTCCCGCGTGACCAGCATCGATGAGGGCCTCACCCGCCCCCAGCGTCAGCCGGATCCGGTTGACCTCCGTCCCGGTCGCGACCGCGGGGTCCTCCAGCAGCTGCAGTGCCAACTGGTAGTGCTCGGCGGCCTCGTCAGGCCCACCGACCTGCATCGCATCGTCCCCGGCCTCCACGCTCGCGGTGACGGCCGTCGTCAGGTCGTGGGCCGCCCGGGCGTGCCGAGCCAGCTCGGCGGAGGCGCCGCGGGCTCCGCCGGAGATGGCCCGCACATAGGCGCGGTGCAGGCGGGTGCGCTCACCGGGCAGCAGGTCGTCATAGACCGCCTCGGCCAGCAGTGCGTGACGGAAGGCGTAGGACCCCCCGTCGGGCACCAGGACGTTGGTCTCCACCGCCGTGCGCAGCGCTGCGTCGAGCTCGGCGTCCGTCAGGTCCACGACGGCGGCGAGCAGCTCATGACTCACCCGGCGCCCCGCGGCCGAGGCCGTGCGGACCATGGCCTGAGCAGACTCGTCCAACCGGTCCAGACGCAGCAGGAGCAGGTCAGCCAGGTCGGCCGGCAGCGCGTCGCGGCCGAGCTCGCTGGCCTCGAGAAGTTCCTCGGCAAAGAAGGCGTTGCCCTCGGCCCGGCGCACGATCTCGTGGACCCGGGTCTCGTCCAGCTCGGTCCCGGGAGCCTGGGCGTCGTGGAGGGTGTGCACGAGGCGGCGCACGTCCGCGTCCTGCAGTGCCCCCAGGTGCAGCCGGTCCACCCCGGGGATCCGGCCCCACTCGGTCACCACCCCTCGCAGCGGGTGGCGCCGGTGCAAGTCATCGCTGCGGAAGGAGACGACCAGGCTGACCGGCGTGCCGAACCCGCGCCCGAACAAGAAGGAGATCATGTCGCGGGTCGATCGGTCGGCCCAGTGAGCATCCTCGATCACCACCAGCAGCGGCCCCTGCTCCCCCAGGTCCTGCAGCGCACCGTGCACGGCCTCAAAGAGCTCGCCCCGCGCCATGCCGTCATCGCCGCCCGGGCCCCCGAACCCCCAGGCTCGACTGCTCCCCCCGCCCCCACGGCCCTCGACTCCTGTGGCGCCAGCGTCCCCACCGGTCCCCGCACCGTCCGCTCCCACGCCTGCTGTCTGGCCCCCCGGCATACTCCCGCTGCGCAACCGACGCCCTGGCTGCAGCCGAGTGATCGCGGGGCGAGCGTCGGCCAGCGCACTGGCGCGCTCCGGGACGGCCGTGGCCAACCGACCAAAGATCTCGCTGAACGGCAGGTAGGGCAGGCCGCTGTCGCCGAAGTCGAGACAGTGCCCGACCAGGACGGTCCAGCCCGCGTCAGTGGCCCGCTGCCCCAACTCAGAGAGCAGGCGGGTCTTGCCGACGCCCGCGTCGCCTCCCAACACCACAGCAGCCGACACCGGGTCGGTCCCGATGCCGGCTGCTGCCGTCAGGTGATCTATCTCGCGAGCCCGCCCAACGAGCGGGGTCTTGGTCTGGGATGTGGCCACGCACTCCATCATCGCTGGCCCCGGGGGTCAGCGCGCAAGGGCGACGCGCCCAGAGCCCGGGGTCGCGGGCTTGACCGCCTTGTGATGGCGCCGGGTTGAGGTGCCCCAGGAGCGGCGCAGCTCCTCGCGGCGGTAGTCCGCCTCGTTGGTCAGGGACTGGGGAGTAACAGAAAACATCTCGTGCTCCGATTCTGTGAGTTCGGGTCCGGATGAACCCGGTATATCCAGAGTCGGCTGCTGAGGTAGACCCGCACATCGGGGGAACTCCCTAACCCGCCCGGCGCTTCTACCTCAGATGGCACGTCGGCGCAGGTCGGGGCTACCTCAGACGGCTCCGCCGGTCGCGGGGACCGACGCAGGGGCTCACGCTCGAGCAGGCCGGACCGAGGCTGTCGGACCAGCGCGATCAGGCGCGGGACGGTCAGGCTCGGCGCCGGTAGTTCAGGTCCGCGATGTCCCTGCCCACCGCGACGCCCCGGCGCTCAAACCGGGTGACCGGTCGCAGCGGCGCCCGATCGGTCGAGACGAACTCCAGACTGTCGTGATGGTCGAGCAACGCCCGCATATGAGCGGCATACCCCTCGATGTCGGTCGCCAGCCGCCACATCCCGCCCGGGGCGAGCACCCGGCACACTGTGTCGGCGAACTCGGGGCGCACGATCCTGCGGTGCTGCTGCCGTCGCTTGGGCCACGGGTCAGGAAAATAGGTCCAGACCTCGGCGACCGACCCAGCGGGCAGCATCGTGGCCAGCGCGACCTCGGCGTCGGCCTCGACGAAACGGAGGTTGGGCAGCGGGTCCTCGACCAACCGGGACAGACACTGACCGATCCCCGGTTGCCACACCTCAAGAGCCAAAAAGTCGGTGTCCGGCAAAGCCTTTGCCCCCGCAATCAGGGCGTCACCGGAGCCGGGGCCAACCTCCACGATCAGCGGCGCCTGCCGCCCAAAGACGTCCGCGACGTCCAGGGAGTATGCCGGGTCGACCGTTGTCGAGCCACCGTCCCGGGGGACGTCGATCACGTAGGTCGGGGCCAGCGCGTCATAGGCCACCTGGTGCCGTGGGGGCATCCGACCACCACGGCGGGTGAACGAGCGGATCCGGGTGCGATAGGGGTGGTCGACAGAGCTCACTTCTTGGCCTTCTCGGCCGCCCCGCCGTCCTGCGACAGCGCTGCAATGAAGGCCTCCTGGGGCACCTCCACCGAGCCGACCATCTTCATCCGCTTCTTGCCTTCCTTCTGCTTCTCCAGCAGCTTGCGCTTGCGGCTGATGTCACCGCCATAGCACTTGGCGAGCACGTCCTTGCGGATCGCGCGGATGTTTTCCCGGGCGATGATCCGGGCACCGATGGCGGCCTGGATCGGCACCTCGAACTGCTGGCGCGGGATGAGTTCCTTGAGCTTGCCGGCCATCATCACGCCATAGGCATAGGACTTGTCGCGGTGCACGATCGAACTGAACGCGTCGACGGCATCGCCCTGCAGCAGGATGTCGACCTTGACCAGGTCGGCCTCCTGCTCCCCGTCGGGCTCGTAGTCCAGGGAGGCATAGCCCTTGGTGCGGGACTTCAGGGCGTCGAAGAAGTCGAAGACGATCTCGGCCAGCGGGAGGGTGTAGCGCATCTCGACCCGCTCCGGGGACAGGTAGTCCATCCCACGCAGGGTGCCGCGGCGTGACTGGCACAGCTCCATGATGCTGCCGATGAACTCACTGGGAGCCAGGATCGTGGCGCGCACCACCGGCTCGGTGATCGTGGCGACCTTGCCCCCGGGGAACTCGCTGGGGTTGGTCACCTCGATCTCGGTGCCGTCATCCATCCCGACCTGATAGACCACGTTGGGCAGGGTGGAGATCAGGTCCAGGTCGTGCTCGCGCTCCAGGCGCTCACGGACGATCTCAAGGTGCAGCATGCCGAGGAAGCCGACGCGGAAGCCGAAGCCGAGAGCGGCTGACGTCTCCGGCTCGTAGACCAGCGCCGCGTCGTTGAGCTTGAGCTTGTCGAGGGCATCGCGCAGCACCGGATAGTCCGAGCCGTCGATCGGATAGAGGCCGGAGAAGACCATCGGCTTGGGGTCCTTGTAACCGCCGAGCGCCGCGGTGGCCGGCTTGAGGGCCGTGGTGACCGTGTCACCGACCCGTGACTGGCGCACATCCTTCACGCCGGTGATCAGATAGCCGACCTCGCCGACCCCCAGGCCCTTGGACGGGACCGGCTCCGGGGAGCTCACACCGATCTCAAGCAGCTCGTGGGCCGCGCGCGTCGACATCATCGCGATCTTTTCCCGTGGGCTGAGGTTGCCGTCCACGACCCGCACATAGGTCACGACGCCGCGGTAGGTGTCGTAGACCGAGTCGAAGATCATCGCCCGGGCCGGAGCGTCGGCGTTCCCGACCGGTGCCGGCAGCTCCCGCACGATCGTGTCGAGCAGGTCGGTGACGCCCACACCGGTCTTGCCCGAGACCCGCATGACATCCTCGGGCTCGCAGCCGATCAGCCCGGCCAGCTCCTCGGCATACTTCTCCGGCTGGGCGGCGGGCAGGTCGATCTTGTTGAGCACCGGGATGATCGTCAGGTCATTCTCCATGGCCAGGTAGAGGTTGGCCAGGGTCTGCGCCTCGATCCCCTGTGCCGCATCGACCAGCAGGACCGCGCCCTCGCACGCGGCCAGCGAACGACTCACCTCATAGGTGAAGTCGACGTGGCCGGGCGTGTCGATCATGTTGAGGATGTGGGTCTTGTGGTCCACCGCCCAGGGCAGTCGCACCGCCTGGGACTTGATGGTGATCCCGCGCTCGCGCTCGATATCCATCCGGTCGAGATATTGCGCCCGCATCTGCCGCTGCTCGACCACGCCGGTCTCCTGCAGCATGCGGTCTGCCAGGGTCGACTTGCCGTGGTCGATGTGCGCGATGATGCAGAAGTTGCGGATCAGCTCCGGCGGCGTCGCATTGGGCTGCGGCGCGGAGTGGGCGATCGGTGACACGCTGGGAGAACCTCGGGGTCGTCGGGACAGTTCCCCTAGTCTCCCATGGTCACGGCCCCGTCCCGTCCCTCTGCCGTCCACCGGCCCCTAGGGTGACCCCATGTCGACGATGCACCGCCTTCTTGAGTCCGTCCTCAAGGCCGTCCGGACGGCCACCCGAGGATCACAACGGGGTGGCGCCGGCCGCGGACGGACCGGCCGAGGACAGAGAGGCGGAGCACCGCAGGGCGGAGCGCCAGCAGACCTGGGGGGCTACCCCGGCGACTTCGCGGGCACACCGCGGATCAGCTACGAGCCCGTGCAGGACGACCTGCCCGACCCGGGCGAGGTCGTGTGGGCGTGGGTGCCCTATGAGGAGGACCACACGCAGGGCAAGGACCGCCCCGTCCTGGTCATCGGCCGAGATGGCGACCTGCTGCTCGCCCTGCAGATGAGCAGTCAGGACCACGACAAGGACGCCGCCGACGAGGCCCGGTGGGGCCGCTACTGGGTCGATGTCGGCTCTGGGGCCTGGGACCGCGAGCGCCGCCCCAGCGAGGCTCGGGTCGACCGCATCCTGCGGATCGACCCGGAGTCGGTCCGGCGCATCGGCGCCGTGCTGGACCGGCAGCGTTTCGACGAGGTCGCCGCAGGCGTGCGCCAGCACGCCCGCTGACTCTGATGACGACCTGACTCTGACTACGCCCCGATGTCCGCCAGCGTCGGCTCGGGACAGTCCTGCCTCGTGGCCTCCAGGGCATCATCATTCTGGAGGTCGTAGGCCATCCACGGGGCAGAACCGACCCCCGCCAGGCTCGCCTCGTAGGTCGAGACGTAGACGTCCTGCGAGGGCGGCTCGACCGCGGGGTGACCATGTGCGACCAGGCACTCGTAGGTCTCTGCGTAGAGCCCGTAGAGCGCCCTGATCTCCTCGGTGCTCGGCGGCTCCGGCCGAGGCGGTGCCCCGCCCACGAACTCGGCGCACGTGTCGTAGATCAGCTCAAGATCTGCCGCACCAGCAGACGAATTGGTGGTGTCGATGTGGATCCCGTCGCCCTGGGCATTCACCGTCACCGCTAGACCCTTGTCGTTCATGCAGTCACTCAGCCGGCTGTAGAAACTGTGCAGCTCCTCGGCCTGCGCCACCCGAGCCTGAGCACGCGACTCGACTGGGTCCGCCGGTGCACCGCAGCCGGCCAGTGCCAGGACCAGCCCACTGGCGGCCAGGGCGCCCAGTCCGTGTCTATGTGCCATCGGCTCCTACCCCGTCCGTCGCAACCGGTCCACCCGGCCCGTCCAGTATCCCACCCAGGCCGTGCCCAGCAGCCCGATCGCTCCGGTCACCAGGCACGCCACCGTCAACGGCGCGAGAGCCAGGAGAGCAGCCAGACCGACCGGCCCACCCGTCACCCCGACGTCCCCGGCAAACCGCCACGCGCCCAGGAACTGGGCTCGACCCAACCGGGGAGACGCATCCGCCCCGAGGGTCATCACGATGCCGGCGCCCAACCCGTTGCCGAACGCCATGAGCAACGCCACGACCGTGACCCCCACGATCCCGCCGGCCAGGGGCAGCAGGAGTGTCCCGACGGCCACCGCCAGCACCACTGGCACGGCCACGAACTGTCGTCCCCGGTGGTCCATCAGCCACCCGGCCGGATAGAAGAGCACCATGTCCAGCGCCGCCGCGATGCCGAACACCAGCGACGTCTCGGCCGGCGTCAGGTGCACGTGCTCGGCCCACAGCGGCAGGAGCGTGGTGCGCACAGCCCGGGACGCGGAGATCACCACCACGACGCTGCCGAGGACGACGAGCACGCGCCGGTGCTCCTTCATGACCGACCACACCGACAGGTGCCCGCTCGCCGCCTGCTCGTGCCGACTCTCCGCACCCGGGTCGGGCATGACCAGCGCGATGCCGGCCGCGATGACCGCTGTGACGGCGGCCAGCCAGAAGACCCCCCGGATCCCCCACTGGTGGACGGCGAGCGCACCCAGCAACGGCCCGATGAAGAGTCCGACCCGGTGGGACCCGCCGAGCATGGACAGCGCCCGCGCACGGTAGTAGTCGGGCACCACCTCGATCATGAACTGCTGCCTCGCCAGCAGGAAGACGGTCCACATCATGCCGCTGCACAGCACCGCCACGCTGAGCCACAGCACCGACCCGGAGAACCCGGCACCGACCAGGGCGACCGCGTCGAGCAGCCCTGCCCCCACGAGGGCCCAGCGCTCCCCGATGCGGGCCACCAGCGCACCGGCGGGCAGCGAGGCGAGGAGT
The DNA here is from genome assembly GCF_007197575.1 of Ornithinimicrobium ciconiae. NCBI lineage: Bacteria > Bacillati > Actinomycetota > Actinomycetes > Micrococcales > Ornithinimicrobiaceae > Ornithinimicrobium > Ornithinimicrobium ciconiae. The sequence continues at coordinate 2,747,635 of NZ_CP041616.1, forward strand.
TGGCCGATGCCGAGCAGCGCCACGACGAAGGCAGCGGTCCCCAGGTCCGCGCCGAGCTCGCGAGCCCGCAGCGCCAGCATGGGCAGGACGGCACCGTGCCCGATCGCGCTGACCACCGACGGCCCGTAGGCACTCAGCGCAACCTCGCGCAGCCGGAACTCGGGAGTCGTCACCCGCCGCATCCTGTCACCTGTCTGCCACCATGGGCAGATGAGCAAGGACCGGGAGACACTGCAGCGCTGGGAGGACTTCGGGGGCGTATGGCGGGTGCTCGCCTCACACGACCAGGCCGCCACGGTCTCGATGTGCCGGTGCGACGGGGGCGAGGAGGTCCAGCGCCTGACCACGGAGGACCCGGACCTCGTGTCCTGGCTGGCGGCCCACCCAAGTTCCGAAGGTCTCACAGACTGACACTGCTACGATTGCTACACCGTCAAGCGAGAGGGCCGAGATGGAAACGATCCCACACCGTGATCTCCGCAACCACAGCAGCGAAATCTTGGCGCGTGTCAGCGCCGGCGAATCAATTGCCGTGACCAACCACGGTCAGCTGGCTGCCATCATCAGTCCTCCGACCTCCAGCCCCTTAGAACAGGCACGCAGGGCCGGACGAGTGCGAGAGCCCCGACGACGGGTCGACCTCACGACCATCCGACGCGCCCGCTTGAACGAGTCATCCGCGGAGGTCCTCGCAGATCTGCGTGGAGACCGGTGATCAGCTACCTCGACACGTCGGCAGCCCTCAAACTCCTCATTGAGGAGGTCGAGTCGACGTCGATCGCCGACCACCTGAATCGGGCTCTGGATGCAGGGCGCGACATCGTGTCATCGATGCTGCTCTTCACGGAACTGCATTGCGCAGCGGCCCGCCGCGGGGGGATCAGCGAGGACGCCGTCAACTCCGTTCTCGACGTCGTTGCGCTCGTGGACCTGGATCGTGCCGACCTGACCCGGGCGGCGACTTCTGCATGGGGACTGCGTAGCGCGGACGCAATCCACCTCGCCGCAGCTCTTCGCCTTGACGTCGACACGATGCTCACCTATGACGTCGAGTTGGCGCGGACCGCTCGACGAGCAGGGATCCGCGTCGAGGCCCCAGCGCCATCGACTCAGCCGCGATCGCCAGAGTGAGCGACAGCAAGAACCTCACGTTTCGCGCCGCCCGCGCGTCTACCTGGTGATGAACGTGAAGAAGCCGTTTGAGACGGCCGTCACCGAGCACGGGCCCACGGTCCTACGGGTCGTCCGGGCCGTGCTCGGGCCTGGCCCCGACGCAGACGACGCCTGGTCCGAGACCTTCCTGGCGGCGCTGCGTGCCTGGCCGGACCTGGCGGAGGACACCAATGTGCAGGCCTGGCTGGTGACGGTGGCCCACCGCAAGGCGATTGACGTCGCCCGGGCGGGCGCCCGGCGACCGGTGCCGACCGACATACTCCCTGAGCGGTCGTCTGGCACGGGTCTCCCCGACGACGCACACCCTGACCTGTGGGCCGCGGTGGCGGCGCTGCCCGAGAGGCAGCGGCTGTCGCTCGCCTACCACTACCTCGGCGGCCTGCGCCACACCGAGACGGCGGCGCTGATCGGCGGCACACCTGAGGCGGTGCGCAGAGCTGCCGCCGACGGGATCCGCGCCCTGCGCCGCGCCTACGCCCCGGAAGGAGCACCACGATGAACACCCCGACCGACACCCACGGCAAGGACAGGCACGACAACGACGCCTCCCTCGACACCGGCCTGCTGGACCGGTTGGCTCCCCCGACCGACCTGGCCGGGCTGCATCGACTGCTGGAGCTGCGCGCCGAGCAGGACAACCTGGTCGACGTCGCCTACCGCACGGTCGACTCCCCCGTCGGCACGCTGCTCCTGGCCGCCACCGAGCGCGGCCTGGTGCGGGTCGCCTTTGAGCGGGAGGGCCTCGACGCGGTCCTCGAGACCTTGGCCAGTGACCTGAGCCCCCGCGTCCTGCAGACTCCGCAGCGACTCGACGCGGCCGCGCGGCAACTGGAGGAGTACTTCGCGGGCTCACGCACCGCGTTCGACCTGCCCCTGGACCGTGCCCTCTCACAGGGCTTCCGTGGACAGGTGCACACCTACCTGCCGCAGATCGCCTACGGTCACACGGCCTCCTACGGCGAGGTCGCGGCCGCGGTGGGCAGCCCGCGTGCGGTGCGGGCGGTCGGCAGCGCCTGTGCGACCAACCCGCTCCCGGTCGTCGTGCCCTGCCACCGGGTGCTGCGCAGCGACGGGAGTCTCGGCGGCTACCTCGGCGGGCCCGAGGCCAAGACCACCCTGCTGGCCCTGGAGCACGCCGCGTGACTCGGCACACCCGTGCTGCACGCCCGGGAGCACGCCGCATGACTCGGCACACCCATGCTGCACACCCGGGAGCGCACCGCCTGACCCAACCCAGCACTGACCACTGTCAGTGGCCACCGCAACACTGGCGACCATGATGGCGATCGATGCCCCGCTGGTCGTCGGGGACGACGGCCTAGCACGCCCCACCTGGGCCTCTGTCGACCCGATGCTGCGCGCCTACTACGACACCGAGTGGGGCATGCCCGTGCGCGACGAGCGGGGCGTCTTCGAGCGGTTGAGCCTGGAGGCCTTCCAGTCCGGCCTCTCCTGGGCCACGATCCTGCGCAAGCGGCCTGCCTTCCGCGCGGCGTTCGACGACTTCGACCCGGACGCCGTGGCGGACTATGGCGAGGCTGACGTCGAGCGGCTCATGGCCGACTCGGGCATCGTGCGCAACCTCGCCAAGATCCGGGCGACGATCGGCAACGCGGCCGCGACCGTGCGGCTGCGCGAGCAGGGTGGACTAGCTGAGTTCGTGTGGTCCTTCCAACCGGCCACCACCCCGGAGCCGACCTCCTACGAGGAGATCCCCACGACCTCGCCGGAGTCGGTGGCCCTGGCCAAGACTCTGCGTCGGGAGGGCTTCTCCTTCGTCGGGCCGACCACGATGTTCGCCCTCATGGAGGCCATTGGGATCGTGGACACCCACCTGATGGGCTCGCACCGCCGGGGCAGTTCGGGGGTCTGGCCGCGCTGAGATCCTCGGCCGCCGCCTGGCGGTGCGAGCGGGGTGGGGGGTGGGAGACGATGGGTCGGGTCGGGTGACCGACCCCTCGACCCAAGGAGTTCCCATGCCCGTGGACACGCTTGCCGACCTGCTCGGTCGCGAGATGACCCCGACCGCGCTCGAGGAGGCAGCTCAACTCGCCGCCGGTCTCAGCGACGGTGACCTCGTCGGCCTGGTCGAGCGTCTGCCTGCAGCCCGGGCCAGCGTGCTCCTCCAGACGCTGGACGAGGGACGAGCACTGGCGGTCTTCGCCTCCCTCGATGCGCCGCACCAGGCAGTCCTGGTCGACGCACTCCAGGAGAGCTATGCCGTCGGCCTCTTTGTCGCGATGGACCCCGACGACCAGGTCAGCCTGCTGGACGAGCTCTCCCCCGACCTGGCCGAACACTTCCTGGCCCAGCTCGATCCTCGCGCGCGTGCACTGACCTCGTTGGTGCGCGCCTATCCGCGCCAGTCCATCGGCCGGCGGATGTCGCCCGAGGTGGTGTCGGTGCCGATGACGGACAGCGTGGACGAGGCACTGGCCCGGGTCCGCCTGCGGCTCCAGGACGCCGAGACGGTCTACACCCTGCCGGTCGTGGACGAAGGCCGTGTCCTCGTCGGGGTCCTGGGACTGCGCAGGCTGCTGGCCACCGACCCGGACACCCCCGTGGCCGAGATCATGCGCCCGGTGGAGTCCGCCGTCGTCACCGAGGACGCCGAGCGCACCGCCCGCCGGTTCCTGGACCGCAAGCTCCTGGGGATGCCCATCGTCGACGCGGACCACCGCCTGGTGGGGATCGTCACGGTCGACGACGCCCTGGTGATCACCGAGGAGGCAGACTCGCAGGACCATGCCCGCCAGGGAGGCACCGAGGCCCTGGGCCGGCCCTACCTGTCGACAGCGGTGGGCGACCTGGTCCGCTCCAGGATCGTCTGGTTGCTGGTGCTGGCCGTCTCGGCCGCCCTGACCGTCCAGGTGCTGGAGATCTTCGAGGCCACGCTGACCGAGGTGGTCGTCCTCGCACTGTTCATCCCCCTGCTCACCGGCACCGGCGGCAACACGGGCAACCAGGCGGCGACTACCATCACCCGCGCCCTGGCCCTGGGCGACGTCACACCGCGCGACATCTCCCGCGTGCTGCTGCGTGAGGCCCGGGTCGGCGCGCTCCTGGGTGCCCTGCTGGGCTCCCTCGCGTTCCTGGTCGCCGGGGCCGTCTATGGCGTGCAGATCGGTCTGGTCATCGGCCTGACCCTGTTGTCGGTGTGCACCATCGCCGCGACGGTGGGTGGGGCGATGCCGATCATCGCCCAGAAGCTGCGGGCCGACCCGGCCGTCTTCTCCAACCCCTTCATCTCCACGTTCACGGATGCGACGGGGCTGGTCGTCTATTTCTTGATCGCCCGGGCGGTCCTCCAGCTCTAGGCACTCGGTGGTGAGGGAGCAGTCTGATCAGCGACAACACGCAGGTCAGCCACCCACAGCAACACGCTGCCCTGCCCGGGACAGCATGAAGGGCCCGGGTCACCAGACCCGGGCCCTTCGTCACCTTGCGGTGGAGCTGAGGGGACTCGAACCCCTGACCCCCTCCATGCCATGGAGGTGCGCTACCAGCTGCGCCACAGCCCCTTACGGAACCAGGAGAGTTTACCCATACGGCCCCCTGTTCCACCAAATCGTCTGAGCCCGGTGAGGCTGGTCCGGCTGCCGCTCTCAGGCTGGTCCGGCTGCCCCCCTCAGGCGGGTCGGGCTGCCGACCTCAGGCGGGTCGGGCTGCCGACCTCAGGCGGGTCGGGCTGCCGACCTCAGACGCGTCAGCGGTCGCTGGTGGAGATCACCGAGTCGGTCACACCGACGTTCCAGGTGAGCATCCGCCACCCGGTCCGGTGCTCGGCCAGCTCGGCCCAGTGACAGTTGCGCAACCCACCCATGGACAACCAGGCCTGACGCTGCGGCAGACCGATCAAGGCTGCCACCAGGGCCCGGCCAGCCACCCCGTGGGTGGCGACCACGAGGGCACCGTCGTCGGGCAGGTCAGTGATGAGCTCCTGGGCCGCGGCGAGCACCCGCTCCTCCACGTGGGCTACCGACTCCCCATCGTCGCCGCGCACGATGTCCTCGCCCCGGGACAAGGCATCGACGGCATCGGGATACTGCGCCGCCACGTCGCCCTGGGTCATCCCCTGCCAGGTGCCGACATGGATCTCCCGGAAGCGTTCGTCATACTCCATCGGCAGTCCGGTGACCTCACCGAGGACCCGTGCCGTGTGCGCGGCGCGGCGCAGGTCGCTGGAGACGATGCGGGTGGGGCCGAGCCCACTCAGGGCAGCGGCTGCCGCGGCAGCCTGCTGCTCCCCCCGCGCGGAGAGGTCGGTGTCGAGCTGTCCCTGCCAGATGCCGCCGACGTTGTGCTCGGTCTCGCCGTGCCGCCAGACGATCAGCCGCCGCACGGGCTCAGTCCGCACCGGTTCAGCCCTCAGGGGCGATGACGACCGGGCAGTCCTTCCACAACCGCTCCAGGTCATAGAACTCGCGGTCCTCGGTGTGCATCACGTGGACCACGATGTCGCTGAAGTCCATCAGCACCCACCGGCCCTCGCGCTGCCCCTCCCGGCGCAGCGTCTTGGCGCCGAGCTCCAGCAGCCGCTCCTCGATCGCGTCGACGATCGAGGCGACCTGGCGCTCGTTGGGGGCGGAGGCGATGACAAAGATGTCGGTGAGGGCCAGCTGACCGCTGACGTCGAGGCCGATCACCTCCTCGGCCAGCTTGTCCTGCGCGGCATGGGCCGCGGCTCGTGCTAGGTCCAGGGCGCGTTGTGTCGCAGCCACTCACTGCTCCTTGTAGAGGTTGTACTTGCCGATGTACTGCACGACGCCGTCGGGCACGAGATACCAGACCGGCTCGCCCTGCTGGGTGCGCTCGCGGCAGTCGGTCGAGCTGATCGCCATCGCGGGGACGTTGAGCAGGGTCACCCGGTCCTGTGGCAGCCCGTGGTTGCTGAGCTCGTGCCCTGGCCGGGTGACGCCCACAAAGTGCGCCAGGTCGAACATCTTGTCCGCGTCCTTCCAGGACAGGATCTGGGCCAGGGCATCCGCGCCGGTGATGAAGAAGAGTGCGTCGTCCGGTCGTTGGTCGCGCAGGTCCCGCAGGGTGTCATAGGTGTATGTCGGACCGTCGCGGTCGATGTCGACACGCGAGACGGTGAAGCGCGGGTTGGACGCGGTCGCGATGACCGTCATGAGATAGCGGTGCTCAGCCGGGCTGACCCTGCGGTCGTCCTTGCGGTAGGGCTGCCCGGTCGGCACGAAGACGACCTCGTCGAGGTCGAGGAGAGCGGCCGCCTCACTGGCAGCCACGAGGTGGCCGTGGTGGATGGGATCGAAGGTGCCACCCATCACGCCCAGGCGCATTAGTGGTGGCTGCCCTTCGTCCCGTGCGGGCGCTCACCTGCAATGTCGTCACCTGCAATGTCGTCATGGTGGTGCTCGACCGGGTCGAGCGCCAGGCTGCTGCGGAAGGACCACAGCAGCCCCAGCAGGGAGAGTCCGATCGCCAGGGTGATCACGCCATACCAGATCGGGGCGAACGGCAGTTCCTTGCCATGGTGAACCGTCTCGGCAGCCTGCAGCAGCACATGCGTCATAGGGAGCAGACTACCGCGCCACCTACAGTGGTTTCATGCACCCGCAGCTGTCCGTCGTCGTGCCGATGTATCAGGAGCAGGAGGTCCTGCCCCTGTTCGTCGAACGGCTGCGCCCGGTGTTGGACGGTTTGGCCACTCCCTACGAGGTCGTGGCGGTCGATGATGGCTCCCGGGACCAGACCCCCGTGCTGTTGCAGCGCTACCGCCGGGAGTGGCCCGAGCTGCGGATCCTGCGCCTGCGTGCCAACTCCGGCCACCAGGCGGCAATCTCGGCCGGGCTGATGGGAGCCCGCGGCGACTGGGTCGTCACCCTCGACGCCGACCTGCAGGACCCACCCGAGGTGATCGCGCAGATGCTTGCCCTGGCGCGCGCGGAGAGCGTCGACGTCGTCTACGGCGTGCGGACCGACCGGAGCAGTGACTCGGTCTTCAAGCGGCTCAGCGCCAAGGTGTTCTATGCCGGGATGCGCCGGGCCGGGGCGACGGACCTGCCGGACAACGCCGGTGACTACCGGTTGATGTCACGGGCCACCGTGGACGCCGTCAACGCCCTGCCCGAGCACCATCGGGTCCTGCGCCTGGTCATCCCGTCCCTGGGATTCCCCTCCGCGAGCGTCGGCTATGTCCGCGAGGTCCGGGCGGCCGGACGGTCGAAGTATCCGATCGCCAAGATGGTGCGGCTCTCGGTCGACAGCCTCACCGGCTTCTCCCTGACGCCGCTGCGCCTGGCGACCTGGTTCGGGCTCGGCGGCTTCCTCGCCGCCGTGGGGTTGTTGCTCTATGCGCTCGTGGCCAAGCTCACCGGCCTGACCGTCGCCGGTTGGACCTCGACCGTGGTCATCGTCGCTGCCGTCGGCGCCGTCCAGCTGCTCTGTCTGGGCATCATGGGCGAGTATGTCGGGCGCATCTACACCACCCTGCAGCGTCGCCCGACCTACTACGTCGCCCACGACTCGCTGACCGGGCAGGACTCCCGCACCGCCGCTGGCGGCGCCGTCAACCGGGCCGGCGAGCTGTCACGAACACCGACACCCCCGGCGCGCGACTGACTGGCAGGTGCCGCTCGAGGGCGACCACACCGGTCAGCGCGACGTTGACCAGCGGGTGCGGCTCGGCCAGGTCACTGCCCTGCGACCGCCTGCGGTGCAGGGCCACCGCTGGACGCAGCAGCACCATCCAGGAGCGGGCCTCGAGGATCTCCAGCCCGGCACCCCGCAGCAGCCACAGGAACTCAGCCGGCGCATAGCGCCGGTGGTGCCCGACCGCGACGTCATGCTCTGACCACAACCGCTGGTCGACCGGCACCGCGGCAACCAGGACTCCGCCCGGGCGCAGGACGCGGTGGATCTCTGCGGCCGCGCGCTCATGGTCGGGCAGGTGCTCCAGGACGTCCAGGGCGGTGACCAGGTCCAGCGACCGGTCTGCCACCGGGAGGTGCTGGGCATCGGCACGGAGCACCTGCAGCCCGCGTCCGCGGGCCACCGCTGCACCCTCGGCGGTGAACTCCAGGGCGAGCACGTCCCACCCGAGGCTCTCCAGGACCCGGGTGTTGCCGCCCCCTGCGGCACCGATGTCGAGGGCCTGCCCCGGCGGGAGGTCACGGACCCGGCGGCGCAGCAGGTGCCGGCGCTCGCGATACCACCAGTGGTCATCCTCGAGCGCGACGAGTTTGCGGATCTCGGTCCCCTCCACGAGGAGTCATCCTCGCACGGGCCGTGCCATACCGCGCCACGTAGTGCCAGACCAGTTTGAGCGCCTGGGGGTCGTGACCGCCCGCACGGCGTGCCTGGCCGAGCAGGGCGGGGTCGAGCCAGCCGCCCCGGGCCAGCTGCGTGGCCAGGGCCACGACCTCGGCACCGCGGAAGTGCGGGTGCTCGACGATCGTGTCGACGTGCACCCGGAAGCCGGGGTGCCACTCGACCGGCACGCCGAGCTTCTGCGCGACCTGCTCGGTCGGGCTCCCCCGGAAGGAGGGGTCGAGGACCAGCGCCTCCACGTCGTGGTCCAGGTCCAGTCCGCCGTGGATCTGCGCCTCGACATAGTCGTCGAGCCACCCGCCCTCGGTCCGTTCGGTCAGGTCGTCGCGCTCCACGGCCTCGAACGCCGCGACTGCCGGCCACAGGCCGAAGCACCGCGCCGTGGCGACCGACGTCGACTCGAAGACCGAGTCCGGGAAGCAGAACCTCGCGCGGTCCAGGACCGGCTCGGTGAGCCGCAGGTGCGCGGAGCCGAAGCGCGGCGAGGCACCCACCGCCCGCCGCCGGTGGTTCAGCGCGCCGTAGCGAGGACGGTCACTGGCCGGGGCCGCGTTATACATCCCCCGGAAGAGCCGGTGCTCCCACCGCCACCGGTCGCCACCGGGGTATGCCGTGAGGCCACCGTTGCTGGTGCCGGTCTCGAACTGGGTGCGGTAGGTGCGCTCGTCCCGGAGGAACTCGAGCACGGTCCGTCCGCGGAGCTCGACGTCCGGATGGAAGTGCACGTCGATGCGCAGGCTGCGGTCCAGCGGCGGCCCGGAGGCAGCCTGCTCGACCCACTCCACTGCGGTTGGCCGGTGCACCCGCCCACGGTAGGCGCTGCGCGGGTCAGCCGCGGGCTCCGTGCCGGGCCTCGTAGCGCTCGTCCAGCACCGACAGCTCCTCCAGGGCCGCGGTCACCACCTCAGCATCCGCGGAGTCGAGCCGCTGGACCAGGTCGGTGATCGTGGCGGGGGAGATGCCGGCCCCAGCGGCAGCCCGCAGATTGGCGCGGCTGTCCAGGTCCATCGCCAGGACCGCGTCGGCCTCGGCCTGCACCCGCGCCGCGCGGCTGGTTGCAGCGTCAGCGGGCATGCTCGAGGTGGCTGCTCCCGCGGTGCCCGGCCAGAAGACCTCGGCGTAGCCGACGTTGCCGGCCCGGTTGGGGTGGAAGGACTCCACGATCGGCCAGCTCAGCCCATTGATCCACTCGACGTTGTCGCAGACCGCGTGACCGGCGAAGGCACCGCGCGGGTCGACGAAGGTGTGCCCGGCCCCGGTGGTCTTCTGCTGCACGAGGGTGTTGAGCTCGTGGGTGGCGGCATTGAGCCGGGTCATCTCCGAGCCGCTGAAGAAGGTGAGCAGGTTGCAGTCCTTCCCGTTAAACAGCAGGGGGTAACCGCCGATCCGCACGTCTGCGCTGGGCGCGCCGCTGTCGATGGCACCCAGCACCGCGTCATACCGCGCCGGGAGCTGAGTGCGCAGGACCGACAGTCCGCCATTGATCGCGCCGGTGCAGTTGGACAGCCAGCCAGGCAGCGCACACTCGGTGATCACGTCGGCAAACCCGAGGTCATTGCCGCCGATCGTCATGGTCACCAGGTCGGTCTGCGGGCTCAGGGCACCGACCTGGTTGTTGAGCACGTCGGCGGTGGTTGCACCGCTGCAGGCCTGGTAGTCCAGGTCGAGCCCCTGGGCGTTGGCGATCAGCGCGGGATAGCCATAGGGCGAGCGATAGCAGTCATCGGTCGAGGCGCGGGTGCCCGTCCCGGCGGAGAACGAGTCCCCGAGGGCAACGTAGGACGTGTCGTTGGCCTGGGCGCTCGCCGCACCATCCGGGGAAGGCGGGTCAGCCTGGGCGGAGAGCCCTGCGGTCAGCGCGAGCGCGAGGCCCGCGGGCGCGGCGAGGAGGGTGGTCAGCGGGCTGCGTCGTGGTGTCTTCACCCCCGTGAGCATGGCGCGGTGTCGCGCCGGACTCAACGGATCAGCGGCAACCTTGGCCAGACCAGCACCAAGTCTTTACCTGTCTCAGCTGGTGAAGGGCACTGCCTCGCGCGCGCTCTCGGCGAGGCTGCCTGCGGCGTCGCGGGCACTCTCGGTGAGATTGCCTGCCGCATCGCGGGCGCTGCGACCGGCGTGCTTGGCCACCGCCTTGGTGCCTGAGAGGAAGGACTGGGTCGCCAGCGTCAGACCGGCACCCAGTAGCCAGGCGTCCTTGGCCAGCGGGGTGCCCTCCTGGGTGGGACGGATCCCGTCCTCACGCGTCATGCCGGGAGTGCGCAGATACATCCCCACCAGGCCAGCACCGAAGCCGGCCAGGGCGGTGCCGGCGACGGCCGAGGGCACCATCGGCGCCAGCAGAGCGCCACCCAGGGCGATCTCGCCGTAGGCGAGCAGCTCGGTGAAGCTCTTGGGGTCCATGCTGCTCAGGAAGGGATAGGCGCCCGAGGCCATCCCGTGCAGGCCCTCGGCCGTCTGCTGGTCGGCGCCGAGCTTGCTCATCCCGGAGTTGAGGATGTAGGCACCGGTCACGGTGCGGAGTGGGATGTGGGTGGGGTGCATGTCGCTCCTGAGTCGTCCGGTCGGGTCACCGTGGTCCGCGGGGTCGGCATGCCGACTTGGGCGCAGAGCCACCCCTCGATCATGCTTGCCTCGTGGCCGGGCTGCCACCGGAGAGGATCCCGGCGGCGACCGACGCAGCGGGGGCGGGGGCTGTCAGCGAATCTGCCCGTCGCCCTCCACGACCCACTTGGTGGTGGTCAGCTCGGGAAGCGCCATCGGGCCGCGGGCGTGCAGCTTCTGCGTGGAGATGCCGATCTCGGCACCGAAGCCGAACTCTCCGCCGTCGGTGAACCGGGTCGAGGCGTTGACCATGACCGCTGCGGCGTCGACCTCGTTGACCCAGCGGCGGGCCGCTGCCCGGTCCTCGGTGACGATCGCCTCGGTGTGCCCAGAGGTGAACTGCTGGACGTGCGCCAGCGCCGCGTCCAGGTCATCGACGACGGCCACGCTCATCTCCAGCGTGAGGAACTCCGTCGCGAAGTGCTCGTCCGTGACGGCGTCGTGCGCGACCCCGGCCGTGTCGGCATACTCCCCCGACCGCGCGTCCGTGTGCAGGACCACCCCGGCACCGGCCAGCTCGGCCAGCGCCTTGGGCAGGAAGTCCGCGGCGACACTGGTGTGGACCAGTAGCGACTCGGCCGCGTTGCAGACGCTGGGGCGGTGCGTCTTGGAGTTGATCGTGATCGCCAGGGCGGTGGACAGGTCGGCACCGGCGTCGACATAGACGTGGCAGTTGCCGACGCCCGTCTCGATCACCGGCACGGTGGACTCCAGCACCACGGTCTGGATGAGGCTGGCGCCACCACGCGGGATGACCAGGTCGACTAGCCCGCGGGCCGTCATAAGAGCACGTCCGGCGTCCCGCCCGCCCTGGGTGAGCAGGTTGATCGCGTCGGCCGGCAGGCCCTGTGCGGTCAATGCCTCACGCAGGATGCCGACGAGCGCCTCGTTGGTCCGGCCGGCCGCCGAGCCACCGCGCAGGATGACCGCGTTGCCGGACTTCAGGCCCAACCCCGCAGCGTCGACCGTGACATTCGGGCGGGCCTCATAGATCATGCCGACCACCCCCATCGGCACGCGCACCTGCCGGATCGTCAGACCGTTGGCGAGCGTGGAGCCGCGCACGACCTCGCCCACCGGGTCGGGCAGTGCCGCGACGTCACGCAGCGCCTGGGCCACCGCCCTGACCCGCTCCGTGGTCAGGGTGAGGCGGTCCACCAGCCCCTCGACCATCCCACCGGCTCGTTCGCGCTCCACGTCCTCCTGGTTGGCGCTGACCACGGCCGCCGAGCCGACCTCCAGCGCGTCGGCCAGCGCGTGCAGCGCTGCGTCCTTCTGAGCGCGGGTGAGCAGCGCCAACTCACGGGAAGCGACCCGGGCGCGGCGGGCGACGTCGTGGACGTAGTCCACGACCTGGGGGTCAATCGAGGTCATGCTGCTCACTCCAATTTTGAGAGACGTTTCGTAGGCGCTGCACGTATTTTGAGAGAGGTTTTGTCGGGCCGCCCTACAGGACGACGAGGTCGTCGCGGCGGATGACGGTGCGTGCGGCCACCGCAGATCCGCCGCGGCTGCGGGCGCTGGCGGTCGCGGTGTCCAGGCGTCGGCCGACAACCCGGGTGAGCTCGGTCGAGTCGTAACTGACCAGCCCGCGGGCGATCACCGCCCCGCTGGGGTCACACAGGTCCACCGTGTCACCGCTGCGGAACATCCCCTCGACGCGTGTCACCCCGACGGGCAGCAGCGAGGTCTGCCGCTGAACGACAGCCTCGACGGCGCCGGCGTCCAGCACCAGGCGGCCGTTGACGCTGCTGGCGTGGGCCAGCCACCGGCTGCGGGCCCGGCGTTTGCGCCCGGTGGGCAGGAACAGGGTCCCGACGTCCTCGCCGGCCAGGGCCTGGACCGCCTGCTCGGCGGAGGTCAGCAGCACCGCGATCCCCTCGGCAGTGGCCAGCTGGGCGGCAGCCACCTTGGTCACCATCCCGCCGGTCCCGACCGCGGACCCGGTGGCCGAGATGTCGACACCGGTGATCTCCTCCATCGAGCTGACCACGGGGATCCGGGTGGTGCCCGGCGTGCGCGGGTGGCCGTCATACAGGGCATCGACATCGGTCAGCAGGATCAGGGCATCGGCATTGACCAGGTGCGCGACGAGCGCGGCGAGGCGGTCGTTGTCCCCGAACCGGATCTCGTCGGTGGCGACCGTGTCGTTCTCGTTGATGATCGGCACGATCTCCAGCTCGAGCAGCTTCTCCAGGGTCCGGCTGGCGTTGACATAGTGCGACCGGCGGTGCATGTCGTCGGCGGTCAGCAAGACCTGGCCGGCGTTGAGGCCGTGCAGCTTCAGGGCGTTGGTGTAGGCCGCCATCAGCCCGCCCTGCCCGGCACTGGCCGCCGCCTGCTGGGTCGCCAGGTCCTTGGGCCGCTTGGTCAGCCCCAGGGACGTCATTCCGGCCGCGATCGCGCCACTGGAGACCAGCAGCACCTGGTCACCCTGCAGCGAGCGCTTGGCGATCACCCCGGTCAGAGCCTGGAGCCGATAGAGATCCACCCCGCCCTGCGGTGCGGTGATGGAGGACGAGCCGATCTTGACAACAACGCGTCGCGCAGTCCTGATCGCGTCCCGGGGCTCCGTCATGACGGCATACTATTCCATCGCACCGTATGTTCATGCATCGGCTCGGGCTGAGCCGTTAGGTGTCCTCCGGGTCCGTCCAGACGCCGGCGCGCCGGTCCTTCTCCAGCTCCTGGCGTGCCGCTGCCGCAGCATCCATCTTGCCGTGGAAGGCCTCCCGCTTCTCGCCGCGGGTGGGTCGGTGGCGGTCCTCCAACCGGATGTCGGTGCCGCGCTGCCCCAGCAGCTCGGCGCCGGCTGAGATCGTCGGCTGCCAGTCGAAGACGACCGCGTCGTCCTCGGGACCGATGAGCACCGTGGACCCGGCGACCGCGCCGGCCTTGAGCAGCTCCTCCTCGACACCGAGGCGGTTGAGGCGCTCGGCGAGATAGCCCACCGCCTCGTCGTTGCCGAAGTCGGTCTGGCGCACCCAGCGGGTGGGGCGGTCGCCGATCACCCGGAAGAGGGGTCCCTCCGCGGTGTTCTCGCGGCGGATGTGGAACTGGGAGTCGTCGATCGCCTTGGGCCGCACCACGGCCCGGGCGGGCTCGATGACGATCTGCTCGGCCCGAGCCCGCGACACGGCACCCGCCAGCGCAAAAGTCAGCTCCTTGAGCCCCGTGTGCGCCACCGCGGAGACGATGTGCACCTCCAGCCCGCGGGCCTCCAGGTCGGGCTTGACCATCTCGGCCAGTTCGCGAGCCTCGGGCACGTCCGCCTTGTTGAGCACGACCATCCGGACTCGGTCGGCCAGCGGGATGCCGCCGAGCGAGGCGTCCGGCACGTACTCCGCAAGCTCGTGCTCGATAACATCCAGGTCGGTCAACGGGTCCCGTCCCGGCTCCAGGGTCGCGCAGTCGATGACGTGCACCAGCACGTGACAGCGCTCGACGTGCCGCAGGAACTGCAGACCCAACCCCTTGCCCTCAGACGCCCCGGGGATCAGCCCCGGCACGTCGGCGACGGTGAACCGCTCGCCACCGGCGGTGACCACACCCAGGTTGGGCACCAGGGTCGTGAACGGGTAGTCGGCGATCTTGGGCCGGGCCGCGGACAGCACCGAGACCAGGCTGGACTTGCCCGCGGAGGGGAAACCGATCAGCGCGACGTCAGCCAGGGTCTTGAGCTCGAGGATGACCTCCCGGGACTCCCCCGGCTCACCCTTGAGGGCAAAGCCGGGCGCCTTGCGCCGGCGGCTGGCCAGCGCCTTGTTGCCCAGGCCGCCACGCCCACCCTTGGCGGCGGCATACTCCGCCCCGGCCCCGACCAGGTCGGCGAGGATCTCACCGTCGCGGGTGGTGACGACGGTGCCGTCCGGGACCGCCAGCACCAGGTCCTCACCCTGGGCGCCGTTGCGCTCATCGCCCTCGCCGGGGCGCCCACTCTGGGCCTTGCGGTGGGGTCCGTGGTGATACTCCAGCAACGTGGTGATCTGCGGGTCGACCCGCAGCGTGATGTCTCCCCCACGCCCTCCGTTGCCGCCATCGGGGCCGCCCAGCGGCTTGAACTTCTCCCGGTGGATGGAGGCCACTCCGTGGCCGCCGTTGCCCGCCTGCAGATTGAGCACGACGCGGTCGACGAACGTGGCCATGGTTGATCCTCTCAAAGTCACTGTGTTGCTGGATAGACAACGACGCCGGTGGTTGCCCTCAGGCAACCACCGGCGTTGTGTTGTATGTCGTGTGCTCGCCTGAGGCGAACGGGACCTGCTCGCCTCAGGCGGGCTGGTCCGCTGTCTGTGCCGCGACGATGTTGACGACGCGACGGCCGCCCTTGGCGCCGAACTCGACGGCGCCCGCGGTCAGCGCGAACAGCGTGTCGTCCTTGCCACGGCCGACACCGACACCCGGGTGGAAGCGGGTGCCACGCTGGCGGACGATGATCTCACCGGCGCCGACGATCTGGCCGCCGAAGCGCTTGACGCCGAGGAACTGTGCATTCGAGTCGCGACCGTTCTTGGTCGAGGACGCACCCTTCTTGGTTGCCATCTGTCATTCCTCCTGAGGGAAGCTAGTCGTCGCCGCTCAGGCGTCGATCGCGGTGATCTTGACCTGGGTCAGCGGCTGGCGGTGGCCCTGCCGCTTCTTGTAACCGGTCTTGTTCTTGTACTTCTGGATGACGATCTTGGGACCCTTGGCGGCCTGGACCACCTCAGCGGTGACCTTGACCTTGGCCAGGGCGTCACCATCGGTGGTCACCGTGGTGCCGTCGACAACCATGAGCGGAGTGAGCTCGACGGCATCGCCGGCCTCGCCGCTCACCTTGTCGATGATGAGGACGTCGCCAACGGAGACCTTCTCCTGGCGGCCGCCAGCGCGGACGATCGCGTACACGTTCAACTCACTTCCTGCAGTTCCTGGTGTGGGGGTGGATGAGATCCGGACCCGGGAGCGGGGTGACACACCCCGATGGCGCCGACGCGACGCACCGAGGGTCTAGCCTACCTCGCTCCTGGGCCCTGGGACAAACTCAGTGGCTGCTCTCGGGTCCGGACTCGCCCGGCGAGCCGGCGCTGGTGCCCGGTGTCTGTCCGTCGGGAGAACCTGTGGCGTCGGTCGGAGCGCCGGTCGGCGGACCTGCCGGAGCGACCACCCGACCGCGGCCGCGACGCCGCGTCGGAGCCTGGGTCGGTGCTGCCGGAGACTCCTGTGCCGGGCCCGTGTCAGCGTCGACGTGGACCGCCTCCGGCCGGCCGGTGCCTGCGGTGACGACAGGTGCCGCGTCGCCGCCGGTCGTCCCCGCCACGCGGGTCTGGGGCGCGGGTGCGGCAGCCGTCTCCGCGGCGGGCGGAGCCTTCGGCGCTGACTGGGCACGTCGCGACGCTCGGCGGGCACCCCGCACACGCGGGGCAGGTGGCTCGCTGCTGGCCGCCGGGTCCGGCGTCGTCGCCACCGGAGATGGTGCCGCTGCAGGTGCGGCGCCGGAAGAGTCGACGGAGGGATCTGCCGCACTCGTCGAGAGCTCCGGCGAGTCAGCGGGGGTCGCTGCGCTCGGCGGACGCCACACGGTCGCGCCACCGGAGCGACGAGGCGTGCCGGTGCTCTTGCGTGTGCCGGTGCTCTTCGGCGCGTCGGTGCTCTCCGGCGTCCCATCAGCGGCTGCCGATGTGCCAGCGACAGCCGCGGAGTCTGCGACCGGGTCGTCAGCCACCTTGGCGCTGGCCTGGGCCGAGCTCGCGACCGCTGCCGCGTGCGCCGCCGCAGCGATCTGGGCCGGGGTGGGACCACCCGGTGCCGGAGTGGGGCGGCTCGGCGCCGCGCTGTCGTTGCCCGAGGTACCTGTGCGCCCGCGACCCCGCCTGCCTCCACCAGAGGAGGAGCTGGCGTGGTGTCCCCCGCCGTCAGACTTCTCGATCGGCTCAGAGTGGACGACGATGCCGCGCCCGCTGCAGTGCACACAGGGCTCCGAGAAGACCTCGATCAGGCCCGCACCGACACGCTTGCGCGTCATCTGGACCAGGCCCAGCGACGTCACCTCAGCAACCTGGTGCTTGGTGCGGTCGCGCCCCAGGCACTCCAGCAGCCGTCGGACGACGAGGTCACGGTTGCTCTCCAGCACCATGTCGATGAAGTCGATGACGATGATGCCGCCGATGTCGCGCAGCCGCAGCTGGCGGACGATCTCCTCGGCCGCCTCGATGTTGTTCTTGGTGACCGTCTCCTCGAGGTTGCCACCCGAGCCGACGAACTTGCCGGTGTTGACGTCCACGACCGTCATGGCCTCGGTGCGGTCGATGACCAGCGAGCCGCCCGAGGGCAGCCACACCTTGCGGTCCATCGCCTTCGACAGCGCCTCGGTGACGCGGTAGTGGGTGAACACGTCCTGGGTGCCGGTCCACTTCTCCAGCCGCTCAGCCAGGTCCGGGGCCACGGAGCTGATGTAGTCGCTGACCTCGGTCCAGGCCTGCTCTCCGGAGACGATGACCTTGGCGAAGTCCTCGTTGAAAACGTCGCGGATGACCCGGACGGTCATGTCCGGCTCACCGTGCACCAGCGCGGGGGCATTCGCGCTCTTCTGCTTGGACTCGATGCGCTGCCACATGCCGGTCAGCCGCTCGACGTCAGCGCGCAGCTCCTCCTCACTGGCCCCCTCGGCCGCGGTGCGCACGATCACGCCAGCCCCCTCGGGCACGACCTCCTTGAGGATCTTCTTCAGGCGGGCACGCTCGGTGTCGGGCAGCTTGCGTGAGATACCGGTCATCGAGTTGCCCGGCACGAGCACCAGATAACGCCCCGGCAGGGAGACCTGCGAGGTCAGCCGGGCGCCCTTGTGACCGATGGGGTCCTTGGTGACCTGCACCAGGACCGAGTCCCCGGACTTGAGGGCATTCTCGATGCGCTTGGGCTGGTTGTTGTCCAGGCCGGCTGCGTCCCAGTTGACCTCGCCGGCATACAGCACCGCGTTGCGGCCCTTGCCGATGTCGACGAACGCGGCCTCCATGCTGGGCAGGACGTTCTGGACACGGCCGAGATAGACGTTGCCGACAGCGGTGGTCTGGGTCTCGCGCGAGACGTAGTGCTCGACCAGCACACCGTCCTCCAGGACGCCGATCTGCGTGCGGTCCTTGAGCCCGCGGACCACCATGGTGCGCTCGACGCTCTCGCGGCGCGCCAGGAACTCGGCCTCGGTGATGATCGAGCGGCGACGACCTGCCTCCCGGCCCTCACGGCGGCGCTGGCGCTTGGCCTCGAGGCGGGTCGAGCCACGCACCCCGGTGACCTCCTCGCGTGCGCGCCGGGACTCACCGGCCTCGGTGTCCTCTCCGCGGCGGTTGCTGCGCCGACGGCGACGGACGTTGCTCGAGGTGCCCTCCCCCGGCACGGTGGTCTCGCCGCTGGTGTCGTCCGCCTCGCCGGTGGTCTCGGTCTGCTCGTCCTGGCCCTCGCCGCTGTCGTCGAGGCTGCCGCCACGCCCGCGGCGGCCCTTCCCGCCGCGGCGGCGACGGCGCCGGGCGTTGGCGCTCTCGGAGTCGTCGCTGTCGTCCTCGCCCTGCCACCCACCCTGGGGGCCGCGGTCAGCACCGCGACCGTCACTGTCGGAGTCGTCCGGTCCCTGCTGAGCCCCGCCCTGCTGAACGCTGCCTTGCTGTGCACCGCCCTGCTGAGTCTCGCCTTGCTGAGGACCGCCCTGCTGAGGACCGCCCTGCTGAGTCCCGCCCTGCGTCGACTGGCCGCGGCCCTGGGTCTCGCTCTGGCCGCCCCGGCGGGTCCCACGCCCCCGCGGGGATCCGGTCGGTGCGGGGGTCGCACCTGATGCGTCAGTGGCCGAGTCGGTGGAGTCGGCCTCCGGTGCTGTCGCGCTGGGCGCGTCGGCCTGAGTGGGCTCAGCACGACGGCTGCGAGGCTGGCGAGCTGGCACCGCCGAGAGGTCGGGGGCCTGGAACAGCAACCCGAAGGGTGAGGCCGCAGCCGCAGTCTCCGGCTCCTCGTCGCCATCCTTCGCGTCTGCGGCGTCGGCAGGGTCATCCGTTGGGGCGTCCTGGGCCGGGTCGGCTCCACCGACCGCAGGCGTAGCCGCGTCGGTCCCCTGCGTGTCGAGAGCGGCGTCCGCAGTTTCTGCGGCAGCTTCGTCGTCCCCTGCGGAGAGGGCCTTTGCAGCCGTCTCTGAGGTCGTCTCCCCCGGGGTCGCCTTCTTCGTGGTCGCCTTCGTGGCAGACGCCTTCTTCACGGTCGCCTTCGTGGCAGTCGTCTTCTTCACGGTCGCCTTCGTGGCAGTCGTCTTCTTCGCGGCGGCCTTCGTGGCAGTCGCCTTCTTCGCAGGCGCCTTCCTCGCGGTGGTCTTCTTCGCAGTGGCCGACTCGGCAGCGGCCTCCTCGGTGGCGCCCTCGACTCCCGCCTCCTGCGCAGCGTCCTGTGCAGCGCCGACAGCCTGGTCAGCGGCGGCCGGATCGACCGTCTTCGCGGCCGACTTGCGCGCGCGCTTGGCCGGCGCCTTCTTGGTCGGGGCCGTCACGGGCTGACCGCTCTGGTCGTGTGAGAAGAGCCCTCCCAAGGAACTGGCTGAGTCGTTGGACTGTGAGGGTGTCTCGGTTGCTTCCGAGGGCGTGTCGGGCTGCTGGTCCATGGTGTCCATGGGCTTCCTCTCGTGGCTCGCCAGGAGCCCACACCCGGACCCGTGGGCCCACTCCCGCGAGTCGCGGGGTGCGTCGTCGGACCGGCAGGGCGCCGATCGGACGGAAGTCGTCCGGTTACGCCGGGCGGCTCGCGCACTTCGCGCGTCACCGTGGCGGCGCCGACCAGATCCATGCGCGGCCCGGATACGTTCTGCGGCCGCTCACTCGCGTGCCAGCCCTTCAGGCCGCACTGCGGGAGATCGTGTCGGGTTGGGCGGCTGGTGTGGTGGGTCGCTCAACCACGGCCACTATCTCACAGGTGGACCTTTTCTCTGATCAGGCGAGCGGATCGAGGACGGTGTCCCCCTCGCCGAGCAGACCCTGCGCCAGACGGGTGCTCGCCGGCCGCGGCAGATCAGCACCGCTGACCTCGGCCAGGGCACTCCAGAGCTCCGCCGGACGGACCGTCGGAGTCGTATGCCGCACGGTGAGCAGGAGCATCGCCCCCGCCTCGCTCTCCTGCACCTCGGCAGCCACTACCGGTTGGCGCACGTCGATCGCCCGAGGTCCCTGCTTCATCACCCGGGTGACCTCGACCGAGTCCCGCGCCAGGAAGGCCTCCACCACGACGCGGAGCTGGCCGACGGCCAGCTCGGGAAAGACCAGCTGCCACCGGCTGGCCTCCAGGCGGTCCGCCAGAGCGCCGGGAGCAGCCTCGACCACCTCCACGATGTCCAGCCCCTCGGGCAGCGCCGCACTGAGCGCGCTGGAGAGCTGCGCAGGGTCCACGAAGCGGGTCACGGACAGCTCGACATACTCCGCCTCCGAGGCCACTCCGGTCGGGGCTGCATTGGCATAGCTGATCTTGGGATGCGGGTGGAAGCCCGCGGAGTAGGCCATGGGCACCTCGGCCAGCCGCACGGCCCGCTCCAGGGCCCGTTGGAAGTCCCGGCTGGAGGTGAACCGCATCCGTCCCCGCTTCGCATAGCGCACCCGCAGCTTCTGCACGGCGGGTTCGGGTGTCGGGCCCTGGGGAACGCGCCGCGCTGTTGCCATGCCTGGAGACTATCCAGCGGCGCGCTGAATCCCTCGGTGGGTCTCACCGTCTCGAGACTCACCCCGGGTGTGGCGAACTCCACGTCTCCCGCTCTTGGGCGCGGCGGGGGCAGGGTCGTACAGTCGCCACCAAAGACTTTGTTGCTGCAGGCCGCACTCAACGAGGCGTTGCGACCGTTCTGCGACTGACCCCACCCCACCCGGAGGTCCTTCAGTGCGTGTCCACAACTTTGCCGCCGGCCCCGCCGCGCTCCCCATCGAGGTGCTCGAGCGGGCCCAGTCCGAGCTCACCGACTTCAACGGACTCGGCATGTCCGTCATGGAGATCAGCCACCGCAGCAAGAACTTCGTGGCCGTGGCCTCCGAGTCTGAGGCGCTGCTGCGTGAGCTGCTCGGAGTGCCCGAGGGTTACACCGTCCTCTTCCTGCAGGGCGGTGCCACCGGCCAGTTCGCGGCGATCCCGATGAACCTCACCTCCCCCGGCGCGACGGTGGACTACGTCAACACCGGCTCCTGGTCCAAGAAGGCGATCGCCGAGGCGAAGAAGTATGCCGACGTGCGCGTGATCGCGGACGAGAAGGACTCGAACTACTCGACCACCCCTGCCGCTGAGTCCCTCGTGCTGACCGAGGGAGCGGCCTACCTGCACTACACCGCCAACGAGACCATCGGTGGCGTCGAGTTCCCCTACGTCCCCGACAGCGGCGACGTGCCGCTCGTGGCGGACTTCTCCTCCACGATCATGTCCCGGCCGGTGGACGTCTCGGCATTCGGTCTCATCTATGCCGGGGCGCAGAAGAACCTGGGCCCCTCCGGGATCACCGTGGTGATCGTCCGCGACGACCTGGTCGGCCACGCCCGCCCGGAGACCCCGTCGGTGCTCGACTATGCCGCGATGGCCGGCGCCGACTCGATGCTCAACACCCCGCCGACCTTCGGGTGGTATCTGCTGGGCCTGAACCTGCAGTGGATCCGCGACAACGGCGGCCTGCCCGGGATGGAGCAGCGCAATGAGCGCAAAGCTCGCACGCTCTATGACGCCATCGACACGCTGGACTTCTACTCCAACCCGGTCGAGCCGGCCTCCCGGTCCTGGATGAACGTGCCCTTCCTGCTGGCCGACGACTCCCTCGACAAGGAGTTCCTGGCCCAGGCCGGAGCCGCCGGGCTGACCAACCTGTCCGGCCACCGCTCCGTGGGCGGCATGCGCGCCAGCATCTACAACGCAACCTCACAGGAGTCCGTCGACGCCCTGGTCAGCTTCCTCAAGGAGTTTGAGCGCACCCATGCCTGAGACCTTCCGCATCCAGACCCTCAATGCCATCTCCCCGCTGGGCCTGAACCGGCTCGACCGCGAGCGCTTCGACCTGGGCACCGAGTTCACCGACCCGCGGGCGATCCTGCTGCGCTCGGCCGACCTGCACTCCTATGACGTGCCGCACAGCCTGTATGCCGTGGCGCGCGCGGGTGCTGGCACCAACAACATCCCGGTCGAGAAGCTGGCCTCGCTCGGCATCCCGGTCTTCAACACCCCGGGCGCCAACGCCAACGCCGTCAAGGAGCTGGTGATCGCCGGCCTGCTCCTGGCGGCGCGCAACCTCTACCACGCGGCTGACTACACCAAGGATCTCGTCGCCGAGCAGCAGCTCTCCGGCAAGGACCTGGACAAGCAGGTCGAGGCGGGCAAGAAGCAGTTCGCAGGCTTCGAGCTGCCGGGTCGCACGCTCGGCGTCATCGGGCTGGGCGCCATCGGCGTCCTGGTCGCCAACGCCGCCCAGGCGATGGGCATGAAGGTGCTGGGTTACGACCCCGCCATCACCATCGAGCGCGCCTGGCAGCTCTCCCCCTCCGTCGAACAGGTCACCAGCGTGGAGGAGCTGTTCGCCCGCTCCGACTTCATCACCCTGCACGTGCCCCTCATCGAGGCCACTCAGGGCCTGGTCAGCGCTGAGCGGATCGCCTCGATGCCGGCGGGCTCCGTGGTGCTGAACTTCGCGCGCGGCGGCGTGGTCGATGAGGAGGCCGTCCTCGCGGCGCTGGACTCCGGCCAGCTGCACGCCTACGTCAACGACTTCCCGACCGAGGTCGGGGCGGTGCACCCCAAGGTGATCACCCTGCCCCACCTGGGCGCCTCCACCTCCGAGGCCGAGGACAACTGTGCCGTCATGGCGGTCGACCAGCTCTCGGACTTCCTGCTGCACGGCAATATCCGCAACTCGGTCAACTTCCCCGAGGTCGCGATGGCCCGTTCACCGAACACCACCCGGTTGGGCATCTTTAACGAGAACAAGCCCAACATGATCGGGCAGATCACCACGGTGCTGGCCGAGGCGGGCCTGAACGTCACCGAGTTCACCAACAAGGCACGCGGCGACTACGCCTACACCCTGGTGGACGTCGAGGGCGAGGTCGCCGACGAGCTCAAGGAGCAGATCCTGGCGATCGACGGCGTCATCCGCGCCCGCAAGATCGAAGGCTAACCGCCCACGGCGCTATCACTTTTATGAAGTGATATCACCTGGGAGGTGCCGCGGTGATCATTCTCGACATCAACGTCATCAGCGAGTCACTACGTCCGGCACCCGATGCGAAAGTCATCGAGTGGTTGGATGACCAGGCTCCGTCGACCCTCTGCGTCACCACGATCACGCTCGCCGAGATTCGCTACGGCATTGCAGCCCTCTCAGAAGGCGCTTGTCGGAGCCGACTGGGTAACCGGTTTGAGCAGGACTTTGTCAGTTGTTCGCCGGAAGGGTCCTGGACTTCGACCAGGAGGCGGCTACTGCCCACGAAGACCTGCGCGCAACCGCGCGGCGTGCTGGACGTGCGATTGGGGACTTTGACGCACTCATTGCCGCTATCGTGGCCCGCGGTTTCACGGTTGCTAGTCGAGACACCGCACCCGTCGAGGCAGCCGAGATGCCGGTGGTGAACCCCTTTTAGGACCCGTCGAAATCGAGGATGGTGCGTTGCGGACAGTCCCGCTCCACCAGATCTAACTCGTTTGGCGGGATCTCCAGGTAAGGGCTCCAGAGTGTCTCATTTCCTGCCTGCTCGGACTGCGCGAGAGCAATCCAACTCTCACGGCTAGGCGGGTCACTGATCTCATATCCCAGGCCCTCCAGGCAGGATTTGGCTTCGATGTTGAGGTCATACATGTAGGAGTACTCAACATCGGTCACGGGCTGGTACTCAGGGAAGTTTGCCGACTCCTCGCACGCGTCCGAGAGTTCCATGGCCCTTTCACCCCCGTCGTCTCCTGCGAGGTCGTGCACTGTCATGGAGCCGTCTGGATGCGCCTCAACTTTGACCCCGGCGGCTTCTAGACAGTCGACCTGGCGCTCTTGTGCCTGAGCGGCAGCCTCTGCCTCTGCTTGGCGGACCTCAACCTGCGCCTGCAAGGACTCCACGTCAGTGGGTGTGTCACTAGAGGAACACCCCGCAAGGAGTGACGCCGCAATCGACGCAACTCCAAGCAGGGTGGTCCTCACACACGAAATGTTGGTCACAGTGGCTCTATGCCGTGCAGTACGCGTACGTTCCTGCGAAGTACATTCCGCTGCCCACCGCTGCTACTAATCGATGTTTCACTGGTGCCTCCCGAGGTAGTCGCAAGTGACCCGATCGCCCCTGCATATATCACACTAGTGGTGTCATCAGAGGCCTGACAACCTAGAATGAGTGTCGCCTGCCATGAGCATGGGACCGCTCTAAGCGGTTTTCTGCCAGGTTCATGGGACCACCTGGATTGCCAGTTATGGGACCACCCGGCGCGCCTTGCTGGTGGGTCCTCGGCCGGCTCGTTGGATCGCGTCGTCAGGGTCGTCGGCGTGGAGGTCCAGCGGGCATGGGCCTGTCGCATGTCCACAGACTACGCAGGACTGTGCGGGACGTGTCTCCAGCATTGGGACGGAGACCTCCCTCGCCCAAGGGCGGCCTTCTGGCCACCCGCGGCACTCAGCGAGCGGCGACGAGCGGTAGCAGCTGCTTGGCCAGGAGTGGGGCGAGAGACTCGGCATACGTGCCGGTCAGGTGGTGACTGTCCATCCAGCGCAGGATCCCGTCCGCATCCGTCAGGCACGTGCCATCCGGGCAGAGCTCGTCGGCGAGGTCGACCGTGTGGACCCCCGGAACACTCGCCGCCACCTCGGCCCACTGATTGTCCGGTATGGCAGAGGGCAGGTGAGCCTGACAGGCCTGCGGATCGTCCGGATGCTCAGCCAGACAGATCGGGACCGGTTCCGCAAACCTGGGGGTCACCGCCATCAGGGCCACCTCCGGGCCAGCTGCTCGGATCTGCTCGAGGGTCCTGCCCAACGCGTCCTGAAGACCGCCGCCCGCCTCCGCCTCCGGCGACACGATGCTGTAGCCCGTGCTCGTGGCGAGGATCACCAGGTCGGGCGGATCGTCGACGATGCCCTGCACGACGTTGCGGCCCCAGTCACGACAGGCCGTGTAGGGCTGACTGTCGAGCATGTTCGTCGCGTCCACCGGGGCGCAGGCGAGCTTGGCCTGCAGGTCAAGGCGCCACCCGTTCTCCTCGGCGACTGCACGCAGACCTGGCATCCACATCACCGCGTGGGAGTCGCCGACGACCAGGACCCGGGTCGCGCTGGAGGGCACACCGAAGGTGCAGGTCAGCGGGTCAGGAGAGGACACCTTCGGCCGACAGTCGCCCTCATAGAACTCGGTGAACTTGTCCGCGGTCGCGTCAGCCAACGATGGGGTGAGGTCGCCGGCATCGCGGTCCGTCGTGATGGCCAGACCCCCCGCCGCGGTGAGCGTGCTGGCCACAGCCAGCACCAGCACCGAGCGACGTGCCGCGGGCGTCACCATCAGGCCGGCCGACCGGGACAGACCGGGGGCTCGAGCAGGGGCAGAGATGCTCCCCCGCAGCCGGAACCGCTCCTCGACCAGGCGCCACGACACATCCGCGAGCACCAGGGAGGCGAGCACGGCGCCGGCGCGCGCCAGCACCGATCCGTCGAACTGCACCATCACGAGGAGCAGCAACGGCCAGTGCCAGAGATAGATGGAGTAGGACCGGTCTCCCAGCCACTGCACCCAGGGGGCCGCACCGGGACGCGACACCGCCAGATCGTCGCCATCAGCCCAGACGATCAGTGCTGTCGCCACCGTCGGCATCAGCGCGAGCCATCCTGGATAGATCGACTCCGGGGTGATCAGGACCGCGCTGGCGACGATGCCGACCATGCCGACCAGCACCGCAGCGCTCCGCAGGCCGCCTGGCACGGAGCGCGCCGACCCTCGCAGCGCCAGCAGTGCCACAGCGCCACCGACACACAACTGCCACACGCGCCCCAGCGAGTTGAAGTAGTCGCCCGGGTCCGGACTGCTGCTGTGCACCACCGAATAGAGCAGGGACGGGACCCCGATCGCCAGGAGGGTCACCGTGCCCACGCGCATCGCCCTTCCGGGACCACGTGCCCACCGTCGCGTCAGGAGTGCCACGAGGAGCAGCGCCAGTGGCAGGACGAAGTAGAACTGCTCCTCGATCGAGAGCGACCAGTAGTGCTGGACCGGGCTGGGCAGTGCCTCGGCAGCCAGGTAGTCCACCTCGGTCGCCGCGAAGCGCCAGTTCGCGACATAGGCCACGCTGGCCACGATGTCCCAGCCCACCGACCGCAGCGCGGTCACCGGCAGGAGCCACCACGAACCGAGGGCCGTCACCGCCAGAACCAGGAGGGCTGCGGGGAGCAGTCGGCGAGCACGGCGGTGCAGGAAGCGTCCCACCCGGATGCCACCGCTGCGGTCGAGCTCGCCCACCAGCAGCCGCACCATGAGGAAGCCGGAGATGACAAAGAAGACGTCGACGCCGATGAAGCCACCCGACAGGCCGGGGATCTCGGCGTGCCACAGCACGACGAGCGCGACGGCGAGTGCGCGCAGGGCCTGCAGGTCGCGGCGGAGTCCGCTGCGCGACCCGGCGACAGGCTGGGGCAGCGCCCCCGTGGTGGGGGAAGGAGTCTGCGCCAAGGTCAGACCACCGTCAGCGGCAGGAGCTTCTTGCCGGTCGGGCCGATCTGGATCTCGGTGTTCATCTGCGGGCAGACGCCGCAGTCGAAGCAGGGGGTCCACCGGCAGTCGTCGACCTCACGGCCGTCCAGGGCGTCCTGCCAGTCGTCCCAGAGCCACTCCTTGTCGAGCCCGGAGTCGATGTGGTCCCACGGGAGCACCTCGGTCTCGCCGCGCTCGCGGGTGGTGAACCAGGCGACGTCGAGGCCGTGCGGCACCAGTGCCGTCTCCCCCGCAGCCATCCACCGCTCGTAGTCGAAGTGCTCGCTCCACCCGTCGAACCGTGCGCCGGCGCGCCAGACGGCCTCGATGACGCCACCAACCCGGCGGTCGCCACGGGACAGCAGTCCCTCGACGATGCCCGGCTGTCCGTCGTGATAGCGGAAGCCGATGGCAGAGCCATAGCGCCGGTCGGCACGGATGGCCTCCCGGAGCTTGGTCAGGCGGGCATCGGTCTCCTCCGCGCCGAGCTGGGCAGCCCACTGGAACGGCGTGTGCGCCTTGGGCACGAAGCCCCCGATGGACACCGTGCAGCGGATGTCCTTGCGGCCGCTGACCTCCCGTCCGGTGTCGATGACCTTCTTGGCCAGCTCGGCGATCTGCAGGACGTCCTCGTCGGTCTCGGTGGGCAGTCCGCACATGAAGTAGAGCTTGACCTGGCGCCAGCCCGCGCCATACGCCGCCGCGACGGTGCGGATCAGGTCCTCCTCGCTGACCATCTTGTTGATGACGCGGCGCATCCGCTCGCTGCCGCCCTCCGGCGCGAACGTCAGCCCGGAGCGGCGGCCGTTGCGGGTCAGCTCGTTGGCCAGGTCGATGTTGAAGGCGTCGACCCGGGTGGAGGGCAGGGACAGCGAGGTGTTGGTGCCCTCATAGCGGTCGGCCAGGCCCTTGGCGACGTCGGCGATCTCGCTGTGGTCGGCCGAGGACAGCGACAGCAGCCCGACCTCCTCGTAGCCGGTCGACTGCAGCCCCTGCTGCACCATCGCCCCGATCCCCTCGATCGAGCGCTCCCGCACCGGGCGGGTGATCATGCCGGCCTGGCAGAACCGGCAGCCTCGGGTGCAGCCGCGGAAGATCTCCACGCTCATCCGCTCGTGCACCGACTCGGTCACCGGCACCAGCGGCGTCTTGGGATAGGGCCAGGAGTCCAGGTCCATCACGGTGTGCTTGGACACCCGCCACGGGATGCCGGACCGGTTGGGCACGACCCGCTGGATCCGCCCGTCGGGCAGGTAGTCCAGGTCGTAGAAGGCCGGCACATAGACACCACCGGTGCGCGCCAGGCGCAGCAGCACCTCGTCACGTCCCCCAGGACTGCCCTCGGCCTTCCACCCGCCGATGATCGAGGTCGCCGCGAGCACGGCCTCCTCCCCGTCGCCGACGATCGCCGCGTCGAGGAAGTCCGCGACCGGCTCCGGGTTGAACGCCGCGTGCCCACCGGCGATGACGATCGGGTGCTCGTCCGTGCGGTCCGCCGCGCGCAGCGGGATGCCGGCCAGATCCAGGGCCGTCAGCATGTTGGTGTAGCCGAGCTCGGTCGAGAACGAGATGCCGAAGACATCGAAGTCACCCACGGCGCGGTGTCCGTCCACGGTGAACTGCGGCACCCCCTGCTCCCGCATCAGCTCCTCCAGGTCCGGCCACGCCGAGTAGGTGCGCTCGGCCAGGGCCACTGGCTGCTCGTTGAGGACCTCATAGAGGATCATGACGCCCTGGTTGGGCAGCCCGATCTCATACGCGTCGGGATACATCAGCGCCCACCGCACGGTGAGCTCCTGCCCGTCCGGGCCGAATCCGGCCACGTCCCAGTCCTTGACCTGAGAGTTCAACTCACCCCCGACATACTGCACCGGTTTGCTCACCTGCTCGAGCAGCGGCTCCAGGTCGCCAAAGATGCTCTCGCCCCGGGTGCGGCGGCGGTCCTCGTCGGTGCCAGTCATGCCCCAAGGGTATGCCGTGGGGCATCTAAAAGTGTCCGCCCCGAGGGTCCTCGGGCAGGTGAGCACGCTGTGCGACGCCGAGCTGGCGGCCGCTGGTCGCCTGCGCGTGCAGCCGCTGGGCGACCTGCAACACCTCGGTGAACCGCGGCGTGTCGCACGGTCGCGAGTAGACCAGGTCGTTGGTGCGCCAGGTCATCAGGCGATCGACCAACGGCGCCGGCTCCGGAGGCAGCTTCCAGCGTGTCTCGGGCCGCAGGTCGAACTCCACGAGCTTGATCTCGTGCAGCCTGCGGGTGATGGTGATCCGCCGGTAGCGGCGGCTGTCGGGTTGCACGACAACCGCGGCATCCTGCTGCCAGGCTCCGGTCAACGCCCCCAGCCGGACTCGCTGGCCGCCTGGTGCGCGGCACGGAAGCGGTGCCCGCCGGTGGCGTGGTCGTGCAGCTGCATCGCAGCGGCGGCGACCTCCTGGAAGCGTGGGCTGTCGGCGGGCCGGGAATAGGTGAGGTCGTTGGTGGCCCAGCTGAACATCCGGTCCATCAGCGGTGCCTTGCCCTGCGGCAACTTGCCCGCCAGCTCGGGGCGCAGGTCGAAGCGGAGAATCTCGGAGCGGCCCAGGCCCGCCCCCCGGGTCAGCACGCTCAGGTCGGTGACATCGGTCCACGGCACCCACAGGTGCTCTCCCTTGTGCAGCACCCGGAAGCGCTCGCGCTGGAGGACCAGGGCCGGCTCGGGGTCCAGGTAGGTGTCGCGCTGCCACTTCAGGCTCAGCCCGCCCAGGACGACCACCAGCAGCCCACCGATCACGGCACCGATCCGGTAGCCGGGGTCGTCGGTGACGACCGCCAGGACCATGCAGGCTACGGCCACCAGCCCCAGGGCTCCCCCGGTGATCAGGAAGCGTCGCTGGTTGCGCGCCCGGTCAGGACGCACCACGATCTCGTCCGGCAGCCCCAGGGCGGGATGCGGCTCGGGCACGGGTGCCGGATGCGCCCCGGGCACGGGTGCCGGATTGTGGGCAGAGTTGTGTGCAGGATCAGACGGTTGGTTCCCCATGGACCCCATTCTCCCAGACCGACGAGCACCTCCCGAACTGTGCACTCCTCCCGGACCCTGGCAGTCGGTCGGTCGGCATGACGCCCGGGGACTCTTGACAAAGTTGAGCCAGTCCCGGCTCGGGGCCGCGTCGGTGGCCCTACGCTGTGCGGATGACTGCAGCGCGCGCGTGGCACCTGCTCACTCTCGTCGTCGTCCTTGTCGCGCTGGTGCTGCAGACTGCGCTGGTTATCGACGGCGCCTCCGTCCTGGACGAGACGCAGGTCCCACCGCTGAGCACCCGACTGTTCCAGCTGGTCTGCTACTTCACGATCCAGTCCAACCTGCTCGTCGCGGTGATGGCCGCCGGGCTAGTCATCGATCCCCACCGGGACGGGCTGCTGTGGCGGGTGCTCCAGACCGACGCTGTCCTCGGCATCACCCTGACCGGGCTCGTCCACTTCACGCTGTTGCGTCCCCTGTTGGACCTGCACGGAGCGAACGCGGTGGCCGACACATTGCTGCACGTGGCGGCGCCACTCCTGGCGGTGGTCGGGTGGGTGCTCTTTGGCCCGCGCCCGCGGTTGGACGCGCGGACCGCGTGCTGGTCTCTGGTCTGGCCGATCGGGTGGCTGGTGGTGACCCTGCTCCTCGGCGCCATGCGGGACTGGTATCCCTATCCATTCCTCGACGTGGCCCAGCACGGGCTGGGCACCGTGCTGCTGACGTGTGCCGGGGTCACCGCACTGTTTCTGGTGCTGCTCGCCGCGATGTGGTTGGCCGAGAGGTTCCTGCCAGCCACACCGCGCGGGACAGCCCCGCCCTCTGAACCTGTGCACGGCTAGGGACGCTGCAGCACGGATATATCCGTCTCACAGCGTCCCTAGCCGTGCCCAGGGTGGGACAGGGGTCAGTCGGTGTAGAGCGCGTCCAGCTCCTCGGCATACTTCTTGGTCACGACCCGGCGCTTGAGCTTCATGCTCGGGGTCAGGTCGCCCTCCTCCACGGTCAGGTCGTGGTCGAGGATGACGAACTGCTTGACCTGCTCCCAGCGGTTGAGCTGGGAGTTGAGCTCGTCGATGTAGCCCTCGACCATCTCGCGGCAGGCCGGCGAGGAGACGATCTCGGCATACTCCTTGCCCGCCATGCCGTTCTGCGCCGCCCAACCCTCGATGGCTTCGGGGTCCAGGGTGACGATGGCGGAGACGAACTTGCGTCCGTCGCCCTCGATGACCAGCTGGCTGGCGTAGGGGCAGATGCCCTTGAACATCGACTCGATCACCGAGGGCGCGACATACTTGCCGACCGAGGTCTTGAAGAGGTCCTTCTTGCGGTCGGTGATGCTCAGGAAGCCGCGGTCGTCGAGCTCGCCGATGTCGCCGGTGTGCAGCCAGCTCTCGGAGTCCAGCGCCTCGGACGTCGCCTCCTCGTTCTGGTGGTAGCCGGCGGTGACGCCCGGTCCACGCAGCAGGATCTCGCCATCCTCGGCGATCTTGACCTCGGTGCCCGGCAGGGCCCAGCCGACGCTGCCGAACTTGTAGCCCCCGGTGTGCGGCCGGTTGACAAACGAGGCGGCGCTGCTCTCGGTGAGCCCGTAGCCCTCGATGATCCGCAGCCCGACCGCGTCGAACCACTCGGCCACGTCCCGGTTGAGGGCCGCGGAGCCGGAGATGAAGAAGCGCACCCGGCCGCCGAAGCGGGCCTGGACCTTCTTGAGCACCAGCTTGTCGGCCAGGGAGTGCTGCAGGGCGAGCACCCCGCTGGGCTCCGTGCCCTCCTGGCGCAGCTCGCTGACCTTGCGCCCGACCCCGGTGGCCCAGTGGAAGAGCTTCTCCTTCACACCCCCCTCGTCGGCCATCATCATCGTGATGCGGCCATAGGCCTTCTCGAAGATCCGCGGCGCCGCGCCCATGAAGGTCGGCTGGACGACGGCGACGTTCTCGACGATCTTGTCGACTCGGCCGTCCACCGCCGTGGGGAAGCCGATCTGCAGGGGCAGGACCAGCAGCACCTTGCCGAAGACGTGCGACAGCGGCAGCCAGAGGTACTGCAGGTCGGAGCCGTCGAGGATGCCGATCGAGTCAACGGCTGCCGCCTCGTAGGTCCATGCCGAGTGCGGCAGTCGCACTCCCTTGGGGCGGCCGGTGGTGCCGGAGGTGTAGATCACCGTGGCCAGGTGCTCCGGGGTGAGCTGGTCGATGCGCTCGTTGACCAGCTCCGGCTCGGCCTCGAGCCGGGCCTGGCCGCGCTCCTCGAGCTCGGAGAGGGTGATCACCCAGTCGCCGTCCCCCTCACCGTCGATCACCACGATGTGGGCCAGGTCGCCCAGGTCGTGGCGGTGGGAGCGCAGCTTCTCCACCTGGGTCGCGTCCTCGGCGATGACCACCTTGCTGCCGGAGTCGGACACGATGTAGGCGACGTCACTGGCCAGGGTCGTCGGATAGATAGTGGTGGTCGCGGCACCGGCGGACATCACCGCCAGGTCGACAAGCACCCACTCCAGCCGGGTGGCCGCCGCTAGCGCCACACGGTCCTCCAGCTGCACCCCGAGATCGACCAGACCAGCCGCGATCGCGTTGGCCCGCACTGCGGCCTCTGACCACGTCAGGCTCTCCCAGGACTCCCCCACGGGATAGCGGAAGGCCTCTGCGGTCGGCGTCTTGGCCACCCGGTCGCGGAACAGGTGTCCCACGCTGGCGGCCCGGTTGTCGATGGTGGCCTGGTCAAAAACTTCGTCACGGGCGTTCAGTGCCATTCCTCGTCCTTCGTTGGGCGGGTGTCGGGCGGGTGTTGAGCACTGATCCTGTCAGGTTGCTCCGCAGATCCCTAGCGTCGGCGAGAGTTGCTATCAGACTGTTACGCACGAGTAGGCTGGCGGACCCGTGTCGGTGAGGCATCGGCCCCCGAGCGTGGCCGCTGGCAGGCCGCGACCAGGCCGATCCCGAGCCAACAGGCGAACATCGAGGAACCGCCGTAGGACACGAACGGCAGCGGCAGCCCGGTCACCGGCATCAGGCCCAGATTCATCCCCACATTCTCAAAGGTCTGGAACATCAGCCACGCGGCGACGCCCACCGCGACGAGCCGGGCGAACGGATCCTCGGTGCGCACCGCGACCCACAGGGCACGCACCACCAGGAACATCAACAGGCCAAGGATCCCCAGCGCCCCGACCAGGCCGAGCTCCTCACCGGCGATCGAGAACACGAAGTCCGTGTGCTGGAACGGGATGAACCCGCCCTGCGTCTGCGGACCCTCCCCCAGCCCAGCACCATTCCAGCCGCCCGATCCGATGGCCAGGCGGGCCTGCCGGGTCTGGTAGCCGATGCCCTGCGGGTCGCGTGAGGGATCGGCAAAGGCCAGCAGCCGGTTGAGTTGATAGGTGTCGAGCAGCGGCACCCGGATCGCGGCGATGATCGCCGCGACAGCGCCAGCCACGGCCGCGATGGTCCAGCGCATGGCCGCACCGGAGGCAGCCACGACGCCCACCGTGATGGCCCCCAGGACCAGGGCGGTGCCCAGGTCCGGCTGCAGCAGGATCATGCCGATCGGTATGCCGGCGAGCACCCAGGCGGTGAGCACCTCCCGCCAGGTGGGGGGCCGGGTGGTGTCCCGCCCCTCGGCCAGGATCATCGCCAGACCGATACACAGGGCGATCTTGGACAGTTCCGCCGGCTGCAGGGAGAAGCCCCCGGGCAGGTGGATCCACGACCGGGAGCCGTTGACGGTGACACCGAGCGGGCTGAGCACCGCCAGCAGGCCCACCAGTCCGCCCAGATAGAGCCACGGCGCGGTGGCTCGGATCCACCGCACATCGACCGCCAGCAGCGTGATCGCCAGGGTCACGCCGATGCCGGTGTTGATCAGGTGCCGGACCGCCAGTGCGACACCGACGTCGGTGTGGGTGCCCGACCAGACCAGCAGCGCCCCGATCAGGCTCAGACCCAGGGCGGCGACATACAGCCCCCAGTCGATGCGCAGCCAGGCCACCGTCAGCCCAGCAGGATGGACCGGCTGGCGTCGACGTCGCGGCCGATCTGGGTGAGCAGCTCCTCGACGGACTCGAAGCGCACATTGCCGCGCAGCCTGGCGACGAAGTCGACGCCGACCTGCTCGTGATAGAGGTCGAGGTCGGTGCGGTCCAGCACGTGGGCCTCCAAGAGGCGGACGGGCACGTCGTCGAAGGTCGGGTTGGTGCCGACCGAGATCGCGGACGGCAGTCTCCGCTCGGGGTCCCCACGGGGCAGGTCCAGACGTTCCAGCCACCCGGCATACACCCCGTCGGCGGGGATCAGCCCGGTCATGTCCGGGCCGAGATTTGCCGTCGGGAAACCAAACTCGCGGCCGCGGTGGTGTCCGTGCACGACCTCGCCACTGACCCGGTGCGGTCGGGCCAGGATGTCCGCCGCCTCGTCCACCTCACCGGCGGCCAGGAGCTGACGCAGGTGGGTGGAGGACCAGTTGCGCAGGCCAGAGGTGGCCTGTCCCACCACTGCCATCTCCACGACGTCGAAGCGGTAATTCTGACCGAGCTCGCGCATGGTGTTGATGTCGCCGGAGTTGTGGACCCCGAAGCGGGAGTCCGTCCCGAGCACGACGGCAGTTGCGCCCAGCGCCTCGACGAAGACGTCGTGGACGAACTCCTCGGGAGTCATCGCCGCAAGCTCGCGGGTGAACTCCAGGACGAGCACCGCATCGAGGTCGGTGCCCGCCATCAGCTCCAGGCGGTGCTCCAGGCCGGCGATCTGGACCTTGGCGCGCTCGGGGTGCAGCACGGCCAGCGGCGGGGGGTCGAAGGTCACGGCCACCGCCCGGACACCGCGAGCCTGCGCCTCGTCCGTCACGGTGCTCAGGAGCGCCCGGTGCCCGCGGTGGACCCCGTCGAAGTTGCCGAGGGTGACCACGCTCGGCCCATACCCGGACGGGACCTCCTCGAGGGTGTTCCAGCGCAGCACGGGCCCCACTCTAGGGTGCGGGGAAGACGACATGACTGCGTGCCTCCTGCCGGGTCTCGTCGAGCATCGCCACCAGCCGGCCGTCGGGGCCGATCGCCGCCACCGGCTCGGGTCGGCCGGGCTGGGCGGCGGGCAGCCGTTTGCCGTGGCCGAGGTCGATGGTCTCCTGATCGCTGAGGTGCCGGACGGGGAAGACCTGCGCGGCGGCGTCCGCCAGCGGGATGAGGTGCGCGCCCGCTCCGTCAGCCTCGAGCTGCTCGAGGGTGACGGCTCGCCCCAGGTCGAAATCGCCGACCGCGGTGCGACGCAGTGCCGTCAGGTGCCCCCCGACACCGAGGGCGCTGCCCAGGTCCCGGGCCAGGGCCCGCACGTAGGTGCCCGAGCTCACGTGGACCTCGACGTCCAGGTCGAGGTGGGTGAACTCACCGGCCTCGACCCGGTGCAGACCGAGCAGGTCACAGCGGTGCACGGTCACGGGGCGGGCCGGGATCTGCACGTCCTCACCGGCCCGCACCCGGGCATAGGCACGCTTGCCGTCGATCTTGATGGCACTGACGGCACTCGGCACCTGCTGGATCGCGCCGGTCAGGTCGGCCAGCCCCGCGAGCACCTCGTCCTGCGTGAGGTGGGCGGCGCCGCTGATCGTCACGGTCTCGCCCTCGGCGTCGTCGGTTGTCGTGGTGACGCCGAGCCGGATCGTGGCGGTGTAGACCTTGTCGGCCCCCACCAGGAAGGTGAGCAGCTTGGTGGCCCGGTTGACCCCGAGCACCAGGACCCCGGTGGCCATCGGATCCAGGGTGCCTGCGTGCCCGACCCGCCGGGTCGCGCACAACCGACGGGAGCGCCCGACCACGTCGTGACTGGTCCAGCCGGCGGGCTTGTCGACGATCAGCAGTCCGTCCCCGACCTGGTCACGGCGGGTGGCCGACGTGCCGGTCACCTCCGCAGCCGGACGGCTCGCCTCAGTCCCGTCCGTCGGCATACTCGCCTGTCGGCTCGTCCGGCTCCTCGTCCTCCCGCGGCTTGCGGTAGGGATCCTCGTCGCCGGCATAGCCACCGGGGCTGCGGGTCGCGGCCAGCTCGGCGTCCCGCTCGTGCACCTGGCGGAAGACGTCCTCGAGGTGAGCGGCGTCCTCGGGGAGCGCGTCCGGCACGAACTCCAGGGTCGGCGTGAGTCGGATGCCCAGGCCCTTGCCCATGTGCGAGCGCAGTCGTCCACGGTAGGTCTGCAGGACCTCAGCCGCGTCGGCACGCTCCTGCTCACCACCGAGGACGGTGTAGAAGACGGTGGCCTGCTGCAGGTCTCCGGTCACTCGGACGTCCGTGATCGTGACGAAGCCGAGCCGTGGGTCCTTCACCAGCGTGCTCAGCCCCTGAGCCATCAGGACCTTGATGCGCTCGGCGACCTTGCGGGCGCGTGCGGGATCAGCCATGTCTCCTCCTGGGTCGGGTTGCAACGAGCCAGTCTAAGTGTGCGCAGACCCGGTTGCTGACATGCCGGAGCCCGGACACAGCAGGTGTGCCCGGGCTCCGGCGAGTCGTCACGATCAGGCGCGCGGGATCTCGCGCATCTCGTAGGTGGTGATGAGGTCATCCGTCTGGACGTCGTTGAACGAGCCCAGGTTGATGCCGCACTCGAAGCCCTCGCGGACCTCGGTGACGTCGTCCTTGAACCGCCGCAGGCCGGCGATCTCCAGACCCTCGGTGATGACCACGCCGTTGCGGGTGATCCGGGCCTTGGCGCCGCGGCGGATCTCGCCGCTGCGGACCAGGGAGCCCGCCACGTTGCCGAACTTGGAGGAGCGGAAGATCTCGCGGATCTCCGCGGTGCCCGTCTCGATCTCCTCGTACTCCGGCTTGAGCATGCCCTTCAGCGCGCTCTCGATGTCCTCGATGGCCTGGTAGATCACGCCGTAGTAGCGGATCTCCACACCCTCACGCTCGGCAACCTCGGCGTTCTGCCCCTCGGCCCGGACGTTGTAGCCCAGGATGATGGCATCCGAGGCCGCGGCCAGGTTGATGTTGTTGAGGGTGATCGCGCCGACACCACGGTCGATGATCCGCAGGTCGACCTCGTCGCCGACGTCGATCTGCAGCAGCGCGTCCTCGAGCGCCTCGACCGAGCCGGACACGTCGCCCTTCAGGATCAGGTTGAGCGTGTCGACCTTGCCGGCAGCCAGAGCCTCGTTGAGGCTCTCCAGGCTGATCCGCTTGCGGGCCTTGGCCAGCGAGGCCTGCCGGTCGGCGCTCTCGCGCTTCTCGGCGATCTGCCGCGCGGTGCGGTCGTCGGGAGCCACCAAGAAGGTGTCACCCGCCCGCGGCACCGAGGCCAGACCCAGCACCTGCACCGGACGCGACGGGGTCGCCTCCTGCACGTTGGTGCCGTGCTCGTCGAGCATGGCGCGCACGCGGCCGTGAGCCGAGCCCGCCACGATGGCGTCCCCGACCCGCAGGGTGCCCTGCTGGACCAGCACCGTGGCCACCGGGCCACGACCGCGGTCCAGGTTGGCCTCGATGGCCACACCACGAGCGTCCTTGTTGGGGTTGGCCCGCAGGTCCAGGGCCGCGTCCGCGGTCAGCAGGACCGCCTCGAGCAGCGTGTCGATGTTCTCGTTGTTCTTGGCGGACACGTCCACGAACATCGTCTCGCCGCCATACTCCTCGGCGATCAGGTTGTATTCGGTCAGCTGCTGGCGCACCTTGGCGGGGTTGGCGCCGTCAACATCGATCTTGTTGACCGCCACCACGATCGGCACGTCCGCAGCCTGGGCGTGGTTGAGCGCCTCGATCGTCTGCGGCATGACACCGTCGTTGGCCGCGACCACCAGGATCGCGATGTCGGTCACCTTGGCACCACGGGCACGCATGGCGGTGAACGCCTCGTGACCCGGGGTGTCGATGAAGGTGATCGGGCGGTCATCGCCCTCGTGGTTGGTGTGCACCTGGTAGGCACCGATGTGCTGGGTGATGCCACCGGTCTCGCTGGCACCGACGTCGGCCTGACGGATCGCGTCGAGCAGTCGGGTCTTGCCGTGGTCAACGTGACCCATGACGGTCACGACCGGGGGACGTGCCTCCAGGTCCTCGTCGGTCTCGGCCTCGGTCTCGGCATCGAGGTCGATGTTGAAGGAGCTGAAGAGCTCGCGCTCCTCCTCCTCCGGCGAGACAACCCGGATGTCATAGCCCAGCTCCGAGCCGAGCACGCCGAACGCGTCCTCGTCCAGGGACTGGGTCGCCGTCGCCATCTCACCGAGGTGGAACAGCACGGTCACCAGCGATGCCGGGTCGACGTTGATCTTGTCGGCGAAGTCGCTCAGCGAGGCGCCACGGCGCACCGTGATCGTCATGCCGTTGCCGCGGGGGACGCTGACACCGCCGATGGCGGGTGCCTGCATCTGCTCGAACTCAGCGCGCTTGGCCCTCTTGGACTTGCGCCCGCGGACCTTTCCGCCGCCTCGACCGAACGCACCCTGGGTGCCACCGCGACCACGCGGACCGCCACCACCCGGGCGACCTCCGCCACCACCGCGGTAGCCGCCGGGGCCACCACCGGGAGCACCGGGGCCACCACCGGGAGCACCGGGACGACCGCGACCACCAGGACCACGGGCCGGGCGCTCGCCCGGACGCGGCACAGCGGCACGGTCGGGCATCATGCCCGGGTTCGGGCGGGGACCGCCCGGACGCGGACCGCCGGGACGGGGACCGCCAGGACCAGCCTGACCGCCACGGGTCCCGCCGGGACGGGGCATCCCCTGCGAGGGAGCGAACGGGTTGTTGCCCGGACGGGGAGCACCACCACGCTCACCGCGCTCACCCCGGTCGGGGCGCTCGGTGCGGGGACGCTCTCGACCCATGCCCTGCGACGGAGCGAACGGGTTGTTGCCCGGACGGGGACCCGGCTTGCCGCCGGGACGCGGGCCGGAGCCCTCGCGACCGGCAGGTCGCTCGGACGCAGCCGGACGCTCCGGTGTCGGACGCGGCCCGGGGCGTGCGCCGGGGGTGGGGGCTGCCTTGGCAGCCGGCTCCGCGGCACTATCCGGTCCGGCGTCAGCGGCGGCCGGGGTCGGGGTCGGGGTCGGTGCCGACGGTGTCGCCGGCTGCGTGTCCGCGGCGGCGGGCGCCTGCGCCGCCGGCTCCGAGGGGGTCGCCGCGGCGGTGCCCGGACCGGGCTTCACGCCAGGCTTGGCCGCTTCGGTCCCGCCGGGCTTGGCTGCCGGGGTGCCACCGGGCTTGGCCGGCGTCCCGCCGGGCTTGGCTGCCGGGGTGCCACCGGGCTTGGCCGCGGTCGTCTTCTCTGCTGCCTTGGGGGCAGCGCTCTTGGGGGCCTCGGCAGTCTTCGCCGCGGCCGGAGGATTTTCTCTGATCTTGCGGACCACGGGAGGCTCGATGGTCGACGATGCCGACCGGACGAACTCTCCCTGCTCCTTCAGGTGGGCGAGCAGCTGCTTGCTCTCAACCCCGAGCTCTTTCGCGAGCTCATAGACCCGAACCTTAGCCACAATTCTCCTTCGTTGGGCGTCTCGGTCCGAGCCTCTTCGGGCACGTGACCGGGACTAGTGCTGGTGGGTGCTCATTGCTGAGTACTCATCGGGTGCTCATCAGCGTCAAACCCGCTTCCGGTTCCTCGATGACAGGGCCACTCGGCCCCGCCTGCTGCGGACGGACCTGGTGGTCCGCCCGTCTGTCGTCCGATCCTCCTGCGGACCGGACGGTCCCTCGTGCTGGGTCAGTCCTGCTGACCCAGCAACGCCTCCAGCGCGGTAGTGTCTGGCCGGCCGGACCGTTTCAGGGCCCGGCCGAACGCACCACGCTGGATGGCAGCCGTCACGCACTCCGGTGTGAGGTGCACTGACGCACCCCGCCCCGGCTGGCGCCGCCGTGGGTCCGGGACCACGCTCCACCCCGGTGGGGCTTCTGTGTGGTCCGCGGCGACGACGCGCAACAGTGCGGTCTGCTCCGTGCGGCGCCGACATCCCACGCAGATGCGCACCGGAGTGCGCCCCACCGGGTCGTCGGACGACGGAACAACCTGCACCACTCTACAGGGTCACTCGCCCTGGGCCACGCCAGACGGGTGTTCGCCCGCACGGTCATCGGCGGCGGTGTCCGGTCGGATATCGATTCGCCAGCCGGTCAGCTTGTGCGCCAGGCGCGCATTCTGGCCCTCACGACCGATCGCGAGGGAGAGTTGATAGTCAGGGACCACGACGCGGGCCTGTCGAGCCCGGTCGTCGACGATCGTGACGGACTCCACCCGGGAGGGCGACAGCGCTGAGGCCACGAACTCCGCCGGGTCGTCGCTGTAGTCGACGATGTCGATCTTCTCGCCCTGCAGCTCGGCCATCACGGCGCGCACCCGCTGACCCATCGGGCCGATGCAGGCGCCCTTGGCGTTGACGCCGGACACCATGGCGCGCACCGCGATCTTGGTGCGGTGGCCCGCCTCGCGGGCGAGCGCCTCGATCTTGACAGTGCCGTCGGCGATCTCGGGCACCTCGAGGGCAAACAGGCGCCGCACCAGGTTGGGGTGGGTCCGCGAGAGGGTGATCTGTGGGCCGCGGGGGCCGCGTTTCACCCCGACGACGAAGCAGCGCAGGCGCTGCCCGTGCTCGTAGGCCTCCCCCGGCACCTGCTCCGAGGTCGGCAGCTCACCCTCGACCGAGCCGAAGTCGACCAGCACGTGCCGCGGGTCGTTGGACTGCTGGATGACCCCGGAGACGATGTCACCCTCGCGGGCCCGGAAGTCACCGAGGATCGCGTCGTCCTCGAGCTCGCGCATCCGCTGCACGATGACCTGCCTGGCGGTCGCCGCGGCGACCCGGCCGAAGCCCTCGGGGGTGTCGACGAACTCGGGACCGGGCTCACCGCGCAGCCCGGTCTCCTCATCGACCTCGCCAGCCTCTCGGGCCCAGACCGTCACGTGGCCGCTCTTGCGGTCCAGCTCGACGCGGGCGTGCGGATAGTGCCCCTCGGCCCGCTCGTAGGCCATGAGCAGCGCCTGCTCAATGGCCTCCACGATGGTCTCGAGCGGGATCTCCCGCTCCCGCTCCAGCTGCCGCAGCACGGCGATGTCGATGTCCATCAGTCGTCCTTCCCACCCGGGCGGGTGAACTCCACCTGCACCTTGGCCGCGGAGACGCGGTCATAGGGCAGGAGATCGTCGGGGGCCTCGTCAAGCCGTATGCCGTCGGGCCCGACCTCGATCAGGCGGCCCTCGATGGGGCCTGCGGTG
The DNA here is from genome assembly GCF_007197575.1 of Ornithinimicrobium ciconiae. Lineage (NCBI taxonomy): Bacteria > Bacillati > Actinomycetota > Actinomycetes > Micrococcales > Ornithinimicrobiaceae > Ornithinimicrobium > Ornithinimicrobium ciconiae. Next base: position 2,788,568 of record NZ_CP041616.1, read on the forward strand.
ATGCCACTGGCCCGCGTGGGCGCCGGCTGGGTGGCCTCCGCGCCGCTGGCGGGGGGTGCGCTCACCTCGAGCTTGACGAGGCGGCCGACGTTGCGGCGGAACTGGGCGGGTGTGGTCAGCGGGTGGTCGACTCCCAGGGAGCTGACCTCCAGGGTGTAGGCCAAGTTGCCCAGCGGGTCGACCTCGTCCATCGCGGCCCCCACGGCGCGACTCGCCTCGGCGACCTCATCGAGGGTCAGCGGCTCCACGGTGCTGGTCAGGTCGTCGGAGGGCAGGTCAGCCACGTCTCGGGCGACACCGACGCGGACCAGGCGACGCTTGCCGGCAGGGTGCACGGCCACGTCCTCGACGACGACCCCGCTGCCCGCCACCGCGGCGGATGCCACCTCGCGGATCTGCTCGGCCTGTCCCATGGTGGGCGCCTCCCTCTTCTGCTGTCGCGATCTTGTCGGTCCGATCGTGCCGGGTAGTGCCCGGAAGGGCCACTCTAGCCCCACTGGTGTGTCAGGATCGCCGTCATGGCCGCTGCGATCTCCCGTCGTTCTGCGCTGGCCGCTCTCGGGGTGGGGCTCGGCGCGGCACTGGCGGGTTGCGACACCGCCCGGACACCTGAGGAGAGCACCGCCGCACCAGGACCCCGCCAACCGGACCTGACCGCTGACCCCGAGCCCTCGCCGGTCTCCGCGCCCGACTCGGCAGAGCTGTTGCTGGCCCTGGCCCGTGCCCAGCACCTTGCGGCGACCAGCCGGGCGATCACCGGTGCCGCGGGATGGCGGCGCACCGCCCACCAGCAGGTGCAGGCCTCGCTCGATGAGCAGGTCCAGGTGCTGGAGGAGCTGCTGCGCGCCGGCAACGTGCCGGTGCCGACGCTCAGCCCGCCCACCACCAACGACGGGGATGCGGCCACGGCCACCGGTCCCGACGGGGCCGCCTCAGCCACCGGAGACGGCGCGCCGACCACCGGAGGGGGCCCCGGGGACCGGGCACGGTCGACGGGTGACGGCAGTGCGACTACGGTCTCTCCCGCTGATCGGGCCACCGCCCAGCTCGGCGACCTGAGCCGCAGCTGCCTGCTGGACGTCACGCCGGAGGTGCTGGGGGCGCTCACCGCGGTCTCGGCTCCCAACCTGCCGGTGCTGATCGCCATCGCCGGGCAGCGCGGCGCCACCGCGGCACTGTTCGGCGCGGAGCCGGACTGGCCCGACCTGACCGGTCCCACCGACGCGGCTGCGGCCGGCTTGCTCTCGGCCTACCACCCCGCGGTCTACGGATTCGAGGTGCTGGCGGCCCGGTCACGCGGGGACGAGCGCGCGGCATACGAGCGGGTGCTGGACCCCCTGCGACAGGCGACCCGCCAGATCACCGCCCTGGCCGGCGACGCAGCCGCCCCGCCACCCCTGGGCTATGGGATGCCGGAGGGCACCGACAGCGCGGAGGGACGGGCCCGCATCGCCGGGGACCTGACGGCGACGCTGGCTCCCACCATCATGGCTGCCACCCAGACCTTCACCGGCGACCTCGACGCCGTCACCGGGACGGTGCGCCTGCTCGCCCAGGCGGTGCAGCTGGCCCGGCCGTGGACCCCGATGACCGGCTTCCCCGGTCTGCAGGTGCCGGGTGCCTGAGCGTCCCGACCTGCCCCGCGCCGTGACCGATCTGGTCCCGCAGGGCCTGATCACTCAGGTGTTGGGCCACGTCCCGGCCGAGGGGTATGCCGGTGGTCTGGCCTGGCTCCCCACCGTCCCGCGGTTGGTGGCGGAGCTGGTGGAGCAGTGGCGCCTGGAGGTGACCGGACCAGCGACCCACGGCTACGCGGCCCTCGTGCTGCCCGTCGAGACTCCCGGGGGCCCCGCCGTGCTCAAGATCGCCTGGCCGCACCCCGAGGGGAGGGACGAGCACCGCACCCTGGGCCTATGGGGCGGACACGGAGCCGTCCGGTTGCTCGCAGCGGACCCCTCGCGCTGGGCCCTGCTGCTGGAGCGTCTCGACCCTCGTGACCTCAACGGTCCCCCGGTCTCAGTCCTCGACTCCTGCGAGCAGATCGGGCGGCTGGCGGCCCTGCTGGACCGCCCGGCGCCGCCGTGGACGAGCCTGAGCGCCAGCGACCACCTCGCGACCCTGGTCGCCGACCTCGACGCTCTCCGCGCGGGGGACCGGGCGCGGTCGCTGCCGCGCGCGCTGCTCGAGCGCGGCCGGTCGCTGGCCACCGACCTGGCCACGGAGCCGGGCATCGACGCCCGGCTGGTGCACAGCGACCTGCACCAGGAGAACGTCCTCTGGCGCCCCGACCCCGGCGAGTGGGTGGCCATCGATCCGCAGACGATCGCCGCCGACCCGGCCTGGGTGGTGGCCCCGGCGCTGTGGAACCGGTGGCCGGAGTCGGCCGCCGCCCACGACACCCGGGTCCACCTGCGCCTGCGGCTGGAGGTTCTGTGCGAGGCCGCTGATCTTGATCCGGACCGTGGCCGCGCCTTCGCCGAGATCCGGATGCTGCGCAACGCGGTCTGGGAGATCCAGGAGGGCACCGCCACGGCCGCGGGCCTGACCCGTCACGTGACCCTGATCAAGGCCTTCCAGCCCGCTTAGCTCATCGACTCCGCCATGGTCGAGTAGCGCGCCCGGGCGAAGGAGTAGAGACCATAGGTGGCCAGCCCCGCCGCGACGAGGAGCAGCAGCACCACTCCGAACGGCTGGTCCCGCAACGCCTTCAGGGCCGCGTCCATGCCCGTCTGCTGGTCGGCGTCGGCGGTGATGGCGGCGACCCCGAAGAGCACCCCGACGATGCCCAGCGCCACCCCCTTGGCGATGTAGCCGGTCGTGCCCACCACCGTGACCGTCCGGGTCACCTCGCGCCCTCCCGTGGCGTGCAGGTCCTCGAGGAACTTTTGCGTGGCGCCCTTATAGACGTGGTAGACGCCCACCCCCAGGACGACCAGAGCGAGGACCGCGACCAGGATCCGTCCAGCCGGTGCCGTCATCAGCGTCGAGGTCGCCTCGGTCGACGTCTCCCCGCTGTCCGCCCCTGAGCCGGTGACCACCCGGAAGGCGGTCCAGCCCATCGCTCCGTAGACGACCGCCTTGGCCACCGCCTTGCCCCGACCGAGCAGCTGGTCCTTGGCCGACTCGTGTCGCGGCAGCACGGCCTCGACGAGGTGCCACACCGCCAGCGCGACGAAGGCGGCCGAGATCAGCCACAGCAGGACCCCGCCCATGGGCGTGCCACTGAGCTGGTGCAGCGCGCCCGACTCGTCCGCCTCCCCGGACCCGCCCATCGCCACCTGCACCGCAATGCAGGCGATCAGCAGGTGCACCAGCCCGCTCGCAGCGAACCCGATCCGGGCAAGAATCTCGAGGGCGTCGCTCCGTCGGGCGCGCGCGGCGAGGTCCTGGGGGTCATTGCTCACCTGGTGATCTCACCAGATGCGGAGCGGGTCGGCGAGACGGGGGGGGTGCTGGGCCGGGTGCAAGGTGCCATGGTGGGGCCATGGCACACCGGCTGTCCGACAGCACCTCCCCCTACCTGCTCCAGCACGTCGACAACCCCGTGGACTGGCACGAGTGGGGCCCGGAGGCCTTCGCCGAGGCGCAGGCCACCAACCGCCCGATCTTCTTGTCCGTGGGCTATGCGGCCTGCCACTGGTGCCACGTGATGGCACACGAGTCGTTCGAGGACGAGTCCGTCGCCGAGCTGCTCAACGCCGGCTTCGTCCCGGTCAAGGTGGACCGTGAGGAACGGCCGGACGTCGACGCGGTCTATATGGACGCCACGGTCGCGATGACCGGCCAGGGCGGGTGGCCGATGACCTGCCTGCTCACACCCGAGGGCGAGCCGTTCTGGTGCGGCACCTATCTGCAGCGCCCCCAGCTGCTGCAGCTCCTGACGGCGATCGGCGGCGCCTGGACGGAGCAGGAGGCCCAGGTGCGCGCCAGCGGCACCGCCGTGGTGGAGGCCCTGACGCGCTCGCAGGACCCGGCCCAGGAGCCCCTGCCACTCGACCCGGACCTGCTGGACGCGGCCGTCGCGACGCTCACCCGCAGCTTCGACCAGGAGGCCGGCGGTTTTGGCACGGCGCCGAAGTTTCCGCCCACGATGGTGCTGGAGTTCCTGTTGCGCCACCACGCGCGCACAGGCAGCACCTCCGCCTGGCGGATGCTCGAGGAGACCGCCACCGCGATGGCCCGCGGCGGCCTCTATGACCAGATCGGGGGCGGGTTCGCCCGGTATGCCGTCGACCGCTCCTGGGTGCTCCCCCACTTCGAGAAGATGCTCTATGACAACGCCCAGCTGCTCCGCTTCTATGCGCACCTGTGGCAGGCAGCCGGCCGCGTCGAGGGTGCAGACGCCACCCGGCACCTCGCCGGTCGGGTGGTCCGGGAGACCGCAGAGTTCCTCCTGCGCGAGCTGCGGACCAGCGAGGGTGGCCTGGCCTCCTCGCTCGACGCGGACACCGAGGGCGTGGAGGGAGCCACCTATGTCTGGACACCGGCCCAGCTGACCGCGGTGCTCGGCGCCGAGGACGGGGCTCGGGCCGCCGAGCTGCTGGTCGTCACGCTGGGTGGCACCTTTGAGCACGGCGCCTCCACGCTGCAGCTCCCGGTCGAGCCCTCCGACCCGACGTGGTGGGACGGGGTGCGCACCAAGCTCAAGGCCGCGCGTGACCAGCGTCCGCAGCCGGACCTGGACGACAAGGTCGTCACGGCGTGGAACGGCCTCGCGATCGCTGCGCTGGCCGAGGCCGGCTGGCTCCTGGAGGAGCCTGCCTGGGTGCAGGCTGCCGTCGACGCCGCAACCCTGGTGGTCGAGTCTCACGTGGTCGACGGGCGGCTGCGCCGCAGCTCACGCAAGGGTCAGGTGGGTGTCGCGGAGGGGGTGGCCGAGGATCACGGCGATCTGATCGAGGGACTGGTGGTGCTCCACGCGGTCACGGCCCAGACCCGGTGGCTGGAGTCTGCCGGCAGGCTGCTCGACGACGCGGTGGCACGCTTCGGCGAGGAGACCGAGGCGGGGCTGCTCATCCACGACACCGCCTCCGACGCCGAGCCGCTGGTGCTGCGTCCCCGCGCCCGGGGCGACAACGCCGAGCCGTGCGGGCAGTCCGCACTCGCGGGTGCACTCCTGGGCTACGGCGCCGCGGTCGGCTCCGCCCAGCACCTGGAACGTGCGGGGCGCGCTCTGGGGCCGATGGGCACCATCGCGGCGCGCGATCCCCGTTTCGCCGGGTGGGCGCTGGCCGTTGCCGAGTCGACCGTCGACGGTCCGTTGCAGGTCGCGATCAGTGATGGCACCGGCCAGGCGGAGCTCGTCGCCGCCGTCCGGCAGGCGCTGCCCCCCGGGGCACTGGCGGTGGTCGCCGCCGGGGCCAGCAACCAGGGTCAGGCCACTCCCCCGCTGCTGCGCGACCGTGGCGCGGTCAACGGCAGGGCCGCGGCCTATGTGTGTCGCGGCACCCGGTGCGACCTGCCGGTGAGCGAGTCGGAGGAACTGGTGGCCGCCCTGCTGCGGTGATGTCACTGGTCGCCGCCGTGCCGCGAGGGTCAGGTGAGCGGCGCGCCATACAGTGTGCTCATGTCCTCCCGTGCCCACCCGCCGCTGCGCTCCCGCCTCCTCGTCGCTGTCGTCGCCGCTCCCCTGGTGCTGCTCGCCGCCTGCGGTGGGGATGACGACTCGGGGATCACCCCGCCACCGGCGACCACCGCCACCCCGGACGGGGCAGCACAGACCACCAGCAACCCGGCCAAGGACGGCTTCGACAGCGCCGTCGGCGGCGACCGGGGCCAGCAGTCCGGGGACGCGGCCCAGGAGACCACGCAGGAGGCGACCGGGCCCAAGGAGGTCACGATCGGCGCGGCGGGTGACCTCCTGCTGCACGCACCGGTGATCCGCAACGCCCAGGCCAACGCGGGCGGCGAGGGCTATGACTTCACGCCGATGTTTGACGACGTCCGCGAGCTGCTCAGCGACAACGACGTGACCATCTGTCACATGGAGACCCCGATCTCGGCGGACAACACCAACCTGACGGTGCCGCGCGTGCTGGTCTTCAACAGCCCGCACGAGATCGTCGATGCCGTCGTCGACGCGGGCTATGACGGCTGCGACTTTGCCTCCAACCACACCTGGGACCAGGGCCTTTCGGGTCTGGCGGAGACCCAGCAGGTCCTCGAGGACGCGGGCCTGGAGTATGCCGGGCCGGTCGCCGACGAGGCGGACGCCGGGCACCACGCGAGCTATCAGGTCGGAGATGTCAGCGTCGCGCAGCTCGGCTACACCTACACGATCTACAACTCCGGGCAGCCGACCACGGACATCCCCCCGGACGCGCCGTGGCTGGGCGACTACCTCTGGCCGGTGATCGGCGCCGAGGGCATCATCGAGGATGCGGAGGCCGCCAAGGAGGACGGCGCCGACTTCGTCGTGGTGAGCATGCACTGGGGCAACGAGTACTGGACCGACCCCACCGACCAGCAGCGGGAGATCGCTGAGGAGCTGCTCGAGTCCGACGCCGTGGACCTGATCCTGGGCACGCACGTCCACGTCATCCAGCCCTGCGAGAAGATCAACGACAAGTACGTCATCTATGGCCTGGGCAACTTCCTGTCCAACCAGTCCCCGGACACCACGCGCGGCAACCTGCGCAAGGAGACCCAGGAAGGCATGATCGCGCGCTTCCACCTGGTCAAGGACGAGGACGGCGTGGTGACCTCCCAGATGGAGTTCCAGCCCACCCGGGTGCAGATCGACAACCACGTCATCCGGCTGGCCACGCCGGATGAGCACACGGAGACCTACGACCGCGTGGTCGAGACGATGGACCGGCTCGGTGACAACGCCTGCGACGCCCAGCCGATGAGCTGAGCCGCACCGTTGAGCCGCACCGTTGAGCCGCACGGTTGAGCCGCACGGTTGAGCCGCGCCGGGGACCGAGCGGGCTGGGCGGAACCTCAGCCGGTGAACTGGGCCACCGTGTCGTAGCCGATCTTGAGGATGAAGACCACCAGCAGCACGACGAAGACGGTCCGCACGAAACCACTGCCGCGAGCGACGGCCGTGCGGGCCCCGAGATAGCCGCCCAGCATGTTGCACACACCCATCAGCAGACCGACCTTCCACATCACCGCACCCATCGGGATGAAGACACACAGCGCCGCCAGGTTGGTGGCCCAGTTGGCGATCTTGGCCTTGGCGCTGGCCTGCAGGAAGCCGTAGCCGAGCAGTCCGACCATCGCGAAGACGAAGAAGGAGCCGGTCCCCGGACCCAGCGCTCCGTCATACAGCCCGACGCCGAGCCCGATGCCGGCGGCGACCAGGTGGTGCCGGCGACCGGAGAAGCGCAGCTCGGAGAGCTGTCCCATGCTCGGCTTGGCGAGGGTGTAGGCCCCCACGGCGATGAGGACCACCAGGATGATCGGGTTGAACGCCTCCTTGGGGATCTGGCTGCCGATGAACGCCCCGCCGAGCGAGCCCGCAAAGGCGAAACCGGCAAGCGGCAGGGCTGTGGACAGGTCGGGGCGCACCCGGCGCAGATAGGTCAGCGAACTGGCCGTCGTCCCGCAGATCGAGCCCAGCTTGTTGGTCGCCAGGATCTGCACCGGGCTGGCGCCGGGAAACCCGAGCAGGAGCGCCGGCAGCTGGATCAGCCCGCCGCCCCCGACCACCGCGTCGATCCACCCGGCGGTCAGGCCGGCCAGCCCCATGAGGACGAGGACCCACACCGAGGGGTCATCCACCAGCGTGCCGATTCCACCCGTGGACGATCCCGGCCACCTCGGCCAGGGACTGCGCGACAGCGTCTGGACGGGAGTCGACCTCGACGCGCTGCGCGAGCGGGATGACGCTGTGCGGCACCAGGATTGCTCGCATACCCACCTGTTGCGGGCCGTGGATGTCCTCGAACAGCCGGTCGCCGACATAGACACAGTCGGCCGGGTCCGTGTCCACGGCAGCGGCAGCCGCCCGGAAGGCCTCGGGATGCGGCTTGGTCCACGGGATCTCGCTGCTATAGACATCAGCGTCGATCAGGGACAGCACCCCGTCCCGGTCAAAGATCGCCCGGTGGTGCTCCCGCGACCAGATCGTGTTGGACAGCACCCCGACCCGGATCTGCTGCTCGCGCAACGACTCCCACAGTGGACGCACGTGGGGATCGGTGAGCGTGTGCGGCTCCCAGAACCTGTCATAGGCGCTGCGCGCCCGGGAGTATGCCGGGTGGCTGATCCCGTAGCCCACCTCCTCGAGCAGGTCCTCGACCCGGGCGCTGACGTGCTCGGCGCGCGCCAGCTGCCAGACCCGCTCCTCGACGTCCAGGATGCGCTGCGACAGCTCGGCCGCCTCCTGCTCGGAGGCGGTCGCCTCGGTGGCAAAAGCCAACCACTGTGCGGCATAGTCGAACTGGTGCCAGGGCGTCAGGGTGCCACCCCAGTCGAAGATGACCGCCCGGACCTGCCGCATCAGCCTGACTCCCTCACCGTCGCTCCATCAGCGTGACTCCATCAGCGTGACTCCATCAGGCCGACTCCATCAGGCCGTCGCCTCGGGCCGCACCTCGGCCACGACCTCGCGGACGGCCTCGGCCACCGCGACCTCGCGCCGCTCGCCGGTGCGCCGGTCCTTGATCTCGACGGTGCCCTGCTCCAGGCCCCTGCCGACCACCACGATCGTGGGCACACCGACCAGCTCGGCGTCCTTGAACTTCACGCCCGGGGAGACCTTGGGGCGGTCGTCATAGAGCACGGTGAGCCCCTGGGACTCGAGCTCGCCGACCAGGGTGTCGGCATAGTCGAAGATCGCCTGGTCCTTGCCGGTGGCAACCAGGTGCACGTCCGCCGGGCTGATCTCACGGGGCCAGCACAGGCCAATCTCGTCCAGGGTGCCCTCGGCGATGGCAGCCACGGCGCGGCTGACACCGATCCCGTAGGAGCCCATCGTCACGGTGGTGAGCTTGCCGTTCTGGTCGAGGACCTGCAGGCCCAGCGCCTCGGCATACTTGCGCCCGAGCTGGAAGATGTGCCCCATCTCGATGCCGCGGGCCAGCGTCAGCGTGCCGTTGCCGTCGGGGCTGGCGTCCCCCTCCCGGATGTCGGCCGCGTGGATCACGCCGTCGGCCGTGAAGTCCCGACCGTGCACCAGGTTGAAGACGTGCTTGCCGTGCTCGTCGGCGCCGGTGACCCAGGCGCTGCCCTCCCCGATGGAGGCGTCGAGCAGATACCGGATGCCCGACGCCTTGTCCGAGCCCAGCACACCCGGGCCGATATAGCCCTTGGCCAGCATCGGATAGGCGGCAAAGTCCTTGTCCTCGAAGGCACCCGGTGCGGCCGGGGAGACCTGCGCCTCGAGGCGCTTGGCGTCGACCTCGCGGTCACCGGGCACGCCGACGGCCAACGGCTCACGGGTGCCGTCGGGGTGGGTGAGCATCACCAGCACGTTCTTGAGGGTGTCGGCAGCGGTCCAGGCCCGACCGTCCTCACGCGGGTGGTTGGCGTTGGCGGACGCGACGAGCGTCTCGATGGTCGGAGTGTCGGGGGTGTCGTGCACCGCCGCGGCGGGCACCGTGGACGCGTCCACCGCGGCGGGGGTGGGCACATAGACGGCCTCGACGTTGGCGGCATACTCCCCCGTGGTGCTGCGCACGAAGGTGTCCTCGCCGTGCGGGCTGATGGCCAGGAACTCCTCGCTGGCCGAGCCACCCATGGCACCGGAGTCGGCGTGCACGATGACGTAGTCGAAACCGAGCCGGTCGAAGATCTTGATGTAGGCCTCGCGGTGCGCCTGGTAGGCACTCGCCAACCCGGCATCGTCCACGTCGAAGGAGTAGGAGTCCTTCATGATGAACTCGCGGCCGCGCAGCAGCCCAGCGCGCGGACGTGCCTCGTCGCGGTACTTGGTCTGGATCTGGTAGAGGTTGACCGGCAGATCCTTGTAGGAGGAGAACAGGTCCTTGACCGTGAGGGTGAACATCTCCTCGTGGGTCGGGCCCAGCAGCATGTCCACGCCCTTGCGGTCCTGCAGCCGGAACAGGTTGGGACCGTACTCCGTCCACCGGTTCGTCGCCTCGTAGGGCTCTCGGGGCAGCAGCGCGGGGAAGCTCAGCTCCTGGGCACCCATGGCGTCCATCTCCTCGCGGACGATGGCCTCGACGTTGCGCAGCACGCGCAGCCCCAGTGGCAGCCAGGAGTAGACACCCGGTGCCGCCCGACGGATGTAGCCCGCGCGAACCAGCAGCTTGTGGCCCGGCAGCTCAGCGTCCGCCGGGTCCTCGCGCAGGGTTCGCAGGAACAGGGTCGACATCCGCAGTGCCACGTGGGCTCCTTCGTCTTGGGGGTATGCCGACCGCCACCTTCGACGGTCGGGCTCACCGACCGAGGATATCCGCTGCGGCGCTGCCTCCCGACCGCGCGCGCCGGGTGGCGACCGGTAGCGTCCGAGGGTGACCGCCACGACCTCGCCCGGCACGCTGCGCCGCTACCCTCGACGCCGCCGGGTCATCGGTGACCTGCGGTACTGGCAGGACGTCCGGCTGCCGGGGCTGGACCGCAGCGCCGACATCTCCGTGTGGTTGCCTCCGGGCTATCACCACAGCCGGCGCCGCTACCCGGTGATCTATCTGCACGACGGTGGCAACCTGTTCGACCCCGTGACCTCCTTCGGCGGAGCGACCTGGCGCGCGGACGAGGCACTCACCTGGTTGCACACCCAGGGTCTGGACGCGATCGCCGTGGGTGTGCCCTGCTCGCCCGACCGGCGCATCGAGGAGTACACCCCGTATCTGGACACCCGGGTCCTGGCCCAGCGACCCGGACTGGGCGAGGCCGCGGCCGACACCTATGTCGACTTCCTCACCGACCATCTCAAGCCGTGGGTGGACAGCGCCCTGCGCACGCGCCCGGACCGGGAGAACACCCTGATCGCGGGGTCCTCGATGGGCGGAGTGGTCAGCATGCACGCCTGGGTGCGCCGCCCGGACGTCTTCGGCGGTGTCGGCGCCTTCTCCACCGCCTTCTGGGTGCCGGGCGAGCAGCACCTGCGTGAGATCGAGTTGGCCATCGCCGCGCCGCGTCCCCCCACCCGGTTCTACCTCGACGTCGGAGGTCGCGAGATCCCCGGATCGGCGGCCCTGCAGCGCTCCTACCGGCGCGACACGGAGCGGATCGTCACGGCGCTGCAGGAGGCCTCGGTCCCGGTGCGCTACACCTACGACTCGGCGGCCTACCACTTTGAGACCGCCTGGGCAGAGCGGCTCCCGTCGGCGCTGGCCTGGCTCCTGCAGGGGTATGCCGTGCAGGCACCCAAAACGGGCCGCACCAGCCTGCTCAGGAGCGCGCAGGCAGCCCTGCGTCGCCTGCGGGGCCGCCCCGAGCCTGGTTAGGCAACTCGGGGGGGCCCACGTGGCCCCGGGCGCGGCTCATGCGGCCCCGGGCGGACGTCATACGCCCAGGTAGGCCTGCACGACGCGCTCGTCGGCCAGGAGGTCAGCGGCGCGCCCCTCGTGGGCGATCTCACCGCTGGCCAGCACATAGCCGTGGTCGGCTGCTCGCAGCGCCCGCCGGGCGTTCTGCTCGACCAGCACCACCGTGGTGCCAGAGGTGCGGATCTCCTCGATCACCCGAAAGACCTCGTCGACGATCTTGGGCGCCAGGCCCATGGACGGCTCATCGAGCAGGATCAGCGTGGGGCGGGCCACCAGGGCACGCCCGATGGCCAGCATCTGCTGCTCACCACCGGACAGGGCACCAGCGGGGAGGTCACGTCGCTCCGCGAGCACCGGGAAGCGCTCGTAGACCGCCTGGATCGCCGCCGCGTCGTTGGTGTGCCAGCCACCCAGCTGGAGGTTCTCGTGGATGGTCAGCGTGCCGAGGATCTGCCGCCCCTCCGGCACCTGGACCAGGCCCTCGCCGACCAGGGTGTGGGCCTGCGTCCTGGTGATGTCACGGCCCTCAAAGGTGATGCGTCCAGACTTCGGCCGCACAATGCCGGAGACCGCGTTGATGATCGAGGACTTGCCGGCCCCGTTGGCTCCGACCAGGGTGATCAGGGATCCGGGCAGGGCCTCGAAGGAGACCTTGCGGACCGCCTCGACCCGGCCGTAGGTGACGACCAGGTCCTCGACCTTCAGGATCGGCTCGGTTGTGCTCATGACACGTCCTCCGACTCGGAACTGCCGAGATAGGCCTCGACCACGGCAGGGTTGTTGGCGATCTCCTCAGGCGTGCCCGTGGCGATCACCTGGCCGAAGTTGAGCACGACGATGCGGCTGCAGGTCTTCATAACCATGCCGACGTTGTGCTCGATCAGCAGGATGGTCAGCCCGTCCCGGGCCAGGGACCCGATGAGATCGGACAGCGCATCGGCCTCGACGTGGTTCATGCCGGCCGCCGGCTCGTCGAGGATGAGCAGGGAGGGGTCCGAGGCCAGCGCCCGGGCGATCTCCAGGCGCCGCTGGTCACCGTAGGACAGCGCGGAGGCCTTGACCCCCTCCTTGTCCAGCAGCCCGACGCGCTCGAGGCACCGGGCAGAGTGGACCGCCAGGCGTCGCTCGTCGCGGCGGGCGGAGGGCAGCCACAGCAGCCGGCGCAGGAAGGTCGGTCGGCCGACCAGGTGGCCCCCGACCATGACGTTCTCCAGCGCGGTGAGCCTGGCGAACAGCTTGGAGTGCTGGAAGGTGCGACTCACACCGGCGGCCGCCACCTTGTGGACGGCGACCTTGCCGGGGTCCAGACCCAGCACCTGTGCCGTGCCCGAGGTGGACTTCGCCAGGCCGCTGATCATGTTCACCAGGGTGGTCTTGCCGGCACCGTTGGGGCCGATGAGACCGATGACTTCTCCGCCGGTGATGTGCAGGTCGATGTCCTTGTTGGCGTGGACACCGCCATAGTCCTTGCCGAGGCCCTTGAGGTCGACCACGGTCTCCCCCGCGGCGGGGTGGACCCGCTGGGCGAGACGGCTCTCGACCTCAGCCCGCTCGGACTCGCTGCCGCTGACCAGCCGGGCTGCCCTGCGGGGGATCAGACTGGCCAGCCCACCGGGCAGGAACAGGATCACCAGGAGCAGCAGCAGACTGGCCAGGAACGGACGGATCCAGCCGGCCTCGATGCCGACGGCACGCTGCACCTCCGGGACCATGGTGAGGAAGCCGGCACCCAGCAGCGGTCCGATAAAGGCGGTCGAGCCACCCACGACGGCGGTGACCAGGCCATCGATCGCTGCGGCGAAGCCGAAGTCCTCCGGGGCGATGAGTCGGACAAAGAAGGCCCACAGCACGCCGTAGAGACCGGCGATCGCGCCAGCCGCGACGAACGCGGAGAGGCGGTGGGTGCCGACGTCGATGCCCATCGCCCGGGCAGCCAGCTCGTCCTCGCGGATCGCCTCGAGCGCCCGGCCGTAGCGGGAGGGTCCCTGCCGCCAGAACCAGTAGGCCACCAGCGCCAGGACCACCCAGGCCATCCACGGCTCGAGGACCTTGGGCACGGTCATGCCCTGGGCGCCGCCGGTCCACTCCATGTTGATGATCAGGATGCGCACGGCCTCGGCGAACGCCAGGGTGGCGATCGCGAGGAAGACACCGCGCAGGCGCATGGTCGGCAGGCCGAGGACGAGAGCGGCCGCGGCACCGACCGCCATGCCGATGACGATGGCGATCATCAGGGCCGGGAGATCACCGACATCCTTGGGGCTCGGCGCCAGGCTGGCCGCGGTGAAGGCTGCCAGGGAGGCGAATCCAGCCTGGCCCAGGCTCAGCTGGCCGGCGACCAGGACGGCATAGAAGGAGTAGGCGAAGATCGCGGCGAGCGCGATGAAGACCAGAGTCGAATCGGTGAACACTCAGACCTCACGCACCTTACGGGCACCGAACAGACCCTGCGGGCGCACCAACAGGATCAGGAAGAGCAGACCGAACGCGATCAGGTCCCGCCAGCTGGACCCGATGTTGGCCACGGCGAAGACCTCCGCCAGGCCGAGCAGCAGGCCGCCCACGAGGGCACCGGGCAACGACCCCATGCCCCCGACGATGATGACCGCCAGCCCCTTGAGCTCGATCGCGGTGCCCATCCCCAGCTGTGCGCTGTTGACGTTCATGGCGAAGAGGGCGCCCGCGACCGCACCGAGGGCCGAGGAGATCGCGAAGGTGGTGACCGTGACCCGGTCCACGTTGATGCCCAGGACCCGCGCTGCCGTGGGGTTCTCGGCGATGGCTCGCATGCCGCGCCCGAGACGCGACTTGGCCACCAGCAGCGTGAGCGCCACCATCAGCACGATCGAGATCACCAGGATGGCCACCTGCAGCAGCGTCACGTGGGCCCCGAACACCGTGAAGGAGGTGCTGGGGAAGGAGTCCGCCGGGAAGCGCCTGGTGTTGGGTCCGTAGCGCCACTGCAGCAGGGCGATGAACATCCCCGCCAGGGCGATGGAGGAGATCAACCCAGCAAAGTGGGCATCGGGTCTGTTCTTCAGCGGCCGGAACGCGACCCGTTCGATGATGATGCCTAATATCCCGCCGACGACAAAGATGATCGGCAGGGCCAGCCAGATCGACAGCCCGGCCACCTCGACCAGCTCGATCCCGACGAAGGCGGACACGGCAAAGACCGCGGGGTGGGCCAGGTTCAGCCGGTCCAGCACGCCGAAGACCAGCGTGAAGCCGATCGCAAAGAGGGCATAGATGGACCCGATGAACAGGCCGTTGAGCAGTTGCTGCATGTGTCCGCCTCCGTCAGGGGTGGGGGTGGATCGAGTCGGATGGGACCGTCAGGGTCAGGGCAGGACGGTGAACTTGCCGCCCTTGATGACCTGGACGACCGCGTCGTGCTCGGCGTCGCGGTCGGCGTTGATGCTGATCGATCCCAGCACGGTCGGCATGTCGGAGATCCCGCTCAGGCCCTCCTTGATGGCGTCGCGCTCGGCGGAGCAGTCGCTGCGGACCGCTGCGTCGATGATGTGCATGGCCGCATAGGCCTGGGCCGCGAACTGGTCCGGCTGGCTGCCGAACTTCTCCTCGTAGGCCGCCAGGAAGGCGGTGTTCTCCGCGTTGTCGGAGGCGGAGTTCCAGGCAGCTCCGACGACCACGCCCTCGGCGGCGTCGCCCGCGTCGGCCATCAACTGGGGGTTGTTGAAGCCGTTGCCGCCGATGATCGGCACGTCGATGCCGAGCTCACGGGCCTGCGTGACCAGCGGGATGGCGGCCTCGATCAGACCGGAGACGAAGATCGCGTCCGGGTTGGCGCCCTTGGCCTGGGTCAGCAGCGCGCGGAAGTCGGTGTCAGCCTTGGAGAAGGTGATCGTCTCGGCGACGTCCACTCCCTCCTCCTCCAGGGAGGAGGCCATGACCTCGTAGCCAGACTCGGTGAAGGCGTCGTCGTTGGAGTACATGACGATGACGTTCTGCAGGTCGTAGGTCTCCACGGCCGTGGCGACGGTCTGCGGGATGACCTGTGCCTCGGTCAGCGAGTTGCGGAAGATGTAGTCGCCCTGCTCGGTGATCCCGGCCGCGGTGTTGGAGATGGCCAGCACCGGCACACTCTCCTCCTGTGCGATCGGCTGGGCCTGGAAGGCGGTGTTGGACAGGGTCGGGCCGATGATGATGCTGGTCCCGTCGCCGGCAAAACCCTCGAACAGGGTGATCGCCTGCTTGGGGTCGGTCTGGTCGTCCTCGACCTTGAGGGCATAGGTGACGCCCTCCTTCTCGTTGAGCTCCTCCGCGGCGAGCTCCAGGCCGTTCTTCTGCGACTCGCCGTAGGACGCGGCTGCGCCGGTCAGCGACACGGCAGCGCCGACCGGGACGTCGCTGTCGATGACGCACTCGTCGCCGGTGCCCTCGCCGGCGAGGGCACCATCGGACGCGCCGTCGCCGCCATCGTCGGATCCGCAGGCGGTGAGCGTCAGGGCCAGGACTCCGGCGGCGGCGGTGAGCTTAAACAGGTTGGTGCGCATGAACTTCCTCCAGGGGTTGTGCGGGTTAGGCAGGGGGTGTGGGGACGCGGGCTGGGAGCAGCACCGCGTGGTCGGGGGTCAACTGGTCCACGGCGGTGACCCCGAGCAGTCGCAGGGTGCGGTGGACCTGAGAAATGAGGATGTCGAGTGCCCGGGTCACCCCGGCCTCACCTCCGGCCATGAGGCCGTAGAGGTAGGCACGGCCGACCATCACGGCGTCGGCGCCGTTGGCGACGGCGGCGACGATGTCGCCCCCGTGCATGACGCCCGTGTCGAGCAGCACGGGCACTCGCCCGTCGACCGCTGCGACGACATCGGGCAGCACCTCGAGCGGAGTGACCGAGCGGTCCAGCTGGCGGCCGCCGTGGTTGGAGACCACCAGTCCGTCGGCGCCGAGGTCGACGAACTCGCGGGCGTCCTCGGTGTTCTGGATGCCCTTGAGCACGATCGGACCGGACCAGTTCTCCCGCAGCCACACCAGGTCGCGAGTGCTCAGGGTGGGGTCGAACATCCGGTTGACCAACTGCTCGACGGTGCCGCCGGACTCACGCAGCGAGGCGAACTCGAGCGGGTCGGTGGTGAGCAGGTTGGCCCACCAGCGCGGGTGCAGGGCCATGTCCGCCAGGGTGCGGGGGGTGAGCTGGGGCGGGATGGTCATGCCATTGCGCACGTCACGCAGCCGCTGGCCGGCGACCGCGGTGTCAACGGTCAGGACGAGCGTCGTAAAACCGGAGGCCTGGGCCCGTGCCATGAGCTCCAGCGAGGCGTCCCGGTCCTGCCACAGATAGAGCTGGAACCACCGCTGCAGGTCAGGGATCTCTGCGGCCAGGTCCTCGACAGAGACCGTCCCCATGGTGGACAGGGTGTAGGGAACTCCTGCTGCGGCGGCTGCGCGACCGACGGCCCGCTCCCCCTCGTGCTGCATCATCCGGGTGAAGCCGGTCGGCGCCAGGATCAGCGGGATGGGGCTGGTGACGTCCAGCACGCTCACGGCGCTGGTCACCTGGGAGACGTCGCGCAGCACCCGCGGCCGGAACTCGACCCTGCCGAAGGCCTCCCGGGCGCGCGTCAGGCTGACCTCGCTCTCGGCGGCGCCGTCAACATAGTCAAAGGCGGACCGCGGGGTCCGCCGCCGGCCGATCGCCCGCAGGTCCTCGATCGTGTTGGCCCGCTCCAGCGCGCGACGCGTGCGGTGCAGCGTGGGGCGCTCAACCTTCACCAGCGGCCGCAACTCCTCGACCCGCGGGAGCCGCCGGGAAACCCGTGCCGTCACGGCGGGCACCTCCAGATCGGGATGAATAAGCATACAGGGGCGTGTATATCCCCGTGAGGATATCTCTCCCGCAGGTCAAGGCCCGGCCACGACCGCCCACTGTGGCCATATCGTGACCGATATCTCAGTCAGGGATCACAGCAGCCAGCGATCACGGCAGGCAGGTATCACAGCAGGACGGTGGCGAAGGTGCCCGTCTGGACAAACCCCACGTGGCGGTAGGTGGCGATCGCCGGGGCGTTGAAGTTGTTGACATAGAGCGTCACGGTGGGCGCGATGTGGGTCAGCACGTGCTCGACAACGGCCGCCATGGCCGGCACGGCGAGCCCCTGCCCGCGGTAGCGCGGGTTGACCCACACGCCCTGGATCTGGGCGACGTCCAGCGCCACACTGCCCACATCCGCCTTGAAGACCACCTCGCCGTCCTCGATCCGCACCAGCGAGCGCCCGGCACGCACCAGCGCCCCCACGGACAGGCGATAGGCCCGGTCCGACCCGCGATAGGGCGGATAGCCGATCTCCTCGGTGAACATTGCTGCCGCCGCCGGCACCACCAGGTCGGTCTCCTCCACCGTGGCCGGGCGCACCATCGGGTCGCATGCGACTCCGACGAGGCTGGGAGGGGTGCTCATCGTCATGACCGGTTGGTGGCGACGCACCTCCCGCGCCGGACCCCACTGCGGCGCCAGCAGATCCCACAGCGGGAGGACCTGATCGACCGGGCCGAAGAGCGAGGAGGCCCAGGCTCGTCGTTTGATGACCTTGGCCGCGAGCGGCTCGAGCATGTCGTCACTGACTTCGACCGGCACGACATTGGCTGAGGTCCAGCAAAGCCCGGCGCGACCCCCGCGGTCATAGCCCAGGACCGAGTTTCGCCCACCAGCCATGCCCCCTTCGAGGATGCGGGCAGCCACAAAAACGTTGGAGACCGGGTCACGACCACAGATCTCCAGGGCGCGGGGGGCGTCGGAGAGTCCGAGCCCACGCACGGGGGCCGGCATGCGCAGCATCGCCACAGCCTACCCAGCAGGCAGGGCGATCGGACAGCATCTCCGGGCGTGGCCGCGCGGGTGAGGGGTTGCGCAGCGCCCCGGCGGCGGCGAGGATCGGAACACCCATCCCCACACCGAGCCAGGAGACCCTTGTGCAGCCACTCCCGTTGACCCCAGAAAGTCGGCAGGCAGCCCTCTCCGCACTCGCCGCGAGCGCCACCGACGGACCGGTGATCGACGTGCTGGTCATCGGCGGTGGCGTGACTGGCGCGGGGACGGCCCTGGACGCCGCGACGCGGGGCCTGTCCACGGTGGTCGTTGAGGCACAGGACTGGGCGTCCGGCACGTCGTCGCGGTCGACCAAGCTCGTGCATGGTGGTCTGCGTTATCTGCAGATGCTCGACTTCAAGCTGGTGCACGAGGCTCTGACCGAGCGAGGCCTGCTGCTGAGCAAGATCGCCCCTCACCTGGTCAAGCCGATGTCCTTCCTGATCCCGCTGGAGCACCGGATCTGGCAGCGTGCCTACTACGGCGCCGGGGTGACCCTGTATGACGTGCTGGCCAACATCATGCCGGGCCGCCGAGCCCTGCCGATCCACCAGCACGCCACGCGCAAGGGGCTGCAGGAGCAGTTCCCGGACCTCAAGCACGACACGGCGATCGGTGCCGTGAAGTATTGGGACGCCACGGTCGACGACGCACGCCTGGTGGCCACCCTGATCCGCACCGCCACCACCTACGGGGCCAAGGCAGCCACTCGCACCCAGGTCGTCAAGCTCACCAAGGACGAGCGGGGCCGGATCAACGGCGCCGTGCTGCGCGACCTGGAGTCCGGCACCGAGCTGACCGCCCGGGCTCGTCATGTCATCAACGCGACCGGCGTGTGGACCGAGGACACCGAAGAGCTTGCCGACACGAGCGGAGGACTGCGGGTGCTGGCCTCCAAGGGGATCCACCTGACCATTCCGCGCGACCGGATCAAGGGCAGCTCGGGCCTGTTCGTCCAAACCGAGAAGTCGGTGCTCTTCTTCATCCCCTGGTCGCGCTACTGGATCCTGGGCACCACCGACACACCCTGGAAGCTGGACCCCCAGCACCCGGTGCCCACCGCCGCCGACATCGACTACGTGCTGGAGCACGCCAACGAGGTGCTGACCACCACGCTCACCCGCGACGACGTCATCGGGTCGTATGCCGGGCTGCGCCCCCTGCTCCAGCCCGGCACGAAGGAGGGGACGGACTCGGCCAAGGTGAGTCGAGAGCACACGGTAGCCAGCCCCGTGCCCGGCCTGACCATCATCGCCGGAGGCAAGCTCACGACATACCGGGTGATGGCCAAGGACGCCGTCGACTTCGCCCTCGGCGGCGAGGCCGTGCAGACCCCGAGCATCACCCACGAGATCCCACTCGTCGGCGCGGAGGGAGAGAAGGCCGTGCGCCGTCAGGCGGAGCACTGGCGCACCGAGTTCGGATGGTCGGCGATGATGGTGGATCACCTGCTGCACCGCTACGGTTCGCTGCTCACCGAGCTGGTGGAGCTGATCCGGCAGGACGACTCACTGGGCCGTCCGGTGGAGAGTGCGCCGGCATACCTGCGCGCCGAGATCGTCTATGCCGCCAGTCACGAGGGTGCCCTGCACCTCGAGGACATCATGTATCTGCGCACCCGCATCAACTATGAGTTCGCCGACCGCGGACTGGCCGCCGTCGAGGAGATCGCCGAGCTGGCGGGTGCGGTGCTGGGCTGGGACGAGGAGCGGCGCCACAAGGAGGTCGAGTCCTACCGTGCCCAGGCGGCCGCCGAGGAGCAGGCGGCCCAGGAGACGGACGACGAGTCGGCCGAGCGGGTCCGGAGCCAGGCACCAGATCTGACGCCGATGATCACCCTTGGCGCAGAAGGGAAATGACCGTCACAGCGTGCGCCTGATCCCCGTGATTGTCAGTTTCTGGCACGCTGCCTCCGACAGATCCACTCAACGACGATTGGAGTACCCGCATGGGAGATATCTTTCTCTACGAGATCATGGGCACCGCCATGCTCACCCTGCTCGGTTGCGGCGTGGTCGCCAACGCGATCCTGCCTAAGACCAAGGGCAACGGCGGCGGCTGGCTGCTGATCAACTTCGGCTGGGGCCTTGCGGTCTTCGCCGGTGTCTATGTCGCCTTCAAGACCGGCGCCCACATCAACCCCGCGGTCACCCTCGGACTGGCGGCCAGCGGTGCCGAGTTCTATGACGGGGACGCCGCCAACATCGCGGTCAACTTCGGCAACACCATCGCCTATATCGTGGCGCAGATGATCGGTGCCTTCATCGGTGCCGTCATCATGTGGGTGGCCCACAAGCAGCACTTCGATGAGGACGCCGAGCCGGCCACCAAGCTGGCCGTCTTCTCGACCGGTGCCGAGATCCGCAACCCGCTGTGGAACACCCTCACCGAGGTCATCGGCACGTTCGTGCTGGTCTTCGTGATCCTCCAGTTCGCCAACGCGCCGTCCGGGCTCGGCCCGCTGGCCGTCGCCCTGCTGGTGGTCGGTATCGGTAACAGCCTCGGTGGCCCCACCGGGTACGCCATCAACCCCGCCCGAGACCTCGGACCCCGCATCGCGCACGCCGTGCTGCCCATCAGGGGCAAGGGTGGCAGCGACTGGGGCTACTCCTGGATCCCGGTCGTCGGCCCCATCGGCGGTGCCGTCATCGCAGGTCTCCTGCACATGGCCATCACCTGATCCCCCTGCACCATCGTGCCGGGTGCTCACCGCCCGGGTGAGCGCCCGGCACGCAGCATTTCCCGAGCAGCACGTTTCATCTCAACTGCACAGCCCATCCCGTACACAACGAAGTGAAGGAGCGCTCAGCAATGGCTGACACAGAAACCTCTAACTACGTGCTCGCGATCGACCAGGGCACCACGAGCACCCGTGCCATCGTGTTCACCAAGTCCGGCGAGATCCACTCGGTGGGTCAGAAGGAGCACGAGCAGATCTTCCCGAAGGCGGGATGGGTCGAGCACAACCCGGCAGAGATCTGGGACAACACCCGCGAGGTCATCGGCCAGGCCCTCGGCAAGGGAGATGTTGCGAACACCGATCTGGCCGCGATCGGCATCACCAACCAGCGGGAGACCGCCGTGGTGTGGGACAAGAACACCGGCGAGGCCGTCTACAACGCCATCGTGTGGCAGGACACCCGCACCGACAAGATCGTCGCTGAACTGGGCGGCGACGATGGCGCGGACAAATACAAGGCCGTCTGCGGTCTGCCGTTGGCGACCTACTTCTCCGGGCCCAAGGTGAAGTGGATTCTCGACAATGTCGAAGGCGCCCGCGACAAGGCCGAGGCCGGCGACCTGCTGTTCGGCAACACCGACACCTGGACGCTGTGGAACCTCACCGGCGGAACCAACGGCGGCGTGCACGTCACCGACGTCACCAATGCCTCGCGCACCATGCTGATGAACCTCAAGACGCTGTCCTGGGACGAGGGCATCGCCGCTGACATGGGCATCCCGCTGTCGATGCTGCCGGAGATCAAGTCCTCGTCCGAGGTCTATGGCGAGAGCGACAAGCTCGGCGTGCCGATCGCGGGCATCCTGGGTGACCAGCAGGCCGCCACCTTCGGCCAGGCGTGCTTTGAGAAGGGCATGTCCAAGAACACCTACGGCACGGGCAACTTCATGCTGCTCAACACCGGCACGGAGATCGTCCCCTCGGAGAACGGGCTGCTGACCACGGTCTGCTACAAGATCGGTGAGCAGGACGCGGTCTATGCCCTGGAGGGTTCGATCGCGGTCACCGGTTCTCTGGTGCAGTGGCTGCGCGACAACCTGGGTCTGATCAAGGAGGCCCCGGAGGTCGAGGAGCTGGCCAAGCAGGTCGACGACAACGGTGGCTGCTATATCGTCCCCGCCTTCTCCGGCCTGTTCGCGCCCTACTGGAAGGACGACGCCCGCGGCGCGATCGTCGGCCTGACGCGCTATGTCAACAAGAACCACATCGCGCGGGCCTCCCTGGAGGCCACGGCCTTCCAGACCCGCGAGGTGCTGGACGCGATGAACGCCGACTCCGGGGTCGACCTGGCCGAGCTGCGCGTGGACGGCGGCATGATCGCCAACGAGACCCTGATGCAGTTCCAGGCCGACATCCTCGGCGTCGACGTCGTCCGTCCGAAGGTCGCCGAGACCACGGCGCTCGGAGCCGCCTATGCCGCTGGCATCGCGGTCGGCTTCTGGAATGGCGAGCAGGACGTCATCGACAACTGGGCCGAGGGTGCCCGCTGGAGCCCGAAGATGGCCGACGCCGAGCGCGATCGCCTCTACCGCCAGTGGAAGAAGGCTGTCACCAAGACGTTCGGCTGGGTGGACGAGGACGCCGAGGCCGCCGAAGAGGCTGTGGAGGAGGCTGAGGGCTAAACCACTCTGGGGAAGATCGGACCGCCCCATGCGGATTGTGAGGGAGGTTCGGACCGCCTTCCGGCGGACCGAACCTCCCTCACAATGTTCTCCAGCCGGACCGAACGTCCCCCACAATGGTCCCCCACAATGGTTAGGGCAACTCCAGCCACTGTGGTTCCTCGGGGTCCGGCTCGATCAGGGCGGGCCGCTGCAGGTCGGTGTTGTCCAGGATCCAGGTGGGCGGGCGCAGGCGGGCCTGCTGCAGATAGAGCTGCTGACCGCCGACATAGCGCGCGTTGGTCTCGTGTGCTGGATCCTCTGCCCCGGCACGGCCGGGGAAGCGGGCATTCCCGCGCGGCACTGAGACTGCCAGCGGCACCCACACCATGAGCGTGGCGTCCCACTCGGTAGCCAGCTCAGGTCGCCGCAGGAAGATCCCGTCGACGAGCAGGAGGGCATCGTCAGAGGCCGTCACCGGGGCTGGTGTGAGCGCCTGGTCGGTGCCGACGTCATGCACGGCCGGCACATAGTCCTTGCCGGCCCGGAAGGGCCGCAGCACACCGGTCCGGAAGGCCTCGTAGTCGTAGGAGTCCTGATAGAAGCTCTCCGGACCGCTCCCCCGCGCCTGCCGGACCGCCCGGGGGTGGTGGAAGCCGTCGATGGAGACACTGTGGACCTCACGGCCGGCAACATGCGGGGCGAGGGCCACCAGCTCGCGCGCCAGGCGGGTCTTGCCGGCGCCGTCCACACCGTCGATCGCCACGACAGCCCGCTGCCCCGGCGCGACGGCGAGCATCATCGACAGCAGGTCCACCAGGACCAGTTGTCGGACAGGCAGGAACCCGGGGCCGGTCATGCGGAGACGTATGCCGTGTGCTCGGGTGGGCAGGTCAGCCGACGGTGACCGAGGGGGATCCGGTTGATCCCTCGACAGGTTCGCCCATCTCCTCGGCGATGCGCATGGCCTCCTCGATCAGGGTCTCCACGATCTGGCTCTCGGGCACGGTCTTGATGACCTCGCCCTTGACGAAGATCTGGCCCTTGCCATTGCCGGAGGCGACGCCGAGATCGGCCTCGCGGGCCTCGCCGGGTCCGTTGACGACGCAGCCCATGACGGCCACGCGCAGCGGCACCTCCAGACCCTCGAGACCGGCGGTGACCTCGTCGGCCAGCGTGTAGACGTCGACCTGGGCACGACCGCAGGAGGGGCAGGAGACGATCTCCAACTTGCGGGGCCGCAGGTTGAGGCTCTGCAGGATCTGGTTGCCGACCTTGACCTCCTCGACGGGAGGCGCTGAGAGGGAGACGCGGATCGTGTCGCCGATGCCCTGGGACAGCAGTGCCCCGAAGGCCGTCGCGGACTTGATGGTGCCCTGGAAAGCCGGTCCGGCCTCCGTCACCCCGAGGTGCAGCGGCCAGTCGCCACGCTCGGAGAGCAGTTCATAGGCGCGCACCATGACCACCGGGTCGTTGTGCTTGACGGAGATCTTGAAGTCGTGGAAGTCGTGCTCCTCAAACAGGGAGGCCTCCCAGACGGCCGACTCCACCAGCGCCTCCGGAGTCGCCTTGCCGTACTTCTCCATCACCCGCTTGTCCAACGAGCCGGCGTTGACGCCGATGCGGATCGAGACGCCCGCGTCCTTGGCGGCGCGCGCGATCTCCTTGACCTGGTCGTCGAACTTGCGGATGTTGCCAGGGTTGACCCGCACCGCAGCGCAGCCGGCGTCGATCGCGGCGAAGACATACTTCGGCTGGAAGTGGATGTCGGCGATGACCGGGATCTGCGACTTCCTGGCGATGGCGGGCAACGCCTCCGCGTCGTCCTGGCTGGGGCAGGCGACCCGCACGATGTCACACCCGGTGGCGGTCAACTCCGCGATCTGCTGCAGCGTCGCGTTGATGTCCGTGGTGGGGGTGGTGGTCATGGACTGCACCGAGATGGGTGCGTCCCCGCCGACCTCGACCTTGCCGACCCTGATCTTGCGGGTCGTGCGCCGGGGGGCGAGAACCGGGGGCGGGGCGGCGGGCATGCCGAGGGAGATGGGGGTGCCAGCAGTCATGGATTCAGTATCTCCTTGATCGTCCGGGGGACGGGTCATCCGGCGAGCCGGATGGGGTTGACGAGGTCGGCATAGACCAGCAGCAGGGTCATGCCGATCAGGGCGATGGCCACGGTGTAGGCGACCGGGAGGGCCTTGGCGATGTCGACCGGCAACGGCTCCGGCAGTCCGCGCAGCCGGGCCCACGTCTTCTTCACACCCTCCCAGAGGGCGCCAGCGATGTGGCCGCCGTCCAGCGGCAGCAGGGGCACCATGTTGAAGACGAAGAGCGCGATGTTGAGGGAGGCCAGCAGCGACAAAAGCATGACCGCCTTGCCCTCGAACGACTCGGTCAGCGCCCCGAGCGAGCCGTCGGTCACCTCGCCGGCGACACGCCCCACGCCCACGACCGACATGGGCCCCTCGAGGTCGCGGTCCTGACCCCCGAAGGCGGCCTGATAGACACCGACCAGCTTCTCGGGGAGCTTGAGGAAGATCCGGGCGGTGTCGACGACCGCACCACCGACAAAGGCTGGAGCCTCGGCGATCGGCTGCGCGACATACTCGATGGAGCCGCTGGCCCCGAAGAAGCGACGCGGCTCCAGGACCGGCTCCCCCGCCGCATCCAGCTGGAGGGTGCCGTCCGCGTTGTAGACCGGCCGGTCGCGCTCGACCAGGGTCGCCTGGAGGTCCAGGGAGTCTCCCGCGCGGTCGACGGTGAAGACAGCCTGCTCGGGAGCGTTCTGGATCTGGTAGGTCGCCTCGCTCCAGGAGCCGACCGCCACGCCGTTGACGTGGGTGATGACATCGCCGACCTGCAGTCCCGCCGACACGGCCGGGGACGCGGGCTCACCCGTGCAGTCGGTCGCGGTCACCTCGGTGGGCGCACACTCGCTGACCGCTGAGATCTTGGCGGTGCTGGCCGGCAGACCGGCGATGACGAGGATGCCGGTGAGCAGCACCGCGGCGATGGCCAGGTTCATCAGCGGGCCACCGAACATCACGACGATGCGCTTCCAGACCGGCAACCTGTAGAACACCCGGTCCTCGTCGCCGGGACCGATCTCCTCCATGGACTCGGCCCGGGCCTGGTCCGCCATCTGGCTCCACCGACCGGTGGAGGAGGCCCGCAGTCGGCCCTGGTCCTGCGGCCGGGGAGGGAACATGCCGATCATCCGGACATATCCGCCCAGCGGGATGGCCTTGACGCCGTATTCGGTCTCCCCCCTGCGACGGGACCAGATCGTCGGGCCGAAGCCGACCATGTACTGGGTGACCTTGACACCAAACTTCTTGGCGGGCACCAGGTGCCCGATCTCGTGCAGCGCGATGGAGAGCGCGACACCGAACACCATGAGCAGCACCCCGAGCAGGTACATCATGCGTGGCTCTCCTCCTGGGGCGACATCCCGATCATCGTGCGTGCACGCTCGCGGGCCCACTGGTCCGCGGCCAACACGTCATCAACCGACAACACTGGGGAATCGTTCCCCTGCGCCCCCGATTCTACGCTCGCTGAGCGTGCGGAATGGTCTCCGGCGCCCGCGCCGACCGCAGGCCCCTCCCCCGCCTCGTGGGCCGCGACGACGCGGGCCACGGTGTCGACGATGTCGAGGAAGCCGATCGCACCGTCGTGGAAGGCGTCGACACAGATCTCGTTGGCGGCGTTGTAGACGGCCGGGTGCGTGCCTCCGGCGGTCCCCACCCGCCGGGCCAGCTGCACTGCGGGGAAGACGTCGTCGTCGAGCGGGTGGAACTCCCAGGTCATGGGCGTGCCCCAGTCGCACGGCTCGTCGACGTCGGCGAGCCGGTCGGGCCAGAACAGGCCCAGGGCGATCGGCACGAGCATGCGGGGCGGGCCGGCCTGCGCGATCGTGGAGCCGTCGTGGAACTCGACCATGGAGTGGATCTGCTGCTGGGGGTGGACGACGACATCGATCCGCTCAAAGGGTATGCCGAAGAGCAGGTGAGCCTCGATGACCTCCAGTCCCTTGTTCACCAGGGTGGCCGAGTTGGTGGTCACCACCCGACCCATGGCGAAGTTGGGGTGCTTGAGCGCCTGCCCCGGGGTGACGGCGGCCAGGTCCTCGCGGGGCCGGCCACGAAACGGTCCGCCGCTGGCGGTGAGCACCAGGCGCCGGACCTCCTCGGCACGGCCCGAGCGCAGAGACTGAGCGATCGCGCTGTGCTCGGAGTCGACCGGCACGATCTGTCCGGGGGCGGCCGCGGCCGTGACGACCGGCCCGCCCACGATCAACGACTCCTTGTTGGCCAGGGCGAGGGTGCTGCCCGCCGCCAGTGCGGCCAGGGTGGGACGCAGCCCGATGCTGCCCGTGATGCCGTTGAGCACCACGTCAGCGCCGTTGCCGGCGACCTGCACGACGCCCTCCTCCCCGACGAGGATGTCGGGGCGGCGTGCACCCGGAGCCGCCGACCCGATCAGCGCGCGGTGCAGGGGGTCCACGGCGTCCTCGCGCGCGACGGCGACCTGCTGGACCTGCAGCGCGAGCGCCTGCCGAGCGAGAGCTGACGGGTCGCTCCCGGCAGCGCTGATCGCCCGGACCGTGAACCGGTCGGGGTTGGCCAGGATGATCTGCTCGGCCTGGGTGCCGATCGATCCGGTGGAGCCCAGCAAGGTCACGGTGCGCGGTGCGGTCACCTCCCCATTGTGGCCCGGGATCACCGTGGTCGCGGACGCGCGGGTCTGCTGAGGCGCTGACCGTTGCTGATGAGCAGTGGCCTCACTCGGCCGTCTCCTACGAACCGCCGAGCGCGCTGCGCACCAGGTCAGCGATCGCGGCATCGGGATCCACTGGGTGATAGACGATCGAGTCGGCTGACCGGAAGCACCCGCCGGGCCCTAGCGCCAGCATCTGGCTCACCGGCTCCGGCCCACTCAGGACGGCTGCCTCGACGAGCACCGTGGGGTGCCCCAGGGACGTGAGCAGGTCGGCCACCGCTGTGTCCCCCGTGCTCGCCAGTCGGCGGGGCTTCCCCGTGCCCGGCACGGCCTCCGGCGGTCGGATGAAGTCCGAGACGGCATCGTCAAAACGATCGGGAAGCACGGTGAGCAGGCTGTGCATGCCGTCAGTGGTGACGTCCTCGATGACTGCGATCTGCGGGTGCAGGTGCAGATAGCGCGTCGCCGTCGTGGACTCCGTCTCGTCTGCTCGACCGGCAGGCACCTCCTCGACCCGTGGCCCCAGCACCCGCTGGAGGCCGAGGACCGCCGTGGCCAGCGCCCGCAGGGACAGGGTCAGGCCCAGCGGCTCGGCGGCTTCCCACCCGACACCGTCAGCCGACCCGGCTGCCTCTGCCCCAAGAATGCTCGTGGCACGCGGGAGCGGGCTGACGAGACCGCGGGCCATCAGGGCGCGCAGTGCGACGGTGCGCACCAGCTCGGCCCCCTCGGTGGTGTCGGGCAGCCGCAGGCGTGGCGGCACGACCCCCAGGTCGTCGTCGGTGAGCACCAGCAACTCCTCCTCGGTCAGAGTCAGGACCGGCAGCAGGGGCGGTGCCTCCGCAGCGGTCTGCCCGGCATCCGCGCCTCCCCTGCCTCGCTCGCCCGCCATCAGAACAGCCTGCCCAGCCGGGGCAGCAGCAGTCCCGCACCGACCACGCCCAGGCTCGGCAGCGGGATGGCCGGGAGTCGGGGACCGAGCTCAATCGGCACCCGCGGGACTCCGATGGGCCCGCCAATGCCGGGGAGCAGGCTGCGCAGCTCCTCCAGGCGCGGCAGCTCGTCGAGCAGGTCTCGCGGCCGCGGCACCAACGGAGCCATCGGACCCAGTGGGCCCAGGGGGAAGGCAGGTGACGGGCGCAGGACCGTGGTGGCGATCTTCACGATCTCGTGACGGCGCCGGTAGATCTGGGCGCCGACCTGAGCGAGGAGGATCCGGTGGTCGTGCAGGGCGAATCCGCCCTTGGCCAGGTAGTAGCCGCCCACGGTCACCGCACCGATCCCCGCGACGACCGGGTGCGGCATCACCATGGCGACGGCTCCGGGGATGGCCAGGGCCGCGGTGACCCGCAGGGTGAAGCCCTGCCATCCCTCATAACCGCCACCGTCGATGACGTCCGGGATGGCGCCGGAGATCACCACGACCGGCACGATGACGCGGGCCGGGGCCATCGTGAGGAGGGCTAGGACCGGGCGTTTCATCACCACCTTGAGCAGCCGGTCGAGGCGCGCCTCGATGACCGCCCGAGCGAAAGGGTCGAAGGCGCGGGCGAGCCGGACAGAGCTGAGCAGCACCCGCCCGCCCACGACGACCAGCCCGCCACCGCGCCACAGCGGAGCCAGACCCTCACCGGCCTGGACCAGGTCCGCGAGGTCGTCCACCCCCACCCCGAGCCAGGAGTCACGCAGCACCCTGTCCACCCACTGGCGTCCGCGCTCGAGCTGGTTCTCCGCCCAGGCGATCTCATCGCCGGAGCGCCGGATCATCACCTCCAGCACGGTGATCCGCTGCCGCAGCACCTCCAGCTCCACGGGATCGGTGACTGTGCTCAGCGACCGGATCAGCCGAGAGCGTTCGGCACCTGCCTCCTGCGCGTCCCGCTGCGCCGCCCGCACCACGCTCTGGGCGTGCGCGGCCTGGTCTGCCAGATCGGCGAGGGCGCTGGAGACCTCACTCACGGGCGCACACCGTGCGACCACAGCAGCGTGCATCCGGGCGGTTGCGGTCCGCTGTCCCAGTGCTGCGACCCCCTGCCAGCCGCTCGTGCTCTCCTGCGCCGCGCGCGTCAGCCGGGCAGCGACCTCCTCCAGCTCGGCCCGGCCCCGCACCAGCGTCTGCGCGGCCAACCGCAGATCATCGGGTCGGGTCGCGAGCGCGGTCATGGACGACCCACCGGGGTGAACCGACCACGTGCCTGCCGCTCCACCAGGTCATAGAGCTCAGCGGCCCGCTGGGTGGCGACGGACAGGGAGAGGCCTGCCTCGGCATACTGGGCCAGTCCCTGACTCCAGCGCTGGGAGACGACCGAACTGGTCCCGGCCAGAACTGCCGAGCCACCCGCGCTGCCGACCAGCACCAGCGCGCCGCTGATGCGCTGGGACGCGGCCCGCAGCTCCTCGACCGCCGTCCGGACGGTCGTTGCCGCGGTCTCCAGGGCCCACGGATCGATCTCAAACCTGCTCATCGCCCTCCCCCATCTCGCGGGCGTCCCTGCTGACGCCTCCCTGGGTTGTGCGGCACACGCTAGAGAAGCGGCGATCCGGCGCGCAGGAATTGTCCACAGGGTCCACGGCGATCCGCCCGTGCGACAGGAAGGGAGATGCCCGCGTAGCCCCGCAGGCAGGAAGGGAGGTGGCCCGCGCAGCCCCGCGGTCAGGACGAGGTCGCTCAGCCCTCAGGTATGCGGCAACGAGGAGGTGGCAGCCATTGGTGCCGTGACGTCTCGGTCGTGCGGACCGAAGGCCACGGCATAGGGCCGGCCCCGGGCGAACTCGAGGTTGAGACGGCCCTCCGCCTCGTCATACAGCCCGC
Organism: Ornithinimicrobium ciconiae; assembly: GCF_007197575.1. Lineage (NCBI taxonomy): Bacteria > Bacillati > Actinomycetota > Actinomycetes > Micrococcales > Ornithinimicrobiaceae > Ornithinimicrobium > Ornithinimicrobium ciconiae. Next base: position 2,818,678 of record NZ_CP041616.1, read on the forward strand.
CGAGCAGGCGGTCGTACTCCCGCGTGAAGCCTGCGGAGGACCCGGGAAGCGGTGTCAGCTCGCCGAGCATGATGCCCTCGGGCACCTGGTAGAGGTCGACCCGGACGAACGGGACCGGCATGGCGAGGGAGAGCACCCGTGCGGCCTCGACCATCTGCGCGAGGTCGCGGGGCACGGCGATGTCGGGGTCATGCCTGTGCACCTCCTGGAGCTGACCGAGATCCTGGCCTGCAGGGTCGAGGAAGCGATAGCTGAAGGAGCCCAGGTCGGCGTGCTTGGTCACGCGGCGCAGCATCGCGAAGACGACCTCGCCGTGGAAGGCATAGATCTTCACGTCATCCGGCAGGACCGCCCCGGTGCCCGGCAGGACCTCTTCGACGAAGTAGGGGCCGGCCAGACCCTTCGTCTTCTCGTAGTGCCGGACGATGCCCTCCGGATCGATCTCGTCGGCGGAGTCGATGAAGCGGAAGCCGTCACCGTGGCGACGCAGCGGCAGCACACCGTTGCCGCTGTAGCCACGGTTGCTCTTGACCACGAAGGTGTCCGGCAGCTCGGCCCACGGCACGTCCTCGATCCGCGGCCAGGAGCCAATCACCCGCGGCGTGGCAATGCCATAGCTGCGAGCCAGCTCGTAGTTGTGCAGCTTGGCCAGGAGCCGACGCCGGGGCATGTCCCGCTCGGGGTCCCGCGGAGCGGTGTAGCGCCCCACCCGGGCCTGCTCCATGATGCGCACGTGCCACGACGGGTGCACGGGTGAGTACTTGCCCTCGCGCTGCTGCCGGCGCACCTGGTCGCGCTCCTGCGTGACCTTCTCGAGCTGCGCTGCGAGAGTGCTCACCCGCTGCGTGCTCTCGTCCAGTTGGCGCTGCAGTGACTTCTCGCTCTGCCGCAGTTGAGTCAACCGCTCGTCCCGCCAGGCGATCGGCGGAAACTGACGAAGCCTGGCACGCAGTCCCATGCGTCCTCCATCCTGCCCGGGTGCCCCCGCCGGTCGGCAGCAGTCTGGCCCGATGGTATCCCCCGCGGGCTGCGGGCCCGGTTAGGGTCGGGACATGCATCGCGCCGAGCCACCGCACCGCGAGGTGCGCTACTCCCGGGCCCTCCGCACGCCGATGCCGGGCGTGATCCACGAGGTCTCCGACCTGCAGTCTCTCGACACGTTTCTGGAGGCGGGCGCGTCGCTGCGGGGGTCACGGCTGCAGGGGCTGGACCTCAGCGGCCACGAGGCTGCGCTGCTGGCTCGGGAGGACCTCAGCGGCGTGGTCGTGCTGGGCGGTGTGCTGACACCGGCCCTGGAGCACCACCTGCGCACCCACGGGGCGATCATCTTTCCCACCGACCCCAGCGCGCCCGTCCGGCCCTACCGTGGCTCGCTTTACACCGCCGCCGAGTTGTATGACGGACTGGCCCAGCACGGCTATGGGCGCACGACCGACGCGCGTGCCTACGCCTGGTTGCAGGACGCCGCCATCCGGCACGACGCCTATGTCACGGTGCTGCGGGCGATCCACGACGATGCGATAGCTGATGCCTTGGTGGACGTGGTCTCCGAGCGTCGGGTCGTCGGGGTGATGGGAGGCCACGCCCTGGCACGCGGGAGCGCCGGGTTCGCCGAGGCGGCGCACCTTGGTCATACCCTGGCGGAGGCCGGGTATGTCGTGGCAACAGGGGGCGGTCCTGGCGCCATGGAGGCGGCGAACCTCGGCGCGTGGTGCCGTGAGGAGGGACAGCTCGCGCCCGCGCTGGAGCGGCTCTCGGCCGTCCCGCACTTTGTCGAGGGAATCGGTCCGTGGGCGCAGGTCGCCCTGGACATCGTGGAGGATGCCACCGGTGGTCAGCCGCCGGCCGGGCCGCTGCGCAGCCTCGGCATCCCGACGTGGCACTACGGCCACGAGCCGCCCAACGTCTTCGGTGACCTGATCGCCAAATTCTTCAGCAATGCGCTGCGTGAGGACCTGCTGCTGCACCACAGCACCGCCGGGCTGGTCGTGCTGCCCGGCGCTGCCGGGACGGTCCAGGAGATCTTCCAGATGGCGACCCGGCAGTACTACGAGGTCGACGGCCGGGTGCCCTCGGTGGTGCTGGTCGGGCGGGAGCACTGGACCGCACACCTGCCAGTCCACCCGCTGCTGCAGGCACTGGGGCGCGATCGACCGATGGCTGCCCAGGTGCACCTGGTCGACACCGTCGAGGAGGCCGCTGCGCTCCTCGGCTGAGTCGCACGCCCGGTCAGGTCAGACGGTGGCGGCAAACTGGCCGCAGGCGCCCTCTCAGACGGTGGCAGCCAGCTGGCCGCAGGCGCCGTCGATCTCCGAGCCGCGCGTGTCGCGCACGGTGGTCGGGATGCCGTGGGCGCGTAGTCGCTCGACGAACTGCTGCTCCACACCCGGACGGGAGGCGGTCCACTTCGAGCCCGGCGTCGGGTTCAACGGGATCGGGTTGACGTGCACCCAGCCGCGACCGCGCGCGTTGAGCTTCTCCCCCAGCAGGTCGGCACGCCAGGCGTGATCGTTGATGTCCTTGATCAACGCATACTCGATGCTGACCCGGCGACCGGTCGTCTCGTAGTAGCGGTAGGCAGCATCCAGCGCTTCATCCACCTTCCACCGCGTGTTGATCGGCACCAGTTCGTCACGCAGCTCGTCGTCAGGGGCGTGCAGCGACAGGGCGAGGGTGACCGGGATGCCCTCCCGGCCCAGCTTGTCGATCGCCGGGACCAGCCCGACCGTCGACATCGTGATGCCGCGGGCAGACATGCCCAACCCCTCGGGCGAGGGGTCCACGAGGCGTCGGATCGCGTCCACGGCCTTGCGGTAGTTGGCCAGCGCCTCCCCCATCCCCATGAAGACCACGTTGCTGACCCGCAGGGCCTCCTCGGTGGACCCGGCACCGGCGTCGCCGCCGGCCAGGTCGCCGTGCCGCAGATAACGCGCAGCTGCCACGACCTGCTCGACGATCTCGGCGGTCGACAGGTTGCGGGTCAGGCCAGCCTGACCGGTCGCGCAGAACGGACAGTTCATGCCGCAGCCGGCCTGGCTCGAGATGCACATCGTGACCCGGCCCGGATAGCGCATGAGCACCGACTCGACCATCGCTCCGTCGTGCAGGCGGTGCACCTGCTTGACGGTGGCGCCGTCGTCGGTGGACAGGGTGCGGACCGGCGTGAACAGCTGGGGCAGGACGCCGGTGACCAACTCCTCCCGGCCCTCCTTGGGCAGGTCGGTCATCTGCTCCGGGTCGGTGATCAGCCGCTCAAAGTAGTGACGGGAGATCTGGTCGGCCCGGAAGGGTTTGTGTCCGAGCTCGGTCAGCCAGGCACGCCGCCCGGCCATGTCGAGGTCGGCGAGGTGCTGGAGCGCCTTGCCCCGTCGGGGGGCGCTGAAGGTCAGCGTCCCGGGGGCGGGGCGCGTGCTGGGGATCGGCAGTTCGGTGGTCATCGCCACCCAGTCTCCCAGCCCTGGGCCCGAAAGCCCACTTCCGTGGATGCGGCCCCGGTGTCGGAGCCACTCCCTCATCCTCGGCGGGACAGGGGCACCAGCGTCAGCGACAGCAGGGCGAGGATGCCGTAGACCACCATGGCGTAGCCGGCCCGGTCTGCCGGAGCGCCCATGATCCAGGCGAGGGCCGAGGCGGTCAGGGTCCCCGCCAGGGCGGTGGCGATCACCTCTGACATCACCAGCGCCTGGGCCGCCTGGTGGGTGTCGATCCCGTCGGGCACCTGTGGGGTGTCCAGACCGCGGTTGAGGGTGTCCACATAACACAGCCCCATCCCCACGCCGCTGACCGTCCATCCCAGGACGAGCAGCGGCCAGGCTCCCGGAAAACCTGGCAGGGTGGCCGTGCCCATGGTGGCGGCTCCCACCGCCAACAGCAGCGCTCCCCCGGTGACCCGTCGGACGTAGGCGCGCCTGCTCCGAGCCGGCCACCGGCCGCAGATCATCCCGAGCACGGCCCAGCCGACCCCACCGGCGCCCAGGAGCACGGCGAGCGAGCCGGCGTCGCGCCCCAGCAGGTCGTGGGCCGTGATGGCCACGATGGCGTGCGCCCCAAAGTAGGCGCCAGACAGGACCCCGATGATGAGAACCAGAGCACGACGTCCCTGCGTGCCAGTGGGCAGGATCCGTGCGGCCGCAGCCAGCACCGCGACCGCCCCTGCCACGGCCAGCAGGTTGCGCCCCCAGGAACTGCCGGCCAGGGACACCAGGGTGATGCCGGCGGCCAACACCGTCGCGGGCGCCAGGGCAAGCCGCTGCGGGCTCGTCTGCTCCGCCTGGTCCAGCTCACGAAGGCGCACGATCACCACGGCCCGCGCCACCAGGAAGAGCGGGAGGTACACGACCAGCGCCCACCGCCACCCGATCACGGCGCTGGCCCACCCGGCATACACCGGTCCCACCAGGGAGGCGACCAGCCAGACGAGGGCGTAGCCGGCCAGGGTCATCCGCCGCCAGTGCGGCGGCAGGGCTGTGGCCAGCGCGGAGAGGGAGACCGTCATCAGGGCACCGGCTGCCAGCGAAGCCAGGACCCGCCCCGCCAGGAAGACGGTGAAGGTTGGGGCGAGCGCACTCACCACGCCGCCGAGGACGACCACGGGGGTGAGCCAGGCCAGCATCCGCGCCGCCGGCCACCGGGACAGCAGGCCTGCGCCAAGTGGCATGGTCAGGAACATCGCAGCCTGGGTCGCGGCCATGAGGACGCCGTAGCCATCCTTGGCGTCCAGGTCGCTGGCCATCAACGGCGTGATGGTCGACGTCAGATAGGACTGGCAGGCCGCGACCAGCTCGACCAGCAGCAGCGCCACCGCAAGGATCGCGGCGGACCGGCGACGGACCTGGCTGCTCGCGCTTGTCGTCAGGCCAGGAGACATGCCGGAATGCTAGCAAACTATGCCACGGGAACGAACACCCCGAGGAGAAGCCAGGACAGCGGTGCGGTGACCAGGAGCGAGTCGAGGCGGTCCATGACCCCGCCGTGCCCGGGCAACAGGCTGCCCATGTCCTTGATGCCCAGGTCACGCTTGATGGTGGACTCGGACAGATCACCGATCGTGGCGAAGCAGGCCGCGACCAGTCCGAGCAGGAGGCCGGCCCACCAGTCACCGCCGAGGAGCAGCGGGACGCTGATCGCACCGGCCAGGACGCTGGCCAGGACCGAGCCGGCGAACCCCTCCCAGGATTTCTTGGGACTGATCGACGGGGCCATCGGATGCTTGCCCTTGAGCACGCCGAGCGTGTAGCCGCCGATGTCACTCATGACCGTCACCAGGGCAAAGACGATGATCCGCTGCCCGCCGTCGGGCTCGGCGATCATCAGCGCAGCGAACCCGGCCATCAGCGCCACATAGGTAACGATGAACACGCCGCCGGCGATGTCTCGGATCGCACCGGCAGGCTCTCCCACCGCGCGCCACAGCAGGATCGCCAGGCAGACCAGCCCATACCCGAGCATCAGCGCGGGCACGCCCCCCACATAGGCGATCGGGATGAGCGCGGCCCCGGCCACCACGGGCACCAGGGGCGGGTGCAGCCGCCCGGCGCGCAGCGCGGACACCATCTCGATCAGGGCGAGCAGGATCGCGACCGTGACCAGCACCACGAACGAGGGTGCCCACAGCAGCGCCGTGGCAATGACCAGCCCACCCAGGAACACTCCGACCCCGATCGCGGCCGGAAGGTTGCGACCGGCGCGTGATGACCGAGCCGGAGCCACGGGCTCAGCAGTGCGCTGCCGGGCTCGATACGCGCGCCGCGACAAGGCCTCCATGGCCCTCCTCCTCAGCTGTGTGGGTCGCTCAGACCTCCAGCAGTTCGGCTTCCTTGAGCTTGAGCACCTCGTCGACCTGATCCACGAACTTCTTGGTCAGCGCCTCGATCTCCTTCTCGGAGCGGGTGCCCTCATCCTCACCGATGTCGCCGTCCTTGACCGCCTTGGAGATCGTGTCCATGGTCGCGCGCCGCACGTTGCGCACCGACACCTTGGCGTCTTCGCCCTTGGTGCGCGCCAGCTTGATGTACTCCTTGCGGCGGTCCTCGGTCAATTGAGGCATCACGATGCGGATGGCGTGGCCATCGTTGCTCGGGTTCAGTCCGAGGTCGCTCTCGCGAAGCGCCTTCTCGATGCCGCTCATCGCGCCCTTGTCGAACGGCGTGATGAGCACGGTGCGTGCATCGTGCACCTGGAACGAAGCGAGCTGCTGCATCGGGGTCGCGGCGCCGTAGTAGTCGACCAGCAACTTGCTGAACATGGCCGGGTGCGCACGGCCGGTGCGGATCGAAGCCATGTCCTCGCGGGCGACCTCCAGGGCCTTGCCCATCTTGTCCTCGGCCTCCATGATGGCCATCTCGATCGCTTCGGACATCAGCTCTTGCTCCTTGTGTCGGTGCGCCCGGTGGCGCGGTGTGCGTCGGTCTGCTCGGCTGCGGTGCTTATCGAACTGCGGTGCTATCGAACTGCGGTGCTCATCGAACTGCGCTGCCTATCGAATTGCGGTGGTCACCGTCGGACTCACCCGGCCGTGACTAGTGTGCCGATCTTCTCACCACGCAGGGCGCGAGTGATGCTGTCCTCGCCGCCCATGCCGAAGACCAGCATGTCCAGGCCATTCTCCATGCACAGGCTGAACGCGGCAGCGTCCACGACCTTCAGGTTGCTCGTCAGGGCATCAGAGTAGGTGAGCGTCTCCAGTTTGACCGCGTCGGGGTGGGTGCGCGGGTCAGCGGTGTAGACACCATCCACGCCGTGCTTGCTCATGAGCACCACATCACAGTGGATCTCCAGGGCGCGCTGCGCCGAGACGGTGTCGGTGGAGAAGTAGGGCATGCCCGCCCCCGCTCCGAAGATGACGACCCGCCCCTTCTCCATGTGTCGGATCGCCCGGCGCGGGATGTAGGGCTCGGCGACCTGCCCCATGGTGATCGCTGTCTGGACGCGGGTGGGCACACCCTCCTTCTCCAGGTAGTCCTGCAGCGCCAGGCAGTTCATCACGGTGCCGAGCATGCCCATGTAGTCCGCCCGGGCACGGTCCATCCCGCGCTGCTGCAGCTGGGCACCGCGGAAGAAGTTGCCACCGCCCATCACCACTGCGATCTGCACGCCCTCGCGCGCAGCCCGGGCGATCTGCCGGGCAATGCCACGCACGACGTCCGGGTCGAGCCCGACACTGCCACCACCGAAGGCCTCGCCAGAGAGCTTCAACAGCACTCGGCGCCCGGGCTCGGCCCCCTCTGGCGCGTCGTCGCCCAACGGGTCAGGAGCGGTGGCGGCGAACACTTCGTGGGTGGTGGATAGGCGCTCGGACACGAAGCCTCCTGATGTGCTGCTGCGGTGAGGGGTCGCTCGATACTGCCACACCGGAGCCGGTGGGCCCCACTTCGGCAAGTGGGGGCCGAAGGGGTGCTCAGAAGGCCAGGCGCCAAGCCAGGGAGCCGAAGAGCACGCCCAGGCCGTTGGTGGCCCAGTGCATCCCGACGCTGGCGAGCAGGCTGCCGCTGCGGCGCCGCAACTCGCCCGCCACCAGCCCACCCACCGCCGTGAACAGCACCGTGCCGACGATCAGAGCAAGCGTGGCATAACCGCCGAGGGCCCCGAAGACCGATCCGATCGCCGCATTGCCATCCGCTGAAGCCGTGGCCGGGATCACGTGCCACAACCCGAACAGCAGCGAGGACCCCAGCAGCACCTGCCACATCCGGGCGTGCCGGGCCAGCATGCCCCACAGCACCGAACGGAAGGCGACCTCCTCGAGCAGGACCGTCCCCAACGGGATCAGCACGAAGGCGGTGAACAGGATGCTTGCTGGTGGCAAGTGGTAGCGCACATCGAGGAAGGCCGTGCGGGTGACCGGCAGCAGGACCCCCACCAGATAGACCGCGGCGACGGCCCCGATGAACATCCCGCCCCAGCGCAACCCTGCGGCGTGGGTGCTCCTGGCCAGACCCAGCTGATGCCAAGTCAGTCCGGAGGCTCGAGCGAAGACGATGAGACCCACCGCCCCCACCGGTCCGAGCCACAAGGAGTTCCAGCCGAGGAGGTGGTTGCCGAGGTTCAGACCCAGCAGGCTGAGCACCACCGTGATCGTGGCAGCCGGAGCAAACCGCTGGCGGGCAGCAGGCACGGCGCTCACATCACTCATCAGGGTGCAGACTACGCGCACCGGCCTGCCGGAGCGGCACCACGAGCAGGTATGCCGTGAGGCCGGGTCCCCAGAACGGGAACCCGGCCTCACGGCATACAGCACTCAGCGGGTGCGACTCAGACACCGACCTTGAAGCGCGCGAAGGAGGTGACCTCCCCGCCGCCCTCCTTGACGATCTGGGCGACCGACTTCTTGGGGTCCTTGGCGAACGCCTGGTCGAGCAGGACGTTCTCCTTGAAGTAGCCGTTGACGCGACCCTCGACGATCTTGGGCAGCGCCTGCTCGGGCTTGCCCTCCTCACGAGCGGTCTCCTCGGCGATCCGGCGCTCTGCAGCGACGGTCTCCTCGGCGACCTCGTCACGGGTCAGCACGGTCGGGCTGAACGCCGCGACGTGCATCGCGACGTCGCGACCCAGCTGGGCGTCGCCGCCCGTGGTGGCCACGAGGACACCGATCTGCGCGGGCAGGTCGGGGCTGGTCTTGTGCAGGTAGGACGCGACCTGGTCACCCTCGATACGCGCGACGCGACGGATCTCGATCTTCTCGCCGATGGTCGCGTTGGCGTCGTTGAGCACGTCCTGCACGGTCTGGCCGTCGAGCTCGCTGGCCAGCAGCGTCTCGGCGTCGGTCGCGCCGGTGGCGACGGCCTGGGCCAGCACCTTGTCGGCCAGCTCGCCGAACTTCTCGCCCTTGGCGACGAAGTCCGTCTCGCAGTTGATCTCGACGAGGGTGCCGGTGGTGCCGTCGACGTGCGCGACAACCATGCCGTTGGAGGCCGAGCGGCCCTCGCGCTTGGTGACGCCCTTCAGGCCCTTGACCCGAAGGATCTCGGTGGCCTTGGCAGTGTCGCCGTCGGACTCGTCGAGGGCCTTCTTGACGTCCATCATGCCGGCGCCAGTTGCCTCGCGCAGGGCCTTGATGTCAGCGGCGGTGTAGTTCGCCATGGATCGGGTTCGCTCCTTCTTGGTGGAACTTCGTGGATTGCGGTGCGTATGCCGTGGGCTCAGGCCTGGTCGGCCGGCGCGGCCTCTACCTCGGTCGCGGGGGCCTCAGCGGGAGCCTCGGTCGCGGGGGCCTCGGTGGCCTCAGCGGCAGGAGCCTCGGTCGCGGCGGCCTCGGTGGCGTCAGCGGCAGGAGCCTCGGTGGACTCAGCGGTAGCAGCCTCAGCAGCCGGGGTCTCCTCGGACCCGGCGAGGAGCTCGCGCTCCCACTCGGCCATCGGCTCTGCGGCGGGGGCGCCCTCCTCGGAGGAGCCACCACCGGCGCGGGACATGAGTCCGTCAGCAACCGCGTCAGCCATGACCCGGGTCAGCAGCGCGACCGAGCGGATGGCGTCGTCGTTGCCGGGCACCTTGTAGTCGACCTCGTCCGGGTCGCAGTTGGTGTCCAGGATCGCGATGACCGGCACGCCGAGCTTGCGGGCCTCGGTGACGGCCAGGTGCTCCTTCTTGGTGTCGACGACCCAGATGGCCGAGGGGACCTTGCCCATGTCGCGGATGCCGCCCAGGGTGCGGTCGAGCTTCTGGTGCTCGCGGCGCATCATGAGGAGTTCCTTCTTGGTGTGCCCGGATCCGGCCACAGCGTCGAAGTCGATCTCCTCGAGCTCCTTGAGGCGGCTCAGCCGCTTGGAGACGGTCTGGAAGTTGGTGAGCATGCCGCCCAGCCAGCGGTGGTTCACGTAGGGCATGCCCACGCGGGTGGCCTGCTCGGCGATGGCCTCCTGGGCCTGCTTCTTGGTGCCGACGAACAGGATGGTGCCGCCGTGGGCAACCGTCTGCTTGACGAAGTCGTAGGCCTCGTTGAGGTAGGTCAGCGACTGCTGCAGGTCAATGATGTAGATGCCATTGCGCTCGGTCATGATGAAGCGCTTCATCTTGGGGTTCCAACGACGGGTCTGGTGCCCGAAGTGAACGCCGCTCTCGAGGAGCTGGCGCATGGTGACGACGGCCATGCCGAGGTCTCGCTTTCTGGTAGGGGTGCAGTTGTCTCCTGGCACGGGCGACGACCTCCACCCGACCCCAACTTCGGGGGCGGGACCGCGGAGGCGCGTCCCGGCATACCTGGTCCGCGACCGAGAGGTCGCGGTGACATGCCGGTGAGCTCGTGCGCGAATTCGTCCGGCGCACCCATCTGCGGGCACACCACACGTGGGGCTCATCTTACGGCTACCGTGCAGGACATGCGAAATCCACTCGTCACGCGGATGACCGGCTTCGGCACCACGATCTTCGCCGAGATGACCCAGGCGGCCCTGCGCTATGACGCCGTGAACCTCGGGCAGGGCTTCCCGGACACGGACGGACCGGGCGAGTTGCTGCAGATCGCCCAGGAGTCGATCGCGTCCGGGCTCAACCAGTACTCCCCCGGGATCGGTATGCCGGTGCTGCGTGAGGCCATCGCCGCGCACCAGGGACGGTTCTACGACCTGACGGTTGATCCCGAGACCGAGGTGCTGGTCACCGTCGGCGCGACCGAGGCCATCGCGGCCGCCATCCTCGCCCTCGTCGAGCCCGGAGAGGAGGTCGTCACCTTCGAGCCGTTCTATGACTCGTATGCCGCCTCGATCGCCCTGGCCGGTGGGGTGCGCCGGACCGTGCCCCTGCGCTTTCCTGACCTCGCCGTCGACGAGGCCGCGCTGCGTGCCGCTTTCGGTCCGAAGACCCGGGCGGTGCTGCTCAATACGCCGCACAACCCGACGGGCAAGGTGTTCACCCGCGCCGAGCTCGAGCTGGTGGCCGCCCTGGCCCGGGAGCACGACGTGGTGGTGATCTCCGACGAGGTCTATGAGCACCTGACCTTTGACGGACTCACCCACATCCCGATCGCGACGCTGCCGGGCATGGCGGAGCGGACCCTGACGATCAGCTCGGGCGGGAAGACCTTCTCACTGACCGGTTGGAAGGTCGGTTGGGTGCACGGGCCGGCAGAACTGGTCGACGCGGTCCGGGCCGTGAAACAGTTCCTCACCTTTGTCGGCTCGGGTCCGTTCCAGCCGGCGATCGCCCACGGGCTCGGGATGCCCAGGGAGTTCTTCACGGGGTTCGCTGCCGAGCTGCAGGGCAAGCGAGACATCCTGGTGGAGGCCCTGACCGGCGTGGGGCTACCCGTGATGCCCTGCCAGGGCACCTATTTCGTGATCGCTGACACGGCGCCGCTCGGCGTCACCGATGCGGTCGACTTCTGCCGGCGGATGCCGCAGGAGGTCGGTGTCGTCGGGGTGCCGGTGTCGGCCTTCTGCGACGACACCGAGCCGGTCCGCACCCTGGTCCGGTTTGCATTCTGCAAGCGCGAAGAGGTGCTGCGCGAGGGCGCGGCACGGCTGTCCCGCCTGCACACGCCCTGACGGGAGCCGGACCTGACACCGGCGGTGGTCGGTCCCGGTCTGGGACAGACCACCGCCAGTGATCAGATCGGGCCTAGCAGCATCGCCCCTGAGGATTGCGTTCCTGCCAGTCAGTCCGCGAGCGCCAGTAGTCACGCTCGGACAGGGCGGGGGCGGCACACCCGGAGCGCTCGTGGTGTGCGAGGTAGGCCTGGTAGGCGTTCTCGCCCAGCACGCCCTTCACCAGCCAGCGGGCACGGGCCCACCAGCTGTCGCCGGACGGTCCGACCGAGAGCCTCGCCGAGCGGCGCGGTGTTGCTGTCTCGAGCGGCGCCGGTGCCTGACCGTCTCCGGCTGCCTGGACCTTGCTCTCCACGGCGGGACTGGGCACCGACGGGGACATTAGTGGTGCCCCCGCACGCGCTCGACCGGGTGCTCCGAGAGGAAGGTGGCCCACTGTGCCTCCAGATCCTTCTCCGCCTCGGTGGCCAGGAAGCCGGCCGGGGCGTAGATCCTGGACTGGGTGAACTCATCCTCGGTGGTGGGGGCACCTCCACTGCGGACGGACTTGACGGTGGCGATGAGCGCCGCCGCGATGACGATGAGTGTCAGCACGACGAACACGATTGACAGCGTGCCCTGGATGAAGGTGTTGCGGACCACCGCCTCCATGGCCTCGACGGATCCGGCGGTGCCAAAGCTGGTCTCGCCTCGGTCCAGCGCGTCCTTGAAAGCCTGGTGCTGGGCCCAGTAGCCCACCGCGGGCACAGAGCTGAAGATCTTGTGCAGCGAGGCCACGGTGGTCACCACGGTGGCGAAGGCCAGCGGCAGGGCGATGATCCACAGTGCCTTGCGGTTCTGCCGGGCCGCGATGGCGAGACAGATCGACAGTGCCAGTGCAGCGAGCAACTGGTTGGCGATGCCAAACAACGGGAACAACGTATTGATCCCTCCGAGGGGATCTGTCACTCCCATGATGAGGATCGCTCCCCACCCGGCCACCATCACCGCTGTGCAGACCCAGGCTCCGGTGCGCCATGAGGTGTCCTTGAAGCGGGGCCAGAAGTTGCCGAGGCTGTCCTGCAGCATGAACCGCGCCACCCGGGTGCCGGCGTCGACTGCGGTGAGGATGAACAGCGCTTCAAACATGATTGCGAAGTGATACCAAAAGCTCATCATGCTGGTGCCGCCGATGAGCTGCTGCATGATGTGCGACAGCCCCAGGGCCAGCGTCGGAGCACCGCCCGTGCGCGAGACGATGCTCTCCTCGCCCACGTTGGCCGCTGCGGTCTCCAACATCTCGGCGGTCAGGTTCACGCCGGTGAGCCCGAGGCCGTTGACATAGGCGACGGCGCCCTCGACCGTGCCCTGCGTGGCAGCGGCCGAGACGTTCATCGCGAAGTAGATGCCGCGGTCGATCGAGATCGCCGCGACGAGCGCCATGATCGCCACGAAGGACTCCATGAGCATGCCGCCGTAGCCGATGAACTTGGTCTGGCGCTCCTTCTCGATCAGTTTCGGCGTGGTGCCCGAGGCGATCAGCGCGTGGAAACCTGAGAGTGCACCACAGGCGATGGTCACGAACAGGAACGGGAACAACGGCCCGGCGACCACGGGCGCATCGGAGCGACCGGCGAACTCACTGAGCGCGGGCACGGTGATCTCGGGGCGCACCAGGATGATGGCGACGGCGAGCATCACGATGGTGCCGACCTTCATGAAGGTCGACAGGTAGTCGCGCGGCGCGAGCAACAGCCACACCGGTAGTACCGCGGCGATGAAACCGTAGATGATGATGCCCCACGAGATGGTGGTGCGGTCCAGGGTGAACCAGTCGACACCCCAGCTGGTGTCGGCCACCCATCCGCCGGCGACGATGACCAGGATGAGCAGCACAAACCCGATGATCGAGACCTCAGAGACCTTGCCCGGACGCAGGTAGCGCAGGTAGACGCCCATGAACAGGGCGATCGGGATCGTCATACCGACAGAGAAGACACCCCAGGGGCTCTCGCCGAGGGCGTTGACGACCACCAGGGCCAGGATGGCCACGATGATGATCATGATCATGAGCGTTGCCAGCAGGGCAGCGGTGCCGCCGACCCGGCCGAGCTCGTCGCGGGCCATCTGGCCCAGGGAGCGACCACCACGTCGCATCGAGAAGAACAGGACGAGGTAGTCCTGCACGGCCCCCGCGAGCACGACACCGAGGATGATCCAGATGGTGCCGGGCAGATATCCGAGCTGCGCAGCCAGCACGGGGCCGACGAGCGGACCTGCACCGGCGATCGCCGCGAAGTGGTGCCCGTAGAGCACCCGGCGGTCGGTGGGCATGTAGTCCTGCCCGTTCTCCTTGTACTCCGCCGGTGTGGCCCGGTTGTCGTCGGGTTGGGTGATCTTCTTCTCGATGTAGGTCGCGTAGAACCGATAGGCGATCAGGTAGGTACAGACCGCCGCGAAGACGAACCAGATCGCGTTGATGGTCTCGCCGCGCACCACCGCGAGCATGACCCAGGCAACGCCTCCCAGGACGGCGATCGCGGCCCAGACCGCGATGCGCATCGGAGTCCAGCGCCGCTGTTCGGCCTCCACCTGCTCGTCGGTGAGGCTGACGGGGGGCATTTCCGTCGAGTCCACACTCATGTGCTACTCCTTGCCGACTCGAGCCCACCACGGTGGGCAGTTGCTGGGCGCGGCACCCGCGCCCGCGCGTGAGACTACCGCCAGCAGGGTGGGCCGGGGCGACGAGGGCAGGGTCTTTGACCAGGCCATGACCGGAGCCAGACCAGGTGCGGAGGAAGGTGGGTCGTCGGGCGCGCGGATGTGCGTGACGGCGGCCGCCCGAGCCGGTCGACGGTCAGGCGCGCGGGTGGGCCTGACGGTAGGCCGCTCGAAGCCGGTCGACCGACACGTGCGTGTAGATCTGGGTGGTCGCCAGGCTCGAGTGCCCCAGCAGTTCCTGGACGGTGCGCAGGTCCGCGCCGCCCTCGAGCAGGTGGGTCGCCGCGCTGTGCCGCAGCCCGTGCGGACCAAGGTCCGCAGCGTCGGGGACGTGGGTCAGCAGGTCATGGACCACGGTGCGCACCTGTCGTTGGTCGACGCGGCGGCCGCGCCGTCCGAGAAACAGCGCCGGGCCGGACTCGCCGGTCACCAGGGCGGTCCTGCCTCGGTCCAGCCAGGTGCGCAGGGCCTCGCCGGCCGGGGCACCGAACGGCACGGTGCGTTCCTTGTTGCCCTTGCCCAGCACGCGGGCCACCTGACCGGCAAGGTCGACGTCATCGACGTCTAGCCCGGTGAGCTCACCGACTCGGACGCCGCTGGCATAGAGGAGCTCAAGGATGGCCCGGTTGCGCAGGTGGATGGGGTCGTCATCGTCTGCTGCGACGGCAGCGATCTCCATCAGGTCGCTGGCCTCACTCTGCTTCAGGACACCGGGCAGCGTCCGGCCCTTGCGCGGTGCTCCCAGTCGCAGGGCGGGGTCGGTCTCCACCAGGCCAGTGCGCTTGGCCCACCGGAAGAAGGTGCGAGCCGCCGCGGACCGGCGGGCGATGGTCGAGGCCGACGCCCCGCCCTCAGCCTGGTCACCGAGCCAGGAACGCAGGTCGGCAAGGGTGGTGTCGGGCAGGCCGGTGACTCCCGCCGCGGCAAGTGCCTCAGACATCGCGGTGATGTCACCGAGATAGGCGCGGACGGTGTGCTCTGAGCGATTGCGTTCTGCCTCCAGGTGCCGCCGGAAGTCAGCCAGCACATCCTCAGGGACCACCGGGGCGGCGGTCGCTGTGGACTCCTGCTGGCGCTGTCCCGAGGCGGGGCGAGGCGAGGTCGGCACGCCTCCACGGTGTCACGACTCGGTCCGTCGGTGGGTCCGCGACGCGCGCATCAGTCACCGTGCGGGAGCAGGGTCAGCTCACGTGGTTGGATAAACTGCAGCGGATCCAGGTAGGTCCGCTCACCCCGGACCGCTCCCAGGTGCAGGCACAGCCTCACGAGGCAGTGGCTGCCGATGTCACCCAGGTGGCCGATCTGATCACCGGCGCGCACGTCCCGTCCCTCGGCGATCCGGTCGGTCACCGGCTGGTAGGTGCTGCGGATCCCGTTCGGGTGCGTGACCGACACGATGCCGATGCCGGCAATGCGCCCGCTATAGCTCACTGTCCCGTCGTCCACGGCCAGCACCGGCGCAGCCTGGGTGCCGACCAGATCGATGCCTCGGTGGCCAGGCAGCCAAGGCCGGTCCGGTGGGTCGAAGGCCTTGACGACCTCCGGCTGGCCCGGCAGCGGCCACTGCCAACTCCCCCGGGGTCGCACGTCCGCAACGGCTGTGTCGTATGCCGTGGCAAGACCTGCCGAGGCGGTGACACCCAGCGCTCCGCCCACGTTGGCGACGGTGACCACGATGTCCGCGATCTCCTCGACGTCCTCGACGTCCTCGACGCCAGGGTCCTGCTCCTGCACCTCCCGCTCACCAGGGTGAGAAATCCCCGGCGACACGGCACCGCTGAGGGCGATCACGGCGGCCACGGCTCCCGCGAGCACACCCTGCAGCTGGCCACTCATGCCCGCCCCCACCCGTCGAGCCGCAACTCAGCCAGACCGCGCCCTTGGAGCTCGCCGAGGGCCCCGAGGACCTCACCCGCCGACAGTCCCGCCTGCACGGTGACTTCTTCCACGGACTTGGACCGGAACGGGGCGAGCGTGCCCCAGACCTGCCGCGTCACCGGATCGAGATCGTCCTCCACGCGCGTCGGTCCCCTCTTGGCCGGGGCGAGGTCCTCGGTCCCGATCTGACCAAGCAGGTCGATCACCTCGGCGGCATCGGTCACCAGGACCGCCAGCTGCTCCCGGATCGCCTGGTGGCAGCCGGCCGAGACCATGGAGGTCACAGGTCCGGGGACGGCCGCCACGGGACGTCCCAGACGAACAGCCGCGTTGAGCGTGTGGCGGGCACCGGAGCGCAGTCCGGCCTCGATCACCACGGTGCCGGTCGCGAGCGCGGCGATGAGCCTGTTGCGTGCCAGGAACCTGCTGCGCGTGGGGGCCGACCCTGGGGGCACCTCGCTGATGACGGCACCGGCTCGGGCAATCTCGCGCAGCAGCTCCGAGTGCGCGCTCGGATAGGGCCGGTCCACCCCTCCAGCCAGCACCGCGACCGTGGACGCCTCGACAGCCAGGGCCGCGCGGTGCGCCGCTGCATCGATGCCGAACGCCGCCCCCGAGACGACGGTGAACCCACGAGCGGCCGTCCCTGCCGCGATCTCAGCGGACACGTGATTGCCGTAGGCCGTGCTGGCCCGGGCTCCGACGATGGCCACGCTGCGGTCGGCCAGGTCGGTCACCTCGAGAGGGCCCCGCACCCACAGCGCCCACGGCGGCACCTCGAGGTCGTCCAGGGCTGTCGGCCACTCGGGTTCACCCGGCACCAGCACGCGGGCTCCGAGGCGGTCCAGGATCTCGGCGTCACGCTCGATGCTCAGTGTGTCGAGGCGAGCAGTGAACCGGTCCACCACCTTGCCGGAGGGGCCGACGCCTCCGCGCCGGACGATGTCAAGGGCACCCAGGAAGCCGAAGCTGTCGATCAGCGCCGTGGCCACCGAGTCGAGGGGCTCGGCGAGACGGGCCCAGGCCAGTCGGGCCGTGCGCTCATCCGTCACACCGGGCAGAGTCCTCATGCCGCCACCTCCACGGCCGCCCTGTTCGGCGCTCTCATGCCGCCACCTCCGAGCTGGTGCGCAGCGCCAAGGCCTGACCGAGGTGCTCCCGACCCGGCCGGTCGGCACCCGCCAGGTCCGCGACCGTCCAGGCAACCCGCAGACAGCGGTCATAGCCGCGCAGGGTCAACTCCCCACGATCCATCGCTCGGTCCAGGGGCGTGGTGACCGACCGAGGCAGGCGCCACACGCTGTCGCGGAGCAGGCTGCCGGGCACATCGGCGTTGACGGTCCACCCCGTGTCCGCCCAGCGCTGCCGCTGGGCTTGCCTCGCAACCAGAACCCGGCGGGCCACCACCGACGTCGGCTCACCCGGTGGTCCACCGAGCGCGGCTAGCGTCACCGGCAGCAGGCTCACCCGCACGTCGATGCGGTCGAGCAGAGGCCCGCTGAGTTTGTTGAAGTAGGTCCGCCGGGCCAGTGAGGTGCACTCACACCGCTCCCCCTTGCCGACCGCGCGACCGCATGGGCAGGGGTTGGCAGCGGCCACCAGCTGGAAGCGCGCTGGCAACCGGGTCTGCCGGTCGGCGCGGGCGATGACGACCTCGCCGCTCTCCAACGGTTGCCGGAGTCCATCGAGCACGTCACGGCGAAACTCCGGGGTCTCGTCCAAAAAGAGCACCCCGCGATGGGCCTGCGACACGGCCCCGGGCCGCACCCGCGCGCTGCCGCCACCGATCACGGCGGCCATCGACGCGCTGTGGTGCGGAGCGACGAACGGGGCGCGGACCACCAGTGAGTGCCGGTCCTCCAGCGCCCCGAGCACGGAGTGCACCGCGGTGACCTCCAGTGCCTCGGACCGGTCCAGCGCGGGGAGCAGTCCGGGAAGCCGCTCGGCCAGCATCGTCTTGCCCGCACCGGGGGTGCCGACCATGAGCATGTGATGTCGGCCGGCAGCCGCGACCTCCAGGGCCGCACGTGCCTCCGGCTGGCCCACAACATCGCACAGGTCTGGTGCACCGCCTCCACTGTCCTGGGGCTCAGGGACAGGCACCGCCCGCGGGCGCGCGCCCGCGTGGACTGACAGGTGCAGGTCGATCGCCTCACGCAGGCTGGCCACGCCATAGACCGTGACGCCCGGCACGAGCGCCGCCTCGGCGGCGTTGGCCGCCGGGACGATGATGGCCGTGCGGCCTCCGGCGGCCGCTGCGGCAACCATCGGCAGGACGCCGGCGACGGGACGCACCGCGCCGTCCAGCCCGAGCTCGCCGATGTGGACCACTCCCTCGGCCACCCGCGGTGGAAGCAGGTCGCTGGCGACCAGCTGGGCGACCGCGATGCCCAGGTCAAAGCCGCTGCCGGTCTTGGGCAGCCAGGCAGGGGTCAGGTTGATCGTCCAGCGCCGTTGCGGGATGGACAGACCACAGCCCTCTGCCGCTGCCCTGACCCGGTTTGGCGCCCGGGAGCAGGCCGCGTCGGGCAGCCCGCTCATGGCCATGGCCGGCAGGCCCTGGGCCATGTGAGCCTCCACCTGCACCAGCTGGCCCTCCACGCCGCTCAGCGCCACGGCGTGGGTGCGTCCCAGGCCCATCAGGCCACACCCTTGAGGTGCTCGACCTGGGCCGGGCCACGGGCCGGTCGCAGGACACCGATGACGTCGACCCGCAGCTCGGGTGCGTGTGTGTCGTGCGCGCGCAGCCAGCTGATGGCCAGGCGCCGCAACCGCGCTGCTTTGGCCGGTGTCACGGCCTCCACCGGTGACCCAAAGGCCGTCGATCGTCGTGTCTTGACCTCGCAGAACACCAGGCACGCGCCGTCCCGCGCCACGATATCCAGCTCCCCCTGGGCACAACGCCAGTTGCGATCGAGCAACTCATACCCCAGCCCGGTGAGGTACTCGCCTGCCAGCCGTTCGCCATACTCCCCGATCGCGCTCGCGACCCGGTGGGACATTCCCATCTCCACCACCTCCGCCCCCACTGTCCGACTCGGCGGACGGAGCGTGGGGGTGGCGATCACAATCTGTGGGTGACGGCGGCTCCCAAAAGTGGCTGTGGAGAACGATCTTCGGCCGCAGTGTCCCGGATCTGGGTCTTCCGGTCACCCCGCGGGAGAGCTCCGCCTGTCCGGTCCCGCGTCAACGGTCCTGCCTTTTCGTGCACGATGCCGATCCCGATGGACCCTTGCTGCGCGGCCTCCAGGTACCTAGCGTCGGTCATACGATCGCGGCAGTGAGGGTGACGATGACGAGCACAGGCCAGCACGCCACACCCCGGTCCAGCGAGCGCTCCAGACGACCGAACTCGCCCACCCCGCGAGCCAGGACTCCACAGACCGCCACGTGCGCTCCGCGTGTCGCCGGTCCCGCACCAGGCAGTGGCACGGCGCTGCCGCCGGCCGGCGTGCTGCAGCGGCTGGCGGGCAATCGCGCCGTGACCGACATGCTGGAGCGACCCGTCCAACACGAATCACGTGACACACCCCAGGCCCCGCCCCCCGAGCCCGTGGCGGCTGACGCGATCGTCGACCAGCATGGTGCCGCCGTAGCGATGCTGGAAGAGAAGGTCGAGCGGACGGTGGGTCAGACCGATGAGGATGAAGCCGCACCTGAGCTCGCGTCCGAAGAGACCGTCGCGCAGTTGCCGGGATTGCTGGCGGAGGTTGACGCGCAGTATGCGCGCATCGCGGCCGACGTGCAGCAACTGGTCGCCGCGCCAACCCATTTCACCGGCACCTCACCCGCTCACACAAGGCACGTCGGGGCTTCTGCTCAGTGGAATCCCCTCGGGGCACAGACGGCCACGCCATCAATTCAGCGGGTCAAGACCACAAAGCATGACAGAAACTACTTCAAGCGCACAAGGAAACTGTCGGCGAAACTGGAGAAGAGTAAACTGGTGATCGGCGGCGCCGAGTACGCCGATTTCAGGAAAGCTCGGCGCAAGGCGAAAGCGTACGCACGGAAACTCGACAAGAACCGCTCCGCATCGCAATTAATGTACCAGGCGTACACCGCGAAGAAAACGGGGGCGGTCCACCCGACCTGGAACATCTTGGTCCACGCGACCAAGATGTACAAGTACCTGGACCGCATGAACGTCACCAAGGAACGGGTGCGCTGGTTCCAGCACAAGGCGCCGACAGGATTCACGCGTCGGAGCATGCGCGCAGCGCTGCAACCTGGTGCGAAGAATCTTATGGTGGGCTCGAACAGGAGTGGTACCCACGACTTGTACTGGGGTGAGCCCACACTGAGCGCTCGCAAAGGAAGCAGCGGCTCGGCGCTCTACATCAAGGGTCACTTGCTCAACGATCACCTCGGCGGAGGCGGGCTGGCCCACAACCTCGTGCCGCTCACGGCCGACAAGCAACGTGGCGCCAAGAACAAGACGGGCAGCAACGACGCGAACGGGGAACACAACAAGCAAATCGAAGAGCCGATCAAGAAACTCTTGACGGGGAAGACCCAGATCAAAGAGACTCTGAAATATCGCGTTGATTCTCTAGCACCCGATCCCGATGCAACCCGGGTCACGAACACGCAGCTCGTGCGGAAGTACGCCCACGCGTTCGACGCCGCCGCGAAACTACCAGCGAACAGTTCCCTCACGACGGGTGAAGTCCGTGATGCGATTGAGACCGCGGATGCATCACTGGACGGCATCGGCAAACACCTTCTGGCGGCAATCGGAACTGGGCATCTGAAATCACCGTCAGCTGCCGCTTCCCTGCTCCTCGACAACGCGACGCTCTGGGAAGCGGAAAACGCGGTCATCCCCGGCGGCATCGAGTGTTCGGCCACTTACTCCGATGGAGTGACAGTAACGACTCCGCTGACGAAGTCCGGGCACCCCATGCGCAAGTTCGAGATCCGCAACGTGCTACCGACAAAGTTCACCGCACCGTATCGACCATAGGGCCACACCACCCGTTGGCGGATGCCGTTGAGCGGGCCGTCAGCCGCGGTCCAGCTTGGTCAGATCGAGGTCGGACTTGGCGCTGCAGTCGACTTCGAACGTGGCCCCGCTTGATGTATCTACTTGCGGGGAGATACTCCCGTACGTGCAGTGTACTGTCTGGACATGCGACGGCGCATAGGGAGAGCAAGGCGGCGTACACCCGCCCTCGCCGTGGGCTGTGGGCTGGTCTTTGTGCTGGCAGGCTGTGGTGGACTCGAGGCTGAGGACCAGTCGACTGCGGACCCAGTTGCCACCGAGTCCTCGCTCAACGCCACGGCTCAAGGCACGACTGCCGTTGGGGAGACCCCGCGCGACGCTGCGATGGACCGGCAACAGCGATTCGAGGCGCAGGCAGCCTGTCTCACAGATAAGGGTTTCACCTCGGTCGCGGGCCCAGACGGGGTGATGACTGAGGTTGCTGAGGATCAGGACGAAGCATTCATGGAGGCGAGCCAGCAGTGCACTCAGCACGTCGACGCTCAACTTGGTCCTGACCCCGCTGCAGCGGTCTTGACCGAAGAGGAGCTGGGCGAGCAGTACGACGCACTCTTGGGGGTGCGCGACTGCCTGGTGACCGCCGGACATCCCGTCAGCGATCCACCATCACGTGAGACCTGGATCGCGTCCGCTCTGCTGGTGCAGGACGCACTCCAGGAGGCAAAGCCGGGAGACAACCGGGCCATGGACCTACCGTGGAACCCCTACGACGACATCCAGTCAGTCGCCGCAACCGAGCAGTGCCCCATCCCAATACCTTGAGGCCTAGACGCCGCGCGATGGGGAACGGCGCCAGCCCGGCGCTGCCGAGGCGCGTTTGAGGCTCAGCGCTGGTCTTTGAACAGTGTTTGATCGAGGTCGGACTTGGCCAGCTCCTCGACGTTGACGTCCTTGAAGGTGATGACACGCACCTTCTTGACGAAGCGCGCCGGGCGATAGACGTCCCACACCCAGGCGTCGGTCATCGTCACCTCGAACCAGGTCTCCCCGCCGCCGGTGCGCACCTGCACGTCCACCTCGTTGGCCAGGTAGAACCGCCGCTCGGTCTCCACAACATGGCTGAACAGGCTCACGACATCGCGGTACTCGCGGTAGAGCTGCAGCTCCATGTCGGTCTCGTACTTCTCAAGATCCTCAGCGCTCATGCTTGGTTCATCTCCCTCGCCTCGGGCGGGACGCGTCGTCCCGCAGCGTGTTGCCGGTGATGTTCATGCCGGTGATATTCCTGCCGGTGATATTCCACGACCGGCGGTGGTGCGCGCACGGCCCCAGGGTGCGCAGGGCGGCTTGGTGCTCCGGAGCGGCATAACCCTTGTTCAGTTCCCAGGAGTATGCCGGGTGCTCGGGGGCGAGCTGCACCATGTGGTCGTCGCGGGTCACCTTGGCCAGGACACTGGCGGCAGCGACCGAGGAGCACTTCAGGTCCGCCTTGATCATGGTCCGCACCGGCACCTGTGGTGGTCCGGTCGGGTCGGCCAGCGCGAGCAGTCCCTCACGGCTCGGGTCGGTGAGCCAGTCGTGGTTGCCGTCCAGCACGATGAGGTCGGGAGTCACCTCGAGCTGGGCCAGCGCCCGCTCGCCTGCAAGGCGCAGTGCAGCCATGATCCCGATGGCGTCGATCTCCTCGGGCCAGGCGTGGCCGACTCCCCACGCACGTGCCCATTGCTGGATCCGGGGGACCAGACGCTCGCGTGCCTGCGCGGTGAGCAACTTGGAGTCCTTGACGCCCTGCGGCGCGCTGCGGCAAGTCTCGTCGATGGCGACCACGCCGACCGACACCGGTCCGGCGAGGGCGCCGCGGCCGACCTCGTCCATGCCGACCAGCACGGAGTGACCCTCGCGCATCAGGGCACGCTCCAGCCGCAGGCTCGGTCGGGTGGTCCGCGGCGGGGTCCGCCGACGGACCACCGTCACGGCGTGCTCAGTCATCGGACGGTGACTCCTGGTCGGGCACTTCGCCGAACACGTCGCCAGGGTTGGTGAAGGCATGGAACCGGTCCAGCGGCCACACCAGGGCAAAGGCCTGTCCGACGACGTTGTCCGCAGGGACCGAGCCAGCGGTGCCGGAGCCGTCGTCGTGCGCCCGGGAGTCCCGGGAGAAAGATCGGTGGTCGCCCATCATCCAGTAGTGGTCCGGCGGCACGACGATGTCGAAGTTCTCCAGGCTCGCCTCGTCGCCGGCATAGAGGTAGGTCTCGTCCAGAGGCGCACCGTTGACGGTGATGCGCAGGTTGTCGTCGCAGCACACCACGTGGTCCCCGCCGACGCCGATGACCCGTTTGATCAGGTGGTTGCTCTCGCCCTCGGGTGCCACGCCGACAAACTTCGCCACGTCGTGCAGGACCTCCATCACCGGTCCGCGGTCACTGGGCGGTGCCTGGGGCAGCCAGCCGCCGGGGTCCTCAAAGACGATGATGTCTCCACGGTCGACCGCCATCGGGCCCGCCTGGATCTTGCTCACCAGCACCCGGTCGCCATAGACGAGGGTGGACTCCATGGAGCCCGATGGGATCCAGAAGGCTTGGACGAGGAAGGTCTTGATGAGGAAGGAGATCAGCAGGGCCGTGACTCCGATGATCAGCACCTCGCGGACGAAGTGCAGCACCGGATGGCGCGTCGGACGCGAGCGGGCGAGCGCCGTCGCGCCACCGCCAACCGGGGTGCCTACCGTCTCCCCAAGGGCCGCCCGCCGGGCAGCAGTGCGCTCCCCCTCGACCGCCTGGCTGGCCGGGTCGCTCACACCTGTGCCCACGCTCTCCTGCTCTGGTCGTGGGTCGTGCGTCACGGGGTGTGTCCTGTCTGCCGAAGTCATTGCTCTCAGTATGCGGTCATGCCGAACCCTAGTACGCGCAGGTCGGCGATTCGGTGCCCGCCGATGGCCCGGCAGTCAGCTGTCGGCAAGGAAGTGCGGACAGCAGAACCGCCCCGTGCCTTGGGCCTCGGGGCGGTTCTAGGAGTATGCCGTGACGCGCCTCAGTTGGAGGGGGCGTTCTCGCGCTTCTCGCGGATCTTGGCGGCCTTGCCGCGCAGTTCGCGCAGGTAGTAGAGCTTGGCGCGACGCACGTCACCACGGCTGACGACCTCGATCTTGTCGACGTTCGGGGAGTGCAGCGGGAAGGTGCGCTCGACACCGACGCCGAAGCTCATCTTGCGGACCGTGTAGGTCTCGCCGATGCCGCCGCCGTGACGGCGGATGACCACGCCCTGGAAGATCTGGACACGGGAGCGGCTGCCCTCGATGACCTTCACGTGGACCTTGATGTTGTCGCCGGCGCGGAAGGCCGGGATGTCGGTGCGCAGGCTGGCTGCGTCCAGGTCGTCGAGCTTGTGCATGGTGTGTCGCTTTCTCGTCGGTGCCACAGGTCACCCACGGCGGTGTGCCGTCGCAGTGGACGGTGGTGGTCAAGGGGTGTGTCTGCCCGTCCTGACCGCACTCTTCCCCCTGTGGCAGGGGCGCGGTGTCGTCGTCCGGGCGGACGCAAGGGACAAGTTTGCCACATGCAGGGCCGCTGGAGCCAATCCGCGGTTCCGTCTGGAACGCCCTGCGTGGCCGGCCCGCTCAGCAGCGGGTCGCAGGTGCCCGGCCGTCGTGGGCAGGTCAGTCAGAGAGCAGGTCCGGACGGCGCGCTGCGGTGCGTCGGAGACGCTGCTCATGGCGCCAGTCCGCGATCGCCCCGTGGTTGCCGGACAGGAGGATCTCGGGGACCTCGCGGCCGCGCCAGGAGGCCGGCTTGGTGTAGACCGGATACTCCAGCAGCCCGTCCTCGTGCGACTCCTCGACGAGGGACTGCTCGTTGCCGATGACGCCGGGGATGAGCCGGGCGATCGCCTCGACCATCGACAGCACGGCGACCTCTCCCCCGTTGAGCACGTAGTCGCCGAGGGAGATCACCGAGACCGGCATGCGCTCGGCGGCCTCCTCGTAGACCCGTTCGTCGATGCCCTCATAGCGTCCGCATGCGAACGCGAGCCACGGCTCGGTCGCCAGGTCGCGTGCGGTCTGCTGGGTGAACGGGATGCCACCGGGTCCGGGGATGATCAGGTGCGGGACCGCGCCGGTCTCGGCACCCTCCTCGTGGTGACCCCCGACCAACTCGTCCAAGGCCTCCCCCCACGGTTCGGGCTTCATCACCATGCCGGCGCCCCCGCCATACGGGGTGTCGTCGACGGTGCGGTGCCGGTCGTGCGCGTGCTCGCGCAGGTCGTGGACACGCAGGTCGATCAGCCCCTCGCGGCGGGCTTTCCCGATCAGGCTCAGGTCCAGCGGCGCGAGGTAGTCCGGGAAGATCGTGATGACGTCGAGGCGCACGTCAGTCCCCCAGCTCCAACAACCCCTCGGGCGGGTCGATGACGACGCGTCCGGCCTCCTCGTCAACCTCGGGCACGAGCTCCTCGACGAAGGGCACGAGCAGCTCACCTCCATCGGTGCGGCGCACCTCGAGCAGGTCCTGGACCTCGCGCGTATGCAGTGCGCTCACCTCCCCCACGACCGTCCCGTCGGTCAGCACGACAATGAGACCGAGCAGGTCGTCCTCACGCCAGGCGTCGTCCTCCTCGGTTGCCTCGTCCTCGTCCTCGAGCAGGATCCGGGTGTTGCGCAGGGCCTCAGCCCCGGTGCGGTCGGTGACGCCCTCGAAGCCGAGCAGATAGGTCTGCTGGTGCAGTCGCACGGAGCGCAGGGTCAGCGGGCCGCGGTCTGGCTCGGTGCTGAACTCGGTGCCGGGGGTGAACCGCTGCTCCGGTGCATCGGTGTGGACCTGGACGGTCACTTCACCCTTGAGGCCATGGGCCTTGCCGATACGGGCGACGACGAACACGCGGGCTCCTGTTCTGACGGTGGGGACTCAGGGATGGGACGCAGCTGTGCACCTGGGGTGACCGTGGCGTTCCCGACTGGCTGGTGCCACACGCACGGGAGGGGTATGACGGGCTGTGGCCTCGTCATACCCCTCCCGGGTGTTGCGTGGTCGGGCTCAGCGAGCCCGGTCGGTGTCGACGATGTCGACGCGGACCTTGTCGCCACCGGCGAGCGCACCCATGACGGTGCGCAGCGCGCTGGCGGTCCGGCCGCGACGGCCGATCACCCGGCCGAGGTCCTCGGGGTGCACGCGCACCTCAAGGACGTCGCCGTGGCGAACGTTCTTGGTGCGCACGGTCACGTCGCCGTCGTGGTCGACGATCCCTTTGACGAGGTGCTCCAGGGCCTCTTCGAGCATCGGACTCAGCCCTCGGCCTTGTCGGTGCCGATCTCGGCACCGGCGTCGGCGGACTGCTTGGCAGCGCCACCGGCCGGCTCGAAGCCAGCAGCCTTGGCGGCCTCAGCGGAGCGGAACCACACCTCGGCGGCGGTGGCGTCATACCACTGCGAGCCCTCGACGTGATACTTCATCGAGTCCTTGTTGCCCTTGACGGTGAAGCCCTCGGGGGCCGAGCCGTCCTCGGTCGCGGCGGCGGAGTCGGCGCCGAAGCCACCGTCAACCAGCGCGGCCGGAGCGGTCGCCTCGGGAGCGGTCTCCTCGGCCTTCGCGTCGTCAGCCTTGGCCTCCTCGGCCGGAGCCTCGGTCGCAGCAGCCTCGTCGGCCTTCTCGACCTTGGGAGCGTCGTCCTTCTTGGCCTCGTCCTTCTTGGCCTCGTCCTTCTTGGCCTTCGGCTCAGCCTTGGTGTCGTCGGCCTTGGCCTCGTCCTTCTTGGCCTTCGGCTCAGCCTTGGTGTCGTCGGCCTTGGCCTCGTCCTTCTTGGCCTTGCGCGGCGTGTCGGCCGTGCTGGCCTCCTTGCCCTCGGCGGCAGCGAGAGCGGCCTCGTAGAGCGCCTTCTTGTCCGGGCGCGGCTCGGCGACCTTGAGGGTGCCCTCGGCGCCCTCCTCGCCCTTGAACTTCTGCCAGTCGCCGGTGACCTTTAGCAGTGCGGCGACCTGCTCGGTCGGCTGAGCGCCGACGGAGAGCCAGTACTGCGCACGCTCGGAGTCGACCTCGATGAGCGAGGGCTCCTCGGAGGGGACGTAGCGACCGATTTCCTCGATCGCACGACCATCGCGCTTCTTGCGGCCGTCCATGACGACGACGCGGTAGAACGGTGCACGGATCTTGCCCATGCGCTTCAGACGAATCTTGACAGCCACGAGTTCGGGTGTCTCCTCATTCTTGGTCAGGGTGAACGCCCGCTTGCCCACGTGGGGAAACACGCGCGGGGCGGATGCTCGGGAACACGCTGGGGCCGGAGAGAGGGGCCGGACCGCAGACGGGTACCGGATCATTGTGCCAGATCACGCGACCCCCGACGAACCGCCGCCACTCCACCGCAGCGTGCACCCCGCGCCCAGCCGCCCCATCTCCAACCTGGGCACGCTTATCCCGGCTGGGACACGGCTATAACCGTGACACCGACCAAACAAGCGTGCCCAGCCTCACCCCAACCAACCTGGGCACGCTTAGCCCGGCTGGGACACGGCTATAACCGTGACACCGACCCCACAACCGTGCCCAGCCTCCCGCCAACCCACCTGGGCACGCTTAGCCCGGCTGGGACACGGCTATAACCGTGACACCGACCCCACAACCGTGCCCAGGCGACGGGATCAGCTCGCGGGTTGCCGCTGAGCGAGCGCGAACCCGGCGAGCACCTTGGCACGCACGCGCTCCGGGTGCGCCAGATCCGCCCAGGTGAGCCGCACGACGGTGTAGCCGAGAGAGCGCAGCCAGTCCTCACGCTTCTTCTCCTTTATCAGGTCCTCACGGGCGTCGTACTTGCCGAGGCCGTCGAACTCCACGACGGTCCGCTGCTCACGGAAGAGGAAGTCCACCCTGCCGACGAACTGGCCGCTGTCGGTGATGCCCGCCTGGAGCTCGGGTTCCGGCAGGCCCATCAGGTGGAAGATCCAGCGACAGCGCGACTCCCCCGCGGACTCCGAGTTATCCCGGGCGTGTTCGGTCACCCTCCGAGCGCGTTCTAGGCCGTGCCCGTAGCCCCCGGCCGACAGGGCCGCGGCAAGGTCCTCACGCGTGCACAGGTTCATTCGCAGGCATCCGTCTGCGCTGACCAGACCTGCCTGGACCCCGAAGGCTGCCGCCACCTGGAGGGCTGCTCGCGCAGGCTTTACGACCCTCACGCCGTGCTGCTCCGTCACCCACCGCGCATCAAGAGGTGCGTGGACCCGCAGCAGACTGCCGCTGTGCCCTCGCCGCCCGTCGATGCGGACGGCGTGCACCCGGTCGTCGACACCATAGAGTGGGACACCAAGGACCGACAGGGCGCTGTGATGGCTCAGTGCCAAACCCGTGTCATCCTCCCGACCGTGCATGATTGCTCGCGCGCGTAGTCGGTGCCGCTCCCAGACTGGTGCAGCTGCCCACCGCACCGCATCGACCAGGACGTCACGCCGCAGCCGGATCAGGTGACCCGAGCGCACAGCCTGAGCTGTCGCAGCGGCGGAGATCCCGGCCCTTGCCATCCGTCCCGCTGATGCCACCCCGTCGTGCACTGCCAGCCATGCGCTGATCTCAGCATCCATAGCCCCACCGTGCCCAAGTTGGCGCGCGGCTGCAGGAAATAGTCCACAGGCCCACTCCTGCTACACACCTGGGCACGCTTGCGGCGTCTGTGTCACGGCTATATCCGTGACACAGACCTTCTTCGCGTGCCCAGGTCGGTGCCGAGCTCAGGGGTAGTGCGACCCGAGGGCCCGTCCGCGTGCCCAGGTCAGTGCCGGCTCAGTGGTGGTGGCGGCCCTGAGACTCGTGGGCATGACCTCGGAGTATGACGCGGTGCGGGTCAGCCATCGTCCTCAAGTCCTCACGGGGGTCGTCGCGGTAGACCACCAGGTCCGCAGACTCCCCCTCGGCGATGCCGGGCCGGCCCAGCCACTCCCGCGCAGCCCACGTGGCGGCGCCGATCGCCTCGACGTTGCTCATGCCGGTCATCGTCAGCGCCTCGATCTCGCGCGCGACCAGCCCGTGCGGCAGCTGCCCTCCGGCGTCGGTGCCGACATAGACCGGCACCCCAGCCTCCCGCGACTTGGCGACCGTCTCGTAGCGCCGCTCATACAGATCCATCATGTGATCGGCATAGGTCGGAAACTTCCCACGTCCCGCTTCGGCGAACTTCGGGAAGTTGTCGATGTTGACCAGCGTCGGCACGATCGCGATCTGCTGCTCGGCGAAGGCGTCGATCGTGTCGTCGAGCAACCCGGTCGCGTGCTCGATGCAGTCGGTGCCAGCCGCCGCGAAGTCACGCAGCGATTGCTCACCGAAGCAGTGCGCCGTGACCCTGGCACCCTCCTCGTGAGCTGCGGCGATCGCTGCGGTCAGGGCCTCGACCGGCCAGCAGGTGTTCAGGTCCCCTGTTTCCCGGTCGATCCAGTCCCCCACGAGCTTGACCCAACCGTCACCACGTCGCGCTTCCTGGCGGACGAACTCGACCAGATCCTCCGGCTCGATCTCGTGAGCGAAGTTGCGGATATAACGTCGGGTCCTGGCAATGTGCCGGCCCGCGCGGATCAACCGAGGCAGATCCTCCCGGTCCTGGACCCACGAGGTGTCCGCCGGGCTCCCCGCATCCCGCAACAACAGCGCTCCGGCGTCCCGGTTAGCCAACGCGTGTTCCTCAGCGCGCTCGGGAGGGACTGCACCCGTCGCCTCCAGCCCCACGTGGCAGTGGGCATCCACCAGTCCCGGCAACGCCCAGCCCTCGACCGTCTCAACGTCTCCGGCGTGCCCCGTGGGTGCCGTCAGACTGATCCGACCATCCACCACCCAGATCTCATCACGCGTCTCCTCAGGGCCCACCAGCACCTGACCTCGCACGTGCAACACGGGCTGACTCATCGACTCCGGCCTCCTCGCAGGTTCCAGTCACCGCAGGCTAGCGGTCTCAGACGTCTGCTGCTGGGTACGTCGACGCTCGCCAGCACGTGCACCTGAGGCCCTTCCCAGGTCCCGGTCTCGCCGTGTTAAGGGACAGTGGGACTTCCCTGTAGGCGGACAGTAGATCTCCTGGTGGGCGGACAGGTTATCTCCCTGTCTGCGGTCAGCTGATCTCCCGGGTTGTTAGGTCGTCAAGGGGATCACCCCGCGTCCCGTGGTGGCCTCGCTCAGGCGTAGTGAGGTGCCCTCGGTGATGATGACGTGGGCGTGGTGCAGGAGCCGGTCGACAGCGGCGGTGGCCAGTGTCTTGGGCATGATCGTGTCGTATCCGGAGGGGTGGATGTTGCTCGTGACCGCCAGTGATCGACGTTCGTAGGTGGCATCGACGAGGCGGTAGAACGCTTCGGCTGCTGCTTGCCCGGAGGGCAGCATCCCGATGTCATCGACGACGACGAGCTCGGCTCGGGTGATGCGGGCCAGGACCTTGCTGATCGACCCGTCGACCGCGGCGCGTCCGATGGTGTTCGTCAACGATTCCAGGGTGAACCAGGACACGCGCATGCCTTCGTCGATGACCTTGTGGGCCAGGGCCTCGACGAAGTGGGTCTTGCCGGTACCCGAGGGGCCACTAATCGCAAGGTTCTCGCCTCGCCCGACCCATTCCAGGGTGGCCAGCCCCGACTGGGTCGGCACCGGGATGGAAGAGTCGGCCTCGCGCCAGGAGTCCAGCGTCTTCCCGGCCGGCAGCCCTGCGGCTTTGCGGCGCATCGCCTTGGTGGCCTCGTCGCGGCCGCGGACCTCCTCATCGAGCAGGACCTTCAGGACCTCGCCGGGGTCCCACCGTTGGGCCTTGGCGGTGGCCAGCACCCCGGGTGCTGCCTCGCGCAGGTAGGGCAGCCGCATCCGACGCAAGAGCTGCTCAAGATCGGCCGGCAGCGGCGGGGAGGCCCCCGGCCCACTCGTCCTGGTGGTCGCCTTGGGCGTGTTCGCAGGGCTCATCGGGTGCTCCCGGTGGCGAACCCGGCCCAGCCGGTGGTGCCCGGTTGGGTCGTGGCGTCCTCGTCGGCGACGACGAGGCCGGCGGTGCTGGTCCCAGCGGCGAGGTGGTCGGCGATACTGGCCAGGTCAGTCTGCCCGAACCGGCCGGCGGCCGCGGCCACCCCGAGGGCGGCGTCGACCCGTTCGGTACCGATCAGCGCAGCGAGCTGGAGCGCGTCGGCCATCTTCGCCCGGATCCGCACCGTCCCGGCCGCGGAGGCCTCCACCAGCCAGGTGCTGGCTCCGTCCCCGAGGTCCAGGAACGCCGCCTCGGCATCGGTACGCGCCTTCGGCTTGGGCACCCGCGGTGCCCCGTCGGGTTCCTGGGGGTGGTCGGGGTAGTGAGCTGGTTCGATCCGCGGGTTGCCCGGGGTGGACGTGGCGTGCCGGGCGACCTCGACCAGCCCGGCCCGCCCATGCGCCCACGACGGTTCGACCGGTAACGCGTCCAGGTCGGCGACGATGACGAGCTCAGTGCCGGCGACCCGGGCCCATACCTGGGTTCCGAGCAGCCCGGGTGGGGTGGAGTAGCGCACCGAGTTGTACCGGATGGTTTGGTCGGTGCTGACCGTGCGTGCCAGGCCGAGGGCCATCGTGTGCGGGCCCGAGGGCAGGGTGTGCAGCCTGGCCCGCTCCAGGGCCAGCGCGTCGGCCGGGATGCGGGCGGACTCGCGGTGCGTGCGCCCGTTGACCTTGGCCATGAACGCCGCGCAGGGTGCTTCCAGCGCGGCGAAGGAGGCGTACGCTTCGAGCAGGTTGGCCTGCGTGGGGACCAGGTCGGCCTTGGCGATCTTGACGGTGGCCTCGGTACCGCCCTTGGACTCGGGGTCGAACGGGACACAGGTGTGCACGGTCGTGCCGTAGCGCCGGGCGACCTTGACCAGCTCAGGGTGGCGCACCGGGACACCGGCGACGTGATCGATCGTGACGGTCTTGGCGTTGTCGGTCAGCACGTACGCCGGGACCCCGCCGATCGTGCGCAACGTGGCATCCAGGCACGCCACCAACGTCGGCAACGTCTGGTCCCACGTCGGGATGACGACCCGGAACCGCGACCAGGCAACCCAGGCACAGAACAACAACGTAGGACGCAGCACCCCGTCCGGGCCGGGCACCTGCGGGCCGGCGCCCCAGTCGAACTGCAACCACAACCCGGGCTCGCTGATCCAGGGCCGGTAGGTGCGCCGGTTCCCCGCCCGCCAAGCCGCTTTGGCGTCGGCGACCGCGCGGCGGGTGGTCCGCTCGGTCCCGCTGAATCCCAGGCCCACGAGGCGGGCGTGGATCACGTCCGCGCGGGCCTTACCTTCCGAGCGGTCGACCCACTCCTCGACCTTGGGAAGGTGCTCATCGATGATCCTTGGCCGCCTACCAGGACCGGTCACCGGTGCCCCGCTGTCGCGGGCCGCGACGTACCGCCGCACCGTCTTGGGGTCCACCCCAGCCAGCTCACCGGCCGAGTGCGCACACTCTGTCGTATCAAACGCTTCCAAAATTTGCATGATCTCCCTGTCAGACTTCTTCATACGTCCCTCCGTGGGGTGCTCGTTGGTGGTCGAAGACCACGAGCACATCCCCGGAGGGACGCTTTCGTCGGGACCGACACGGCCCGGTCCCACAGCCACGGGCAGGGAGATCAGCTGTCCGTCAACAGGGAAGTCCGTGTCCGCCTACAGGGAGGTTGGCATGTCCGCTAGCACGCCGTACACTCTGGTTCCTCGCAGGATGCGAACGAGACCGGAGGAGATCCATGTCGGGCATGCGTGTGCGCGCAGGAGTGCTCCTTCTCGTGCTCGCCGCCGTGACCGCGTGCTCCGACACGCCAGTTGGCCCCGAGGACTCGACGAGCGGCCCACCCGGTCAGGATGCGCCCACTACCGAAGCGGCAAACCCACCAGGACAGGACCAGTCGCTGCCGGAGGTCACCCGCCAGGACATGCTGCAGATCTGGTGGGACGAGCGAGGGCTGGAGGGGCCGCCCGAGCAGGTTGACCTCATCCGCGAGGTCTCCGATACGGAGTACATGCCGGTCCAGGCGGAGTGCCTCACCGCCGTCGGGTTCCCACCTGAGGTCAGTGGCGACTCCTACACCTGGGAGGTCCCGGCGGCACAGTCAGAGGCCTTTACCCTTGCGGACTACCGTTGTGCGGCGCAGTACCCGCGGCTCCTCGCCTACTCACAGCCCTACACCGATGAGCAGATGACCCTCATCTACAACTGGGTCGCGGAGGAGACCATCCCCTGTTATGCCGAGCAGGGTCACCACGTGAGCGGCATGCCCACCCTCGAGTCCTTCCTGGAGCACTACCGCACAACCCAGACCTGGTGGCTGCCGAAGGACGGGATGGACCCCATCACGTTCGAGGAGCAGGAAGCACTGGAGTTGGTGTGCCCGCGGCTACCGCCGCAGGAGGTGCTCTACGGGGAATAGCGGTGACGGCGCTGCCCGACCGATACCGTGACTCCATGAGAGTTGACGCCGTCGTCATCGGAGCCGGCCACAACGGCCTGACCGCCGCCGCCTACCTGGCCAAGGCCGGCCGTTCAGTCCTGATCCTGGAGCGCTCCGAGCACGCCGGCGGGGCCGCGCGCTCTGACCAAGTGTTTCCCGCCCACGATGCCCGCCTGTCGGCATACTCCTATCTGGTCAGCCTGCTGCCTGACCAGATCATCGACGAACTCGGCCTGGACCTGCAGTTGGTCCGCCGCCGGATCAGTTCCTACACACCGGTCGGCGACGGCGGCATTCTGGTCGACAACGGCGACGCGGTCCGCACCGCACGCGACCTCGGGCCCGACGCGCAGGCCTGGGACGACTTCTACGGCATGACGGGCGAGCTCGCCCAGCGGCTCTTCCCCACGGTCACCGAGCCGCTGCGGTCGCGGGACGACGTCCGCTCACTCGTGGGCGACGAGGCGTGGCGGGACATCTTCGAGCGGCCGCTGGGCGAGGCGATCGAGACCCGCTTCACGTCCGACATCGTGCGCGGCATCGTGCTCACCGATGGGCTGATCGGCACCTTCGGCCAGCCGGGCGACGCCGAGCGCCTGATCAACCGGTGCTTCCTCTATCACGTGATCGGCCGCGGCACCGGGGACTGGGATGTGCCGGTCGGCGGCATGGGTGCGGTCACCGACGGCCTGCTGCGCACTGCCCAGGAGTATGGCGCGCAGCTGCGGACCTCCACCACCGTTACCTCGGTCTCCACGAACGGGCGCGAGGCGGTGGTCACCACTGCAGACGGGCTGGAGGTGCGCGCGGGACAGGTCTTCGCCAACTGCGCTCCGAACGTGCTGGACCGACTGCTGGGTGAGACGCCGAGTCGGCCGGAGCCAGAGGGTGCCCAGCTCAAGATCAACATGCTGCTCTCCCGCCTGCCTGCTCTCAAGGACGAGCGCACGACGCCGGAGCAGGCCTTCGCCGGGACGTTGCACATCAACGAGGGCTACGACCAGATCGCGACCGCCTATGCGCAGGCCGCGGCCGGGCAGATCCCGGACGTGCCGCCGTGCGAGGTCTACTGCCACAGCCTGTCCGACGACTCGATCCTCGGGCCCGACCTGGTCGCGTCCGGCGCTCACACTCTGACACTCTTCGGGTTGCACATGCCGGCCCGATTGTTCCGCGAGGACCCGGTCGGTGCCCGGGAGCGTGCCGCGGAGCTGACGATGGCGTCGATCAACTCGGTCCTCGCTGAGCCGATCGAGGACTGTCTGCTCGCTCCTGACACGATCGAAGTGCGCAGCCCGCTCGACGTCGAGGCCTCGGTCGCGATGCCCGGAGGCCACATCTTCCACGGCGACCTGCAGTGGCCCTTCGCCGAGTCGGCGGACGACGTGGGCCGGTGGGGCACCGAGACCCGGCACGCCAACGTCTTCCTGTGCGGGGCCGGGGCGCGGCGCGGTGGCGGCGTCAGCGGGATCCCCGGCCGTGCCGCGGTGGCTGCCGCCCTGGGTGAGGACGAGCTCAGCCGCTGATCGCGCCGGCCTGTGGACAAGTTCTGAGCCAGTCCCCCGACCATGTGTCGCTGGACCACATGAAAGAGAGGGGCATCATGGGACTTATGCCGACGCTGCCGCGGAGCGGCCCACTGACCCTCGAGGACTTCGAGGCGATCCGTGACGTCGACGACGGGCACCGTTACGAACTCATCGACGGGACGCTCGTCGTGACACCGTCACCCGTGCCCGCACACCAGAACGCGGTGCAGGAGCTGTTCTTGCGACTGCACGACACAAAACCAGCTGACATACGGGTCTTCGTCGCGCCACTGGACATCAGGTTTGCAGGCGACACGGTCCTACAGCCTGACGTGCTGGTGGTGCCCAGGTCCGCAGTTGGTGGGCGGCGCATCGAGGGCGACCCACTGCTGGCGGTCGAGGTGCTCTCTCCCAGCACCCGCACCTTCGATCTGGGCGCCAAACTGCTGCGTTATCAGCGGGCCGGCACACCGGCCTACTGGGTCATCGATCCGGATGAGCCCTCGCTGCGCGTCTGGGAACTGCGCGACGACGTCTACGTCGAAGTTGCCCACGTCACCGGCGACGAGGTCGCGAGGCTCTCCCTGCCGTGGCCCATCGAGATCGCCCCCAGCCACCTGGTGGACGACCTGCGCTGAGCGCTACTGGTCCTTGAGGAACTTGTCGAACCCGGCAGGCAGTTTGAGGCTGGACAGGTCCTGCTCCGCGGCATCCTCGCCACCGCCCGGCAGACCGAAGGCGCTGCCCATGGCGTTGCCGCGCGACTCCTCCGCCTTCTGCGCGGCCAGCCGCTCCTGCTCGGCGCGCTTTGCGGGGTTGCCGCTCTTGCCCTTCTTGCTCTGCGGCCCCTTCGCCTTGCCCTTGGCCGCGCCGCCGCCCATGCCGGGCATCCCCGGCATCCCGGGCATGCCGCCGCCCTTGCGCATCTGGCGCATCATCTTCTGCGCCTGACCGAACCGCTCGAGCAACTGGTTGACCTCGGACGGCGAGACACCCGAACCCTTGGCGATGCGGGCCCGCCGCGAGCCATTGATCTGCTTGGGGTGCATCCGCTCGAACGGGGTCATCGAGCGCACCATCGCCTCGACCCGGTCGAACTCCTTGTCGTCCAGCGAGTCCAGCTGGGCCCGCATCTGCTGCATGCCCGGCATCATGCCGAGCATCTGCTTCAGCGAGCCCATCTTCTTGATGGCCTGCATCTGCTCGAGGAAGTCGACGAAGGTGAAGTCCTCCTCGGCCATGAACTTGCGCGCCATCTCGCGCTGCTGCGCCTGGTCAAAGGCCTTCTCGGCCTGCTCGATCAGGGTTAGCACGTCACCCATGTCGAGGATCCGCCCGGCCATCCGGTCGGGGTGGAAGATCTCGAAGTCCTTCACGCCCTCGCCGGTGGAGGCAAACAGGATCGGCTCGCCCGTCACCGTGGCCACCGACAGCGCCGCACCACCACGGGCGTCACCGTCCAGCTTGGTCAGCACCGTGCCGGTGATCCCGACGCCATCGGCGAAGGCCTTGGCGGTGTCCACCGCGGCCTGACCGATCATCGCGTCGATGACGAAGAGGACCTCGTCGGCGTGGGTCTCCATCCGGATGTCGTGCGCCTGGCGCATCAGGTCCACGTCGACGGCCAGGCGGCCGGCGGTGTCGATGATGACCACGTCGTGGTTCTTGTCCCGGGCGTGCGCGACACCGTCGACCGCGACGTCGATCGGGTCGCCGAAGGAGCGGGTCCCCTCCCCCGACTCCAGGGCGGCATCGTGGCCGAACACGTTGCCACGCTCCGGTGCGAAGACCGGCACCCCGGCACGCTCACCGACGACCTCGAGCTGGGTGACAGCGTTGGGTCGCTGCAGGTCGGCGGCGACCAGGAGCGGGGTGTGACCCTGCTCCTTGAGCCAGAAGCCGAGCTTGCCCGCCAGGGTCGTCTTGCCCGAGCCCTGCAGACCCGCGAGCATGATCACGGTCGGCGGGTTCTTGGCCAGGTTGAGGCGCCGCGTCTGACCGCCGAGGATGCTGACGAGCTCCTCGTTGACGATCTTGACGACCTGCTGCCCCGGGTTGAGGGCCTTGGACACCTCTGCCCCGAGCGCCCGGTCCCGCACCTGCCCGGTGAACTGCTTCACTACCGGCAGCGCGACATCGGCGTCGAGCAGCGCCATCCGGATGTCACGGACGGTCTTGTTGACGTCGGTCTCAGACAGGGCACCCTTGCGCTTGAGGTTGCGGAAGGTCTCTGTCAGACGGTCGGAGAGGCTGTTGAACACCCCCACAGGTTAGCTGTTGGCGCCAGTCAGACCGTCCTCGCCGTCTCGTCCCCGAGTCTGGGCACGGCTCATCGTCCGGTGAGACACCTATATCCGTCGCACCGGTGCGACAACCGTGCCCAGGGACCAAGATGGTGTGTATGCCGATCCGTCGCCGACTGTCCGCCTCCCTCCGCCACCGGGTCGCCGGGCCCGACGCCGATCGCAGAGCCGCCGCGATCTGGCTGTCTCCCGGCGAGCGCCGTTTTGCCCCGACCGACCCGATCTGCCGGGTGCACAACCACGCCGCGATGTATGCCGGTGGGTTGCGGGCCCTGCTCCTCCAGTCACTGCACCCGCTGGCCATGGCGGGCGTCGGCGAGCACTCCGGCTATCGGGGCGACCCGTGGGGACGGCTGCAACGCACCAGCGAGTTCATCGCGATGACCACGTTCGGTCCGGTCGACGGGGCGCAGCGCATGGTCGACCACATCAACCGGGTGCACGACACCGTCTCGGGGACGGCACCGGACGGGCGTCCCTACGACGCCCGCGACCCACACCTGCTGAGCTGGGTCCACATCGGGGAGATCGACTCGTTCCTCACGTCCTACCAGCGCTACTCGCGCACGCCACTCACGCCGTCCGACGCAGACACCTATGTGGCTCAGACTGGCTGGGCGGCCAGCGAGCTCGGCGTGACCGACCCGCCCCAGACGGTGGCCGACCTGCAGAGCCAGCTGGCGGCATACCGTCCGGAGCTGCAGGTCACCGATGGCGCGCGGGACGCCGCGGCCTTTCTGTTGCGCGAACCACCGCTGCCGTGGGCAGCCCGTCCGGGCTACTGGATGTTGACTGCCGGGGCGGTCTCGATGCTGCCGGACTATGCGCGGGACATGCTCGGCCTGCGTGTGGGCAAGCGGCTCGACCCGGTGGCCGAGCGGCTGCTGCTGCGACCAGCGGGTCGGGTCGGCACCGCCGCGGTCGGCTGGGCCCTGTCGGAGCCGAACGATCCGCGCAACTCGCCGGAGAGCTCCGCCGTCGCCAATGAGGAAGCCAGCCCATGATGTCGAGTCGGCTTCCGCGACCCGCCCCGGGCCCTGCGAACTCGTCTCCTCGCGGGCCTGTCAGCCGATAGACCCCCTGCATCGGCTTCCGCGACCTGCTCCGGGCCTCGCAAGCTCGTGTCCTCGCAGGCCTGTCAGCCGATGATCGCGTCGACGAACGCTTCTGGGTCGAAGGGCGCAAGGTCGTCCGGCCCCTCGCCGAGGCCGACCAGCTTGACCGGGACGCCGAGACGGCGCTGCACGTTGACGACGATGCCGCCCTTGGCCGTGCCGTCCAGCTTGCTCAGCACGATGCCGGTGATGTTGACCGCCTCGCCGAAAACTTCGGCCTGCCGCATGCCGTTCTGACCGGTGGTGGCATCCAGGACGAGCAGCACCTCGTCGATCGGGCTCTGCTTCTCGATGACCCGCTTGACCTTGGACAGCTCGTCCATGAGGCCAGCCTTGTTGTGCAGCCGGCCGGCGGTGTCGACGATGACGACGTCTGCTTCGTACTCCGTCGCGGACTTCACCGCGTCGAAGGCGACCGAGGCAGGGTCGGCCCCCTCGCGGTCTGAGCGCACCGTCGGCACCCCGACACGCTCGCCCCAGGTCTGCAGCTGGTCGGCCGCGGCGGCGCGGAAGGTGTCCGCAGCGCCGAGGACGACATCCTTGTCCTCGGCCACGAGCACGCGCGCGAGCTTGCCGACGGTAGTGGTCTTGCCGGTGCCGTTGACACCGACGACGAGGATCACCGCGGGACGGTCCCCGACCCGGCTGGCCGCCACACGACGGTCCATGCTCGGGTCGACCAGGGCCAGCAGCTCCTCGCGCAGCCAGCCCTTGACGACCTCCGGGTCGGTGGCACCGTCGACCTGCACCCGGGTGCGCAGCTTGCCCACCAGCTCGTCGGTGGCCTCCACGCCGAGGTCGGCCTGCAGCAGAGTGTCCTCGACGTCTTCCCAGGACTGCTCGTCCAGACCGCCGCTGGACAGCAGCGCCAGCAGGGCGTTGCCGATGGCGTTGTTGGAGCGCGCCAGCCGGGCACGCAGCCGAGCCAGGCGCCCACGTGCCGAGGCAGGCCGCTCCAGGGTGGGAGTGGTCGGCTCGGGCTCGACCTCGACGGCCACGCCCCCGCCGATGTCCTCGACCCCCTCACCTGGGGGTGGCTGCGGCCGGTCACCGTCCGGCTCGACCTCGACCGGCGTGGTCGGGGGTCGCTCGATGGTCGTGGTGTCGCTCTTGCCACCACGCTTGCCGCCCCCGCGCACCAGGCCGACGATCACCGCCAGCCCTGCCAGTGCGACAACGGTCGCTACGACCAGGATCTCCCACAGACTGTCCACGCCGGACATTGTCACAGACTCCGGTGACGGCGCCGACCGGCGGTGGCCCTCAGCGACTGTCGCGCTAGACCACCAGTGCTGCTACCTGCGGACAGAGTGCACGTGCTGCTACTTGCGGACAGAGTGCACGGTCTTGCGGGCCAGGCGCTCGCCACGTCCCCTGAGCTCCTGCTGGCGGCGTCGTGCGCTCGCCAGCATCTCCTCACCTTCGGGGGTGAACAGTTCACGACCGTCTCGTCGGGCCTCCACAGCCACGTATCCGACGACGAGTCCCCCCAGTGCCACGCACACAAGCATGGCCAACACAATCGCGATCATGGTCACAATGCTGCAACGATTTTCAACGGCTGCAAAATCACCGCGCCGTCGACGGAGCAACTGGTGTGACAGAAGTGACGACTCTCACGTCGTCAGGCGGTCTGGGGCTGCACGTCCCGGATCCGCTGGGAGATCACCGTGGTCACGCCGTCCCCCTTCATAGACACGCCATAGAGTGCATCGGCAACCTCCATGGTGCGTTTCTGGTGGGTGATGACGATCAGCTGGCTGGAGTCACGCAGTTCCTCAAAGAGGGTGATCAGCCGGCCCAGGTTGGTGTCGTCCAGGGCCGCCTCCACCTCGTCCATGATGTAGAACGGGCTCGGCCGCGCCTTGAAGATCGACACCAACAGCGCGACGGCCGTCAGCGAGCGCTCACCACCGGACAGCAGCGAGAGCCGCTTGATCTTCTTGCCGGGCGGGCGGGCCTCGACCTCGATGCCAGTCGTCAGCATGTCGTCGGGGTTGGTCAGCGTCAGCCGGCCCTCACCGCCGGGGAACAGGCGGGAGAAGACCCCGGCGAACTGCTCAGCGGTGTCCTCGAACGCCTCGGCGAAGACCCGCTCAACGCGCTCGTCGACGTCCTTGATGATGTCGAGCAGGTCCTCCTTGGAGCGGCGCAGGTCATCGACCTGCTCGGTGAGGAACTTGTGGCGCTCCTCCAGCGCCGCGAACTCCTCCAGCGCCAGCGGGTTGACCCTCCCGAGCGCGTTGAGCTTGCGCTCGGCGCTGCGCAACCGCTTGTCCTGCTCCTCGCGCACGAACGCCTTGGGCTCGGGCAGCGCGTCCGGGTCGTCATCAGGACCGGGGATCGCCGGGATCAGCTGGTGCGGTCCGAACTCCTCGATGAGCGTCTCCGGGTCGATGCCCAGCTCCTCGACCGCCCGGGTCTGCAGTGCCTCGATGCGCAGTCTTTGCTCGGCGCGGGCCACCTCGTCACGGTGCACCGAGTCGGTCAGGTCCCGCAGCTCGTCACCGAGGGTGGAGACCCGGCCCCGGGCCTCACCCAGGCGGGTCTCCCGCTCGGCGGCCTGGGCCCGTGCCTGGTCGCGCACCGTGGCGGCGTCACCCATCAGGGTGCGCACCTCCTCCAGCAGGTATGCCGACCCCTCGGCGACGGCGGTCGCCACCCGGGCGGCGTGGGCTCGCCGCTCGCGCCGGGCTGCGGCCCGTTCCCGGGCGGCAATCTCGGAGCGGGCAGCTGCCTCCAGCGACTCGGCCCTCCCCTGCAGGGCGCGGGCCCGCTCCTCCTGCGTGCGCAGGGAGAGGCGGACCTCGGTCTCCTTGGTGCGTGCTGCGGCGGCCACGGCGGCCAGCCGGTCCCGCTCCTGCGTGCTCGGCTCCTCCTCGCCGGGCTCGGCCTCGGCATCGGCGAGCCGCTGGATGAGACCCTCCAGGTCGGCCCGGCCGCTGTCCAGCGACTTCTCGGCCGTGGTGATCGAGGCGGTGGTGCGCTCGTGCTCGGAGCGGGCTGCCCGCACCGCGGAGCCGAGCTGCCCCAGCTTCTCGGCGACGGCGGCCATCTTGGCGTCGGACTCGTTGAGGCGGTCCATCGCCTGCTCGGCGGCCGCGGCGTGCTGCTCCAGCTCCTGCCGGGCCCGGGACAGCGCGAACGTGGCCTTCTCCCCACGGGCCGCTGCGGCGGAGGCCTCCTGCTGCGCCTCGTCCAGGGCGCTCTGGATCTCCAGCAGGCTCGGCGCGGCCGAGCTGCCGCCGCGGACCCAGCCCGCGGCATACACATCTCCCTCGCGCGTGACCGCGGTGATTTCGTGACGGGAGACCAGATCAGCGGCTGCCGCGTCGTCCTCGACGACCGCGACGCGGTGCAGCAGCAACTCGACTGCAGGGGCTGCGGCGTCGGTGACCGAGACGACCTCGCGCGCCCAGACCGCGCCGACGCCCAGGTCGGGCCAGCCGATGGTGTTGGGGGCGGGAGCGGTCTGCGACACGAGCAGGGCCGCCCGGCCCTGATCCGCGGACCGCAGGCTGGCGACCGCGTCGCGGGCGTGGTCGAGGGACTCCATGACCAGTCCGTCGCCGGCCCAGCCCAGCGCTGCGGCGATGGCGGCCTCATAGCCGTGGGTGACGGTCACCGCGCTGGTGACCGTGCCGACCACACCGCGACCATCGGCCGTGGCCAGCAGGGCAGCCGCACCGTCCTTGCGGCGCAGGCTGAGCTCCAGCGCCTCGCACCGAGCGGTCAGGCTGGCCCGCTGGGACTCGGCAGCGCGGACCTCGTCGGTGAGGCGCTCGACCTCCGCGGCCGCCGTGGTGCGGGCGGCCTCAGCAGTCTCATACTCCTGGTCCAGGCCCTCCTCACCCTCCTCGACGTCCAGGACGCGTCCCTCGAGGGCGGCGAACTCCTGCTCGGCGGCAGTCGCCCGGGCGGCGATGGACTCCAGCGCGGCGCGGAGCCGGCCGATCTCGGCCTCCCCTGCCTCCTGCCGGCTGCGGGCCGCGGCCACCTTGCCGGAGAGCCGGGCCAGACCCTCCCGCCGGTCGGCGGCGGCCCGGGCCAGGCGGGTCAGACGCTGCTGCTCGTCGTGGTGGGCCGCCTCGGCGTCACGCCGGGCCTGCTCGGCGGCCTGGAGCGCCTCACCAATGCCGGCGACCTCCTCGGCCAGGGTCTGCTCCTGCTCTCGCAAGGCGACCGCCTGAGCGCGCAGCTTGTCGGGGTCGCGTCCCTCACCAGGGCCGCCGGACGCCTCCTCCTCGCTCTCGCTGGCCAGCAGCCGCACCCGCTCGCGGGCCAGGTCGGCGGTGGCTGACGTGCGCTCGACCAGCGCCGAGAGTGCATAGAACTGGTCCTGCGCGGCATTGAGTGCCGGGGCGGCCTCGGCGGCCTCGGCCTCCAGCTCGGTCACCGTCGACTGGGCTGCGGCGAGCGACTGTTGCATGGCGGCGCGCCGGTTGATCATCGCGGTCTCGTCGGCGAGCTCCTGCTCGAGGGTGCTGGTGAGCTGGACCAGGTCGTCGGCCAGGATCCGCAGGCGGGCATCACGCACGTCAGCCTGGATGCTGGCCGCCCGGCGCGCCGTCTCGGCCTGGCGGCCCAGGGGTCCAAGCTGCCGGCGGATCTCTGAGGTCAGATCGCCGAGCCGAGTGAGGTTGCCCTCCATCGTCTCCAGCTTGCGCAGCGCCTTCTCCTTGCGCTTGCGGTGCTTGAGGACTCCGGCGGCCTCCTCGATGAAACCGCGGCGCTCCTCGGGGGTTGCCCGCAGCACCGCGTCGAGCTGGCCCTGGCCGACGATGACGTGCATCTCGCGACCGATGCCGGAGTCGGACAGCAGCTCCTGGATGTCGAGCAGTCGGCAGGACGTGCCGTTGATGGCGTAGTCGGAGCCGCCGTTGCGGAACATGGTCCGCGAGATGGTCACCTCGGAGTAGTCGATCGGCAGCGCACCGTCGGTGTTGTCGATCGTCATCGTCACCTCGGCACGGCCCAGCGGGGCCCGACCGGACGTGCCGGCAAAGATGACGTCCTCCATCTTGCCGCCGCGCAGAGACTTGGCTCCCTGCTCCCCCATCACCCAGGCCAGGGCGTCGACGACGTTGGACTTGCCGGAGCCGTTGGGACCGACGATGCAGGTGATGCCCGGCTCCAGCCGCAGCTTGGTCGCCGAGGCGAACGACTTGAACCCCTTGAGGGTCAGGCTCTTGACATACACGTGTTGGGGCAGCTCCTGGTGCGACGACTTCCGGTCACTGTACCGGCGGGGCGCCCCGATCCCCCGCACCTTGAGAGGAACGCTTCAGGGGAATACTCGGCGAGGCGCCTCGGTGGCTGCACGCGTGCAAGTGGATGCATCCTTGACGGAGTTGTCGCGGTGATCTCAGCGCTCGCGGAAACCGGTCAGGTCGGCCGCGGGGTCGCGCCACTGCACGGTGATTCCTGAGACGTGCCCGGGCCGGCTGCGCAGCGAGGTCTCCTCCCCGAGCAGCTTGATGAGCGCCTGGACTGACTCCTTGTCTCCCTGGGCATTGACCTCCACGCGCCCGTCCGGCAGGTTGCGGGCGTGCCCCACCAGGCCGAGCTCCAGCGCACGAGATCGCATCCACCAACGGAACCCCACGCCCTGCACCCGGCCCCGCACGAAGATCAGTGCCCGCACCATGGCGCAAGTGTAGGGAGGTGGCCCACGTCAGCTCGCGCGAGCCACCCGGGGCCGGGGTTGGCAGCGCGGGCAGTAGTGCGAGGACCGGTTCATGAACGACTCTCGCCGGATCGGGGTGCCACACCGGTCACACGGCT
This sequence comes from Ornithinimicrobium ciconiae, assembly GCF_007197575.1. NCBI lineage: Bacteria > Bacillati > Actinomycetota > Actinomycetes > Micrococcales > Ornithinimicrobiaceae > Ornithinimicrobium > Ornithinimicrobium ciconiae. The sequence continues at coordinate 2,862,814 of NZ_CP041616.1, forward strand.
CACCCTCGCGGCCGTAGGCGTGCAGCGACCGGTCGAAGTAGCCGCTGGCCCCGTTGACGTTGACATAGAGCGCGTCGAAGCTCGTGCCGCCCTGGCCCAGCGCCTCGCGCATCACCGCGGCGGCGTGGTCCAGCACCCGGGCGATCGTCGGCTTGGTGAGGACGGACGTGTCCCGCAGCGGGTTGACGTGGGCGCGCCAGAGCGCCTCGTCGGCATAGATATTGCCGATGCCGCTGACCCGCCCCTGGTCCAGCAGCGCGCGCTTGATAGCCGTATGCCGACCCTTGAGTTCCCGCACCACGGCCCGTTGGTCGTAGACCGGCTCGAGCGGGTCTGGCGCGATGTGCCCCACGGGGAGTGGCACGCCATGGAGGTGATGGGTCGAGGCGTGCGGAGTCGGGGGGTGGTGGGTCGGGGCGTGGGGAGTCGGGGGGTGGAGGGTCTGCGTCAGGTGACTGCCGGCATACGGATCCGGGATCAGCTCGGTCAGCGCGAGGCCGCCGAAAGTGCGCTGGTCGACGAACCGGAGCTGGGGGCCGCCGTCGGCGAAGTCGAAGGACGCGTGCAGGTGCTTCTCGCGCGGCGCGTCGGAGGCCTCGACCAGCAGCTGGCCGCTCATCCCGAGGTGGACAACGAGGGCGTGCGGGTCGTCGCCGGGGGCCTGCACGACGAGCCAGAGGTACTTGCCACGCCGGTCGGCGGCCAGGACGTCGACACCGGCGAGCCGGGCGGCCAGGTCGGCGGGTCCGGCGTCGTGCCGGCGAGCCACCCGGGTCCCGGTGATCGTGGCGGCCTCGATGCGGCGGCCGACGACATGGTCGGCCAGTCCGCGGCGGACGACCTCAACCTCCGGCAGTTCCGGCACGGCGGGTCAGGCGGAGGGCGCGGTGTCGGAGTCCGGCTCGGTGCTCGCGCCAGCCCCGTCGGCGCCGACCGCGGCCTGCTCAACCTCGGCGTCCTCGACGGCGGTGGCGCGCTCGGTCAGCACCTTCCACGCGGCCTCGGCGGCCTTCTGCTCGGCGGCCTTCTTGCTGCGGCCCACGCCGGTGCCAAGGACCTCGCCCTCGACAACTGCGGTCGCGGTGAAGACCTTGTCGTGGTCCGGGCCCTCCTCGACGATCTGGTAGTTCGGGCTCACCGGCGCCTCGGCGGAGGCGAGCTCCTGCAGGCTGGTCTTCCAGTCCAGGGCCGCGCCCAGGTTGGCGGTGTGCGCCATCAACGGGTCGAGCAGGTGGTGGACGAAGGCGTCAGCCGCCTTCAGCCCCACGGAGACATAGACGCAGCCGATGACCGCCTCGGTGGTGTCGGCCAGGATGGAGGCCTTGTCCCGCCCGCCGGTGGCCTCTTCCCCCCTGCCGAGCAGGATGTAGTCACCCAGTCCCATGGTCCGAGCCACGTCGGCCAGGGCGCGGGAGTTGACGACCGCAGCCCGCAGCTTGGCGAGCTGCCCCTCAGGGAGGTCGGGATTGCGGCGGAAAAGAGTGTCGGTGACGACCAGGCCCAGCACCGAGTCCCCCAGGAACTCCAGACGCTCGTTGTGCGGCAGGTTGCCGTTCTCGTAGGCGTAGGACCGGTGGGTCACGGCACGGCGAAGCAGCGCCTCGTCGCAGACGTGCCCGACCACCCCGGTGAGGTAGTCAGACAGGCCTGCGAGGGGACGCTGCTCGCCGTGGACAGGCTCGGGTGGTGCGGGACTGGTGCCCGCCGCGGAGCCGGTGCTCGACGTCATACCGACAGGAGACTCAGCCCTGGTGCTCGGTGCGCTCGGCGGCCTCGTAGTGGCGACCCGCGTAGGTGCCACAGGACGGGCACGCCATGTGAGGCTGCTTGAACTCCTTGCACTGGGGGCAGGTGCTCACCGCAACCGGTGACGCCTTCCAGTTGGCACGGCGGGAACGGGTGTTGGAGCGGGACATCTTCCGCTTCGGGACAGCCACGTCAGTTCCTCTTCTTCTCGTCGTCGGTGCCCGGCTGGGCGAGGTCGGCCAGTGCCGACCACCGTGGATCAATCACGTCATGGTGGTGGTCCGGGTCGTCCTCCAGGCGCGCCCCGCACTCGGGGCACAGTCCCGGACAGTCGTCCCGGCACACCGGTTGGAACGGCAGGGCGGTCACCACTGCGTCCCGAACCAGTTCCTCGAGGTCCATCAGGTCGTCCTCGAGTTCATGCACATCGTCCTGCTCGTCCTGCTCGGGCGCCACCTGGTGGTGATGCGCCGCACGCTCGCGATAGACGAACAGCTCCTGGAAGGTGACATCGACCGGCAGGTCAAGGTCGTCCAGGCACCGCACGCACACCCCGGTCGCTGAGGCTCTGACCGATCCGGTGGCCAGGACACCCTCCATCACGGACTCCATCCGCAGATCAAGGTCGACCGGGTCCCCGGGCTTGATCGCGATGACGTCCGTGCCGATCTGGTCCGGAGCCGTCACGACCCGTGAGGTCTCCTTCATAGCGCCCGCCCGGCGGACGAGCTCCCGGGTGTCAAATACCCAGGGGCTCGCGGCGTCCTGCGTTGCCATGTCGTCCCTCGCGTGTCGTGTGGATCGGCCTGGACCCCACAGGGACACAGACCGACACACTAGGTTAGCCGAGCGGTCGGGCGCCCAACAAATCAGCGGGCCAGACCAACATGTCAGCCAGCCAGAACCACCGACTCCTCAGCCGCGCGCACTCCTCAGCCACGCCCGCATTCCTCGGCCACGCGCACTCCTCGGCCGCTCGCACTCCTCGGCCGTGCCCGCATTCCTCAGCCGCGCCCGCACTCCTCGGCCACGCCCGCTGGAGGGCCGATAGGTTGGCACTATGAGTCGCTGCCTCTGCCCCGGGTCCTACGACCCGGTCACCAACGGCCACCTGGACATCATCGTGCGCGCTGCCGCACTCTACGACGAGGTTGTCGTGGGGGTGCTCCACAATCCCTCCAAGTCAGGCCGCTTCCCGGTGGAGCAACGGATCGAGTTCATCCGCCAGGCGCTGCCCGACGACCTGTCGGTGCGGGTCGAGGCCTTCGGCGGGCGGTTGCTGGTCGACATCGCCCAGGACCTCGGGGCCACCGCGATCGTCAAGGGACTGCGCGGGGGCACCGACTTCGCCTACGAACTGCCGATGGCGCTGATGAACCGTCACCTGACCGGCGTGGAGACCGTCTTCCTCCCCGGGGATCCCGCGTTGGAGCACGTGTCCAGCTCCCTGGTCACAGAGGTGGCGACATATGGCGGGGACGTCACCGGACTGGTCCCTGACCACGTGCGCGACGCGCTGGTCGCCCGGCGCGGCTGACGGCTGCACCCACGATTTCCGGCATACCTCTCACGATTGGGGTGCAGGACCGGTCACCCGTGACCGGTCCTGCACCCCAATCACAGCCGACCGTGAGCGCTCAGGGGGACGGGTTTCGGCAGGAGCGGCCCCATCCCGGCGAAGGCAGGCGACATGCCGCTGCCTCCGGGCGTTAGCTGCCTGTGCTCGCCGGGCTGGCGTCGGGGGCGGGGTCGCTCTCGTCGGGGTCGCCGCTGGGCTCAGCCAGGTGGATCGCGGTCTCCCCGTAGGTCCGTGACCTGATGGCGGAGAGGCCCTCGGGCCAGGTCGGCTCGGGCGAGCGCGCCGAGCGCTCCACGACGACGAGCGCGTCGCGACTGAGCCAGTCCTGGGCGACGAGCAGCCCGAGGGTGTGCGCCAGGTTCTCCTCACCAAGCGGATAGGGCGGATCGAGCAGCACCAGGTCGAAAGCCTCTCCGCCGGGGCCGCGTTCGAGCACGCGATCAACCTTCTCGGCGCGGACCCGCGCCCCGCGCAGCCCGAGCTCGGACACGTTGTTCTCGATCAGCCGGGCGGTCCTGCGGTCCGCCTCCACCAGGAGGACGGACTCGCCCCCTCTGCTCACTGCCTCCAGACCGAGGGCGCCGGACCCGGCATACAGGTCGAGCACCCGTGCCCCGGTGAGGTCGAAGAGCGACTCGATGCGGGAGAAGATCGCTTCTCGCACCCGGTCGGTGGTGGGCCGGGTGTCCGCTCCGCGGGGGGTGGCCAGGGTCCGGCCGCCGAACTCTCCGGCGATGATGCGGGTCACCTCAGCCACGCTCCAGGAAGGCAGCGCGCTCGGCGTCGAGGCGGTCCAGCTCGTCGCGCAGCGCCGGGTGGTCCTGCAGGTCCGGATCGTCGCCGACGACCTGCCAGGCGTCCTCGTGGGCCTTGACGATCAGGTCCTCGTCCCGGCTCAGCCGCAGCATCCGCAGACTGCTGCGCGAGCCGGACTGGCTGGCCCCCAGCACGTCGCCCTCGCGGCGCTGCGCCAGGTCGAGTCGGGCCAGCTCGAAACCGTCGGTCGTGGAGGCGACCGCCTCCAATCGCTCCAGCGCCTGTGACTCGCCGTCCTGGCACATCAGCAGGCACAGGCCCGGTTTGGTGCCGCGCCCGATCCGGCCGCGCAGCTGGTGCAGCTGGGAGATGCCGAACCGGTCCGCGTCAACCACCACCATCTGGGTCGCGTTGGGCACATCGACGCCCACCTCGATGACGGTCGTGGCCACGAGCACATCGATCTCGGCCCTGCCAAAGGAGCGCATGATCGCGTCCTTCTCCTCCGGCTGGAGCCGACCGTGCAGTATGCCGATCCGCAGCTTGCTCGTCACCTCCAGCTCGCGCAGAGCCCGGGCGACCTGGAAGACCCCGTGCAGCTCGACCTTGCCGGAGGCCTCCTCGTCCACGACGGCCCCGCCCGACAGCAGGTCGTCAGAGCCGGGCTCGTCCCGGTCCTCGGGGGTGATCGGCCCACCGGGCCCGGTCGTGGTGCCGTCGGGGAGGTCCGGGTCGTCCTGCTGACCGATCCGGGGACACACGACATAGACCTGGCCGCCCTTGGCGACCTCCTCGGCGACGCGCTCCCAGGTGCGCTGCACCCAGGTCGGCTGGTTGCCGCGGACCACGTGGGTAGTGATCGGCTGCCGGCCGCGGGGCAGCTCGGTCAGCGTGGAGGTCTGCATATCCCCGAAGACGGTCATCGCGACCGTGCGTGGGATCGGGGTGGCGGTCATGACCAGCGTGTGCGGCGAGGCGCCCTCCACCTTGGCCCGCAACGCGTCGCGCTGCTCGACCCCGAAGCGGTGCTGCTCGTCCACGACGACCAGTCCGAGATCGGCGAACTGCACGTGCTCCTGGATCAGGGCGTGCGTGCCGATGACGATGCCGGCCTCACCGCTGGCGGCCAGCAGCAGGTTGGCCCTGCGGTCGGCGGCGGACTGGCTGCCGGTCAGCAGGGCGACACGGGTGCCGTCGGTGGCACCGCCCAGCATCCCGGTCTCGGCCAGGGGCCCGAGCATCGCCGACATGGAGCGGTGGTGCTGGAGGGCGAGCACCTCGGTGGGGGCCAGCACCGCGGCCTGTGCTCCGGCGTCGATGGCGGTGAGGATGGCCAGCAATGCCACCACGGTCTTGCCCGAGCCGACCTCACCCTGCAGCAGACGGTGCATCGGCACGGTGCTGTCCAGGTCGGACACGATGTCGGCCAGCACGCTCTCCTGTCCGTCGGTGAGCGCAAAGGGCAGACGCTGCCGGAACTGGTCGGCCAGCCCACCCGGCACGGGACCGCGTGGCACTGCGGGGACGGCGTCGGAGGAGTGCCGCATCCGCGCGAGGGCCGCCTGCAGGACGAACGCCTCCTGGAACTTCATCCGCCACCGCGCACGGACGTGCTCCTGGGTGCTGCGCGGCTGGTGCAGCATCGTGTAGGCGTTGCTCAGGGGCGGGAGACCGTGCTTGGCACGCACCTGGACAGGAATCGGGTCGGGGACGTCATCCACCGCATGCAGCACCAGGTCGACCGCCGCCGCGACCCTCATCGAGGTCATCTTGGGGATCTGGCTGTAGACCGGGATCGGACCCTCGCCGAAGGTGCTGCTCGCCTCGGCCCCGGCGCGCAGCGCCTCATACTCCGGGTGGGCCAGCTGGCGGCGGCCGCCGTAGGTGCTGACCGTGCCGCTGACGAGCACCCGGCGTCCCGGCACCAGGGCGCTCTCGTGCCCGTAGGCGGAGAAGAACGTGAGCTCGAGAAGGTTGCCGGAGCCGTCCTCGATCGTGGCGATCAGCATGCTGCCGCGGCGCTGGCGCATCCGCCGCGTCACGGCGGACTTCACGTCCGCGAGAATCACGACATACTCCCCGTCGTGCAGGGCGGAGAAGTCGCTCGGGCGGGTCGGGTCGAGATAGGTGCGCGGCCAGAAATCCAGGAGGTCGCGCACCGTGACCAGGTCACGCTTGGCCAGCGGCGCAGCGGTCTTGCCCACCAGGGAACGCAGCTTGACGTCCAGTGTGGGGAGCTCGGCCATCACTCGGCGCCCAGCAACCAGGGGTAGGCAGGCTGTCCGCCGTCGAGCCAGAGCACCTCGACACCGGGGTGGGCCGCCTCGATCGCCCCCACCACCTGGTCCATGCTGGTGCGTGCTGCCTCGTCGGCCCCTGCTCCCCGCACGACGGTCAGCAGCTCGGTCTGGTCGGTGACCAGCCGGGCCAGGAGTCTGGTCGCGGCCTTGGTGGCGTCGTCGTCGATCACCACGATCTGACCGTCCAGCAACCCGAGGGCCTGGCCCGCGCGACAGGGGCCGGCCCCGGTCTGGGCGTCCCGGGAGGCCACCGTCAGCTCCGCGTGGACGGTCGCGCCTGCGGCCTCACTCATCGTCGTGAGTGTCTCTGGCAGCGTCGCCCCAGGGTCGAAGACGGCCAGCGCCGCGAGGCCCTGGACGGCGGCCCGGCTGGGCACCACCTCCACGGTCAGGCCCTCCTCTCGGGCGGCGGCGGCTGCGGCCTGCGCCGACATCAGGACGTCGCCGTCGTTGGGCAGCACCACCACGCTGTGCGCCGGGACCGCCCAGATCGCGTTGAGCAGTTGACCGGTCGAGGCGCGGGCCCCGGCGGCGGAGCGCACAACAGTCGCCCCAGCCTGCTCGAACAGCTCCAGGAGACCCTCCCCGCCAGCGCAGGCGACGACCCCGACGCTGGCCCGCGGCCGTGCGTCAGCGGTGGGTGCGCTCGCGTCCGCCCGCACCAGCTCCTCGATGCGCACCTGGTCGATCTGACCGGCCATCGTGCCGGCCTCCACCGCGACCTGGGGGTCGTCGAGGTGCACGTGCACGCGCCAGTCCTGCGGTCCGCCGACCACCAGGACCGAGTGGCCCACCTGCTCCAGGTGTGCCCGCAGATGTCCCACCCGGTCCTCGTCGGACTGGGACAGCAGATACATCACCTCGTAGGCGCCTTCGCCGTCACCATCGCCTGCGCAGCCCGCCGGAGGCAGCACGGCGCCCTCGCGGAACCAGGGGCTGTCGCTGGCGTCCGAGCCGGCATGATCGTCGGTGAGCACCCGGTGGAGCGCTTCGAGAACGATCACCAGGCCAGCGCCTCCCGCGTCGACGACGCCGGCCCGGCGCAGGGCAGGCAGTTGGGACTGGGTGTGCTCGAGGGCCGACCGGGCGGCCGCCAGCGCTGCGGCGCTCACCCCGGCAGGATTGGCTCCGGCCGCGGCCGCCTCGCGGGCCGCGCTGGCCGCCGCCCGGGACACCGACAGGATCGTGCCCTCAACGGGAGAGGAGACGCCGGCCCAGGCGAGGTGGTCCGCACGGGTGAACGCCTCAGCCAGCAGCTGCGCCCCAACCTCACCGATGACACCACCGGGTCCGGCGTCGGCGTCCGCGCCACCGGCCTCTGCGTCGCCGCCCTCTGTATCACCGGCCTCTCCAGCGTCACCGGCCTTCGCGGCAGCCTCGTGCAGACCTCGCGCCAGTTGGCTGAGGATCACGCCCGAGTTGCCCCGTGCGGAGAGCAGCATGCCGCGCGCGAGCAGTGCCAGACCCTGGACCAGGCTGATCTCACCGCCGTGGGTCGCGTGGTGTCCCCGCAGCACGTCGAGGGCCCCGTCGAACGTGAGGAACATGTTGGTCCCCGTGTCGCCGTCCGGGACCGGGAAGACATTGAGCGCGTCGATCTGGGTGCGGGCCTCAGCCAGGCCTACGCGTGAGGCGAGCGCCCACCGGCGGGCTGCCGCCAGGTTCAGAGGCACCTCGACCGGACTGCGGGGCGAACTCACCTGGCTCTGGTCCTCTCGGGTGCTGACTCCTGCGGGCTGGGGAGGCCCTCATCACGGCTACCAGCAGGTTATCGTCAGCCCCCGACATCGGCGCGCACCTGTCCACATCTGCGTGCCGCCACACTCACCTCGGTGAGCGGTCTAGTCCACCCACGTGCTGCCCTGCTCCCGGGGCCACACGCCGCCTCGGTGAGCTGCCCGGCACACCGACGTGCCGGCATACCGGGCCTCGTGATCGTGGCTGCAGGACAGGGTGAGACGCCCGTTTTGGCGGGGTGGGCTGACGTCGGCTATTCTTGACCGGTTCCCCGATGACGTGTGTGGTTTGCCTCTGCGCTGCCACAGATGATTGGGGCACTCGCCCGATACATCATTCGACCTCAGGAGACACCGTGGCTGCCACTTGCGACGTCTGCGGCAAGGGACCGAGCTTCGGTCACAGCATCTCGCACTCCCACCGCCGCACCAAGCGCCGTTGGAACCCGAACATCCAGCGCGTCCGGGCCCTCGTCGGCCCCAAGGGCGTGACCCCCAAGCGCGTCAACGTGTGCACCTCCTGCCTCAAGGCTGGCAAGATCACCACTCGCTGACTCCTCGCGGCCAGCGGCCGCACATGACAAGCCGGACTCCTCCGTGGAGGCCGGCTTTTGTCATGCCTGCACTGGGCTGGTGGGGTCGGCCGCGCCGAACCTCCCCCAGCAGGTGGTGAGGGCGTACGAAACCTCTCGCAAGATGGGTGATGCGCCGACGAGACCTCTCTCAAAATGGGTGATGCGCCGACGAAACCTCTCGCAAAATGGGTCAGCCCCCGAAGTGGTCCCAGCCGCCGCCGGTGGTGCGCTCTCCGCGCCACCACACCCCTGGTCCCGCGGTCCCTGCCTCTGCGGTGTGCCCGACGACGGTCCAGCCTGGCGGCACCGTCCCGACGGGGAAGGTCGCCAGAAGTGAGTGCTCCTCGCCGCCGGTGAGGACGCAGTCCAGGGCGGGCGCACTGCCCAGCTCGGAGACGAACTCCTCTGCCAGGGCCCCGATCGCCGCCTCATCAAGGTCGATCCGCACGGTGCTGGCGGTGGCGATGCGGCCACCGTCACGCACCAGGCCGTCGGAGACGTCCAGCATGGCGGTGGCCCCGGCTGCCGCAGCTGCCGGGCCCTGACTCAGGTCGGGGTCCGGGCGGCGGTGGTAGGCCACCCAGCCTGCAGCCGGTCCCGCACCCGGTCCCGCACCCAGCCCCGTATGCCGGCCCGACGGCGACCCATCGGTCCCACTGCGCCGCAGGACCTCCAGCCCTGCAGCCGACCGACCCAGTGAGCCGGACACGGCGACCTCCTGGCCCGGCTCGGCACCAGAGCGCAGCACCGCCCGGCCCCCCGGCACCTCCCCCAGCGCAGTGACGGACACCGCCACGGCGCCGTCGGAGGAGGAGAGGTCTCCACCGATCACCGGCACCCCCGTGGCCGCCGAGATCTCCGCGATGCCGGCCGTCAGGTCACGGGCCCACCGGGCAGGTAGTGCGCCGGGCGCGATCAGGGTGACGAGCAGACCGGTGCCCACCCCACCCATCGCCGCCAGGTCGGCAAGGTTCTGCATGACGACCTTGACCCCCACGTCGTGGGCCGAGGACCACTCGTCGAGCCAGTCCCGCCCGCGCACCATCGCGTCGGTGGTCGCGAGGACCGGGCCGGAGACGGCCAGCAGGGCCGTGTCGTCGCCGGGTCCGACCAGCACCGAGTCCGTGGTGGTCAGCGTCGCAAAGATGTCCTTGAGGACCCCTGCCTCACCCAGCTCCCCCAGGGTCTGCGACCCCCCGGCCCCCGACTCTTCGGAACCCGACATGCCAGACCTCCTCCCGCATCGCGTCCCTGCACGGTAGCGTCTGGGCCACGACGGGCCGCGCAGCGGCCCACACCAGCGCGCAGGAGGCGACATGGTCCAGGCCTACATCCTCATTCAGACCGAGGTCGGCAAGTCCGGCGTCGTCTCCAGGACGGTTGCCGACCTGGAGGGCGTCGTCACGTCCGAGGACGTGACCGGCCCCTACGACGTCATCGCCCGGGTCGCGGCGGCCAGCGTGGATGAGCTTGGGCGTCAGGTGATCTCACGCATCCAGGAGGTGCCGCACATCACCCGGACCACGACCTGCACGGTGGTCCACCTCTGACCGCCGCACCCACGCGCAATCTGCGGCGCGGCACCCACGACGGAGCACCGCCGCGTCCGGACAGGGACTGTCGCCCCCGCCGCCAGCCACGGAGGCGACAGTTAGGCCTCCTCACGGTGTGCGCCGTGACCTTGGCTGCCTGCACGTCGGCGGTGAAGGTGGCCCCGTTCGACGGGGCCGAGACGCCCGAGTGCCACGCGGTGGCCCAGCGCTGGCCGGTCCAGGTCGGCTCCGCGAGTCCACGGGAGACCGCGGTCGACTCGGTGACCGTCGCTGCCTGGGGAGACCCGGCCATCATCGCCCGGTGCGGTGCCGTGCCCCCCGGCCCCACGGAGGAGGCCTGCCTGGACATCGAGGGCGTGGACTGGATCGTCTCGGAACTGAACGACGGGGTCGTCTTCACGACCTATGGACGCAGCCCGGCCATCGAGGTGCTGGTGCCCGACGTCTATGAGACGCCGCCCCTGCTGCTCCCGGCCTTCGGGCCGGCCGCAGAGGTCATCGAGCAGGGGCCCAACCGCTGCTCGTGAGGAGGCAGCCCCTCAGCAGGCAGCCCCTTGAGCCAGGCCGCTCAGAGCAGGCCTGGCAACGCAGGCGTCAGCGCAGACCGGTGCGTCGCTCGAGCGCCAGGGTGATCAGCTCGTCGATCAGCTCGGGATAGCTGATGCCGCTGGCCGCCCAGACCTGCGGATACATCGAGAAGGGGGTGAACCCGGGCATCGTGTTGATCTCGTTGACCAGCACGTCTCCCTCCTCCGTGAGGAAGCAGTCGACCCGGGAGAGGCCCTCGCACCCGGCGGCCTCGAAGGCCGTGGCGGCGATGCGCTGGATCTGCGCGGCCACCTCGGCCGAGACCTCTGCCGGACTGGAGATCTCCACGTGTGCCTCATCGAGATACTTGGCCTCAAAGTCATAGAAGGCGTGCCCTCCGCCAACCACGATCTCACCGACCTCACTGACCCGTGGCGGTTCGGCGCCGTGACCGCCGAGGACCCCGACCTCCAGCTCCCGTCCGACGATGCCCGCCTCGACGATCACCTTGGGGTCGTGCTCGCGGGCCGCCTCGATCGCGGCCTCGAGGTGGGCCGGTTCCGCCACCTTGGTGATCCCCACGGAGGAGCCGGCCCGGGCCGGCTTGACGAAGACCGGGAAGGTCAGCGCGTTGGCCGCGTCCAGGGCGGCGGCCCGATCGCGGCGCCACTGCAGGTCGGTGATGACCGTGTAGGGGCCGACGGGCAGGGCCGCGTCGGCAAAGAGCACCTTCATGATGTGCTTGTCCATCATGGCCGCGGAGGCGAGCACGCCACAGCCGACATAGCGGATGTCCGCCAGCTCGAGCAGACCCTGGATGGTGCCGTCCTCGCCGAAGGGCCCGTGCAGCAGCGGAAAGACTACGTCCACCTCGCCGAGCGCCCGGGGGATCTGTCCCGGCTCCGAGACCGTCACCGTGTTGCTGCTGTTGCCCAGGGGCAGGACCACCGTGGAGTCGCTGTCCGGGACCTCGGGAAGCCGCCCCGCGGTGATCTCCAGCTGCGCCGGGTCGTCGGCCACCTGCACCCACCGGCCACCCTTGGTGATGCCAATGGGCACCACGTCATAACGCTCCCGGTCGATGGCACGCAGCACGCTCGCCGCAGTGGCGCACGAGATGGCGTGCTCCGAGGAGCGGCCTCCAAAGACCAGGGCGACCCTGGTGCGCGCGGATTCGGGCCGGGGTGCGGGCTGCTGTTCCATCGCCGCCGAGCCTAGTCGCTGCGGGCCCTCCGGCCCGTCACCGGCGCTCAGTGTCGTTCGTGCTTGTGCGGCCGGTTCATCAGCTGGTCGCCGAGCTGGCGCACGTCCATCGCGTGCTCCACCACGGCCGTGACACCGGTGCAGATCGGCATGTCGACCCCGTTGCGGGCGGCCAGGTCCAGGATCGAGCGGCACGACTTCACACCCTCGGCCGTCTGGCTGGTGATCGCCACGACCTCCTCGACCGACATCCCCTTGCCGAGGTTGACCCCGAAGGAGTGGTTGCGCGACAACGGCGACATGCAGGTGGCGATCAGGTCACCGACACCGGCCAGGCCCATGAGCGTCGCCGGGTCCGCCCCCAGCGCCGCCCCCAGTCGGGCGGTCTCGGCCAGCCCCCGGGTGATGATCGTGGACTTGGTGTTGTCGCCATAGCCCAGCCCCTCCGCCATACCGACGGCCAGCGCGATGACGTTCTTGACCGCGCCCCCGAGCTCGGCACCGACCACGTCGGTCTGGGTGTAGGGCCGGAAGTAGGGCGCGGCGCAGGCCTGCGCGACCTGCTCGGCGGTGCTGATGTCGCTGCACGCGACCACCGACGCCGCAGGCTGCTTGGCGGCGATCTCGCGGGACAGGTTGGGTCCGGAGACCACCACCACCTGGTCGGTCGGGATCCCGGCGGCCTCGTGGATCACCTCACTCATCCGCTGACCGGTGCCCAGCTCGATCCCCTTCATCAGGGACACGACCGGCACCCCGGCGGGCAGGTGGTGCCCCCAGGAGTCCAGGTTGGTGCGCAGCGTCTGCGACGGGATCGCCAAGATGACCAGCTCGGCCCCCCGTGCAGCCTCGGCCGGGTCGTCAGTGGCGCTGACCGTGTCCGGCAGCACCAGCTCGGGCAGATAGCCGGCGTTGACGTGGTCGGCGTTGATCGCCTCGGCCACCTCACGCCGTCGGGCGTGCAGCACCACCTCGCAGCCGGCGTCCGCGAGGATCGCGGCGAAGGCCGTGCCCCAGGAGCCGCTGCCGAAGACCGCTGCGCGCGTCATTTCGCAGACCTCCTCTTGCGATTCCTGCTCTCCTTCTTGCCGTCCCAGACGAAGGGTGTCGCGGGTGGCTCCTCACCACGGATCTGCGCCAGCTGCTGGGTCAGCTGCGCCATGATTCGCTCGGTGGCCTCGGTGGCGGCGGCCGAGTCCTCCCGACCCATCAAGTCCGACAGGTCTACCGCCGGTCCGGCCTTGACGTGCATCACGTGCCGTGAGAAAAGCCCCGTGGGGCGGCGCGCATAGGGCGCGAGGAGGTTCTGCACGCCCCACTGCGCGATGGGTATGACGGGTGCGCCCGTCATCAGGGCCAGCCGGCCGACCCCGCTCTTGGCCCGCATCGGCCACAGGTCGGGGTCCCGGGTCAAGGTGCCTTCGGGCATGATCACCACGGCGTCACCGTCGGTCACGGCCGCGGCCGCATCCCGCAGCGCATCGGACGCCTGCCGCGTGCCCCGATAGACCGGCACCTGGCCCAGATTGCGCAGCGCCATCCCGAGCCCCTTGATGTCGAACAGCGTCGACTTGGCCAGGAAACGCGGCGCCCAGCCGTGGTTGACGAGGTAGTGCGCCACCATGAACGGGTCGATCTCGGAGAGGTGGTTGCCGGCGACGATGAACCCGCCGGACTCCGGGAGGTGCTCTCCCCCGCTCCACTCCTGTCGGGTGATCCGGGCCAGCACCGGCCGGAGGGTGGTGATGACCCCCCGGTAGGCGAGCGGGATCTGCGTGCGAAGCGGCTGTGGTTCCACGAAGGTCATCTTGTCACCTACCGGGGTCGGTGGGGCAGACCTGGCCACCCGGCATACTGGTTAGGTGACTGAGTCCGTGCACTGGCGTCTCGTCCTGCCGGTCAAGGAGGCCCAGCGGGCCAAGACCAGGCTGCACGCTCCCCCGCCGCTCTCCCGGCCCGACCTGGCCAGGGCGATCGCCCTGGACACCCTGCACGCCGTATGCCGCGCGCTCCCCCCGGGCGACGTGCTCACCATCACCTCCGACCCGGTGGTCGGGCCGGCGACTGCAGCCCTGGGGGCGCGGGTCGTGCCAGACCCTGGGGCCGGACTCAACGCAGCCGTGAGCGCCGGTATCGCCGCCGCACGTGCGCTGGACGAGCAGGCCGGCGTGGCGGTCCTGCTGGGTGACCTGCCGGCGCTGCGCCCGCAGGACCTGCTCGAGGCACTGCACGAGTGTGCCGCTCATCCCCGGGCCCTCGTGCCCGACCACGACGGCACGGGCACGGTGCTGCTGACGGCCCGGCCCGGGGTGACTGTGGAGCCGAGCTTCGGACCGGGCTCGGCGGCACGACACGGTGAGTTCGCCACCGTGCTGACGCCGGATCTGCCCCGGCTGCGGCAGGACGTGGACGACCTGGCCGCGCTGCAGGCCGCGGTGGCGCTGGGCGTGGGGACGCACACGACGCAGATCCTGGGCGCTGCCCGCGATCAGCGGACGGCTGCGAACTAGGCTGGCGTCATGCAGGCGACGGTGCACACCTTTGACCCGGTCACCACGGCCGGCAGTCTGATCCTCGACACCGGCAAGGTGGTGCCGTTCGCGGCAGAAGCCTTCGAGGCGAGCGGCCTGCGGCACCTGCGGGTCGGCCAACGGCTGAGCATCGAGATCTCCGGCGACCCTGAGGCGGTGGGCACGGAGGTGACCCGGTTGTGGATCGTGGGGATCGGCGCCACCGAGATCATTCGGTGACCCCGTCCGCGCCCAAGTTGCGCGAATCTGCCTCTCCCGTAGTGTGAATCAGGTCCTCTTCCCGCGACGGAAACGGAGCACCAGTGAACAAGGCAGACCTGATTGAAGCACTGACTCCCACACTGGGAAGTCGCCGAGATGCCACCCTCGCCGTCGACGCGCTCGTCGACGTGGTCCTGCGTGAGGTCGCTGCCGGGGGAAGTGTCGGAATCACCGGTTTCGGCACCTTCGAGCGCACCGAACGGGCACCTCGCACCGGGCGCAATCCGCGCACCGGACAGATCGTGCCGATCGCCGGCACCCGAAGTCCACGCTTCCGTCCGGGCACCTACTTCAAGAAGGTTGTCACCGACCCGTCCGACCTCCCAGAGGATGGGCTGGCTGGCGGTCGCGCCGCTGCGGGCACCGGCAGTACCTCACCGGAGGGCGCCTCAGCCGCTCCCCGCGGCCGACGCGCGTCACCGGCGAAGGGCGCGGCCCGCCTCGTAGCAGCCGAGGATGTGGCGGCCATCGAGTCGCAACTGAAGGACTCAGCCAAGAAGACCCTCAAGAGGGCGCGGCAGGACGACGCCGAGACAGGGTCGGGCAAGGCCAAGTCCGGCAAGAGCAAGGCCAAGTCCGACGCAACCAAGTCCGGCTCAACCAAGTCCGGCAAGGACAAGAGCGCGAAAGATAAGAGCGCGAAGGACAAGAGCGGCAAGAAGACCAAGAAGAAGTAGGACCGGAAACAGAAGCGGCCCCTCACCTGATCAGGTGAGGGGCCGCTTCCCATGGGTAGCCCCGACGGGATTCGAACCCGCGCTACCGCCTTGAGAGGGCGGCGTGCTAGGCCGCTACACAACGGGGCCCTAGCAGGTGCTGACAGGCGAGCCTGACAGCGGGTGGAAGCCTACCGCACAGCGGATGCTCTTCCGAAATGACCTCTGCCGCAAGGGCATTGATCAAGCTGGGGTACCAGGACTCGAACCTAGAATGACGGTACCAGAAACCGTAGTGTTGCCAATTACACCATACCCCAAGGGGGTATCACCGTGCCTGCTGCCCGAAGGCTTCACGCATCGGTGAACCGAGGAGTGATACTACCGGCCGCCCGCGCCACTCCCAAATCGCCCTGTCTCCCCGGCGCAGATCAGGTGCGTCACGACGACTCCTTCGCAGGTGGGTCAGTGGCCCTGTGACGCTGTGACGGCCCCGCTCAGCCCGAGGCGCTCGCCAGTTCGTCCCGCAGGCGGGTCAGCCGCGCCAGCGTCGAGGCCTTGCCCAGGACCTCCATCGACTCAAACAGCGGAGGTGAGATCCGCTGGCCGGACACGGCGGTGCGCAGCGGACCGAACGCAAACTTGGGCTTGATGCCCAGCCCCTCGACGAGCGCCGCGCGCAGCGCCTGCTCGATCCGCTCGGTGGCCCACTCGGGCTGGGCGCCGAGCGTGTCCGGAATGGCACCGTCGATCGGCTCCAGGGCCGCGATCGCAGCATCCAAAACAGCTCCGGCATCGTCCTTGAGCTGAGCACGGGCGTCGTCAGCGATCGGCAGCTCGGCGTCCGAGACATAGAACGGGGCAACCAGCGCGGCAGCGTCGGTGAGGGTCACGATGCGGGTCTGCACCAGCTCGGCGAGCGCCTTCAGTCGGCCCAGCTCGGGCAGCGTCGGTTGGTCCGAGAGCACCCCCGCTGTCTGCAGGTAGGGCAGCAGTCGGCTGGCCAGATCGCCGACCTCGAGCTGACGGATGTAGTGGCCGTTGAGGGAGTTGAGCTTGTCCAGGTTGAAGATCGGACCCACCGTGTTGACCTTGTCCCAGTCGAAGCCGGCACTGAACTCCTCAAACGTGAAGAGCTCCCGCTCGGTGCCGTCCTCCTCGATGATCGGGGGGTAGCCCAGCAGTGCCAGGAAGTTCAGCAGCGCCTCGGGCAGGTAGCCCTGCTCCTTGAACCACGTCAGCCGGGCCCATGGGCTCTTGCGCTTGGAGATCTTGGCCTTCTTCTCGTCGCGCAGCAGCGGCATGTGTGCGTAGTGCGGGACCGGCAGGCCCAGCCACCGATAGAGCAGGACGTGCTTGGGCGTGCTGGAGATCCACTCCTCGCCGCGCACCACGTGGGTGATGCCCATCTCGTGGTCGTCGACCACCACCGCGAGGTGGTATGTCGGGAAGCCGTCGGCCTTGACAATCACCTGGTCGTCCGGCCGGGGCGCGGAGACCTCGCCGCGCACCAGGTCGGTGAAGGTCAGCGGGGCATCGTCCGGGATGAACATCCGCACCACCGGCGTCTCGCTGAATCCGGGCAGCCCGGCCCGCTCCTCGCGGGTCTTGCCGTGACAGAGCCGGTCATAGCCGGTCGGCTGCTTAAGCTTCTGCTGCTTCTCGCGCATCCCGGCCAGCCGCTCCCCCGAGCACCAGCACAGGTAGGCGTGGCCCTGCTCGAGCAACCGGTCGGCATACGGTCGGTAGGTCTCGAGGCGCTCGGACTGGCGGTATGGCGCGCACGGTCCGCCCTTGTCCGGCCCCTCGTCCCAGGCCAGGCCGAGCCAGGAGAGCGTGTCATAGATCTGCTGCTCGCTATCGGCCTGGAAGCGGGCCCGGTCGGTGTCCTCGATGCGCAGGATGAACCGGCCACCCTGCTGACGGGCGAAGGCCAGGTCGAACATCGACATGTAGGCCGTGCCGACGTGCGGGTCTCCGGTCGGGGACGGTGCGACACGAAGCCGCACGGCGCCGGGCAGCGTGCCGTCCGGCGCGGCCTGCTCTGGTGCTCCCTGGGCGTCGTCCTGACGCGCGTCGATGAAGGTGCCGGTGCTGGGGTTGGGTGCCTGCTCAGTCATGGTGGGCCGAGCCTATCTCTCCCCCAGCCTGGGACTCGTCCCGATCCACGGTGTGGAGCTGGAGTTCGGGGATCCCGTCAAAGTCCGCGGGGTTGCAGGTGAAGAGCGGCAGCTCGTGTGCAATGGCGGTGGCTGCGATGAGCGCGTCGTAGGCTCGGGCCGCAGCTGTGCGCCCGGCGTGGCGCAGCGAAGCCGCAACCTCCACGGGACTCACCGTGCCGGGTCGAGGATGGCATCGAGGTCAGCACGCAGTGCAGCGGCCTCCACCCGCGGGAGGCTGCGACGTCGGGCTATCAGTTCCCGCACGCTGACGGGACGGCGCTGCGATTGCGCAGATCTCTGACCGGAATCACGTCCACGACGCGAGCGTCGTCACCGGTGATACAGAGGCTGCCTGTCCACAGGTTGACGTTGAGGACCACATGCCAGCCGTGCCGTGCCCGGGTCAGCCCAGCATCGCGCCCGTCAACGACTCCTGCACCCAGGTGAGGAAGTCGTAGTAGGCCATCTGCTGCATGGCGCCCGGATCCATCTCCCCTTCGCCCTGCAGCGCCAGGGCAAACTCCTCGTGCAGCCGCTCGGAGTCCTCCTCGCTGCGCATCCCCAGCCGCTCCCCCAGGATCAGACGTATGTCGGTGAGCGCCATCGTCATCGCCCTCGCCTGGTCGGGGTCCAGGGCGAGCTTCACGGGCTCGTCGGGCTCGTGGTCTCCCTCGGCGGGCAGCGCCTCGCTCAACGCCACCATGGCGGTCGCCAGGTTGGCGGCCTTGCGGGACCGGAGCGTGTGCTCGGTGAGTCGCCGGAACTCCGCGGCCTGCCCGGCATCGGTGCGGTGGGCCGGCGGCAACAGTCGCCGCAGGGCCGGGTCACTGGGCTCCTCCGGGTCCGCCGTGCCGCCAAGACCGGCGACCAGATCCAGGAACGGGTCGCCGGTGTCCTCCCGCTCGGGGGCGACGAAGTCGTGGGTCAGACGCATCAGGTGCAGCACGACGGCGACCTCGCCGGTCTCCCAGGTCGCGGTGAACCGTCCCTTGCGGGAGCGGAACATGGTCGCCATCAGTCGTCCTTCTGGAAGGTCGCCCAGAGTCCGTAGCCGTGCATCGCCTCGGTGTCGGCCTCCATCTTTTCCCGGCTGCCGTGCGAGACGGCCGAGCGTCCCTCCTCGTGGACCTGCATCATCAGTCGTTCGGCCTTGGCCTTGGGATAGCCGAAGTGTGTCTGGAAGACCCAGGACACATAGGACATGAGGTTGACCGGGTCGTTCCAGACGATGGTGACCCAGGGCTTGTCGACGTCGGGTCGGTCCAGGACCGCGACCTGACCGGCCTCCTGCGGTCCGGGGCTGTCGGGTCCGGGCGGCTGGGTGGAGGAGGTCATGAACACGGCGTCCACTCTACGGTCCTCATCCCGCCAGGCTGCGCACCAGCAGGGTCAGTGCCGAGGCAGCACAGACCAGCAACATGATGTTGCGGATCCGCAGGGGTGAAACGTGTCGACCGACCCGACCGGAGAGCCAGAGCCCGGCCAGCAGGAAGGGCACCAAGAGCGCGGCCAGCCAGACCTGGCGGGCCTCCAGCTGACCGCTGACACCGAGTCCGATCAGGCTGAACACCGCCCCCAGGACGAAATAGACCGCGAGCGTGCTGCGGATCTGCACCGGGGACCGGTGCTGATAGAGGATCGCGATGGGTGGGCCGCCGATCGAGGTGGCGGTGGAGGTGACTCCCGAGATGATGCCCGCCCCGACCAGCGTGGTGGGGGTGATCGGCACGGTCACCGTGTGCCGGGTGACCAGGACCGCTGCCAGCACCATCACGCCGACCGCCACGGACAGCTGCCGGACGGTGAACAGAGAGACCAGCCAGACACCGAGCACGGTCCCGGGGATGCGGGCGGGCAGGGCCCACGCCAGCCCGCGCCAGTCGATCTCCTGGCGGTTGCGGGCCAGCTGCAGCAGGGGCAGCAGCGCCGCCGTGCACAGCAGCAGCCCCGGCATGAGCTCGGGGGCGACCAGGGTCGCGATCGGAGCGCCGACCAGCCCCAGGCCGAGGCCGACCAGGCCCTGCACCATCGTCCCCACGAGCAGGGCGAGCGCAATGACCGCCAACGCCCACAGTGGAACCCCGAGAATCACCGGCCCACCCTACGGCCCTCAATTACAGTGTGGCCCGTGACCAACCGCACCTCGCTCTTCACCGACCACTACGAACTGACCATGCTGCAGGCCGCCCTGGCCGGCGGTCACGCCGACCGACGGTGCGTCTTCGAGGCCTTCACCCGGCGCCTGCCCGAGGGACGACGCTATGGGGTGGTCGCCGGGACCGGACGGTTTCTGGATGCGTTGGCAGACTTCACCTTCGGCCCCGAGGAGATCGATTTCCTGCGAGAGACCAAGGTCGTCAACGAGCAGACCCTGCAGTGGCTCACGGACTATCGGTTCAGCGGAGACATCTGGGGTTATGCGGAGGGTGAGTGCTACTTCCCCGGATCGCCCCTGCTCATCGTGGAGTCGACCTTCGCCGAGGGCGTCATCCTCGAGACCCTGCTCCTGTCGATCCTCAACCACGACTCGGCGGTCGCCGCCGCAGCCTCCCGGATGACGGCAACGGCCGGTGACCGGCCCTGCATCGAGATGGGCTCGCGGCGCACCCACGAGGAGTCGGCAGTGGCCGCCGCGCGGGCGGCATACATCGCGGGGTTCGGCTCCACCTCCAACCTGGAGGCGGGCCGCCGCCACGGGATCCCCACCAGAGGCACCGCGGCACACTCCTTCACCCTGCTGCACGACTCCGAGCGCGAGGCCTTTGCGGCTCAGCTGCAGAGTCTGGGTCTGGACACCACGCTGCTGGTCGACACCTATGACGTCACCGCTGCGGTCGAGCTCGCCGTCGAGCTGGCCGGTCCCGGGCTCGGCGGGGTGCGCCTGGACTCCGGTGACCTCGTCTCCCAGGCCCATGAGGTGCGTGCCCAGCTCGACGGGCTGGGGGCGCGGGACACACGCATCGTGGTCACCTCCGACCTGGACGAGTTCGCGATCGCGGCGCTGCAGGCGGCGCCCGTGGATGCCTATGGCGTGGGGACCCGGGTGGTCACCGGGTCCGGCGCTCCGGCGGCCGGCATGGTCTACAAGCTGGTCTCCCGTGAGGGAGCCGACGGGAAGTTCGAGGGGGTCGCCAAGGCGAGCAAGGACAAGGCCTCGGTCGGCGGGCGCAAGCACGCCCTGCGTCGGCGCAACTCCATGGGCGTTGCCCACGAGGAGCGCATCGGCATCGACATCACCCCCACGGACGACGGCGACGACCGCGACCTGCTCGTCCAGCTGGTCAGCGACGGCGAGGTGCAGGTGCCGACCGACGCGCACACCGCTCGTGAGCACCACAC
Organism: Ornithinimicrobium ciconiae; assembly: GCF_007197575.1. NCBI lineage: Bacteria > Bacillati > Actinomycetota > Actinomycetes > Micrococcales > Ornithinimicrobiaceae > Ornithinimicrobium > Ornithinimicrobium ciconiae. Next base: position 2,883,739 of record NZ_CP041616.1, read on the forward strand.
CGCCTCCCGTGCAGAGCTGCCGACCAAGGGCCTGCGCCTCTCGCAGGGTGAGCCGGCGATCCGCACGGTCTATGAGGACGAGGCCAGCCGCACCGAGGTCGAGGGGGACTAGGTCAGACCGCGGCTGGCGGCGTCGACGGCCCAGCCTGCTCCGACACTCCGTCACGGGCGCCGGTGTGACACAAGCACCACGTGCCGGACGCCCAGGACCACCGCGTTACCGTGGGCGCATGACCCGGGCACTGATCATCGTTGACGTCCAACTCGACTTCTGCGAGGGCGGCTCATTGGCCGTCGAGGGAGGCTCCGCCGTGGCTGCCGGCGTGACGGCTCACGTGGCCGCCCACGGCGGAGAGTATGCCGCGATCGTCGCGACCGCGGACTGGCACATCGATCCGGGGGACCACTGGTCGGACGAGCCGGACTTCGTGGACAGCTGGCCCGTGCACTGTGAGGCGGAGACCGCCGGTGCCGAGTTCCGGCCCGAGCTGGCCGGCGCCCTCGACCACGTTCAGGCGGTCTTCCGCAAGGGGCAGTATGCCGCCGCCTACTCCGGCTTCGAGGGCAGCACCGAGGTCGACGGCTCGCCGGTCGGTCTGGCCGACTGGCTGCGCCAACGGGACGTCACCGGGGTCGACGTCGTCGGCATCGCCACCGACCACTGCGTGCGGGCCACGGCCCTCGACGCGGTCGCCAATGGCCTGGAAGCCACGGTGCTGCTGGACCTGACCGCTGGTGTCGCACCGGAGTCCACCGAGGCTGCCGTCGAGGCGATGCGCGCCTCGGGTGTGACGCTGCGTCAGAGCACGTGAGCCAGCAGGCCAGCCTCAGCTCTCGCGCTTGAAGAGCGCGTAGAACGCGTAGAGCACGACCACCAGGATCACGACGAAGATGGCGGAGTCGATGAGGGTCTGCATGATGTTCCTGTGCTAGATCGGGATGTGGGGTCCTGCGGAAATCGCAGCGTCACTGCTGGTCAGCGGCGCTTCTTGACGACGTTGGTCTTGGCGACCTTGTCGTTGAGCGACTGCTTGTTCTTGTCCCACAGCGGCCAGAGACCGTTGAGGAGGCCGAACAGGCCGGAGATGAACGAGAGCGACGCAAAGCCCGACAGCAGGTTGGGACCGAACCAGACCAGCGCCCGGATGACGGACGTCGCCCAGGACAACGGACCATCCTGGTCCCGCAGTCGCACCCGCAGTCCGGTGGCCATCTTGCCCACGGTCGCCCCAAACTGCTTCAGCATCAGCGCCTCGTAGACGATGCCCAGCACTGCGGTCATGAGGCCATACATCAGCAGGTCGCTGGCGAGGCCTGAGGGCACGGTGAGGGAGTCGCCCGGGTCCATCACCCAGTCCATGTAGTCGCCGAAGAAGTCCGGCATGATCACCATGGCGAGCAGCGTCGACACGACGCCGATCAGGATGCCGTCGAGGATGCGGGCCAGGAAGCGCATGCCCCAGCTGGCGATGGGCTGTCCGTCCGGGGTGACCGGACCGGTCTCCAGGCCGGTGTAGCCTCCGCCGGGCATCGGCTGACCCCAGCCGCCCTGCTGCTGACCATAGGGGTTGGCCTGCTGACCCGGCTGCCCGTACTGCGGCGCCTGTCCGTACTGCCCCTGCGGTCCGCCTGGCTGCTGCCCCGGCGCGCCGTACTGACCCCCCTGCCCATGACCCTGCTGTCCGTAGCCCGGCTGGCCCTGGCTAGCGTCCCCCTGCTGGCCCTGGCCGGCGTCCCCCTGCTGGCCGGCATACTGCCCCGGCTGTCCGTAACCCTGGCCCGCTGCCCCTGCGGCCCCCGCGCCTGCCTGGTCCAGACCAGGCTTCTGCTTGGGGCTGGTGTGCTCGGTCCACGTCACGCCGTCCCAGTAGCGCAGGCTGTCGCCGTCCTGCGGGTCGTCGTACCACCCTGCCTCACGTGTATTCATGCCCATAGCCTCCCACGGCTGGGGCCGTGTCCCGAACAACCACGCTGCCCCGCGCGGGTGTTGCGTAGCCCACGTCGTCAGCCGCCGGGTTGGCCTGCGGGCAGTCAGCGCCGCCCGACGAACCACCGCCGGATCGTCTCGATCCGCGTGGTGACCTGCTCGCTGCTGGCGGTGGCCAGCTCGGGGCCTCCGCAGGACCTGCGCAGCTCAGCGTGGACGATGGCGTGCGGCTGGCCCTTCTTCTGCGCGTAGGCCGAGACGAGCTTGTTGAGCTCCTTGCGGTGCTCGGCCAGCGCCCGGTGTGCCGAGACCTGCTCGGCCGCCTTGCGTCCCCCACCGTTGCGGACCTGCTTGCGCTGACGGTCCCGCAGGACGTCGGCCACCTGGTCCGGCTCGAGCAGGCCGGGCAGTCCGAGATAGTCCTCCTCCTCCTGACTGCCTGGCAGCGCGCCGAGGCCGAACTGCTCGGCGTCGAAGAGCACGTGGTCGAACAGGGCGTCGGACTCCAGCGCCTCGAAGGAGGCCTGCTCGGAGTCCAGGGCCTGCTCGGTCGCGTTCGCCTCTGCGACCAGGCTCTCCTCCGGAGTCCAGTCCAGACCGTCCTCGTCGGTGCGCTTCTTGTTGAGGGCGTGGTCGCGCTGGACCTCCATGGAGGCCGCGTGCCGCAGGATCAGCTCGACGCTGGGCAGGAAGACAGAGGCCGTCTCGCCACGGCGGCGGGCACGGACGAAACGCCCGATGGCCTGGGCGAAGTAGAGCGGCGTCGAGGTCGAGGTGGCGTAGACACCGACGCACAGGCGCGGCACGTCCACGCCCTCGGAGACCATCCGCACGGCGACCATCCACCGCGAGTCGCCCTCGGCGAACTTCTCGATGCGGGCGGAGGCTCCCGCGTCGTCGGAGAGCACCACGGTGGGCTTCTCACCGGTGAGCTCGGCCAGCTGCTTGGCGTAGGTCCGTGCGGACCGCTGGTCGCTGGCGATCACCAGCCCGCCGGCGTCCGGGACTCCGCGCCGGACCTCCGCCAGACGCTTGTCCGCGGCAGACAGGACCGTGGGGATCCACTCACCGGAGGGGTCCAGTGCCGTGCGCCAGGCCTGCTTGGACAGGTCCTTGGTCAGCTGCTCCCCCAGCTGGGCCGAGATCTCGTCACCGGCCTTGGTGCGCCACCGCATGCTCCCGCCGTAGGCCAGGAAGAGGACCGGCCGGACGACCCCGTCGCGGAGCGCCTCGGCGTAGCCGTAGGTGTAGTCCGACTCGGAGCGCAGGATGCCCTCGGTGTCCATGCCGTAGCGCACGAACGGGATGGCTGCCGTGTCGGACCGGAACGGGGTGCCGGTCAGCGACAGCCGACGGGTGGCCGGCTCGAAGGCCTCCCGGATGGCCTCCCCCCAGCTGAGGGCGTCCCCACCGTGGTGGATCTCGTCGAGGATGACGAGGGTCCTGGCTGCCTCGGTGCGGGCCCGGTGCAGCAGCGGCTTGCTGGCCACGCCGGCATACGTCACGGCAACGCCACGGAAGTCTCCCCCGTGGCGTCCCTGGATGTTGGCAAAGCGGGGATCGATGCTGATGCCCACCTTGGCCGCGGCCTCGGCCCACTGGGTCTTGAGGTGCTCCGTGGGTGCCACGACCGTGACCCGCTCGATGATCCCGGCGTCGATGAGCTCGGTCGCCACCTTCAGCGCGAAGGTCGTCTTGCCGGCACCGGGCGTCGCGACCGCGAGGAAGTCACGCGGCCCGTCTGCGAGGTACTGGTCAAGGGCCGCCTGCTGCCAGGCGCGCAGTTTGCCGGCGGTCCCCCACGCAGCGCGTTCGGGATAGGCGGGGGGAAGGTGAGAAGCAGCTGAGGTGGACATCGCGGATCAGGATACGAGTTGCCGGGGACAGTTCAGGACCGGCCCGACAAAGGTGCTGGTCGGCTGCGTGCCGCCTACTCCCCGCCGTCCTGCGGCGCCCGCAAACCCTCGTAGATCTCCTTGCAGGCCGGGCACACCGGGAACTTCTTGGGGTCTCGTCCCGGGACCCAGACCTTGCCGCAGAGAGCGATCACAGGCTCGCCGGAGAGGGCGCTCTCCATGATCTTCTCCTTGCGCACATAGTGCGAGAAGCGCTCATGGTCACCGGGCTCGCTGAGCCGGGGGTCGGTGCTGGTGTCCTCCCGCTCGAGCACCGCGGTCTGCGTGGACGGCGCACTCGGGGCCTCCGGGGCATCCAGTGGCTGGGACATCTTCAGTGGCATCGTCGACCTCACAGACATACACCGAGTCTACTGGGCACCCTGCGAGCGAGCCCGTGCCCTCCGGTGCGTCGTCCTCAGTTCTGCTCGGGGTCGCTGGTGTAGTTGGCGACCAACGACAGCGAACTGCGCTGGCGGACCAGCACCTCGCGCCAGAAGTCCGCGGTCTCGTGGAAGGGGTCGCGCGGCTCGCGCTCGACGACATACCAGGCGCCCTGGACCAGCTCTGCCTCGAGCTGTCCGGCGCCCCATCCGGCGTAGCCCACAAAGATCCGCAGCCCGGCGAGCTCGGGGACCACCACCGGCGGTGGGACGTCGAGGTCGACGAGAGCCAGCCCGCCGAAGAGCATCGAGATGCCCAGCGTCTCGGCCTGCACCGCCTCCCCTCCCGGCACGCTGACCAGGCCCATCGCGGAGTCCATCTGGACCGGACCGCCCTGGAAGAGGACCCCTGGTGCGGTCACGTGCGGTTGCCAGTCCGGCAGCACCGCAGCGACCTCGGCACTCATCGGCTTGTTGAGGGTGACGCCGGTGGCCCCGTCCTCGTCGTGGTGCAGGATCAGCACCACCGAGCGCTCGAAGAACTCGCCGGTCATCGGGGTCGCCACGAGCAGGTGGCCGGTCAGCGAGCCGGCGTCCTCTGCGGGGGTCCCCTGCTCACCCGCGCTCACCGCCGGCTCCCGGCCGCGGCCGGGACCGCGGCGTCGGCGGGTCGGACCGCTGCCGGGCGACGCGCCCGGAGCACGAGCACCAGGGCCACCGCCAGCCCGATCCCCACCACGTCAGCGACCAGGTCCCAGACGTCGGCGGTGCGCGTGGTGGTGAGCAGGCCCTGCAGCGGCTCGCTGACGACGGCATGCAGGAGTATGCCGAGCACCACCAGCCGGGCGCCGAGCAGGAACGCCAGGGTCGTGGGCACCCCGAACAGGAGGGCGTGCGCCACCTTGTCCTGGCCCTGGAAGTAGGGCTCCCCCGCCCCCGGCGTCAGCAGATAGAGCCCCCAGACCTGAGCCGCCAGCAGGGTGAGCAGCAGGAGCCACCCGAGCCCCCGGCATACGGTCATCACCGCAGCCGGAGGTGCCCACGCAGCGTCAGGAGGTGGCGTCGACACGCTCTCGGGCGACCTTCTCCACGGCCTGGGCCACGGCCTTACTGACCTTGGGGTTGAACACGCTGGGGATGATGTAGGTCGGGTTGCGCTCGTCGGCTCCCACCACGTCGGAGAGGGCGATCGCGGCTGCCAGTAGCATCTCGTCGGTGATGTGGTCGCTCTGGGCATCCATCAGCCCGCGGAAGACGCCGGGGAAGACCAGGACGTTGTTGATCTGGTTGGCGAAGTCGCTGCGCCCGGTGGCCACGACCGTGGCGTGCTCGGCGGCATCGGCGGGATCCACCTCGGGTGTCGGGTTGGCCATCGCGAAGACGATGGCGTCCGGTCCCATCGTGGCGATGTCGTCGCCGGTGAGGATCCCGCCGGCGGAGACGCCGATGAAGACGTCCGCACCGACCAGGGCCTCGGTGAGCAATCCACGCAGGCCGCCCTTGTTGGTCTGCGACGCGATCCAGGCCATGTTGGCGTTGTCTCCGCGGGCGATGTCGGCGCGCTCGGAGTGCAGCACCCCGTGGACGTCGGACACGATGACGTCCGTCGCACCGGCCATGAGCAGCAACCGCAGGATGGCCGAGCCGGCAGCACCGGCACCGGACAGGACGATCTTGACGTCGGGGAGCTCCTTGTCGACCACCCGCAGCGCGTTGCGCAGGGCCGCCAGGACGACGATGGCGGTGCCGTGCTGGTCGTCGTGGAAGACCGGGATGTCGAGTTCCTCGCGCAGGCGGCGCTCGATGTAGAAGCAGCGGGGCGCGGAGATGTCCTCCAGGTTGATCCCCGCAAAGCCCGGGGCGATCGCCTTGACGATGCGCACGATCTCGTCGGCGTCCTTGGTGTCCAGCACGATCGGGAAGGCGTCCACGTCGGCGAACCGCTTGAACAGGGCGGCCTTGCCCTCCATGACGGGCAAGGCGGCCAGCGGACCGATGTCTCCCATGCCCAGGACCGCGGTGCCGTCGGTGACCACGGCGACGGTGTTGCGCTTGATGGTCAGGCGGCGCGCGTCCTCGGGGTTGTCGACGATGGCCTGGCAGACGCGGGCCACGCCGGGGGTGTAGATCATGGACAGGTCGTCACGGTTGCGGATCGGCTGCTTGGACTCGACGCTGAGCTTGCCGCCCAGGTGCATGAGGAAGGTGCGGTCGCTGACCTTGCCGATCTCGACGCCGGGGACCTTGCGCATCGCCTCAACGATCTGCGTCGCGTGCGCCTCACCCCAGGTGGCGATGGTGATGTCGGTGCGCAGCCGCTCCGCGCCGGACTCGGCGATGTCGACCGCGGTGACCATGCCACCTTCCTTCTCCACTGCGGAGCTGAGCTCACCCACAGCCGTCGCCCGGGCGGGCAGTTCGAGACGGACGGTGATCGAGTTGGAGATGGACGGCGAGAATCCCATGACGGCCATTGTTCCGTATGACGGGACCTCCGCGCCCGAGGCCACGGGCGTGTGACCAAGATCGCGGTTGGGAATCCTTGCCCGCCGAGCCTTGTTACCCCGCCATGAGCACTACCGAACTGACCCGTGAAAACCTGGACCAGACCCTCGCCGACAACGAGATCGTGCTGATCGACTGGTGGGCCGAGTGGTGCGGACCGTGCCGCGCGTTCGCCCCGGTCTATGAGCAGGTCTCGAAGAAGCACGAGGACGTCGTGTTCGGCAAGATCGACACCGAGGCACAGCAGGAGCTGGCCGCTGGCGCCCAGATCACCTCGATCCCGACGGTGATGGCGTTCCGGGACGGCATCCTGCTCTTTGCCCAGCCAGGCGTGCTGCCCGCCGCCGGCCTGGAGAGCCTGATCGGCCAGCTCAAGGAGCTCGACATGGATGAGGTGCGCGCCAAGCTGGCGACGGCCGAGTCGGAGATGGCTGACGACCCCGCTCAGGGCTGAGCCTGGGCTGTTTGGCTTGACTCAGGTCAAGGACTGTCGGCCGGCGCATCCCTAGGCTGGGAGGACCACCCAGCCAACAAGGAGTGTCCCCTGATGACTGACCTGTCGACCGCGCTAGAGCTCGCCCCTGTCGTCGAGCGCGTTCATGGCGACAACCACCCCGAGCTCACGCGCGTGCGAGAGCTGACCGAGCAGATCTCACAGTCAGCCGTTGCCACCGAGACCACGCAGCTGTTCCGTGAGTTGCGCACGATCACGCAGGACTACGCCGTCCCCAGCGATGGCTGCGAGGCCTTCACCTCGGTCTACGACTCCTTGCGGGCGGCCGACGCGAGCCACGCCAAGGCATGAGGGGCACTCGATGAGGAAGACCGTCTCCCTGGCAGAAGGCGCGGTGCTCGTCACGAAGCGGATGGAAGGCACCGAGGGGAGCGTGTTCCCGCCGCACACGGCCTCGCGTGAATCGGTCCTGGTCGTGATGGAGGGGACCTGCACCATCACGTTCGCGGACGCGGTGCACGAACTTCGCGCCGGCGACACGTTCGTGGTCCCGGCGGACGAGGTCCACCACGTTGCGGGCGTCCCAGACTTCGCCGCTGTCCACGTTATGCCCAAGGACATCCGCTTCAACTTCATCGTGTGAGACCATCGTGTGAGACCCACGACGGGGCATCGAGTTCCTGGCTTGCCGGCTAGCCCAACACGAAAGCCCCTCGGATCGGCGCGGCAGCCCGCTGGTCCCTCTGGGTCCGTCTAGTAAGGCGTGCCTGCCCGCCGTGCCGATCAGGTTCGGGTCATCGAAAACGGCGGAGATGTTGTGGCAGACTCGCACTATCGGGTGCTCCTGTTATCTGGTCGATCGGAACTGTCGCAAGTCCCATCGTCCCAGGTCACAGGGGCATTCGTGCGTTACGACTCGGCTTAGTCACCAATCACATCGGCGGATCGAGGCTGAGCGGTCGCGTGCTGGTACCGCAGCGCCACCGTGACATCGGTATGCCCGCCACGGTGCAATAGCTCGGCCAGTGTGGCACCTTGCTCCGCATACTTGCTGAGCCCCGTGTGCCGCAGGTTGTGGAAGTGGAGTCCTGGCCGGCCAGCATCATCCCTCGCGGCCCTCCAAGCTTTGTCCAGGGCGGTCTGGGAGACCCGGGCTCCGCGGGCGCCTACGAGGACCGGCGCGGTGCGCTCACACGGCGTGTAGGTCTCGAGGTGTTGCCTCAGCGTGGGCAGCAGCGCGGCAGGAACGGCGACGCTCCTGACGCTGTCCGCCTTCGGCGGTGTGAGCGCGTTGGCTTTAACGTTCCACTGTCGCCGAATATGGAGGATCGCCCGATCGGGGTCCTCCAGGTGCTCCAAGTCCCGGCGTTGCAGCCCTAGAACCTCCCCGATCCGAAGCGCGCACCACGCGGCGAGTGGGACGGCGATCCGCAGGTGCTCGGGCATCGCCTCGGTGAGCGCCTTGATTTCCACCGGTGTCGCCACGTCCCCGTGCTCGTCCTCCGGTCGGACTCGGCGGTGCTTGGCGGCCTGCGGGAAGTCGAAGGCCTGCAGGCCCCCGATCTTGGCCTTGACGGCGGCGTTGATCATTGACCGGAGGACGATGACGACGTTCGGCGCGACACCATTGACGCGGGCATCCGGGTGTCGTTTCGATGGTCGGCGGGTGAGGGTGGCAAGGTGGTCGGCCACCCGCTCGGTGGTTAGTTCAGCCATCCGGATGTGTCCTAGTTCGTCGAGCACGTGGTTCTTGAGCACCGAACGGTACGAGACCACCGTTGCCTGGGAACGGGTCGGGTTGGCCTCCAGCGCGGCCAGCCAAGTGTCGGACCATTCCTTGAGCGTCACTGACTGGGCTTCTGCCCTAGCAACCTCGGCCTTCGGCCGGCGGGACGAACCGGCCTCGCGCGGCCTCCCCGCGAGCAATGTCCATGGCGGCGCGGGCGTCTGTCAGGGTGTCGAACATGCCGAGAGCGTGGGTGCGGCCCTCATGGTCGATCCTGACCCGGTAGCGATCACGGTACCGAGTGATGCCTCTCGGCAACTTACCGGGTGCGGCCATGCGTCCTCCACGTGTGCCACTGTTGTTGCAAGGCCCGTCCAGCCCTGTCATCCAGGTCCAGCATGCCCCGTGACAGCAGTGTGACAGAAATTCTGGCGTCACATGTGTAGACATGTCCAGTCGTGTCCTCGGCGCAAAAACCCCGGACCTGCTTGTTTGCGCAGGTCCGGGGTTCTTTGTGCCCGAATTGTGTGACGTGCCCACCGCAAAGGTGGAGGTGGCGGGAATCGAACCCGCGTCCGCTGCCGGAAGACCAGGACTTCTCCGGGTGCAGTGCGCTATGGAGTTTCTCGGCCCCAGGGCTCGCGCGCACACGTTCCCTGACAGGCCCAGTTGAGTAAGAGTCCCACGTGATCCCCCAACATGATCACGCAGCAAGTTTCCTAGCTGATGCCAGACACTGAGGCGGAAACTAACTCAGGCTGACAGACTTCGGGCTCGCTCAGGCGGCGAGGGCGAAGTCGGTGCGCTTGGAATCGGCACCTATTAGTTTGCAAGGGACATTAACGAGTTGACCTTGCGTTCTCGACCCGCTTCTCCTGGAGTCGCGTACAACGTCGAAACCGATCACCCCCATGGAGCGGGGGCACGTCACACTGTGCAGTTATCAAGTCTCCGGCAGCGGCGAACCGAGCCGGAGGGTGCAGCCTACCCGTCCAACGTCGCTCCGGTCCACCGCATTCCCCACCCCCTCGGCCCGCCGCCCTCCCGCGCGTTCCGGACGCCGGCGGGCCCTGAGGTAAAGTCCCCCGGCGTGACCTCCACCAACCAGCTCATGACCCTCCGTATGCTCTCCGGCGCCTTCATCGGCGGCATCGCGATCCTCACGGCGCTCATGGTCGTGATCGCCCCGGACATGGTCGTGCCTGAGCCGTGGGTGATCGCGGTCCTGCTCGGACTCGTGGCCGCGGGCGCCGTGCTGTCCCTGGTGCTCGTGGGGACCCTGCCCGCGGCGCCCCAGGGCGCCACCCTGACCGAGCTGCTTTCCAAGGTGCAGGCGGTGCACATCATGCGCCTGGCCGTGACGGAGGCCCCGGCCATCATCGCCATCGTGCTGATGTTCCTCGCCGAGGAGCCCTCATGGGTCACCGTCGCGATCGCCGCCGTGCCGACCATCGTGGTCATGCTCGCGCTGGTGTTCCCGCACGAGGGCGTCCTGCGCCGCTACGAGAAGGCCCTGGACGCCGGCGGTGCGCGCACCCAGTTCACCGACAAGCTGCTGGGCCGCGTCGCCTGACAGTCCACCTGACCTGACAGAGGCGTATGCCGAGGGGCCGGGTCGCGCAGACCCGGCCCCTCGGCATACGGCGGGGTGGGCCTCCTAGTTGCGGCCGTAGACCATCGTCACGAAGTGGTTGATCTTGTCCTCGGACACGTGGCGGGCCAGGTCCGACTCGCTGATCATGCCGACCACCTCACCGTTCTCCACGACGGGCATGCGCTTGACCTGCTGGGTGCCCATCAGGTCCACGATGGTGTCGACGGGCTCGTCCAGGCCGATCGTGGACACGATGCCCTGAGCGAGCTCGCCCGCCGGTGTGGCTGACAGGTCGCGGCCCTCGGCGCAGGCCCGCACGACGATGTCGCGATCGGTGATGATGCCACTGAGGCCTCCCTCGGCGGACTGCACGGGCAGGCACCCCACCCCCAGGTCACGCATCATGGTCGCCGCCTCAATCAGCGACTGGTCCTCACGGACGGTCTTGATCCCGGTGTTCATGATCTCGCGGGCTGTGCTCATCTGAACTCCCTGCTGGTGCGGATGGTGCTTCGTTCCCCACCACCGTGCACGCCAGCGCCGCGACCGGCAACCGCGGAGCGCGGATCAGCCGTGCTGACGCAGGTGCGCGGACAGGGCCTTCTGCACCTCGCGGGCGTCCTGCTTCTCGCGCAGGGTCTGCCGCTTGTCGTGCTCCTTCTTGCCCTTGGCCAGCGCGATCTCGACCTTGACCCGCCCGTCCTTGAAGTAGAGCGCGAGCGGGACGATCGTGTGCCCGGACTGGTTGGCCTTGGCGACCAACTTGTCGAGCTCGTGCCGGTGCAGGAGCAGCTTGCGACGACGCCGGGCGGTGTGGTTGGTCCAGTTGCCCTGCGTGTACTCCGGGATGTGCACGCCCTCGAGCCACAGCTCCCCGTTGTAGTCGGTGGCGTAGCCGTCCACCAGGGAGGCCCGCCCCATGCGCAGCGACTTGACCTCCGTGCCGGTCAGCACGAGGCCGGCCTCGAGCGTGTCCTCGATCAGGAAGTCGTGCCGAGCCTTCTTGTTGCTCGCGATGAGCTTGCGCCCACTCTCCTTGGCCATGCTCGTGCCACCTCCTGCCGATGTATGTCGAGTGGCCGGGTTCTCCGGCGACCTCCCAGGATACCGGGTCGGCAGCCTGCGACCGAGCCGTTATCGTCTCGCTCAGAGCCAGGTGCGCGGATTGACCGGCGTCCCGTTCTCCCGCGTCTCGAAGTGCAGGTGGCAGCCCGTGGAGGTGCCGGTCGTGCCGACATAGCCCAGGACGTCACCACGAGAGACCGACCCGGAGGTGCGAGCAAAGCTCTCCAGGTGCAGATAGCGCGTGGTCAGGTTGACCCCGTTGAGGACCCCGTGGTCGACGGTGATGATGTTGCCCCCGCCGCCGCTGTAGGTCGCCCCGATGATGGTCCCTGCAGCCGGTGCCCGCACAGCGGTGCCGCAGGCTGCGCCATAGTCGAGTCCGGCGTGCAGGCGCGGATAGCCCAGCACCGGGTGCATCCGCCAGCCGAACTCGCTGGTGGTGGGTGCGTTGACCGGATGGCTGAGCACCCCGCTCGACGGCGGAGCCGGCGCGGGCGGCGGCTCGGGGGCCGGCGGCGGTGCTGGAGTTGGGGCCGGTGCGGGGGCCGGGGCAGGCGCTGGGGCCGGTGCGGGTGGGGCGGGTGTGCTGCGGCGGGACCGGTCGGCGGCCTGACGCTCGCGCTCGCGCTCCTCTGCGGCCTCCCTGCGGGCCTCCTGCGCCGCAGCCTCCTTGCGCGCCTGCTCCGCGGCCGCCTCCTGACGGGCACGCTCCTCGGCGATCCGCTTCTGCCGCGCCTCCTCGGCCAACCGCTCTTCCTCGGCCTTCTCGTCCTGCTTCAGCCCGTACTTCTCCTCCGCGAGGGCGGTCAGGTCCTGCTCCAGTGCATCTGCCTCGGCCTGCTCCTGCGCGAGGTGCTCCTCCAGCTTGGCGATCTCACCCTGGAGTGCTTCCTTCTCCTGCGCCTGCTGCGCCTCGAGAGCCTCCAGGTCGGCCTTCAGCTGCTCGGCGGACTCGCGTGCCTCGTCCTTGCGGATCGTGGTGGCCTCCGCCTCGGCGAGCAGGAGGGCGATGTCACGCCGGACCCCTGCCAGACGGTCCTGCTCCGCGGTCTCCTCGGCGATCTGGCTGCCCAGACGCTCGATAGTGCTGTCCTGCACGCGCATCACGGTCCGTGCCATCGACATCTCCTCGATGGCGTTGCTCTCCCCCACCAGGACCTCGAGCGTGAGCGTGATGGTGCCCAACCCACCGCTCTTGTAGGACTCCCGGGCGATGGAGCCGACGGCGCTCCGGGTCTCCGCCTGCGCGGCGGCGTTGTCCGCCAGGCTGGACTCGATCTTCGCCTCGTTGGCGTAGGCGACCTCCAACTCGCCGGCGACTCGCTCCTCCTCAGCCTGTGCCTCGACGAGTTCGTCCTCGGCGATCGCCAGGTCGATCCTGGCCTGGTCCACCTTTGCCGTGGTCTCTCTCAGCGCCTTGTCCGCAGCCTGAAGCTCGGCGGAGGTGTCCTCCAGGTCGTGGGCCAGCTCCTCCTGCCGCTCCTGCGAGGCGGCCTGGTCGGCCTGGCGCTGCTGCTCCTGCCGCTCGACCTCCCGGATCCGGTCCCGGATGTCGTCCAGCCCGGCGACGGCCGGGGTGGCGGCCAGCATGCCCGCCATCGTCAGGGCCACCACCACGCTCCAGCGATGGCGTCGTGTCGTGTTCGTCATGTCGGGACCGCCTCTCAGACACGCACGTGTCGTCGTAGTGCCAACCAGGATGTGATGACCGCCAGCAGCACGGCGCCGCCGACCAGTATGGGGGTGATGGTCCACAGGTCGGCGGGGCCGATCAGTCCGATCATGCCGGTCTGTCCCGCCAGCAGGTCGGACAGGAAACCGCTGATGCCGTACTCCACCATCGACCACAGCAGCCCGATCGCCAGCACGGCCCCCAGGAGCGTGGCCAGCACGGTCTCGACGAGGAAGGGCACCTGGATGGTGAAGGCGGAGGCTCCGACGAGCCGCATAATGTTGGTCTCGCGACGTCGGCTCCAGGCCGTGAGCCGGATCGTGGTGCTGATCAGCAGGACCGCGCAGGCCACCATGGCGGCCGCCAGCCCGACTGCCGAGAGACTGATGGCGTTGAGGAAGGTGAAGAGCTTGTCGACCACCTCGCGCTGGTCCTCCACGCTCTCCACTCCCGGCGCACCGTCAAAGGCGCTGGCCACGACCTCATACTTCGTCGGATCGGCAAGCCGCACCCGGAAGCTCTCGGGGATGGCCTCCTGCGGGATCGAGTCGAGGACCGGAGAGTTGCGGAACTGCTCGCGGAAGCGCTCGTAGGCCTCCTCGTTCGACTCGTACCAGTACTCCTCGACCAGCCCGTCGAGGCGGTCGAGGTCGTCGCGCAACTGGTCCCGCTGGGCGTCGGTGACCGCTCCGCCGGCGCAGGAGGCCACGTCGTCGGCATCCGGGGTGCACAGGAAGATCGAGACCTGGACCCGGTCGTACCAGTAGCCCTTGAGGGTGTCGACCTGGCGCTGCGCCAGCAGGCCGCTGCCCAGGAAGAACAGGGAGACCATCGTGACCAGGACGACCGCCACGAACATCGAGGTGTTGCGACGCAGCCCGTTCCAGACCTCGCCCAGCAGGAAACCCATCCTCATACCAGGCCGTCCTCGACCGCGTGGTACTCCCCGTCAGCCTGGTCCCGCACGATGACCCCGTCGCGCAGCTGCACCACGCGCTTGCGGAACTTGTTGACGATGGTGGTGTCGTGCGTGGCCATCACCACCGTCGTCCCTGTGCGGTTGATGCGGTCCAGGATCGCCACGATCTCCTCGCTGGTCTCGGGGTCGAGGTTGCCGGTCGGCTCGTCGGCGAGCAGGATCGCTGGCTTGTTGACCATCGCGCGGGCGATCGCCACCCGCTGCTGCTCGCCACCGGACAACTCGTGCGGCAGGCGCCGGCCCTTGTCCGCCAGCCCCACCAGCTCCAGGGTCTCGGGCACCAGCTGCCTGATCGTGTGACGCTTCGCGCCGAGCACCTGCAGGACATAGGCGACGTTCTGCGTGACCGTCTTGCCCGAGAGCAGACGGAAGTCCTGGAAGACAGTGCCGACCTGACGGCGCAGCCCGGGCACCTTGCGGTGCGGCAACCTCGACAGGTCCTTGCCGGCGACCAGGACCCTGCCCTGGGTGGCTTCCTGCTCCAGGATGATGAGCCGCATCATCGTCGACTTGCCGGAGCCTGACGCCCCCACCACAAAGACGAAGTCTCCGCGCCCGATCTCGACGTCGATGTCCGACAGCGCGGGCGCATCGCCCTTGGCGTAGCGCATCGTGACGTTCTCGAATGTGATCATCGGGTGGCACCGCTGCCTTCGTCGTGCGGGACCGGCCGGTCTCGGGCTGTCCGGCAGGCCTCCGGGCGACACGGGGTTGCCGCCGGTGCTTGCCACGTTACGGGTGTTACTGGTGTGATTGTGGTAATTCGACAGTCCGGGCGTGGTGCGATTCGCCACACCTGGGGACTTTTCCAGGATCGCGTGCAACTCCTGGGGTGGTCCAGTGCGTCTGCGAAGAGGCAGAGTGATCTCGGGGAAAGGGAACATCGTGAGGCGACCAGCAGACAGCCCACCGGGGGCGGCGACGCGTCGCACCCTCCTGCGCGGGGGCGCCGCCGCAGCGCTCGGAGGTGCGCTGACCGTGCTGGCCAGCAGTCCTGGCCAGGCGGCCTGGCCGACCTTCACGCTCGGTTCCTCCGGCGAGCACGTCTCTGCCCTGCAGCGTCTGCTGGGCGAGCGCGGCTACTGGTGCGGGACTCCCGACGGGCACTTCGGCGGGCTGACTCAGCAGGCCGTCTACGCCCTCCAGAAGTCCGGTGGCCTGACCCCCGACGCGGTCGTGGGTCGGCAGACTCTCAAGGCGCTCTCGGCGTGGGTCCAGCCGGCCGTGCTCGACGACGGGCCCGGGACGCGGGTGGTGGTCCAGCTGGAGCGGCAGGTCCTGACCGTGCTGCGCGACGGGGTGCTGCAGCTGACCCTCAACACCTCCACCGGCAACGGCGAGCCCTACGACTGGTACGGACGCACCTACAACGCCAACACCCGCCCCGGCGACTTCGAGGTCTTCCAGACCTACTCCCCCGGCTGGCAGACCGGACCGCTGGGCCGGCTCTACCGTCCGCAGTACTTCAACGGCGGCATCGCCGTGCACGGCTCGGAGTTCATCCCGCCCTATCCGGACTCCCACGGCTGCTGCCGCGTCTCGGTGGCCGCGATGGACATGCTCTGGGAGGGCACCATGGACATGGGCACTCCAGTCCGCGTCGTCTGACCTATTTTTGGAGAGGTTTCGTCGGCGGATTCACCATTTTTAGAGGGGTTTCGTAGGCGTCCTCACCCGTGCCTGCTCAGGCGTTCGAGGCCTCGCGCTGCTGATTGCGCCTCCACCGGATGCCGGCCTCGATAAAGGCGTCGATCTCACCGTCGAGGACGGCAGACGTCGACCCGACCTCGTATTCCGTGCGCAGATCCTTGACCATCTGGTAAGGGTGCAGCACATAGGAGCGCATCTGCTCGCCCCAGCTGGCCTTGATGTCCCCGGCCAGTTCCTTCTTGGCAGCGTCCTCCTCCTGCTTCTTCAGCAGCAGGAGGCGCGACTGCAGCACCCGCAGCGCGGCGGCCCGGTTCTGGATCTGGCTCTTCTCGTTCTGCATCGATACGACCGTGCCGGTCGGCAGGTGCGTCATCCGCACCGCGGAGTCGGTCGTGTTGACCGACTGCCCACCCGGTCCGGAGGAGCGGAACACGTCGACCTTGAGGTCGTGCTCCGGGATCTCGATCGTGTCCGTGGACTCGATCAGCGGGATCACCTCGACGGCGGCGAAGCTCGTCTGGCGCCGCCCCTGGTTGTCGAACGGGCTGATCCGCACCAGCCGGTGGGTCCCCGCCTCGACGGCCAGCGTGCCGAAGGCATAGGGCGCCTTGATCTCGAAGGTGGCCGACTTCAGACCCGCCTCCTCGGCGTAGGAGGTGTCCAGCACCGTGGTCGCATAACCGTGCCGCTCGGCCCAGCGCAGATACATCCGCATGAGCATCTCGGCGAAGTCGGCGGCATCCACCCCGCCCGCACCGGCCCGGATGGTCACGACCGCGTCGCGCTCGTCATACTCACCGCTGAGCAGGGTGCGAACCTCCAGCTCGCTGACGGCCTTCTTGACCCTGGCCAGCTCCGCCTCCGCCTCGACCATGGTCTCGGCGTCCGCCTCCTCCTGGCCCAGCTCCACGAGCGCCTGGAGGTCATCGACCCGAGTCTCCATGGAGGTCACCCGGTCGTGCTCTGCCTTGACCCGGGAGAGCTGGCTGGTCACCTGCTGGGCACGCTCGACGTCGTCCCACAGGTCCGGGGCTGACACCTGGGTCTCGAGGTCGGTGATCTGCTGCTCGAGCCGATCCAGGTCACTGACATCCCGGACCGACTTCACGGTCGTCCGAAGTGCCTTGATCTCGCTGTCGAAGTCCACTGCCACAAGGAGACAGCCTACGCGACGGAGCGTTGACCCCGTGAGGTCAGGCGAACTGGACCCTCCGGATCCGCGCTGCCGGGACCTTTGACATCAGCCACTCGACGGCCTGCTGGGCCGACCAGCCCTCGACATAGGTGCGGATCAGCTCGCTCGCGCCGACCAGGTCCTGGCCGAGGGTGACCAGGCGGGCCTCGACGTAGCCGTCCTTGCGCTCCTGGCCCAGGCCGATGTTGGCCATCAGTCCGTTGCACAGGCACTTGCGCCCCTCGGTGGCCTCCTGCTCGCCACCCTTCTTCAGATACATGTGCACGGGCTCGGCGGGGCAGCGGTAGCCGACCTCGCCGTCCTCGCGCTCGTAGGGCGTGCGCAGGTAGGACAGGTCGCACAGCCGGGGACGTGCCTGGTAGGTCTCTTCCTCGCTGGCGGTGTCGGTGAGGCTGGCGACCTTGAACGGGAAGCCGGTGGGGCTGGCCAGCGGGTCATTCTTGACCTCGAGCTTGCCTTCGCGCAGGTCCGCCAGCATCGATTCGCGGGTGGCGTTGGTGATGCCGCTGTCGAGGGAGAGGGCAAACAGGGTGCCGACCTGCACCCCTGCCGCGCCGAGCGCGAGCGCCTCTTCGACCTTCTCGGGTGTGCCATAGGCACCGGCCAGCCAGAAGGGCAGGCCCAGCTCGACCATCTTGGCCAGGTTGGCGTCATCACGCGGACCGTAGATCGGCTCACCGCGCTCGTCGAGCTGCATCTTGCCCCGCGGCGGGGCGCTGTGCCCGCCGGCGACCGGACCCTCTACGACAAAACCGTCCGGCCGGATCTCGGGATCGCGATAGAGGTAGTTGGCCAGAGCGTCTACGGAGACGATCGCCAGGAAGTCGGGGCGTTTCATCGTGGGGAGGGAGTCGCCGAGCAGGTCGGCGGGGTCGACCTCGATGTAGCGGGTGATCTTGCCGCCCAGGACGTCGGCCGAGATCCGCCCGGGTCGGCCAGCCGAGATGTCGCGCAGCAGACGCGGGATCTCCCGGGGGATGCCGGCGCCCATCAGGACGTAGTCCACTCCGGCCAGGACGGCGCCGAGGAGGGCGGTCGGCGTGGCCATCTGGACCTTCTCCAGGCAGTTGATGCCGACCGCACCGTCATGTCCCTCCTTGGCCAGCCACACCTCGGCGAAGTTGCCGACCACCGCGAGCTCCTGGCCGGCGCGGGCCGTCGTGAGGGTGAGTTTGGGGATGGGCTTGTAGGGCGTGCCAGGCTTGCGCCCACCGGAGATGAAGTACTTGTCCATGACCCGGGCGGCCATGTCGGCGTCGGGGAAGGCAGCCATCGCGCGTCGCATGTGCCCGCCGGGGTCACCGTCTTGGAGGCGGCGCGAGAGCACGGCGTCCATGGCCGTGCCGGACACGACGCCCACCTGGCCGGCCATGGCGACCTCACGGGCGAGTTGCCAGGAGGAGACGGCGACGCCCATGCCTCCCTGGATGACGACGGGTAGTGCAGTGGGAGCCACGGGGGCCTCCTCAAGGTCTGGGGTGCTCGGCCAAGCGGACATACGAGTCCGTAGGTTTCGCTTGCGTAACCTACGGTAGCGTAGGGACGCCAGATCTCGCCAGCCGTGACTCAACCGCGGCGTTCGCGGCACACGGCCAGCACGGCCCGCTCCACGGCATACTCCGGGTCTCTGGCGACGGCCGTCCCCGTGCGCAGACCACCCTTGATGTCCACGTCCGCGGCGGCCACCGCCTCGATGGCCCGACCCAGCCGTATGCCGTCCCAGCCCTGCGCGGTGCGGCGTGCCTGGTCGACCTGCCACGGGGCCATCCCCAGGTCGCGGGCCAGGTTCGCCGAGCTCGCTCGTCCCGCGCTGGCGACCTTGCCGACCTGCCGCAGCTGCATCGCCAGGACGGCCACGATCGGCACCGGGTCGAGGCCGCCAGCGAGAGCGTGGCGCAGCAGCCGCAGCGCCTCGGCTGTGTCACCGCGCAGCGCGGCATCTGCCACCTTGAAGCCGGTCGTCTCGACCTTGTCACCGTAGTAGGTCTCGACGTCCTCGGCGCGCACCCGTCCCGTGGTGTCCCGGACGAGCTGGGCGCAGGCGGTCGCCAGCTCGGCGACATCCTTGCCGACCGCCTGCACGAGCGCGGTGATCGCCGGCTCCTCGATCTGCCTCCTGGCTGCCCGGAACTCCTGCTGCACGAACGAGGTCTTGTCCCGGTCCGACTTGACGGCGGGAGCGGTGATCACCCGGCCATTCTTCTTGAGCAGGTCCAGGACCCGCTTGCCGCGGTTGCCGCTCTTGTGCCGCACGATCAGGGTGACTCCGTCGGGCGGGTCCTGCGCCAGCGCGTGAGCATCCTCGACCAACGAGTCGTCGGCCTCCTCGAAGCCGTCGACCACGATGGCTGTCCACCCGCCGAACAGCGAGGGGCTCGCGTGGACACCGAGCGCGCCCGGCTCGTAGCCCTGTGCCGAGATCTTCACGAAGTCGACCTCAGGGTCGTGCGCCCGCAGCGCGGTCAGGACGGAGTCCACCGCACGCTCGGCAAGGATCTGCTCCGGCCCGGACACCAGCACCAGGTCGGGGACGTCGGACTCGCTCACCGGCTACGCCTCTCTGTGCCCGCGGTGGTCGGGCGCACCAGCCGGGTCAGTCTCGTCACAGCTCCAGCATCCCATCAGCCTGCAGCTCCAGGCCGAGCTGGTTGAGTCGGGCGGTGATCGCATCGGGTGGCAGCTGCAGGTGGTCGGCGAGCTCGGTCAGGTCGATGCCCGCCTCGACGCCGTCGCGCAGCTCCTCATCCTGCTCCTGTGTCCACGCGTGCCCACCGGTCACCGCGGTGCGGGCGCTGCGCGCGACCGGTGGCGGATCTGCGACGGGAGCGAGGGAGGATTCGGTCGTCCCAGATAGACCACCCGCGCAGGCCGAGGCTGATGCTGTCGAAGCCAGTGATGCTGATCCCTTGGACGACGCCCCAGTCCCCCGCGCCACCGGCTCGGCGACGGGCAGCGGGTCGGGCGCGGTCTCGTCCAGACGGCGCAGCGCGTCGAGCACCATCTGCCGGTTGGTGGTCGGCCAGAACGGCGGGAGCGACTTCTGGAGGAACCCGGCATAGCGCGCGGACATCATCCGGGAGTCGAGGAAGGCCACCACTCCCCTGTCCTGACCGCGGCGCACCAAGCGGCCAGCACCTTGGGCGAGTTTCAGCGCGGCGTGGGTGGCACTGACCTGCATGAACCCGTTGCCGCCCATGCGGGCGATCGCCTCGGAACGGGCCGACGCCAGCGGGTCGTCGGGACGCGGGAACGGGATGCGATCGATGATCACCAACTGGCAGGCAGACCCAGGCACGTCCACGCCCTGCCACAGCGACATCGTGCCGAACAGACAGGTGGAGGCATCTGCCGCGAACTGGCGGACCAGGGTCGGCGTCTGGTCATCGCCCTGGCACAGGACCGTGATGCCGGCGTCCTTGAGCCGGGTGCGCATCTCCTCGGTCGCGGCTTCGGCGGCCCGGCGAGAGCTGAACAGTCCGAGCGTCCGACCCCCGGCGGCCCGCACCAGGGCCTCGATCTCATCGAAGGTCTGGTCGGAGGTGCCGTCCCGGCCCGGCGGCGGCAGGTTCTTGGCGACATAGGCGATGGCCTGCTGCTTGTAGTCGAATGGACTCCCCACATCCAGGCCGTTCCACGCTGGCCCGCCACGGCCCGTGAGGCCGAGGGTCCCGGCGACGGAGTCAAAGGTGCCGCCCAGCTCCAGGGTCGCCGAGGTGAGCACGACGGTGCGCTCGCTGAACAGCTTGTCGCGCAGCAGCATCGCCACGCTCATCGGGGCGACCCGCAGCACCGCACCACGCATCCGGTCCTGACTGATCCACGCGACGTCGAGCTCGCGCTCCTCGAGCACACGCTCGGCCGTGTCAAAGACATCCTCAACCGCGGCTCGAGCCACCTGTCGGGCCCCGTCAGCTGCTTCCTTGTCCTTGGGCTTGAGCTCGGACTGCAGCCCCCGGGCGGCGTCGCGCACGGACCCCAGAGCCAGCACCAGCCGATCGGGCAGGCCGGTCAGTCGCCCCTCGGGCAGCTCGTCGAGCACGGTCTGCATGGCCGTGGCGGCCTCGGTCAGGTCGGCAGTCTCCCCCATCCGTGCGGCCCGCTTGGCTGCTGCCGCGACCGTGCTGGAGGTGAGCTCGTCGGTGATGGTGGAGGTCACCCGGTCGGTGAGCTCGTGGGCCTCGTCGATGATCAGCAGGTCGTGGTCGGGCAGCATCTGCCGTCCCTCGAACGCGTCGATCGCCATGAACGAGTGGTTGGTGACGATGACGTCCACCTGCTGGGCCGCGGCCCGGGAGATCTCGACGAAGCACTCCCCGACCTGCGGGCAGGACTGGCCAAGGCACTCCCGCGCGGAGACTGACACCTGACGCCAGGCGCGGTTGGTCACCCCGGGCACGAGCTCGTCGCGGTCACCGGACTCGGTGAGGTCGGCCCACTCCCGCAGGCGCAGCACCTCCTCCCCGAGGCGGCTGCGCTCCTTGTCCACTGCGCCCATCGACACCAGCGCACCCTCGTCGTCGTCGGGGAAGCCGCCGTCGAGCTTGTGCTGGCACAGATAGTTGGAGCGTCCCTTGACGAGCGCGAAGGTCGGACGCCGTCCCACCACCGGCTGGAGAGCCTCGGCGATGCGTGGCAGGTCCCGGTCGATGATCTGAGCCTGCAGCGCCAGTGTGGCCGTGGCCACGACGACGGGCTTGCCCGTAGCCATGCCGTGCGCGATCGCCGGGACGAGGTAGGCCAGCGACTTGCCGGTGCCGGTGCCCGCCTGCACGAGCAGATGCTCCTCGTGCTCCACAGCATCGCGCACCGCGCGGGCCATCTGCACCTGCCCAGAACGTTCGGTGCCGCCGACCCCTTGGACCGCCGCGTGCAGGAGGGCGTCGAGGTCGGCAGGCATGGCCCAAGAGTATGTCGCGGGGCCGACACCGCGGGTGCCCACCGGGGTGCCCTGTGGACGAGCGGGTCTGCCGCGGCCGCGTGTGGACACTTTGTCGACCCGCAACTGGCCGGGATCTGTGCCTGGCTAGGGTCAGGCTCATGAGCGAACACCACCACGGGCAAGAGGTTCTCGACGGCATCATCCCCCTGGGCCGTGAGCTGCGCCGGGCGATCCCGGAGGTCTACAAAAGTTATGGCGCCCTGCACGCGGCAGCGCTGGGTCCCGGTGCGCTGGACACCAAGACCAAGGAGCTCATCGCGCTGGGCATCTCGGTGACCAGCCGGTGTGACGGCTGCATCGCCAACCACGCCAAGGCAGCAGCCAAGGCGGGCGCTACGCGTGAAGAAGCTGCCGAAGCGATCGGTGTTGCCATCATGATGAGCGGCGGACCAGGCACTGTCTACGGACCCCGCGCCTACGACGCCTTCTGCGAGTTCGCCGACAAGCAGGGCTGAGCCGCTCGGCCGTGACATCACGACTCCGCCCATGAGAGCTGTGGTTGCGACATGTGCACCGTAAGACCACTTGTTCACGGGATATAACGCCTGCACAAGTCCGCTCGCGGTGCACATGTCTGGGCTTGCGGTGGTCCGCGAGCACTCGCCCTGTGGACAACTTCTGCGGCAGCCTGGCCATGCGTGTTCCGCTGGGCACATGCGCCACTCACGCCTGCTCCTAGCCCTGCCGATTACGCTCGCCCTCGCGGCCTGCCAGGGCCAGACCGTCGACGCCCCGGAGACGAGCGCCACCACCGACAACTCGCCACGGCCAGCTGAGCCCCAGCCCAGCACCCAGACCACCGCCGCGCCAGAGCAGGAGCTGGCCCGTGTCCGGTGGCACACCGACGACGTCGTGCCAGCCTCCGCTCCGGTGCTGGTCGGCGACGCTCTCGTGCTCTACAGCGTGGATGACGACCACCTGATGCTCACGGGTGTGGATCCGCAGGACGGTGCGGTGCTCTGGTCCAGTCATGCGAGCGCATCGTTGCGTCCGCGCGGACAGGCACTGAGAGTCAAGGAGGTGGGAGGCCTGGTGGCTCACCTCGAGCCGTCAGATTCCGGCCCGGCCAACGCGGCTGTCGCCTTTGCGGTCCTGCGCGACCCAGTGACCGGGCACGAAGTGCTCAGGTCCAGCGATGCGCTGAGCCACGCGGACCTGCCGTCCGCCTGTCCGCACGACGGCGCTGTGGCGTGCCTGACGGTTCCTGTCAACGGGGACTGGAGTCAGCAGGCGCTGATGTCGGACGGACGGCTCGAGACACCTCCAGAGACCG
Organism: Ornithinimicrobium ciconiae; assembly: GCF_007197575.1. NCBI lineage: Bacteria > Bacillati > Actinomycetota > Actinomycetes > Micrococcales > Ornithinimicrobiaceae > Ornithinimicrobium > Ornithinimicrobium ciconiae. The sequence continues at coordinate 2,906,996 of NZ_CP041616.1, forward strand.
CCGCTGGCGTGCCCGGCTGGACGGCGATCGGAACGCTCGGACTCAGCCGGCTTGCCGGCGACAACACCCAGGTGGGCCGCATCGTCGACGGTGAACCGACCTGGCAGATCGACACGACCCAGACCTACGGTGCTGGTCAGTCCACCGCCACCAGCTGGTTGTTCGACAGTTTCGGCGACGACTCTGTCCTGGTCGGCTCGATCGGGCTCGGCCTCGAACCGCCGGCTGACGGCGAGGCCTGGGACCTGACAGAGCACCTGACTCTCGGCCTGGACGCCACGACCGGGGAGGTGCTGTGGCGGGCACCGGCCACCTCAAACTTCTGCGACACCGACATCACCGGCAACGATGACGACCCGCTCCTGGCCTGCCTCTGGCACAACGGACAAGGCGTGGCCCACGATCGGGCTCTCACCTACGAAGACATCGACATCGACCTCGTCCGGCTCGACCCACTGACCGGTGAACGGCTCTGGCAGGTGGCTCTCGGAGCGACCACTTCTGCGGACGGGGAGCCCTCGCGACCCGAGCCGTGGCTGGTGAGTCCCAGCGAGATCGCGGTGACATCCTCCGACGGCCTGCTGATCATCGACGTCGAGACGGGGGCCGATCGCCCCGCGACCGCCTCGGACCGTCACTGGGTGGAGGACTCTGACCTGGTCGACCTCCAGACGCCAGGCAGCGCCGTCGATCAGGTCCTGCTCACCGGCCGATATCGGGTGCTCGACGGCACCGGCGAGCCTGCCCCGGACGTGCCGTGGCCGCTGCCCGGCACGATCGGCATCGACCTCGCGGACAGCGCGGGCGTGGTCGTGGCGGAGCCGGATGGACTGACGGCCTATGCCGATCCAGGGTCAGACCGATGAGTCCGGGCGCCGAGGCGCTCTGGCAGGTGCCCTATAGTTATATAGAAGCACGAGATGGAGGTGCCACGATGGCGACGAAGCAGCTCAACACCAGTGTTGACTCATCGCTCTACGAGCGACTCGACCGCCTGGCGACCCGAACCGGTCGGTCTCGGTCCCATTACGCGGCCGAGTTCATCGAGCGCGGGCTGAACGACCTGGAGGACCACTACCTGCTCAAGGACTCCCTGCAGGAGTTCTACGCCACCGACGAGGAGTCGATCGCGCACGAGGATGTGGACTGGGACGCTCTCGGTCGATGAGCTACCAGGTCGGCTACACACCGAAGGCGCTCAAGGAGATCGGAAGGCTCGACCGGGCGCAGGTGAAGCGGATCCGGCGGTTCTTCGAGGAGACCCTCGACCTGGAGAACCCCCGATCTCGCGGCAAACCTCTCAATGGCCCGGCCGAGTGGCGATACCGGATCGGAGACTATCGGCTCCTGTGCCTCATCGAGGACCACGTTCTCATCGTCCTCGTGGTGAGGGTGGCGCACCGGCGCGAGGTGTATCGCTGACTCAGAAGGATGTCGCGACCACTCCCCTCAGCGGTTCGTGATCCCGTCCGGCGCACAGATGTAGTGGGCAACCATGGCCGTCCAGCCCGTCTGGTGCGAGGCGCCGAGGCCGGTGCCGTTGTCGCCGTTGAAGTATTCGCTGAACGTCGGGTGCACGTCCCACAGCGGTCCGCTCGGGTGATGGATCGGCGTGCTCGGCCGCCTCCCATCCGGTCCGGGGCGGAACAACGAGACCAGCCGCTGCTCGATCTCGGTCGCGACGTCGGTCAACGACAGCCGGTTGTCGGAGCCGGTCGGGAACTCGACCCGCATGTCGATCCCGGCTCCGCGGCCATAGATCCGCACGGCATCCGTGAGCATGGCATTGACCGGGAACCAGATCGGGCCTCGCCAGTTGGAGTTGCCGCCGAACATGCCGGACCGGGACTCCGCAGGCTCATAGCGCAGGCCGAGCTCATCGTTGCCGATCCGGACCGTCAGGCCCTCCCGGTGCGCAGCGGACAGCGAGCGGATGCCGTGCGGCGCCAGGAACTCGCCCTCATCGAGCAGGTAACCGACCAACGAGCCAAGCTGCTCCTGGCTGAGCATTGACAGCGTGCGGACCGAGTAGCCGTGGAAGTTCGTGTGCAGCAACGCATCCTGCAACTCAGGACGCCGCTCGGTCCATCCGCGCAGGAAGTCGGTCAGGTCCGGGAGCTCCTGGGCCACCCAGTTGGGCAGGATGGACACCCCGGTCAGGGGCAGCAGCCCGACCATCGAGCGGACCGGCATACGGTGTGCCGTGCCGTCGCTCTCGACGAGCACGTCCTGGAAGAAGCGCATCTCCGGGTCCCACAGCGAGGTGTGGTCGGCGCCGATGTCCTCCATCGTCTCCGCGATGGCCAGGAAGTGCACCAGGAACTTGGTGGCGACCTCGTCCCATGCCGGGTCCTCACGGGCCAGCTCCACCGCCATCCGCAGCATCCGCAGGCAGAACATCCCCATCCACGCGGTCGCGTCGGCCTGCTCCAGGCGCCCACCGCCGGGCAGTTCGTCGGAGCGGTCGAACAGCCCGACGTTGTCCATCCCGAGGAAGCCGCCCTCAAAGACATTGGACCCGTCAGCGTCCTTGCGATTGACCCACCATGGGAAGTTGAGCAGCATCTTGAGCACGATCCGCTGCAGGAAGTCGCGGTCCTGGTTGCCGTCGATGCTGTAGACCTGCCACGCCGCCCACGGGTGCACCGGCGGGTTGACGTCGGAGAAGTTCCACTCATAGGCCGGCAGCTGCCCGTTGGGGTGCATCGCCCACTCGCGGCACATCAGCAGCAACTGGAACTTGGCGAAGGCCGGATCGACGTGCGCCAGCGGCACGGTGTGGAAGGCCAGGTCCCAGGTCGCAAACCAGGGATACTCCCACTCGTCGGGCATCGAGATGACCTCGGCGAGGTTGACGTGCTGCCAGTGCACATTGCGGCCGGTATGCCGGTCCGCTCGCTGCGGAGGTGGCGGCGGCTGGCCCGGGTCGCCGGCGAGCCACCGGGGCACGTCATACAGATAGAGCTGCTTGCCCCACTGGAGACCGGCGAAGGCGCGGCGCGCGATGTGCCGGTCGTCGTCACTGGTGCCCTCGGGGAGCACCCCGGCATAGAACTCGTCGGCCTCGTCGCGACGCGTCGCAAGGACCTCGTCGTTGGGCTGGACCTCCTGCTCCGGCTGGGCGGTGAGCCGCAGGCGCACGGTCACGCTCTGCCCCGGGCCGACCTGGTCGAACTGCCACCAGAGAGCCGCCTTGGTGCCGGTCTGCTCCGGATTGCCGGCGTCCTCGCCGTGGACGATCGCCCGCTCGACGACATCCTTCGGGTATGCCGTGTGCCCGGCCGGGACGGCGTCCTCACCGTAGAGCGCCGCGTGGTTGGTCTCGTTGTCGCAGAACAGAACCCGGGGTCCGCCCTCCGCTGACAACCGGACCTGGCCCAGCTCGTGGTGGCGAGCCAGCAGGGTCACCTGCCCCTCGGCATACTCCCCCTGGCTGTCCAGGACGATCTCAGGACGCCGGTCGTCGAGGCCCCACGACCAGGTGTTGCGGAACCACAACTGCGGCACGAGGTGCAGCGGCGCGGGGTCCGGCCCGTGATTGGTCGCGGTGACCTCCATGACGATGTCCGTGGGTGAGGCCTTGGCGTGGGTCACGACGACGTCGAAGAACCGATCCTCCTGCAGCACACCGGCGTCGGACAGCTCGAACTCGTCGTCGTCATAGCCTCGGGCGGCATTGCCGTCGATCAGCTCCTGGTAGGGGAAGGCGGCCTGGGGGTAGCGGTAGAGCCACTGGGCATAGCTGTGGGTCGGCGTGCCGTCGAGGGCCCACCAGTACTCCTTGGCGTCCTCGCCGTGGTTGCCCTGCGGGTTGGTCAGCCCGAACAGCCGCTCCTTGAGCCGGTCGTCGCGCCCGTTCCACAGCGCCAGCCCCAGGTTGAGGAAGCCGTCGATGTCGCAGAGGCCGGCCAGGCCGTCCTCACCCCAGCGATAGGCCCGCTGGTGCGCGTGGGCGAACGGGAAGTGGTCCCAGGCGTTGCCGTCGGCGGAGTAGTCCTCGCGGACCGTGCCCCACTGCCGGGCGGAGACGTAGGGACCCCACTGGCGCCAGGGCGCGCGCGGGTCGTCGGACTCGTCGATGCGTTGCTGCTCGGCGTTCACGTCCCGAGCCTGCCACAACTCTTGGGGAGGTCCGGTCCGCCCGTCGGGCATCCTGAGGGAGGTTGGAACGGTCAGCGAGCACCCTGTGGGACATTCGGGCCGACCCCCTAGTAGTGGCGCACGCCCTCCCCCAGTTCCCCTCAGGCGGTGCGCTGCTGCGGCGGTGACAGGTGCGGGTGGTGCACCTCCGTGACATCGGGGTGGGCCCGGACCCGGCTCTTGAGCAGGTTCTCCCCATAGACACCCAGGATCGGGTTGCTCTCATCGAGCGTGACGCCAGGTGCCTGCGCGGCCAGCTCCTCGGGCAACGTGAGCTTCGGGAAGGTCGCATCGAGCGCGGGGTTGTGGAAGTAGGGCACCGAGATGCGGTCCGTCCCCGGCTCCGGTGCTAGGACACGGTGGTTGGTGGCCTTGAGATAGCCGTCGGTGGCCCACTCGAGCATCTCGCCGATGTTGACGATGAAGGCTCCCTCGATCGGCGGAGCGTCCAGCGGCTCCCCGTGTCGCTCGACCTGCAGGCCGGCCTTGCCTGGCTCGACATAGAGGAGGGTCAGCACCCCGGGATCGTTGTGCCACCCGACACCCTGCGTGGTGCCGCCCTCGACCCGGCCCGGATAGCGCACCACCTTGGTCAGGGTCGCCGGGGTGTCACCGAAGGTCGCGTCGAAGACGTCGCGGGGCTGCTCTAGGGACTCGGCCCACTCGGCCAGCAGGCGGGTCGCCACCCCAGACAGGCTCGCGTTCCAGGTCTCGACAACCTCCCGCACGCGCGGGAGCGCCGTCGGCCACAGGTTCGGCCCCTGCAGCGCCCAGTAGTCCGGGACCGCCGGGCCGCTCGGGACGGCGGCACGCTCGGGACCGATGTCGATCTGCTCACGCCAGTCGACCTTGCCCTGGGTGCGCTCCCCGCCGACGCGGGTGTAGCCGCGGTAGTGCGGGCTGGTCACGTTCTCGATCTCCAACTTGTCGGCCTCGGGGAGGGCGAAGAACTCTCGGGCGACGCTGATGATGTCGCCGGTCAGGGACGGGTCGATGCCGTGTCCGACGAGGTAGAAGAAGCCGTAGTCGTGGGTGGCCTCGCGCAACTGCTCCCGGAACTGGGCGGCAGTGGCGGGGTCGTCGGCAAGAGAGAGGTCGAGGACGGGCAGGTGGTCGGTCATGGGTCAGTTTCCTTCGAGGGATGCCAGAGGGGCTGGGTGCAGGTATGCCGGGTGCCTGGGCTGACACACGCGTGCAGTACCGCAGGGGGCGAGCAGGCGCGCTGTCGCAGTCAGGGACGACGCAGGACAGGCTGGGCGGTCGTCAGCGACGACAGAGAGCGCTGGCGGTGGAACCGAGGTCCACGTGGAGGCGGCGCACGAGCGGCGCGGAGTCCTCGTTAGCAAACATGGTCTTATCGTAAGCATCATGTCGAGTTAGGCAGAACGCGGGGTCGTCCACGCCCCGAGACGTGACCTCGGGTGCGCGTGGTGGGGAGCGGTTTGCGTGGGAAGCGTGCTCGCTCGTTCGTGGCGTTTCGGCAGGTCAGGGCATTGTCAGTGGTGGGTGGTTAGATCATCTGTATGAAGTCATCGGGAGTCGACACCACGGCCGGGCAGGACCTGGCCGGTGTCGACCTGCCCGGTGTCGACCTGCCCGGTAGCGACCTGCCCGGTAGCGACCTGCCCGGTAGTGACCTGCCCGGGGCTGAGGGCGAGGTGGTGGCGGGGTTCGGGGCGTGGGAGGCGGCGGTGCGCACCGACCTCGGTGAGGCTGGTGACCCGGAGAGTGCGCAGTTCTGGGCGTTGGTCGCCCAGATCGACCAGGCCGAAGCCGAAGCCGATGCCGGCGCTGATGGCGGCTTGGTGGGTGGGGGTCGGTGGGTGGACCCGGCCCAGGAACTGATGGTTGGGTTGGCCGGGGCCGGTGCCAACCTCGCCCGAGCCTCCGCGGTGGACGCTGAGGACCTGGTGCGGGTCTTCGAGCCCGGGATCGTCTCCGCCCTGGAAACGGTCGGGCGGGTCCGGGCACAGGTCGAGGGCCTGGGGTTCGCCCTGGCCGTGGAGGCCTCCACCCGAGGGCTACCCACCCAGGTCGGGTTGACGTTGGGCGAGTGGCTGCGGGTGCGCTGCCCGTGGATCTCGCGCCAGGAAGGCGCACAGATCGCCGACATCGTCCGGGCCGGGAAAACACCCTGGGGCACCCAGCTGGGCGCTGACGTCGCAGCCGGGATCACCCCGGTGCGGCGGGCGTGGCGGGTGGCCAAGACCATGTTCCGCCTCGCCGGATGCCTCCAGGTCGACCAACAGATCGACTACGCCCAGATCGCCACCAGCGCCGCAGCCAACCCCGACATCACCGACCCCGAGCTGGAACTGGTCTGCAAGAAACTGCTGATCGACCTGCTCGACAAAAAACCACGCGAAGACGCCAAACGGTTCGCACACGAACTGCGGTGCGTCTCCCGCCGCCCGCTAGCCACCGGACTGACCCGCTTGACCATCGACGCCCCCGACGCCGACGCCGCCCTGCTCGAAGGAGTCCTCAACGGACCCCTCGCCGCCCCCGCCCCCGCCCAGGACGGCACCCCCGACCAACGGTCCTGGGGACAACGGGCCTACGACGCCCTGATCATGGTCATCAACCGCGGCATGTCCAACCCCGGTTCCCCACCCTCCAGTGGGCGGGCCTCGGTGATGATCACCATCAAGGCCGACCCGACCACCGGCAAACCCGTCGGTGCCGGCGTCACCGCCCTGGGACAGATCCTCGACCCCGAACAAGTCGGACGCTTCGCCTGCACCGGAGACGTCACCCCCATCGCCCTCGGCGACTATGGCGAACCCCTCTCCCTGGGCCGCACCGTGCGGCTAGCGACCCCGGGACAGTTCAAAGCCCTCCTCGTACGCGACGGCGGGTGCACCTTCGCCGGATGCACCGTGCCCGGCACCTACTGCGACGCCCACCACCTAGCCTGGTGGTCCCGCGAAGGCGGCACCGACATCCTCAACCTCGTCCTACTCTGCCCACGACACCACACCCTCGTCCACGACAAAGACCTCACCGCCACCATCCGAGGATCCAACGTCACCTGGCACCTCTAACCACCACGCCCCACAGCCCGGCCCACCAGCCGGGCCACAAACACGCGCCCAGGGCCGCCATTGGCAGGCAGACCCTGGCCGCACCCCCGACACCACCATGGCCGACCCGGCCACGGCGCCTTCTGCAGCGCTCACTCCATGGACGGAAACATGCGCTTCCTCGCCGCGTGGGGAACCCCGACCGACCCCAGGGCGTCGCACCAGCGACGGGTCGCCACGAGGGCGCCCGAGGACGGGGACAGCGACGATGGGCAATCTGTTAGCGCTCCTGGTGGCGGCGCTCCTGGCGACGCTGGGCTTCACCAGTTGCACGGGGACCACCCCGCCGTTGGACCCTGACCCGCCCCTGGATCCTGGCCCTGCGGCATACCAGGTCGGCAGCACCCTCGCGCAGTGGGACGAGGGCACCTTCCCCGAGGTCGTCGACAACCCGGAGATTCCCCTTGGCCACCGACTCATCACCACCGAGACCGAGCGGGATGCACTGTTGGACAGTGACCCCGGACTCCCCGACCTGTCCGAGGTCGCTGCGGTCGATCTGGAGCTCAGCGTCCTGGTTGTCGGCGGTTACCACTCCTGCCAGGAGCAGGGCGCGGTCTACACCAACAATGCGGTGGTCTGGTTCGACGCCGTCGTGCCTGCCTCGGACGAACACATCGACTGTGCCTGATCGCCGTTCACCGCGCAGATCATCGAGGTCCCCCGCGAGGTCTTCCAGGACGAGCCCGCCCTGGTGACCCCGCCCTGGGACTGAGTCGGGACACGGTCACACGGCGTAGGAGCCAAGTGCGCCGTGCAGGTCCTGGGCCACCTTGGCGGTGACGCGGGTCCCCTCGGCTGTGTGCTCCTCGGTGAGCACGTCACCCTCGGCGTGCAGCCGGCTGACCAGGTCGCCGCGGTCGTAGGGCACCAGCACGTCAACCTCGATCTCGGGTCGTGGCAGCGCCGCCTCGACCATGGCGATCAGCGCCTCCATCCCCTGCCCGGTGCGCGCCGAGACAATGGCGACGTCGGGATAGGCCCGCTGCAGCCGGTCCAGCACGTCGGGGTCGGCCACGTCGGCCTTGTTGACCGCAATGATCTCGCGGATGTCACCGGCGTCGACGTCGGCGAGCACCTCGTGCACCGCCACGATCTGACCCTCGGGGTCGGGGTGGGCACCGTCGACCACGTGCAGCAGCAGGTCGGCGTCGGCGGCCTCCTCCAGCGTGGAGCGGAAGGCCTCGACCAGCTGGTGCGGCAGCGAGCGCACGAACCCGACCGTGTCGGTGAGCGTGTAGGTCCGCCCGTCGGAGCTCTCTGCCCGGCGGACCGTGGTGTCCAGCGTCGCGAACAGCTGGTCCTGCACCAGGACACCGGCGCCGGTCAGCCTGTTGAGCAAGGAGGACTTGCCAGCGTTGGTGTAGCCGACGATCGCGACCGAGGGCACCTGGTTGACCTTGCGGGAGGCCCGCTTGGTGTCGCGCTTGGTCTTCATCCCCTTGATGTCGCGCCGGAGTTTGGCGATCCGCTGGTTGATCCGTCGACGGTCCAGCTCGATCTTGGTCTCACCCGGTCCGCGCGAGCCGATGCCCTCACCGCCGGCGACCCGCCCACCTGCCTGGCGGGACATCGACTCACCCCAGCCGCGCAGGCGCGGCAGGAGGTACTGCAGTTGCGCCAACTCGACCTGCGCCCGGCCCTCCCGGGACTTGGCGTGCTGGGCGAAGATGTCCAGGATCAGCGCGGTGCGGTCGATCACCTTGACCTTGACGACGTCCTCCAGGGCGCGGCGCTGAGAAGGACCCAGCTCGCCGTCGATGATGACGGTGTCCGCGCCCTCGGCGATCACGATGTCGCGCAGCTCCTGTGCCTTGCCCGAGCCCAGGTAGGTCGCGGGGTCGGGGTTGGTGCGGCGCTGGATCAGACCCTCGAGCACGGTCGAGCCGGCCGTCTCGGCGAGGGCCGCGAGCTCGCGCAGCGAGTTCTCAGCGTCGGTCTGCGTCCCCTCGGTCCAGATGCCGCCCAGCACGACCCGCTCGAGGCGCAGCTGGCGGTACTCGACCTCGGTGACGTCCTCGAGCTCGGTGGACAGGCCCGGCACGCGGCGCAGCGCCTCGCGCTCCTCGCGGTCGAACTGCTCACCGTCAAAGTCCTGCAGGCCCTCGTCGTATGTCGGGTCGCCCGGGTCGGCGTTCAGGGCATCAGCCCGCCGGTCCAGCAGGCGGACCCGGTCGGCCTCCACCTCGCGGGTGTGCCGTGCGTCAGTGTGGGACGTTTCGGTGGTGCTGGCGTCGTCGACCGTGCTGGCGTCGGCGGTGCGGTTCATCTCAGTGTTCGTCATATTCTCCTCAGGGTCTCACCGTTCAACGCCCGGGACCACTCATTTCGTCCCGTCTAGACTTCCCGCGATGCCTCAGGACCACTACTTCTCCGCCGAACCCGCCTCGCCCTCCGAGCTGCGCGAGCGCCGCGTCGTGCTCGCCGGGCGCTCCGTCACCGTGCAGACCGCGGGTGGGATCTTCTCTCCCGACGGCATCGACAAGGGCACGGCCGTGCTGCTCAGGCACGCCCCGGCGCCCCCGTCGACGGGGACCTTCCTGGACCTCGGCTGCGGCTGGGGGCCCTTGGCCCTGACCCTGGCCCTGCACTCCCCCGACGCCACGGTGCACGCCGTGGACGTCAACCAGCGGGCGCTGGACCTGGTGCGCCGCAATGCAGCAGCCCTCGGGTGCGCGGTGGCCACCGGGACACCGGATGAGGTCCCCGGCGACACGGCATACGACCTGATCTGGTCCAACCCGCCGATCCGGGTCGGCAAGGCCGTCCTGCACGAGATGATGCGCACGTGGCTGCCCCGACTGGCGCCGAGCGGACAGGCCTGGTTGGTGGTGCAGAAGAACCTCGGCGCCGACTCGCTGCAGAAGTGGCTGGCCAGTGAGTTCCCGGACCTGGCGGTGGACCGTCCGGCCACCAGCGGCGGGTTCCGGCTCATCCGGGTGGCGCGTCCCTGACCGGACGGGACGTCAGTCCGATCCCCACCATGGCCCCCGCCGCACCGAGCCCCTCAGCGAGCGCACTGATCATCTTGGGGGCGGACCAGAACGGGTCATGCATCGCCGGGACGGGTCCGATCGCCGGCACGTCGGCATAGGTGTAGAGCAGGGCCGGCACGAAGGCCGACAGCGCCACCGCTCCCGCCACCAGGTAGGCCAGCCGGGAGGGACGCAGCGCCAGATTTCCCGCCGCGAGCAGCGCCAGGACCGCCTGGATCCGGAACAGCCACCCCCCGCCGATGCCACCGGGAGCCGCGAGCTGCATGTCGGAGGCCAGAGCGAGATGGACGCCCGCGTCGACGAGCAGCGCCAGCACTACCAGCCCCCGGACGACGCGTTCGGCCACCGCTCTCACCCAACCGTCAGCACCGAGACCATCGACGGGTGCGGGATGCAGTAGTAGGAGTACTCCCCCGGCTCGTCCGGGGCCGTGAAAGTCACCGTCTCGCCCGGCCCCACCTCCACGTCGAACAGCCCGTCCTCGTCCGAGGTGACGGTGTGGCCGACGTTGTCCTCGTTGTGGACGGTCACCTCGGCACCGGGCTCGATCGTGCCGGTGGTCTCATAGTCGAAGTCGACGATGGTGATCAGCGCGGCGCCCTCCTCGACGGTGATCTCCGGTGTGTCCGTCTCGTCACCACCGGAGCAGCCGGACAGCACTGCCGGCAGTATGCCGAGGGTCAGGACCGCAGCGGCGAGGCGGCGACCGATGGGCTGGCTCGGGCGGGGTGTGTTCGGGCGGGGTGTGTTCAGGCTCGGGCGGGGTGTGCTGACGCTCATGCCGGATTGTACGGCGCCCGGCCCCCGGTGGATTGGGTCCAGGTCCGCCACGCCCTCGGGGTGTGCCCTGGCTCAGCGCCCTGGCCCGGTCCGGGTGTGCGCGTGGGAGAACGGGGTCGTCGCCACCACGACCCCTGCGATCGCGTTGAGGACGAGCCAGGCCGTGATGGTGGCGATCATGCCCGCCTCGTCGGCCAGCAGACCGCCGACGATCCCGCCGATCGGCACGATGCCCATGGTCAGCGTGCGCCGGGTCGCGGACACCCGGCCCATCAGGTCGGTCGGGGTCAGCTCCGCGGCGATGCCGGACAGCAGCACGTTGTAGGCCACGATCGCCACTCCCCAGAGGAAGGATCCAGCCAGCAGCCAGGTAGTGGCCCGGTCCTGGTCCAGCAGTGCGGTCAGGGTCAGCGCCGCGACCGGAGCCAGGAGCAGGACGCAGCCGCGCAGCGCCCGCGGCGTCCCCAGTCGGTCACCGAGCGGGACCGCCACCAGCGACCCGAGCAGCCCACCGACGCCTCCGGCCGAGACCAGCAGCCCGAGCACCGTCGGGCCGAGGTCCAGCTCACGCAGCACGAGCACGACCTCCACCGCGGAGTGCACGGCCAGGCCCAGGTTGACCAGCATCGAGCCGAGGGTGAGCCGCCACAGGGTGCGGCGCTCACGCAGGGTCGACCACCCCACCGCTGCCTCACGGAAGAACCGGGACAGGGCACTGCTCGGGTCCTCCGCGTGGACGGCCGACGCCTCCTGGGCCGCCGACGCCTCCTGGGCCGCCTCGGCGGTGTCACCTACGCGCAACCGCAGCACCACCAGGGCAGCCAGGGCGGTGAGCGCGGCGGCCACCGCCAGGGTCGTCCCGGCGCCGGCGAGGGCCACGAGCAGACCGGCGAGCGCGGGCACCACCAGGGAGATCAGAGACTCTGCGGACTGCATCCGGGAGACGAGTCGGGACACCCCGGCGGCACCCACCACCCTGGGGGCGATCGCCGTCTGGGTCGTCTCGACGACCACGGCGGCGGTCCCGGCGAGGGTCGCGACGGCATACAGATGGAGCAGGGTGAGGGCATCGAGCCCCCAGGCGAGGACGAGGCTGCCCAGCAGGGCCGCCCGGAGCAGTCCGGACGCGAGGAGCAGGCGGACGGTCGGAGAGCGGTCGACCAGCACCCCGATGGGGATGCCCAGGACCAGGAAGGCCAGGGTGCCGAGGGCGTTGAGCAGCCCCATCTGGGCGGCGGTGGCACCGAGCACCACGACGGCGAGGAAGTCGGTGGCCAGGTCGGCGACGGTGCGACCGGACGCATCGATTGCGTTGGACAGGATGAGCGGCCTGTCGGACTGTCGACCGGATGGCGCGGCGGGGCCGGAGTTGTGGGACGGGTCAGGGGTGCGCGAAGGCATGAGTCACCTCAGGGAGAGCTAGGAAGGACAGAGCACGTCGACACCGGCCCGGCGCAATCGGTGCGCGGGCCTGCGGGTGTCAGCGGCGACTCAGAGGCTGTCGCTGCGAGCTCTGAAGAACACGTCTCTCTTCCTGGGCGCGGGTCGGCCGAGTGCTGGTGGCCGGTTCTCGGTGGCCGGGTGACCTGGCCGAATGCACTCTAACCCCCCTGTCGACCGACCACGCTCTAAGGCTCGTGGGACTGCAGCGCGAGGACCGCGCCCACGGCCCGGTCGAGCAGATCGTCCGCGTCGTGCGGCAGCCAGGTGATCCGCGGGTCGGGTCGGAACCATGACTCCTGCCGGCGCACCAGGCGTCGGGTCGCGGCGACGGTGTCGGCCCGGGCGCTTCCCTCGTCGGCCTCACCGTCGAGGAGAGCCAGCACCTGTGCGTAGCCGATGGCCCGCGACGCCGTGCGTCCGCTCCGCAGACCCTGACCTTCCAGCGAGCGCACCTCCGCCACCAACCCTTGCTCCCACATGCGGTCGACACGCCGGGAGATGCGGGTGTCGAGCACGGCACGCTCAGCGGTCAGGCCGAGTTGGAGGCTCGGGACGGCATACTCCCGCCGCGGCAGGGTGGCGCTGAACGGTCGGCCGGTCAGCTCGATGACCTCCAGGGCCCGCACGATCCGGCGGCCGTTGCGCGGCTCGATCCGGTCGGCCGCCTCCGGATCGGTGGCACGCAGGCGGGCATACAGCGCCCCGACCCCCGCATGCGCCAGCTCGGCCTCCCACCGGGCCCGCACCTGCGGATCCGTCGGTGGGATCTCGAGGCGGTCCAGCAGCGCCCGGACATAGAGACCGGACCCTCCCACGATGATCGGCAGGTGGCCGCGTCCGCGGATCGCGGCGAGGTCGGCCCGGGCCGCCACCTGGTATGCCGCGACGCTCGCCTCCTCGACGACGTCCAGCACATCGAGCTGGTGGTGGGTGATCCCCTCACGCTCGCCGCAGGTGAGCTTGGCGGTGCCGATGTCCATGCCGCGATAGAGCTGGGAAGCGTCGGCGTTGATGATCTCCCCGCCCAGCCGTTGGGCCAGCGCCACCCCCAGGTCTGACTTGCCCGTGGCGGTCGCCCCCACGATGGCGACCACGGGCAGCGGCTCGGAGACGTTCCCTGGCACGGCCGCAGTCTGGCACGGGGCGACTCGGCAGGCACTCGACGCCCCTTCGCTGCCCGCCCGACGCGAACCTCGTTGGGGTGCAGGATCGGTCAGCGCTGACCGATCCTGCACCCCGCTGGTTGCCTGTGGCAGCTCGGATAGCGTTCCCCATACCTCCCCAAGACTGGTGGTGGCGACATACTGGGTCCATGAGTGGCACTCCCCTGGAACTGCACGTGATCGGCGACTCGACCGGTGACACCGCCGCCCGGGTGGCTCGCGCCGCCGCCGCGCAGTATGCGGCCTACGACCTGCGGATCATCCGGCACCCGCGGATCACCTCGCCTGAGGGGCTGCGCGCCGTCATCCGCCACCTGGACCCGGCGAACACCCGGATGGCCGTCTTCTCCACCGTCGTCGACGACGAGCTGCGAGCCCTGGTCGCGCAGTTGTGTGCTGAACGGGCGATCGCCCATGCCGACCTGCTCGAGCCGGCCCTGGCCGCCCTGCAGTCGGCCACCGGGGCGGCCCCCGAGCGGGTCATCCGCCCGGTGGGGGTCGGGGAGGACTACTTCAAGCGGATCCAGGCCATGGAGTTCGCCATCGCGAACGACGACGGGCACCTGACCAACCCCCTCAGACAGGCCGACATCGTGCTCATCGGCGTGTCCCGTTCGGGCAAGACCCCCTTGGCGATGTACCTGGGCTACCTGGGCTACCGGACCTCCAACATCCCCCTGGTGCGCGGCATCGATCCTCCGGAGGAGCTCTATCGGGTGGACCGGTGGAAGATCGTGGGCCTGACCCTGGATCCGGAGCGGCTCAAGGAGATCCGCCAGAAGCGGGTGCGCGCGCTGGGCAGCCGTCGCCAGGGCGACGGCTACACCGAGCTGATCCGCATCTATGAGGAGCTCGACGAGGTCAGTTCCATCCAGCGCCGGCTGGGGTGCCCGGTCATCGACACGACCGCGCTGGCGCTCGAGGAGGCTGCCGGCCGGGTGATCGAGATCGTCGAGCGGCGCCGTCTGGCCGCCACTGGCAGCTAGGTCCACTGGCAGTTAGGTCCACCGGCAGTTAGGTCCACCGGAAGTTAGGTCCAACGGTCGCACCACACGAGATCCGAGCGTGTCTGCCAGTCGTACCAAGACCTCATCAGTGCCGACTGTCGGCAAACTCACGTGACCTTCCTCGCCCGAGGATCGCAGCGGCCAGTAGTCTGCCCACGTGGGGACGGTGCGGGCCGTCCTGAGCACACGACGTCACCGAGGAGAGGCCTGACATGAGCCCAGAGTCGAGTTCAGCCGCCCAGACCACCCGATACCTCTACGACCTCGCCGATGGCGATGCGTCGATGAAGGCGCTGCTCGGCGGGAAGGGAGCCAACGTCGCCGAGATGTTGCGCCTCGGCGTGCCGGTGCCCGACGGCTTCACGATCACCACGCAGGCCTCCATCGACTCGATGAACACCGGCGGGGAGTGGCCGGCGAGCCTGTGGTCGGAGACTCAGGAGGCGTTGGAGCGCCTCGAGGAGCGCACCGGTCGGACCCTGGGGTCGGCGGAGCGCCCGCTGCTGGTCTCGGTCCGCTCCGGTGCCGTGGTCTCCATGCCCGGCATGATGGACACCATCCTCAACCTCGGGATCGGCGATTCGACGGTCGAGGCCCTCGGCGCCGAGTCCGACAACCCGCGCTTCGCCTGGGACTCCTACCGGCGCTTCATCCAGATGTACGGCGAGGTCGTCGAGGGTGTCCCGGCCCACGCCTTCGAGGACGAGCTCACCGCGCTGAAGCGCACCCGCGGCGTCGAGCAGGACACCGACCTGTCCGTCGAGGACCTCAAGGAACTCGTGGAGAAGTTCAAGTCCGTGGCGCGCGAGCACATGGGCGCCGAGTTCCCGACCGAGCCCCGTGAGCAGCTGCAGCGCGCCATCGACGCCGTCTTCCGGTCGTGGATGAACCCCCGTGCCGGGATCTACCGCAAGGCCCACGGCATCTCCGACAGCCTGGGCACCGCCGTCAATGTCATGCAGATGGTCTTCGGCAACCGCGGCGACACCTCCGCGACCGGCGTCTGCTTCACCCGCAACCCGTCCACCGGCGCGCAGGAGCTCTATGGCGAGTTCCTGGTCAACGCCCAGGGCGAGGACGTCGTCGCCGGCATCCGCACCCCGCGCCCGCTGGCGGAGATGGAGTCCGTGCTGCCCGAGGCCTACGGTCAACTGCTCGACACGATGAAGCGTCTTGAGGGCCACTACGGCGACATGCAGGACATCGAGTTCACCGTGGAGGAGGGGACCCTCTATCTCCTCCAGACCCGCAACGGCAAGCGCACCGCCCCCGCAGCCTTCAAGGTCGCTCGCGACCTGGTCGAGGAGGGCGTCATCACCAAGGAGCAGGCGCTGCGGCGCATCGAGGCCGGCCAGCTCGACCAGCTGCTCCACCCGGCCATCGATCCGGACCACGGAAAGACCCCCATCACCAAGGGCCTCAACGCCTCCCCCGGCGCTGCCGTCGGTGAGATCGTCTTCGACTCCGACACGGCCGAGGCCCGCGGCAAGGCTGGAGACGCGGTCATCCTGGTCCGCTGGGAGACCACTCCCGACGACATCGCCGGCACCATCGCCGCCCAGGGTGTGCTCACCGCACACGGTGGCATGACCTCCCACGCGGCGGTCGTCGCCCGCGGCATGGGCAAGCCCTGCGTGGCGGGTGCGTCGGCGGCCAAGATCGACGCCGCCGCCAAGAAGGTCACCATCGGGGACACGGTGCTCCACGAGGGCGACACGATCACCCTGGACGGGTCCACCGGCGAGGTGTATGCCGGGGCGCTCGAGCTCGTTCCGCCGCAGGTCAACGAGGACTTCTCGGCTGTGGTCGGCTGGGCCGACGAGGTGCGCCGGATGGACGTCCGGGCCAACGCTGACAACGGCGAGGACGCAGCCCGAGCCCGCGAGTTCGGCGCGCAGGGCATCGGCCTGTGCCGCACTGAGCACATGTTCATGGCCGAGGACCGCCTCCCGGCCGTCCGCGAGATGATCCTCGCCGACGACGAGGAGTCCCGCGCAGCTGCTCTGGAGAAGATCCTGCCCATGCAGCAGGCCGACTTCGAGGCAATCTTCGAGGCGATGAGTGGCCTGCCGGTGACGATCCGACTGCTCGACCCGCCGCTGCACGAGTTCCTGCCCGACCTGGTCGAGCAGGCCCTGACCGTGCAGCGCCTAGAGCTGCAGGGTGGCACCGACGCGGAGCTGCGTGAGGCGCGGCTGCTGCTGTCCCAGGTCAAGAAGCTCACCGAGATGAACCCCATGCTCGGCACCCGCGGCGTCCGCCTGGCCCTGCTCTACCCCGAGATCCCGACGATGCAGGTGCGTGCCATCGCCCGCGCCGCCTTCGCGGTCCGCGAGCGCGGCGGCGAGCCGATCGTGGAGATCATGGTGCCGCTGGTCGCCTACGCAGAGGAGCTGCGACGTCTCCGCGAGCTCATCGAGGACACCCTCGCTGAGGAGTTTGAGGCAGCGGGCCAGCAGTTCGACTACACGGTCGGCACGATGATCGAGCTGCCGCGGGCGGCCGTCGTCGCCGACCAGATCGCCGAGCACGCCGACTTCTTCTCCTTCGGCACCAACGACCTCACCCAGACCGGCATCGGCATCTCCCGGGACGACGCCGAGGGTTCCTTCCTGGCGCCCTATGTCGATGACGACATCGTGCCGGACAACCCGTTCGCCTCGATCGACATCGACGGCGTAGGCGGTCTAGTGCGCCTGGGCACCGAGGGCGGTCGCAGCACGAAGTCCGACCTCAAGGTGGGTGTCTGTGGTGAGCACGGCGGCGACCCCGCCTCGATCACCTTCTTTGAGTCGATCGGCCTGGACTACGTGTCCTGCTCGCCGTTCCGGGTGCCGATCGCACGGTTCGCAGCCGCGCGGGCCGTCCTCGACGCGCAGGACCAGGCGGGCGACGGCTGAGCGGCGCACTGCCTCCCGCGCAGCGGGCCGCCGAGCTCACCGAGCTCGGCGGCTTTGCCGTGTTCCAGGTCGACGCGGAGGGGCTGCTGCCCCTGACCACGGCCCTGGACGCCGACCACCTGGCCGAACGTTTCGCCGCCACCAGGGTCGGCCTGGCCACCGGCACCGGACTGCCACTGGCTGAGGTGCTCCCCAGGACCGCCGTCTCGGCGGCCCAGGTCGGGCTCGTGTCCCGCTTCTGGTCGATCGCCCTGGCCTCTGTGGCGCTGCACGGCTGGGTGCCTGACCTGACGCCCGATCGGGTGCGGGTGGACCCGAGTCACCGCAACCCCTCCCCTCTGGCCCTCGAGGATCCCGGGGCGGGGCGGTCCGTGGTCGGGCTCACGGAGACGGTCGCAGCGGTGGAGGAGCTCGTCGTCCACGGCGCCGTCGCAGCGGTCACCGACGCCTGCCGTGAGCACGGGCGCACGTCGGCGAACGTCCTGGTGAGCAATGCCGCATCCAGCCTCGTGGCGGCCGCACGGGTCCTGGGCGGCAAGGTGCCCACGCGGGCGTCCCACCTGGAGGCCGTCTCCCGCCAGTTGCTCGAACGTCCGTGGTTGGCGGCCGGGGGCGCCTACCAGAGCGTCACGGTCGAGGTAGTGGCCAGCTCTGAGGCCGACACCGAGACCGACACTGAGGCCGACACCGAGACCGACCCCGAGACCAACCCGGCGGCCGGCTCAACGCAGTTCAAGCGCACCGGGTGCTGCCTCTACTACCGCCTGCCGGGCCACGGCCTCTGCCCAGACTGCGTGCTCGTGCGCCCCGGCCACGCGGCCGACGACCACCACTGAGCGGCACCACGAACGGTCCGGCCAGCACGTGGCTCGAGCAGCTGCTCTCCGCTGACTCTTGAGGCGTTCTCGGTGTTGCGGAACCAGCCGTCGAGCAACGGTTCCGCGACACCGGGACCGCATGACGCTTTCGCCTCGACGAAAGCGACAGGTCAGCGGGTCAGGACGGTGCCGCGTCGTTCCTGCTCGTCATAGCTGTAGACCTCGCGGCCCTCGATCCACACCCGCAGGGCGCGGGACTGCAGGTCGATCGGGTCGCCGGACCACAGCACCAGGTCGGCGTCCTTACCGACCGCCAGCGACCCCACCCGGTCGGCCACCCCCATCACCTCGGCCGGGTTGATGGTCACGGACCGCAGCGCGGCATCGCGGTCCATCCCCTCGCGCACCGCGAGCGCGACCTGGGTGATGAGGTGCTCGATCGGGACGACGGGGTGGTCGGTGATGATCGAGACCTTGACTCCAGCCCGGTCGAGGATGCCGGGCGCCGCCGGGGTGCGCTCCCGCACCTCGACCTTGGAGCGGCTGACGATGAGGGGGCCATAGAGCACCGGGATCCCCTTCTCCGCAATCAGGTCGGCGATCAGGTAGCTCTCGGTGCCATGGTCGAGAACGAGCTCGTAGCCGAACTCCTCGGCGATCCGGATGGCTGTGGCGATGTCGTCGGCCCGGTGGCAGTGCTGACGCCACGGGATCTCGCGGTTGAGGACCTGGACGAGGGCCTGGTTGACCAGGTGCCCCTCGGCATACTCGCCCTCGGCGGTGGTCTTGGCGGTCTTCTCGAGGTAGTTGCGGGCCTCGGTGAAGGCCTTGCGCAGGATCAGCGCGACGCCGAGCCGGGTGGAGGGGGTCTTCTTCTGGTCGCCGTAGACACGCTTGGGGTTCTCGCCGAGGGCGGCCTTGAGACCGGAGGGGCTGCGCAGCACCATCTCATCGACATAGCGGCCGTAGGTCTTCAGAGCGACGGTGAGCCCGCCGATCGGGTTGCCCGAGCCGGGGTTGACGTTGACGGAGGTGATGCCGCCTGCGAGGGCGTCGTCGAAGCCCTGCTCGCGCGGGTTGATGCCGTCCAGTGCCCGAGCGGCTGCCATGACGGGATCGGTCATCTCGTTGGTGTCCTGGCCGGCCCAGCCCTCGCCCTCCTCCCACACCCCGAGGTGGACGTGGGCGTCGATCAGGCCCGGGAGCACCCACTGGCCACCGGCGTTGATGGTCTCCGCACCGTCCGGGACCTCGATCTCGGCCCCGAGTGCCGTGATCGTGCCGTTGTCCACGACGATCGTCCCCTCGAACGGCTCTCCGTCAACCGGGACGACGTGGGCATTGGTGATGGCCAGGGTCATGGGCTCTCCTCCAGAGTCAGGCTGCCGGCTGTGCCGACGTGGACAGGGCTGATGCCCTCTCTCCCCCACCTTAGGCAAAGCCTGCCCCGCCCCTATTCCACGGGGCACCTGTGACTCATCACTCAGATTTTCGGGCAGGTTAGTAGACGAAAACTCTTGTGCGGGCTTCAACTACCTGTGAGGATAGGAACGCTGTGCGCAACCGTCTGTTGGCACAACAAGAACAACCAGGTCACGATGAGGTGCCCTGTTGCGTGTTCCTCCGGCCCAGACTTCACGTGTGTCTGACTGGGGATCACGCTACACCAGTCATCGGGCGACAGATACGCGGGTCACCCGTCAGCACCCGGGTGACCTCATGGGGTCCGAACCGGGAGAAGAACGAGGAGTAATCGATGGATTGGCGCAATCGCGCTGCCTGCTTGGATGAGGACCCAGAGCTGTTCTTCCCGATCGGCAACACTGGTCCCGCCCTGCAGCAGATCGAGGAGGCCAAGGCCGTCTGCCGACGCTGCCCCGTCATGGACACGTGCCTGAAGTGGGCTCTTGAGACCGGCCAGGACGCCGGTGTCTGGGGCGGACTCTCAGAGGACGAGCGACGAGCCCTGAAGCGCCGCAAGGCGCGCGCCCGCAGAGCTGGCTGACCGCACCGTCAGCCCTCTGCAGACAGACCGCGGAGCCGCACGACGAACCGGACGACGGTTCCGTGCGGTTCCTGCTTTTCCCAGGTGATCTCACCCCGCAGGTCGCTGATCAACGCCTGGACGATCTGCATGCCGAGCCCGGTGCCGGGCTGGTGGTCATCCGGCAGCCCGCACCCGTTGTCGGTGACAGTCACGGTGAGCATGCCGCCGGGCTCCGGCGTCTCCTGGTCACGGCGGACTCCTTCCCCCCGGTGGGCCTCCACGACGACCGCGCCGGCGGGGGTGCCGTCCTGGGTGGGGGTGCCGGTGTCGAAGGCGTGCTCCACGGCGTTGTGCACCAGCTCGGCCAGGATCATCGCCAGCGGGGTGGCGTCCTCCGCGCGGATCCGTCCGAAGGACCCGCGGTGCTCTGCCACCACGCGCGCGTCGCCCTGGGAGGCCACCTCCACGGTGGCCCGGGCGATCCGCACGGCGATCTCGTCGAAGAGCACGGTCTCGTCGAACCCGTGGCTGAGGATGTCGTGCACCAGGGCAACCGTTGAGATGCGTCGTCCGGCCTCCCGCAGCGCGGCCTGCGCCCCTTGGTCGGACAGACGGCGGGACTGCAGGCGCAACAGCGCCGAGACCGTCTGCAGGTTGTTCTTCACCCGATGGTGGATCTCCCGGATCGTGGCGTCCTTGGTGAGCAGTTCCCGCTCCCGGCGGCGCAGTTCACTGACGTCCCGCAGCAGGATCATCGCGCCATAGCGAGTGCCGTGGTCGAGTAGCGGCACGGCGCGCATCGTCAGGTTGATCCGTGAGGTCTCGATCTCGGTGCCCCAGGGCGCACGGCCGGTCAGCACCAGCGGCATCATCTCGTCGACGGTCCCCCCCGTTGGGAGCCGGCTGGTGACGATCTCGGAGAGATAGGTGCCGGCGACCTGGGCCGTGTAGCCCAGCCGCCGCAGCGCCGAGATCGCATTGGGGCTGGCATAGTCGATGTGCCCCTCCGCATCCAACCGCAGCACCCCGTCACCGACGCGCGGGGTGCCTCGCCCGATCCCGGTGGGTGCCAACTCGCTGGGGAAGCTGCCCTGCCCGACCATCCGCAGCAGCATCTGGGCCAGCTGCAGATAGTTGACCTCCAGTCCGCCCTGCTGACGCATGCTGTGCAGGTCGGTATGCCGGACCAGGACTGCCACGGTCCGGCCCGCCCGGACCACCGGAACGTACTGCTCGCGCACCGAGCCCGCCTGGGGCGGTTCGACCGAACGTCCACTCTGGCGCACCTGATCCAGAATGCTCCGACGCACCGCGTCAGGGGCAAGTCCGACGACGTCGTCGTGGTAGAAGTTGGGGCCGGTGGTGGGCCGGGCATGCGCCACCAGCACCCAGTCGTCGGCCCTGGCCTCCGAGAGCACCCAGAGGGTCAGGTCCGAGAAGGACAGGTCTGCCACCATCTGCCAGTCGCTGACCAGACGGTGCAGCCAGTCAGCGTCGGCGCGCGGCAGGGACGCCTGACCCAGGGCATCACGAAGCGTCGGCACGTCCGCAGACTAACGCGACGCCACCCCAGGTGCTGCACCCGAGTCCTTCACGCTGGCGGTCAGGCGTTGGCGCCCTGACGCACCAGGCCGCGCAGCGCTCGCAGCGCCACGGACAGTGGGCCCATCCCCGGGGAGTCCAACCGGTCGACGTTGCGTAGCACCTGGCTGACCCTGGTGAGCGACTCGGCGTTGGCCTCCGCCCAGCCCTCCAGCTGGTCCCGGCCTCGGGCCTCCGACGCCTCGCTGCTGGCGAGGACGGTGCGGGTCAGAGCCTTCAGCACGCCATACATGTCGTCGCGCATCGCGCCGCGCGCCAGGGAGTCCCACCGGTCCTGGCGAGGCAGCTCGGCGATCCGGTTGAGTAGGTTGTCGATCCGGAAGCGTTCGGACACGGCGAAGTAGAGGGCTGCCGTCTCCTCGACCGGACGGTTGGTCTCCTCCGCGATCTCGACGATGTCCAGCACGGAGAAGGAGTCCAGCAGACCGGCATAGGTGACGGCCAGGTCCTGGGGCACGCCACCCTCCTGCGCCCGCTGTGCCTGTCCGTCGAAGCGTTCCCGCTCGCCGGCCCGCAGCAGCCCGCTCAGCTCCGGTCGCAGGGCCGCGACCGGCTCGCGGAACCGCTCGATCTCCTCCTCGATGCTCCCGGTGAGGGACTGGTTGTTGAGGAACCAGCGCACGCTGCGGTCCATCAGCCGCCGGAACTCAAGGTAGAGATCGGTCTGCAGGCGCGTGGCGACGGTGTTGTCGAGCGCCTCGACCTGGGCCATGAAGCCGGCCATGTCGAAAACCTCCCGGCACACCACGAAGGCGCGGGCGATCTGCGGGATGGTTGCCCCGGTCTCCTCGATGCACCGGAAGGCGAAGGTGATGCCTCCGCGGTTGACCATGTCGTTGGCCAGACCGTTGACGATGATCTGGCGGCGGAGCGGGTGCTCGACCAGACGCTCGGGCACCCGCTCCTGCAGGGGCCCCGGGAAGTAGCCGGTCAACGAGGACTCGAAGAACGGGTTATCGGGTAGTTCGGACTCGTTCAGCTGCTCCTTCAGCTCCAGCTTGGAGTAGGCCACCAGGACCGCGAAAGCCGGTGAGGTCAGGCCGCGGCCCTCCTCCTCCAGAGCGACCATCGCCCGGTCGCTGGGCAGAAACTCCAGCTCACGGTCCAACCCCGCGTGCTCACCCAGGTGGGAGATCAGCCTGCGGTGGACCGCTGCCATCACCCCGCCCTGGTCGCGGGCGTTGCCGATCAGGACGTTCTGCTCATAGTTGGTGCGCAGCACCCGGCGCGCAACCTCATCGGTCATCGAGGCCAGGAGCTCGTCACGCTCCTCGAGCGTCATCTCCCCCTCAGCGACAGCGGGCGCGAGGGCGATCTTGATGTTCACCTCATGGTCAGAGGTGTCCACTCCGGCAGAGTTGTCGATCGCGTCGGTGTTGATGTGGATGCCGGACCGGGCAGCCTCGATGCGCCCGCGCTGGCTGAAGCCGAGGTTGCCGCCCTCGCCCACCACCTTGACCCGCAGCTCGCCACCGTTGATCCGGATGGCGTCGTTGGCCCGGTCGCCGATGTCGCTGTCGCTCTCCTCCGCGGACTTCACATAGGTGCCGATGCCACCATTCCACAGCAGGTCCACCGGCGCCTTGAGCACGGCGCGGAGCAACTCGTTGGGGGCCATGGAGGTCACGCCCTCCTCGAGCCCCAGGACCTCACGCACCTCGGGTGAGATCTCGATCGACTTGGCAGACCGCGGGTGGACCCCACCGCCGGCACTGATCAGGGAGGAGTCGTAGTCCGCCCAGCTCGACCCCGGCAGGTCGAACAACCGCTGCCGCTCGGCGAAGGAGGTGGCGGCGTCGGGGCTGGGGTCCAGGAAGACGTGCCGGTGGTCGAACGCGGCGACCAGCCGGATGTGCTCGGAGAGCAGCATGCCGTTGCCGAAGACGTCACCGCTCATGTCACCGATGCCGACCGCGGTGAAGTCCTCGCTCTGCGTGTCGTGTCCGAGCTCGCGGAAGTGGCGCTTGACCGACTCCCACGCGCCGCGGGCCGTGATGCCCATCCCCTTGTGGTCATAGCCGGCAGAGCCACCGGAGGCGAAAGCGTCGTCCAGCCAGAATCCGTAGTCCCGGGAGACCCCGTTGGCGATGTCACTGAACTTGGCCGTGCCCTTGTCGGCCGCGACCACGAGATAGCTGTCGTCGCCGTCCCGGCGCACGACGCGCTCCGGCGGCACGATGTCGTTGCCGACCCGGTTGTCCGTGACGTCCAGCAGACCCTTGATGAAGATCCGGTAGCAGCCGATGCCCTCGTTGAGCCAGGCCTCCCGGTCGCTGGGGTCCGGCAGCTGCTTGGCCACGAAGCCACCCTTGGAACCGGTCGGCACGATCACGGCGTTCTTGACCATCTGTGCCTTGACCAGGCCAAGGACCTCGGTGCGGAAGTCCTCCCGTCGGTCACTCCAGCGCAACCCACCGCGGGCGACCGGCCCGAAGCGCAGGTGGACCCCCTCGGCACGGGGTGCGTAGACCCAGACCTCGTAGGCCGGGCGGGGCTCGGGCAGTCCCTCGATGTCGCGGGGGCTGAGCTTGAGCGAGACGTGCGGCTTGGCTCTGCCGTCCTCGTCCAACTGGTAGAAGTTGGTCCGGAGCGTGCCCTCGACCACGGACACCAGGGAGCGGATGATCCTGTCCTGGTCGAGGCTGGCCACCTCGTTGAGGGCCTCGTGGATGCGGGCGATCACCTCGGCCGCCCCCTCGTCCCGGGTGGCGGCATCGGCGTCGGTGTCGGGATCGAACCTGACCGTGAAGTGCTCCACCAGCATCCGGGCGATGTGTGGGTTAGTGACCAGCGCCTCCTCAAGATAGTCGAGGCTGAACGAGCCCACCTGACGCAGGTAGCGCACCAGGGTGCGCAGGATGACCACGGAACGCCACGACAGGTCGGCGTCCAGCACCAGGGAGTTCAGGCTGTCGCTCTCACCCTGCCGGCTCCAGGCAACCGCGAACGCCTCCTCGAAGTCTGCGGCGACCTCCTCTGCGGTGCGGTTGTCGTCGGACTGCCAGACAGCGGGGTCCTTGGCCCGCAGTCCGAAGTCATAGATCCGCATCGCGATGTCGTCGTCCTCCTCCTCGACGAGATAGGGCCGCTCGTCGGTGACCTCGACACCCAGGTGACTGAAGATCGGCATCGCGTCGGTGAGCGTCATCGCGTCACGGCGATAGAGCTTGAGCCGGCGCTCCCCCTCGGGGGCGCCGTCATCGGCATACAGGTGCAGACGCATCCCCTGCTTGGGATCGGCTGCCACAGCACGGATCTGGGCCAGGTCGGCATAGCCGGTCGCCGGCCCGAAGTCCTCCTTGTAACCCTCGGGGAAGGCCGCAGAGAAGGTCGCCGCGGTGTCACCGACGGTCTCGTCCTCCTCGTGCTCCTGCACAACGTCGGTGAGCTTCTCCTCCCAGGTGCGCATCGCATCCTGGACCTGTGCCTCGAGCTCGGTGGTGTCGACCTCGGGGATATTGCCCCCAGGGGGCATCCGCAGGACATAGTGGACCTGCGCGAGCGCGGCCTCGCCGATCTTGGTGGTGAAGTCCACCGTGGCGGCCCCGTAGGCGTCCTGCAGCAGCCCCTGGATGCGCATCCGCACCGAGGTGTTGAACCGGTCCTTGGGCATCAGCACCAGGACCGAGACGAACCGCCCGAACTCGTCCTTGCGGACCAGGATCCGGGAGGCGCGCCGCTCCTGCACGTGCAGCACCTCGTTGGCACTGGCCTGGAGCAGGTCGATGTCGGCCTGGAACAGCTCGTCGCGCGGATAGTTCTCCAGCACCCCCATCAGGTCCTTGCCCGAGTGGCTGTCGGCGGGGAAGCCGCTGCGCTCCAGGATCGCCTCGACCTTCCTGCTGATGACCGGCAGTCTCGTGACGGACTCGGCATACGCACTCTGGGTGAACAGTCCGAGGAAGCGTCGCTCGGCGATGACCGCACCGTCCTCACCGAAGGTGCGCACCCCGACGTAGTCCAGATAGACCGGCCGGTGCACCGTGGCCCGCGAGTTGGCCTTGGTGATGGTCAGCAGACGCGGATCGCGGGCCGTCGCGACGGCTTCCGGACGCAGCCGGCTGATCCGGCCCTCCTCCCCCGGTCGCCCACGCAGGATGCCCAGGCCGGTCTCGGGGACGGACTGCAGCGCCTCGACCCCGTCGTCCACGACGAGTTCGTACTCGCGGTAGCCGAGGAAGGTGAAGTGGGCGTCCTCCAACCAGGTCAGGAACTCGATGGTCGGCTCCACCGTCTCCGGGTCGACCGTGTCCGGCACCCCGGTGCGGAGCTCGTCAATGATCTCGCGTGCCTTCTCCCGCATGGCCTGCCAGTCCTGGCAGGCCCGTCGGACGTCGGCGAGGACCGAGAGCAGACGCTCCTGCAGCTCCTCCCGCGAGGCCTCCCGGTGCAACCGGTCGATCTCCAGGTGCATCCAGGACTCGACGACGTCCTCCGAGCCGGCGCTGGTGGCGTCCGCGTCGACCACGGCCACGCCGGAGTCGGTGCGCCGGACCACCATCTGGGGATGGGCCAGCAGGTGGACGGACAGGTTGCGCTGGTTGAGCTCCCCCAGGACCGAGTCCACCAGGAAGGGCATGTTGTCCGTCACGACCTGGACGACGGTATGCCGGGAGGTCCAGCCGTCCTCGGCCCGCGAGGGGTTGAACACCCGGACCGCGGCCTCCCCGGGCTCACGCCCTCGGGAGAGACCGGCCACCTGACCGGCGACGGCCTCGCGGATCGCGGGGTCCCGCTCCATGAGGTCGGTGTGGGCAACGTGTCGGTAGAACCGATCCAGCAACGTGTCGTCGGACGACATGTCAGGCACTTCTCCTGTCAGCGCGGGCCGCGGCGGCGCACCTCGCTGTGCGCCGCACCGACTCTATCGTTGCGGACGGCTCCTGGCAGGTCGGGCCAGTGAGCGAAACGTCACTCTCCGAAGGAAAGATCCGGCGCCCGGCGCGGACTCCACCGCCCGGTGGACAGCAGCCGGGCACGACGGCCCGGTGGACAGTCCCGGGGCGGTGTCACCGGGCGACCGTAGGGTGGCGCCATGTCGACCCCAGACGACCTGCACCTGCTCGGCCTCGCCGAGCAGCTCAGTGTGCTCGAGGTGTCGTTGGGTGACCCCGCCGACGAGGCCCTGGTGTCGAGGCTCCTCGACCGGTGCACGGACGCTATCGTGGACGTGGTGGCAGGGCGGCAGACCCTGTCCCGCGGCGCTCCCCCTCGGACCGCGGCACCAGACGAGGCCCCATACGGAGCCCCACCTATCGCTCGCGCCGAGAGCACCGAGGTCGATGCCGCATCCTGCTCAGCGCTCGCCACCCGCTGCCACCGCACCGCTCACCTCCTCGACGGCCGTCCGGAGCAGGCTCTCGCAGGACCGGTCGCCGACTGCCTGCGGACCATCGCGGACAGCCTGCAGCGTCTGGTGCAGGACCTGGGTGATCAGAGCAGCACTACAGCTCAGCAGCATCTGCGGCGAGGGCTACGTCGCGCCGCAGCCCAGTTGGACTCTCTGACACCTAAAGTTGCCCCATGAGGATCCACGAGACGATTGAGCACAGCGCCACCCCGCAACAGATCTTCGAGATGATCTGCTCCCCCGACTACCAGGAGTTGCGGTGCGTGCGCAGCGGCGCGCTGGAGCACGAGGTCGCCATCGAGGTTGAGGATGACGCCCGCACGATCGTCACCCGGCGACGCCTGCCGACCGACGGCTTCCCGGACTTCGCCAAGAAGTTCGTCGGCGAGGCCGTGGACGTCGTGGAGACTCAGGTGTGGGCGCTGACCCCGGACGAGGACGGGGGCCACTCGGCGTCCCTGCACCTGGAGATTCCACGCACCCCGGTCAGCCTGACCGGCAGTGTCGTGCTGGCACCAGGAGGCGCTGGCACCGAGCACACCGTCGAGGGTGAGCTCAAGGCCAACGTGCCCTTTCTCGGCTCCAAGATCGAGCAGGCGGTGGCTCCGGTGCTCGGCAGCGGGCTACGCCTGGAGGGCAGGCTCTCCCGGGAGTGGTTCGAGCAGGACCGCACCTGACGGCGACCAGGGGCGCCGGCAGGTCGTGACCCGGGCGGTCAGCCCATGTGCGGGTAGCGCCACTCGGTCGGCGCCACGAAGGTCTCCTTGATCGACCGCGCGCTGGTCCAGCGCAGGAGATTCTGCAGCGACCCCGCCTTGTCATTGGTCCCGGAGGCACGCGCTCCACCGAACGGCTGCTGCCCCACGACCGCGCCGGTCGGCTTGTCGTTGATATAGAAGTTGCCCGCGGCGAACCGCAGGCGCTGCGTCGCCAGCGCGACCGCGGCTCGGTCGCGGGCAATGATGGCGCCGGTCAGGGCGTAGTCCGCGACGGACTCCATCTGGGTGAGCATGTCCTCGAAGCCGTCGTCGGGATAGACGTGGACGGACAGGATCGGCCCGAAGTACTCCGTCGTGAACGTCTCGTGGGTCGGGTCGGTGACCTCCAGGATCGTGGGACGCACGAAGTAGCCCACGGAGTCGTCATAGGTGCCGCCGGCGATGACGGTGACCGCGTCGTCGGTCTTGGCCCGGTCGAGGACGTCCTTGTGCTTGGCGAAGGCGCGATCGTCGATCACGGCACCCATGAAGGTGCCGAAGTCCCGGACGTCACCCACCGGCAGGGACTCGGTGATCGAGACCAGGTCGTCCTTCAGCTCCGCCCACAGCGAGGCAGGGATGTAGGCGCGCGAGGCCGCCGAGCACTTCTGCCCCTGGTACTCGAAGGCGCCCCGCACCAGAGCGGTGCGCAGCACGTCGACATCCGCCGAGAGGTGAGCCACCACGAAGTCCTTGCCGCCGGTCTCTCCGACGATGCGGGGGTAGGAGCGGTAGTCGGCGATGTTGGCACCGACCTGTCCCCACAGCATCTGGAAGACGCGGGTCGACCCCGTGAAGTGGATGCCTGCCAGGTCACGGTGCCCCAGAGCGACGTCGGAGACCTCGACGCCGTGACCGGTGACCATGTTGATGACCCCCGGCGGCAGCCCCGCCTCCTCGAGCACCTCCAGCACGACCGTGGCCGCGCGCTGCTGGGTGGTCGCCGGCTTCCACAGCACGGTGTTGCCCATCAGCGCCGGTGCGGTCGGCAGGTTGCCGGAGATCGCCGTGAAGTTGAAGGGCGTGACGGCATACACGAATCCCTCGAGCGGACGCTGGTCCGTGCGGTTCCACACCCCGGGTGCATTGCGGATCGGCTGATCGGCGAGGATCTGGCGGCCGAAGTGGACGTTGAAGCGCCAGAAGTCGATGAGCTCGCAGGCCGAGTCGATCTCCGCCTGATAGGAGGTCTTGGACTGCCCGAGCATGGTGGCCGCGTTGAGCCTGGCCCGCCACGGGCCCGCCAGCAGCTCGGCCGCGCGCAGCAGGATCGCAGCCCGGTCGTCGAAGTCCATGGCGGCCCACTCCGGGGCCGCCCGACCCGCCGCCTCGATGGCTGCGACCGCGTCGGCAGTCTGCGCGTTGCGCAGGGTCCCCAGCACCTCAGCATGGGCGTGTGGTTGCACCACGTCGATCGCCTCACCGGCACCGGTCACACGCTCACCGCCGATAACGTGGGGCAGGTCGACAGGGTTCGCCGCCATCTCAGCGAGCGCCACCTCCAATTCGGCCCGCTCGGGACTCCCCGGGGCGTAGTCCTTCACGGGCTCGTTGATCGGCTCGGGAACGCTCGTCACGGCATCCATCGTCTTCCTCCAGTCAGTCGGGGCGACCTCGTGTCCTACTCAGTCCATGATCACAGCAAGGAGCGCACTTCGGCCAACTCGGTGGCGTCATACCAGGACAGCTCGATCACCTCGTCGTCGGCAACAGGTGAGCCATCACCCACCACGTCGTCCCCCAGGTGCAGTGAGGCAATCCGCGGCAGGGTGACCGGGCCGTGCACGATCACCCGGGAGCCCTGGGGCGACGTCGCGTCGATCGTGTCCTGGGCGACGTCGGCAGCTGCGACGAGGACCGACAGATCGTGGTCGCGGCAGTAGCCGGCGGCGTCCTGCAGCGCGGCCCACTCCCAGACCTCCTCGTCGCCCTCGGGGTCCGAGCGGCGCACCGACTCGGTGACCAGGAAGGCGACGAGGTCTCCGGACAGAGCACCGTGCTCGTGCAGTTCCTGCGCCTGGTCGGTGGTCAGCGGCAGGTAGCACCGGCGCTGTGGGGCAATCGCAGACATCGTCTCTCCGTTCGGGCGTGGGTCTCAGGCGTCGGTCGCGACCAGCTCGGCCAGCGCGGAGTCGATGCACTCGGCGAGGACCGAGAGGTCAGGCATGGCGTCACGGTCGGCGTTGAGCCCCAGATAGACCCTGCCGTCATAGGACGTGAGCCCGACCGCCAGGGCCTGCCCCTGGGCGAGGGGGATCACCGGATAGCTGGCCAGCAGACGGGCGGGTCCGGCATACCTCGCCTCCTGTGGCCCAGGGACATTGCTGATGATCAGGTTGAACACGCGACGGGACATGGCGCTCGCTGCCCGCGCAGCCATCGAGTGCAGGGTGGGGGCGGCAAAACCGGCCAGGCCGGCGATCCCCACGGCACCGATGGCCCGGCCGTCGCTCAGCTGCTTGGCCATCCGGTAACTGACCTGCTGGAGCCGCATGGCCGCACTCGGCTCCCCGATGGGCAGGTCGACGAACGCCGCCACGACCTGACCTCCGACGTGGGACTCGCTCTCAGCGTCCTCGACCGAGAGGGGGACCATCGCCCGGACTGTGCTCGAGGTGCTGATCGGCTCGCCCCGGGTCATCAACCACTCGCGCAGGGCACCGGTCAGGGTGGCGAGCACGACGTCGTTGACGGTGACGTGACCCAGGTCGCCGGCCCCGAACCGGCGGCGGCGCACGGCGCGGAAGTCCTCCAGGTCGAGGTCGATCAGCTGCATGCGCCGCGCCGAGCCGACGGTGGTGTTCAACGGGGTGGGCGGCGCGGGACTCGCGGCGGTGCGGACCAGGGCCGTCCCCGCCTGCTTGCCGACCTCGGCGACCCGGGCCCCCGTGTGCCGCAGATCTGTGATGCCGCCACGCACTCCCTCCCACAGCCGCCGCGGGGAGGTGACCGTGCTGAGGGCCGAGCGGGTCAGCAGCTCGACGTCGCTCGGTGCCGGCGAGGGGCTCCACGTCTGGGCGATGGCCACCACGTCGGTCGGGGCCTCGTCGAGGATCACCTGGCCCATGTCCAGTCCGTGCACACCATCAACCATGGCCTGGTGGGTCTTGGTGACCAGGGCGAACTCGTTGTCCTCCATGCCCTCCACGAGATAGACCTCCCACAGGGGACGGTCCCGGTCGAGGAGGCGGGATTGGATGCGTGCCACGAACTCGGCGAGCTGCTCCCGCGTCCCCGGACGGGGCAGGCCTGACCGGCGCACGTGGTAGGTGAGATCGAAGTCCGTGTCGTCCACCCACACCGGACCACCCAGCCCGGCGGGAACCTGGCGCACCCGCTGGCGGTAACGGTGCACATAGGCGATCCGGTTTGCCACGAGATCCAGCAGGGTCTCGTAATCAAACCCCTCCTCCGGAGTCTCGAAGACGAGCACCGAGCCGACGTGCATGGCGGTGACTGGACCCTCCAGATAGAGGAAGGAGGCGTCGACGGACGTGAGGCGATCTAACACGTCCCCATCGTGTCAGACATCAGCGGTGCGGCGCTGTCGGCCTCTTCCCCGTCGGGGTGCCAGCTCCCGGCCGGTGACGCGTCCCGCCAGCTCGCGCAGCCCCGTCCGGGCGGGGCTGCCCGGTCTGGCCTCACGCAGGGTGCGACCGGCCAGGACGGCGGCGTCCAGCCCCACCTGGTCCTCGTCCACGAGCACCACGTCGTCGACGTTGGCGAACCGCCGCAGCGCCTCCCTGACCCGACGGCCCGGATCCTTGCCCACGGCCCCGGGCCGCAGCCTGTTGACCACGACGGTGGTGGGGGCCGAGGTCACTGCCGCGAGCTGGTCGAGGCCGCGCACCAGCCGTTGCAGCGCGACCGGGTCGGCCGAGCCCACGACCACGACCTGGTCGGCCACCTCGAGCGCGGCGAGCGCCGCACCGTTGCGGCGGGGCGCCGTGGTGTCAAAGCTGAGCTCCTCGTCCGCCTCCAGGCAGAACCCGATGTCAACGACCGTCAGGGTCACCGTGGCGGCACACTGCGCGAGCACGTCCTGGAGGGCATGTTCACGCAGCTCGGTCCACCGGTCGGGACGCGGCATCCCGGTCAGCACCCGCAGCCCCGGGGACACCTCCGGGGCACATCCGGTCAAGGTCGAGCGGTCGAGAGTGCCCTTGTCCGCAGCCCGGGCCGCAGCTGCCACCCCAGGGGCCTCATCCAGCACCGCGAGCACCTGTGCGACGGCCGCACCGTAGGTGTCCAGGTCGACCAGCATCACCGGATCCGCCGGCTCAGCAGCCTCGGCAGCCAGGTTGACTGCGACGGTCGTGCGTCCCGGGGAACCCACCGGGCCCCACACGACCACAACCTGCCCCTGGTCATGTGGACGGTCCGCGCCGCCCTGGCCGGGAACGCCAGTCTGCCCATCCCCCGGGAGGCCGTCGCCCGTCCGGTCGTGGCCGAACCCGTGTCCGCCGGCCCCCGTGTCGCCGGGGGCCTTCTCGCCGACGTCCTCGGTCGGGAAACGACCCCGAGCCTGACTCAGCCCCTCCTGCTCGCTCGGGGAGTGTCGCGCACGCTCCGTCGTTCCGGCACCCTGGACGGGGTCGCCGGCCCCCGCGTGATCAACTTCGGCGCCGTGGGGCGCGCTCCCTGTGGGGTCGGTGCTGATCAGTGCGAGCAGACCTGCGTCGAGCTCTGGCTGCGCGGCGTCGGCAGGCAGCACCACACGCACGCCCCAGCGCCGCAGCATGCGCTCGTCTGCCTCGTCATCGGGTCGGTGCACTCCCAGCACGAGGACATCCCGGTCGATCAGGTCCTGCACCGCGCCACGGTCGAGTCCTCGCAGGTCGGCGGAGACCACGGCGACACGTCCCACACCGGCGGCGGAGGCACCGAGCAGCTCAGCCAGGTCGGCACACCGCCGCACGACATGGACCACGCTGCTGCTGCCGAGCTTGCTGGTCAGCTGCGCCTCGTACTGCGGGGTGACGGCCGTGAGCAGAGGCAGGCTCACGAGGACGACTCCGCCGCTGCCGGGGAGGGCACCAGGGTGACCTTGGCCTCCTGGTCGACGCTGGAGATCACCGCCCCAACCCGGTCGGCCGGGACGATGATCTGGACCGCGGCGCGGCCGATGCCCATCCCCAGGCTGTTCGAACCGGTGGGCGTGCGGGCCACGACGGCCTGTCCGAGCAGGAGCTCTGGATCCAGGTAGGCGGTGCCGACACCCTCAGGATCGCGACGGCTCACCCAGACGTCTACGACGGTGCCGGTGGACAGGCTCTGTGCCGCGGCCGGATCGATGGGCACGCTCACCGTCTTGTCGAGAGCCTCGCTGGCCGAGCCGAGGGAGCTCGCAGGCACCAGCTCACCGACCTGCACCTGCCGCAGGGCCACCGTCCCTGGCGCCAGGGTCTGGGTGGCGTCGACATAGTGAGAGATCGGCTCCTGCATCCGCACCCGCACCGCGACGACGTCCTGGGCGGCGACCTCCTGGCCGGGCAGGATCACCCGAGCAGCGGCATACACGGGGGTCGACTCGTCCAGGGAGGAGATGACGCGCACGCCCCCGGCGACCGACAGCACCACCAGCAGCAGACCCACCAGCAGGCGGGTATCTCGCCAACCGGGCCTGCGCAGCCGGCGCGCGATCGGAACGTCGTCCTGACCCTGTCCTGTCGTTCCCCGAGCCACCTGGTCCCTCCCGTTTCCTGATGCACCCGCGCCCGGGTCCGGACACGCTGGCCTGCGTCGCACCAGAGCGCCACGGTAGCGGCGCGCGACACGGCGCGATCATCTTGTCCACAGGCCGGAACCCAGTGCCATCCCGAGCGAGTAAAATCCCCGTCAAGGTTCGCCACCCCCGGCGTCCCCGCAGATCGGACGGAGCTAGCCCGTTGGAAAAACGGTTCCTCACCCTGGCCGACGTCGCCGAGACCCTCAACATCACCATGGCCCAGGCCAAGGCGCTGGTCCGCAGCGGCACCCTGCCGGCGGTCAAGATCGGCGGTCGCGGCATCTGGCGGATCGAGACGAGCATGCTCGAGGACTACATCGAGCGGATGTATGCGCAGACCCGCGAAACAATCTCTCGGATGGCCGACGAGGTCGAGGGGGCCGACGCTGACCTCGACGAGGAGTAGCGCCGGAGGCACGCCCTGGCCGCTTCCGGAGGACCCGATCAGGCGGGCTGACCTGACGGGCTGATCACGACGGGCTGATCACGACCGGGTGACGCAGGCCAGGGCTGCATAGGGGATCGTGACCACCGAGTGCACGTCGCGGCTGCGCCGTGGCAGGTCGTCGGGATGGGCACTGAGGTCCAGGTGATCAGCGCCCACCCGGTCGATCGTCCCGACCGTGACACCGCCCTCGACGTCGCGGACCCGCACCACGGCACGGTCTCGGCTCAACGCGCGCAGGGCGTGCCGCAGATCGAGCGAGCGCTGGACCCGACTGCGCCGGCCCTGATCAGACCGGCCGGAGAGTCCCCGCACCGAGACGACGCTGGCGGTGACCACCAGCACCTCCCGTCCCTGCGCGGGCAGTTGCTCCTGCACCACAAACCAGTCCCGGGCGAGCTCGCTCAGCGCGCCGTCCAGGACCTCACCACCGCGCAGCGTCAGGTGGATCCTTCGCCCCAGATCGGCCAGGAGCCTGTCGCGGAGCAGCACCTGACCTGTCGCGGCCCGGGTGTGCTCGGCAACCTCCCCCAGGAGCTCGGCCGCCTCCTGAGCAGCCAGCTGGGCCTCCAGGTCGTCGAACAGCTCGGTCCACCGCATGGCGCCGATTGTGCCCGACGGACCGTCACCCGGGCACGTTGTCCACATCCGCCGCACCTTCTGGTCGCGCGTCTGCGCCAAGCGCTCTACTGTGTCCTAATGAACGCAATCGACGTCAATTGACGTCAAACATCATCAAGGGAGCGCGGGGACATGACTGACAAGGACCTAGCCACGGCCGGCGGTGGCGGACGCAGCACGCACCTGGACGGTGTCAGGCACCCCGGTGTCGGCATCTGTGCCAGTGCACTCGGGGCAGCCGGCGCGGCCGTTCTGTCACTCATTGTCCTGACCTGCTGGAACCGTGCCCGCCATGGGTGGGCGACAGCCGTCGGGCCCGACGGCATCGTGGTGGCCCACGGGCTGGAACTCCTGGCCCTTGCTGTGGCCGGACTGGTGGGAGCCTGGCTCGCAGCGCTGCTCCTGGTCGGTGCCGCCGCTGCACTGCCCGGGCGATCCACGGCACCATTGCGCAGCCTCGCTGAGCGACTGGCCCCACGCCTTGCTCGGCACGTGGCAGCCGGACTGGTCACTGCTGCGGTGACGCTGACCCCCCTGGGCGCTGCCCAGGCCTCCACGGCCCCCATTAGCACAGCTCCCACCAGCACCGTGCCCACCACCACAGCTCCCACGCCCACCAACACCAGTGCCGTGCCCGCCTCGCAGTCGTCCGCAGGCGTGCTGATCTACCACGCGCAAGAACCTGATCCGGCGAACCGTGCACCGGAGCCGGGTTGGCGCCCCACCGCCCCCGCACCCACACCGGACCCAGACTCGATCTCGCTGGTGAGTCGCGGTGCGGCCAAACCAGACGCCGTGGTCGTGCGCGCGGGTGACACCCTGTGGGACATCGCGGCCCGGCACCTCGGAGAGGATGCTGACGCCGCCGCCATCGCGGAGGCCTGGCCCCACTGGTATGACGCCAACCGGGCCCTGATCGGCTCTGACCCCGATCTGCTGTTGCCTGGCACCCGGCTTGTCCCGCCCGTCGTGGACAGCTACCAGGAGGTCGCGCCGTGAGCGCCCAGCCGACAGCGCTGGCGGTCGCCCCGTTGGTCACACCGTCCTGCGCGTCGTGGATCCGTCCCGGGCACCTGACGGTGCTGCCGATCCCCGACAACGAGCCAGCACCACTGCCCCGCGGTGTCCGTCCGGCAGAACCAGACCCTCGCTATGTCCAGGGCGCCCTGGCGGTGGACTTCCGACGGGAGGGCCATGACGAGCTCTTTGGGCCACAGTCGACCAGTCGTCAGGATCTGCCTGATCCAGACACCTGGGCCCGGCGGCTGATCACCACCATTCTGGAGGCCATGGACGGGCTGCGTCCCAGCGACCAGCTCAGCAGGTGGGTGGCACCAGACATCCGGGACCGGATCTTTCGTCGCGGAGTCCAGGCCCGCCAACGACGTCAACGACCCGGAGGGCCACTGCAGGTGCGCGCCCTGCGGGTCTGCGAGCCAGTGGACGGCGTCGCCGAGGTCGCTGCGGTCATTGCCTACCGTTCCCGCGTGCGCGCTCTGGCCATGCGCATGAGCGGCGTGGACGGCCGATGGTTGATCACGGCCCTGGAGATCGGCTGAGGCAGGTCAGTTCGCCTTGCGTGCCTTCCGCCGTTCTGCGCGGTTGCCGCTTCCTGACTTCTTGACCTCCGCACGGGTCATGGTGGACCCATCCGCCGCCACGCGACGCTGCTCGACCGAGCCGTCCTCGGAGGGAGCGCTGTAGGTCAGGGCAGCTGCCGGTGCCGGCTTGGCGTCGACCAGTCCGGCCAGCGCGGCAGGAACGGCCAGACCGCTGGCCTGGGCCGCCTGCTCCTGGGGGGCCTTGACCTCGACCCGGAAGAGGGTGCTGACGGCATCCTCCTTGACCGACTCCATCATCGCCTGGAACAGCTGGTAGCCCTCACGCTGGTACTCCACGATCGGCTCGCGCTGGGCCATCGACCGCAGGCCGATGCCCTCCTTGAGGTAGTCCATCTCGTAAAGGTGCTCGCGCCACTTGCGGTCCAGCACCTGCATCACGACCCGGCGTTCGAGATCCCGCATCGCCTCCGCGCCGACGAGAGCCTCCTTCTCGTCGTAGGCGTGCTGGGCATCAGAGGTCAACTGCTCGGCCAGCAGGTCACTGGTGATCCCGCCGGCTCCGGCCGCTGCGGCCTCCAGTTCCTCGACGGTCAGGGACACCGGGTAGACCGTGCGGAGATCAGCGAGGACCTTGGTCATGTCCCGCTCTTCCTTCTCCAGCTCATCACCCTGGATGGTCTGTGCGTAATCGCCCACGACCTCGTTGATGAAGTCGCGGATCTGGTCCTCCAGGTCCTGCCCCTCCAGGACCCGGCGACGCTCGTCATAGATGACCACACGCTGGCGGTTCATCACATCGTCATACTTCAGCACGTTCTTGCGTGTCTCGAAGTGCTGTGCCTCGACCTGCGCCTGAGCGCTCTGGATCGAGCGGCTGACGACCTTGGACTCGATCGGGACGCTGTCATCCATGCCGGTCGTCTGCATGACGCGATCGACGATGGCGGCGTTGAACATCCGCATCAGATCGTCCTCCAGCGAGAGATAGAACCGACTCTCACCGGGGTCACCCTGACGACCGGAGCGGCCGCGCAGCTGGTTGTCGATACGACGGGACTCATGCCGCTCGGTGCCCAGCACATACAGTCCACCAAGATCGTGGACCTCCTGGTACTCCGCCTGGACGGCCTCTTCCGCCCGGGCAAGAGTCTCGTCCCAGGCTGCTTCGTACTCCTCCGGGGTCTCGGCAGGATCGAGTCCCTTGCTCTTGAGGTAGGCCACCGCCCGGAACTCCGGGTTGCCACCGAGCATGATGTCGGTGCCTCGACCAGCCATGTTGGTGGCCACGGTCACGGCACCCTTGCGCCCCGCCTCGGCCACGATCGAGGCCTCACGGGCGTGATGCTTGGCGTTCAGCACCTCGTGCGGGATGCCACGACGGCGCAGCTGCTCGGAGAGCACCTCGGACTTCTCGACGGAGGTCGTGCCCACGAGGACCGGCTGGCCCTTCTCGTGGCGCTCGGCGATGTCCTCGACCACCGCGTCGTACTTGGCCTGCTCGGTGCGGTAGATCAGGTCCGGCTGGTCCTTGCGGACCATGTCGCGGTTGGTCGGGATCGTGACGACACCGACCTTGTAGATCTGGTGGAGCTCGGCAGCCTCGGTCTGAGCGGTACCGGTCATGCCGGCGAGCTTGTCGTACATGCGGAAGTAGTTCTGGAGGGTCACCGTCGCCAGGGTCTGGTTCTCGTTCTTGATCTCCACCCCCTCCTTGGCCTCGATCGCCTGGTGCATCCCCTCGTTGTAACGACGACCAGCCAGCATGCGGCCCGTGTGCTCATCAACGATCATGATCTGACCGTCGACGTTGACGTAGTCCTTGTCGTTCTTGAACAACTCCTTGGCCTTGATGGAGTTGTTCAGGTAGCCGATCAGCGGCGTGTTGGCGCTCTCGTAGAGGTTGTCGATACCGAGGTAGTCCTCGACCTTCTCGATGCCGGACTCCAGGACACCGACGGTGCGCTTCTTCTCGTCAACCTCGTAGTCACCCTCACCGTTCTCGCCGCGGGTGAGACGCTGGGCGAGCTTGGCGAACTCGGTGTACCAGCGCGGCGAGCCGTCGGCCGGTCCGGAGATGATCAGCGGGGTGCGGGCCTCATCGATCAGGATCGAGTCGACCTCGTCGACGATCGCGTAGTGGTGGCCGCGCTGCACCAGGTCCTTGGTGGCCCATGCCATGTTGTCGCGCAGGTAGTCGAAGCCGAACTCGTTGTTGGTGCCATAGGTGATGTCCTTGGCGTACTCCGCACGTCGCTGGTCCGGGGTCATCTTCGACAGGATCACCCCGACCTCCAGCCCCAGGGTGCGGTGGATGCGCCCCATCAACTCGGCCTGGTACTCGGCCAGGTAGTCGTTGACCGTCACGACGTGCACACCCTCGCCCGTGAGGGCGTTGAGGTATGACGGAAGGGTGGCGACCAGGGTCTTGCCCTCACCCGTGCGCATCTCGGCCACATTGCCCTGGTGCAGCGCCGCGCCACCCATGATCTGGACGTCGAAGTGTCGCTTCCCCAGGGTGCGCACCGACGCTTCGCGGACCGCCGCAAACGCCTCGGGCAGGAGATGATCGAGGGTCTCCCCGTCCTTCAGCCGCGCGCGGAACTTGTCCGTCTCCTCGCGCAACTCGGCGTCGGTCAACCCTTGGAAATCCTCTTCGAGGGAGTTGACCTGCTGCGCGACAACCTCCAGTCGGCGTAGGGCCTTGCCCTCACCGGCACGCAGCAACTTCTCGAAAAACTTGGGCACGGAGTCTCCTGACACGTCGTGGTGGCCGCGTGAACCCACATGCGGACCTCAAGGACAGGCTAATCGCCGAGAGCCCTCGACCGAAACCGAGGTGGGGGTGTCGCCGGCTGTGCCGGCGACACCCCCACCGGGGGATCATCTGCTGGTTAGGACGCGAAGAGCTCCTCGATGGCGGTCTTGACCGCCTCCGTGATCGCGACGGTGCCACCGAACAAGGTCACCGTGCTGGGCTCACGCTCCACCAGCGCCGCAGCCGTGGCCGTGGGCAGGTGGTCCTGCTGGGTCAGCAGCAACGGGCTCTGGCGCAGCCCGGCCAGCGCCGCACCGGACAGCGCATCGGGGAACGCCTGCCCGGAGGCGACGAACACGTTCTCCGACGGAGCGATGCGTGAGGCGATCACCGCGGCGGTGGCGTAGCGGTCGTCACCACGCAGTCGCTCGACCGTGGTGGCGTAGGACTCCAGCTCGGTCATGACGTCATCGCTGATCGCCACGGTGCCGCCCAGGACCACGATGCGGTCCGGGTCGAGCGCCTCGAGCGCTGCACGCGTCGCGAGCGGCACGGCATCGGACTTGGCCAGCACGATCGGGTCGTCCTCCAGACCAGCGAGGGGACCCGCCGACAGGGAGTCGGCGAACTCCAGGCCCGACGCCACGTAGACCGTGTCGACGTCCGCAGCGCCGAAGCGCGCCTGGGCGAGCGCTGACGCGGTGGCATACCGGTCCTCACCGGAGATCCGCACCACCTCGGCGCCGGTCAGGGCCTGGGTCTGCGCCAGGACCTCGTTCGAGATGACCGCCGTGCCGCCAACCGCATACACCTGCTCCGGGCTCAGTGAGTCCAGAGCCGTCGCGATGACGTTCGGCAGCTTGTCGACCTTGGTCAGCAGGACCGGAGCACCGTCACGCACCGCAGGGGCGGTGGCGGTCAGGGCATCCGGGAACTGCTGGCCGCTGGTCAGGTACAGCGAACCGACCTCACCGAACTCGGCAGCGATCGTGGCCGAGGTGGCGTAGCGGTCAGCACCGGAGAGTCGGTCCACCACCACGGGGTCGGGAACCACGGTCGGATCCAAGTCGAGTCCGACCAGGATCGGGTCGTGGTCGGAGGAACGGAAGGCATTGGGCTCGAAGAGCGCGTCCTGCTCATCCGGCTTGAACGTCATGTCGTAGTCCAGGACGCTCGGCTCGTCGGCGTTGATCTTCCACGCCTCGGTCGCCGTCACCTTCGCGGACAGCGCGTCATTGGCCATCGCGTAGTCCAGGTAGCCCAGCTGTCCGTCGAAGACGTAGGAGTACTCGTACTCCCCCTGGTGGTCCAGGAGCAGGTCCGAGTAGCCGCCGTCGAGGAAGACGTTGATCGGGTCTTCCTTGTCGTAGGAGTTCAGGTCGCCGATGACCAGGGTGTTCTCGGCGCCGGTGCCGGTCGGGTCGTCCGCGAGCCAGTCGACCATGGCCTCCGCGGCGTCGGTCCGCACCCCGTTGCAGTTGCCTGCCCACGGGTCCTCCAGGTCACCCACGTCCTCGCAGGTCGAGCCCTTGGACTTGAGGTGGTTGACCGCGACGGTCACCTGCTCGCCGGTGGCGAGCTCCTCGAAGGTCTGCGCCAGCGTGGGACGGTTCTTGTCATCCAGGAACCGATCGTCGACCGCGGTGGTCAGCAGGGCAAAGTCGCCCACCGGGGCCACCGTGGCCGGCTTGAAGATGAAGGCTGTCGTGATCTCGTCCGTGCCGATGGTGCCGGTCTCGACGTAGTCGTAGGTGCCCGCTCCGACCTCGGCGTTCAACGCCGCGGTCAGGGTCGCCACCGCGCCGTCGTCGTTGTTCTCGATCTCGATCAGCCCCACCACGTCGGCGTCCAGCTCGGCCAGCGCGGAGACGATCTTGACCTCCTGACGGTCGAACTCCTCCGGAGTGTCAGCACCCCGGCCGTTGAGGTCGGTGAAGTAGTTCAGGACGTTAAAGGCGGCCACGGTCATCGTGGCGTCCTCCATGTCCGGCACCTCCGTCGGGCGGGGGTTGACCGCGGTGAACACGGCGTCCTCGGTCGGCTGGACGCGGTAGAGGTTGAACCGGTGATCCATCACGCCGGCCAGGTCGGTGATGGTGTCACCACCGCGGAAAGTGTGCTCCAGGGTGAACTGGCCGCCGGCCGGGTGGCGCAGGAACGGCGGGTTCTGCGGGCTCAGCCCGTCGTCGATCGTGATCCGGTGGGTCGCGTTGTGGTCCCGCACCTCGATGGCCTCGGCCGAGTCCGGCAGCGCGAGCGCCGTCGGCTGGAACTGGCGGGCCGTGTCGAGACCGGTGCCCACCACGACCTCGCCGAAGCGGGCGTAGTTGAAGTACTCCAGGATGGACAGGTCGGCCGGGAAGGTGACATACATGCCCTCGACGGCCTCCTTGTCGGCGTCCGTCAACGGGAACTCCAGGACAGTCGCCTCGGGGAGCTCAACACCCGTCGCGCAGGGCACGATGACGGGAGAAGTGCTGATCTGGGTCAGGCCGTCAAACTCCGTGGCCGTGCCGGTGACCCGCACCTGGTCGCCCACCGAGACCTCGGCTGCGCCAGGAGCGTGCACGAAGATGCCGTCGGACGTGGCGGGGTTGCCGTCGCCCTCGTCCTGCACATAGAAGCCGTTGAAGCCGCCCTCCTGGAAGTCGCCGACGACGACACCCTCGATCGTGACGAGGGTCCCAGATATCGGAGTAGCGTCGCCGGATCCCTGGACCGCACCGATCGCGGTGGCGGGGTCACCGCACTCGCCGCCGGGCGGCGGGGGCTCCTCCTCGTAGACCTCGTTCGGCTGGCCCGGGGTGTTCCAGGCCTGGCCCGGGGCCGGCGGGCCCTCGAAGCCCGGGAAGCCCGCCTTGTTGAAGTCGTTGCGGACCCAGTCGGCGACGCTGTCGGTATCGGTCCCGTCCGGGATGCGTGAGGCGCCGCCGGGCGCGAACGGCAGGTCGTCGAACCCTCCCACCAGCGCGGTCTCAGAGTAGAACAGGTCGTTGGCGTTGCCGTCCACGACCGCGACCGAGTCGACCACGGTGAGCCCCGTGCCTTCGTCAAGGACGCCGTCGCGGTCGGCATCGATCACCGTCTGGTCGGTGTAACCCTCGACCAGCAGCAGTGTCAGCGTGCCGTTCTGGATGCGGTTGGCCGGAAGGTCTACGTGCCAGAAGCCGTCGGCGTCGGTGTTGCCGACTGTGTCCGCCGTGATGATCGAGCCGCGCGAGTTGGACGTCCCGTCGCCCTCCACCTGGACGATGTGCAGGTC
The DNA here is from genome assembly GCF_007197575.1 of Ornithinimicrobium ciconiae. Taxonomy (NCBI): domain Bacteria; kingdom Bacillati; phylum Actinomycetota; class Actinomycetes; order Micrococcales; family Ornithinimicrobiaceae; genus Ornithinimicrobium; species Ornithinimicrobium ciconiae. The sequence goes on from NZ_CP041616.1 coordinate 2,949,396, forward strand.
GGAGTAGTCGGTCGACGGCTCGCCGTAGACCTCGTAGAACTCGACGTCGTCCCCGGGAGTTGCGGTGTCGATTGAGAACTCGTTGATCACCGGTGCCTGCGGCTCGGACTCGACGCAGTCTGACTCGTGCTCACCCAGGCCGTCAAAGGTGTCGACCGGGAACCCGACCCACTCGGTCACGGGGTCGTAAGCGTCGGTCGGGTCGGTGTCCCCCGCGCACACACTGGCCATCCGGCGCATTGTGTTGTCCTGGGTGGTGAAGTCACCGCTGCCCCAGCCACCGGTGGGCCGGTTTCCGATCTGGCCGATCGAATCCAGCACTTCGCCCTCGGTCGTGCCGAGCACGACCACGTCATCGCCATTGTGCTGCAAGTTGTACTTCAGGTCTGCGACGTCCAGGACAGCCTGTGCAGCCAAGGTGTGCGCCACGACATAGGTGCCACCGGGAGCAAGCGTTCCCTCCAGTGTCAGCGTGAAACCTACCGTCGTGTTGCCGTTCTGGAAGCCCTGGATCTGATAGCCGGAGAGGTCGACGCTGGCATCACCGGTGTTGTAGATCTCCAAGGCCTTGTTGTTGCTGGTGCCCTCGACATACTCACTGATGATGAGCGAGTCGGCGGCCGCAGGAGCGGGTGCAGCGGGGACGGGGGGCACCTGCGGTGTGATCGCCGTCGCAGCGCCTGGGGCGAGCGCCCCGGCAATGGCGACGGACGCCATTGCGGCAAGTACCGCACGGGTCCGTCGAGTAAGTCGTGACATGAATTTTTCCTTTGCGGGGTCCGACACGGGAAAACCACGGAAGACGTGGCATGGTGCGGACCTTAGCCTCCAGCAGTGACACCTGGGAAGACCCTGAGACGTGTCGTCGGTGAACGGTTCGGGGCCCTCAGATGAAGTCGACCCGGTCCAGGCCGAGCCACCCGGCCATCAGGCCGAGCTCCTCGCCGAGCGCCTCGCGGGTGTGGGCGGGCGCCCCCGGCTCACAGTGCAGGCGCCGGACCAGCAGTCGGCCACGGGCCCGATCAGCCTTGAGATCCACCCGGGCGACCAGCTCCTCCCCCAGCAGGAAGGGCAGCACGTAGTAGCCGAAGACCCGCTTGGGCTCGGGCACATAGATCTCGATCCGGTAATGGAAGCCGAAGAGTCGCTCGGTGCGGTCCCGCTCCCACACTAGGGAGTCGAACGGGCTGAGCAGAGAGCGTGCAGCCACCGACCTCGGGCGGCGGGCGCTCGTGTCCAGATAGGCCGGGCGGTCCCAGCCGCGCACACTCACCTGCTCGACCTCACCCAGGCGGACCAGCTCCGCCAGGGCCGGGCCGGCCATCGACTGCCTCAGCCGGAAGTAGTCGCGCAGATCGGCGGCCGTGCCGATGCCATGAGCTCGCACCGCACGACGCATCAGCTCCACCCCTGACTCCTCCGCATCCGGCGCGGCAGGCTGCCCCGGTGCGCGGGCCAGCACCTCCGGCGGCAGCACGAACGAGGGCACGGCATAGCGCCGTTCAAACTGGCTGTTGCGCCCGGAGCTGACGATCTGACCCGCCCAGAACAGGTGCTCCAGGCACTCCTTGACCAGCGACCAGTTCCAGCCCCAGTTGTCCCGCGCGCGCACCTCCGCCGTCTCCACCAGAGTGTCGACCTCGCGTGCCGTCAGCGGGCCGTGATCGCGCACCACCTCGCGCACCGCCTCCAGGACACCTGGATGCTCACTCGCCACCTGATGGCTCCAGGAGTCGACCTCGGCCCGCGCCATCCGGAACCCCAGGAACGGCCAGGTGTCGGGCGGGATCAGGCTGGCGACGTGGGCCCAGGACTCCACCAGTCGTCTCGGCTCCCTCGACCGTGGCCCGCTGCCGTCCCGGGCGCGATCGAGCAGCGCGGTGTCATAGGGCCCAAGACGGGAGAAGAACGGCAGGTAGTGACTGCGCGCGAGCACGTTGACACTGTCGATCTGCACCACCTGCACCCGGTCGATCACCCGCTGGATGTGCCGCATCGTCGGGCGCGCCGGACGTGGGTCGGCGAAACCTTGCGCGGCCAGGGCGATGCGCCGTGCCTGCGGGAGCGTCAGCTCAGTCATCTCGTGAACATAGACGAGGGCCCCGACAGCGTCGGGACCCTCGTCCAGGTGTCAAGGGGTGACGATCACCCGGCAGCAGCCCCAGCTGCGACGGGCTCGTCGTCCTCAGCGTGCTCGTGCTTGAGTCGCAGCACGCCGTAGGACCATCCGCGCCGACGGTAGACGACGCTGGGCAGGTCGGCCTCTGAGTCGTGGAAGAGGTAGAAGTCGTGTCCCACCAACTCCATCTCGTTGAGAGCCTGCCCGACGCTCATCGGCTCGGAGGCGTGGACCTTCTCGCGCAGCTCGATGGGCGAGTTGCCCTCGGTTCCCAACGCCTGGGCGATGGCCTCCTCCGGGTCCAGCGGCACTCCGTTCTCGGAGGCCTCGGTGGGCGCCTCGGTGCGCAACGGGTCGGTCGGCAACCCAAAGGTTGCCTCGGCCACGGAAGGCTTGCGGTGCTTGCCGGTGTGGCTGATCCGGCGCTTGTCGTTGGACCTGCGAAGTCGCTCCAGGAGACGGGTCATCGCCAGGTCGAGCGCGGCATACTCCTCGTCCGCGCACGCCTCGGCACGGACCACGCTCCGCTTGATGTAACAGGTGATCTCTACGCGCTCGCTCTCCTTGGCCTGACGGGGGTTGCTCTCGTGCGTGAGCACCACGTCGGTCCGCGAGACCCGCGGGGCAAGCTGGGTGACCTTGTCGAGCTTTTCCTCCAGGTGGCGGCGGAAACGGTCAGAAACTGTCTTCTTCCGGCCGGTCACGGTGATTTCCATAGGATCCTCCTCAAACTGCGCCAGTGTGCTGAACCTTGGGCTGTCTCGGCCCTCTACCCGTCCGGCACCACCTCCCGCAGGCGGCTACCCCGTCGCCTCTCACAACACTGGCGGCCACCACGTGCGGTGACCGGTCGGCGCTGGGGGCGTCCCATAACCAGACACTAGCCCGGTTCCAACCCGAAAGACAGCCGCGTCGGTATGTCGTGCCCCACGTGTCGCGGGTCACTCCTGTCACACCGCCTCACCCGGAGGAGGCGCCCCTCCGCCGGGTCGCCGCAATGGTGACCGCCACGACGTCCAGGGCCCCCGCAGCACGCAGCGCACGGGCTGCTTCGGCGAGGGTTGCGCCGGTGGTGATCACGTCGTCGACCACCAGGCAGCGGGCACCCTGGACCGCTTTTCGAGCCGGCTGCTCCACCGCCATGGCACCGCGCAGGTTGGTCGCCCGTGCCCCGCTGTGCAGGCCCGACTGGTCCTGCACCGTGCGGGTCAGCCGCAGGGCTGGCACAAGGGGTGGGCGCGTTGCTGGGGGCAGCGAGCGCAGGGCTCGGCGGGTGAGCTCCTGCAGCGGACGGTCCCCGCGCCGGCGGACGTTGGCCCGCCCGGACGGCACGGGCACCACGACCGGTCCCTGCGCAGTGGCTGCGGTCCCTGGTCGCGCGTGTGCCAGCAGACCGGCCAGCACCGCCTCGGCGAGCACCGGGGACAGCACCTGGGCCAGGTCCCGTCGACCGTTGTCCTTCCAGTTGGTCAGAGCCGCTCGCACGGCCCCCTGGTAGGGCAGGACGGACCAGACCGAGGGAAGCCCGTGGGGCACCGGGGTCGGCCACCACCGGGCAGCCGGAGGCGCGCCCGCAAGCTCTGCCTCGCACGCCGCGCACCAGGCGTCCCTGGGCAGGTCACAGCCGCCGCAGCGCACGGGGAGCACGAGGTCTCCCAGGGCCAGCAGCGCGGTGGTGAGGTGACCTGCCCCGGTGCGTGACGGCATACCTCACGATCGGGTGCGGGCCGGTGGTGGACAAGGCTGGCTGGGCCACCTGTGGACAGCGAGGAGGACCACTCACCGGGTGTGGATCACGTCCCGGGGATGATGAGGTCGTCGCCGTTGCGGCCGATGCCCCAGTCGTTGCGCTCCTGGGTGTAGATCCGGCCCGGCTCGGTCAGCACGGTCAGTGGCGGGAGGGCCTCACCGGGGACGGCACGCGCGCCGGTCGCCTGCGCGACGCTGCGCAGCGGCTCGAGCCAGCCCCCGATATGCACCAGGAACGGACGGTCGGCCCGGTCGGACTGCTGCTGCCCGAGCACGAACAGTTGGGTCTGCGAGGACCAGACCGCGGAGGTCACGCTGGTCAGGGTGGGGGCGACCCAATAGGGCTCGGTGAGCGAGGTCGCCCGTCCGTCCTGGTCCCGCACGATCCCGGTGATGCCCACCTGGACCTCGTCGGTGTCCATGTGCTCCAGCACGATCAGGGCCCGACGGTCATCGGCGGCCAGCCGGAAGGAGGTGATCCGCTGGTCCTGCCCCAACCAGGGCGCGTCCAGTGGTCGGGCCACGGCCTGGCTCAGCGGCTCGGTCCGGGAGATCACCCAGACCCGCGGACTCGTGGTGGAGCGTCCCGCCACCCACAGCGCACCGCTGCGGTCGAACGAGGGGGTGGTCAGCTCCAGGCCGATGCCCTCCATGACGATGTCGTTGCCACCCCGCCAGCGCCAGAGCTCATCACCAGTGACCGAGACACCGGCGAACTCCTCCACCAGCGCGTCGGTCGCCAACTGCCTCCACCGGATCGGCACCCGGGGCAGCTCCTCGGCGTCGGCGGCCAGATCGTCCTGCAGCTGGTAGTGGTCGGGCACCACCGGCTTGAGCTCGTCCCCGGTGCGCAGCAACCCGTAGGGCACCGTCCAGGTGGCCTCCTCGAACCCGGTGGTGGAGACATCGGAGATCGGGTTGTCCACGCCCTCCACCTCCAGTGGACGTCCCGCACTGCGCACCAGGACGCTGCTGACCCGGGGATCCTGCTTGAGGGTCTGTGCGAACTGGGCCAGCAGCTCCCTCTGCTGCACCGGCGAGCTCCCGAGCGTCAGTCCGCGCAGGTCCACGGTCGCTGTTGAGGTGGCCAGGTCGACCGGCACGGCGCTGGCCACCAGTTGCAGGTCATCGGAGATGCCCGTCGCGGCGGCGCCAGCCAGATAGTCGGGCACGGGTCCGATCTGGGCGCTGGCCAGACTCGTCGGCAGCCCGTCACCGCGGGGGAACCACCGCACGTCCGGGATCAGGAAACCGTCGTTGGGCGTGACGTAGTGCACGGCGCCATGGGTGAACTGCCGCTCGAAGTTGATCTCCGACAACCACAGCCCGTCCCCCTCCGGGAAGGCAGCGATGCGCCACTGGCCGCCCACCCGCTCCATCTCGAACTGGTGGCTCTGGGCCGTCCCGCGCGGCACCTCGACCAGATAGCCGTCCCGGTCGACCGTCCCGCGCACCGTCACCTCGGCCTCGACGCTGCCGTCCTCGGTGGCCGTGAGGTCCGGCTCGCCCTCATAGATCAGCACGGTGCTGGTGGGGCGCCACTGGCGGGCCAGGTCTTCGGTCAGGAAGGAGCGCGCCACGTCGTGATCGTCGGCGAAGCTGCTGCTGGCCCGCAGGAAGCTGGCCACGATCTCCTCCCGGCTCGCGTCCTCCTCCGGACCCACCGGCAGGGCCTGGACCTCCTGGACCGGGGCTCCCTGGACGGGCAGGCCACGCTCGACCGTGTCACTGGTGGGCAGTCCGGCACAGGCCGAGAGCACCAGGAGCAGGGGCAGTATGCCGGCGAGGAGCCGGCCGCGCAGGCTGGGTCGGTCGATCATGGCGAAGCCTCGGTTTCGGTGAGGTTGCGCGGGGTGGGCGCGTCCTCGAGCAGAGCGGGGTCGGCGTGCCGCGCAGCAGTGTCGCCGTCGAGCTGGTCGGGGTCTGCGTGCAGCGGCGCAGGGTCGGGGTGCAGCAGGGTCGGCTCGCCGTGCAGCGGGGGTGGCTCGGCGGGGAACGGGACCGGACCGGGCGGGACGGCGACCGGGGTGTCCTGTCGGCGCGGCAGCACCAGCCGGAAGGCCGCGCCCTCACCACGCTGCCCTGCCACCTGGAGGTAGCCCCCGTGCAGCTTGGCGTCCTCGAGCGAGATCGCCAGCCCTAGCCCGGTGGCACCGGTCGTGCGGTTGCGCGCGGGGTCGCTGCGCCAGAACCGGTCGAAGACCAGGGCGGCCTCCTGCTCCGTCAGGCCGATGCCGTGGTCCCGGACCGTGACGGCGACCGAGCTCTCGCGCTCCTCCAGGGTGATCTGCACCGGTTCGCCCTCACCGTGGTCAAGGCCGTTGGCGATGAGATTGCGCAGGATCCGGCTCACCCGCCGCTGGTCCATGTCGATCAGCACCGGGTGGTGCGGGAGGTCCACGCGCAGCTCGGAGCCGGTGTGGTTGACCAGGGTGGACAGAGCCTCCAGGACCTGGCGGATCACCCCGACGAGGTCGATCTGGTCGATCTCCAGGTCGGCTGCACCAGAGTCGTAGCGGCTCATCTCCAGCAGCTCGGTGAGCAACTCCTCGAACCGGTCCAGCTCCTCATACAGCAACTCAGCAGCGCGGGCCACGGGCACGGGGAAGTCCTCCCGCGAGGCGTGCAGCAACTCGCCAGCCATCCGGATGGTGGTCAGCGGGGTGCGCAGCTCGTGCGAGACGTCGGAGACGAAACGCTGCTGCAGCATCGACAGCGTCTCTAGCTGGCGGATCTGGGACTGGATGCTGTCGGCCATCGTGTTGAACGACATCGCGAGCTGGTCCAGCTCGTCCGACCCACGCACCGGCAGCCGCTCGTCCAGGTGCCCCTGGGCCATCTGCTGACTGACCCGGGCGGCCTGCCCGACAGGGCGCGCGACCATGCTGGAGGCGACCCAGCCCACGGCACCCACCAGCAGGAGCAGCGCCAGCCCGCCGAGTGCGAACCACTGCCGGATCAGGTCCAGGGTGGCCTGCTCCCGCTCCATCGGATAGATCAGGAAGACGTTGTGCGGGCCGGCCCGGGGGATGTCGACCTGAGCGCCGACGATGACGGAGGCGAGGGCGGTCTGAGAGTCTCCGAGCCGCACGTCCGTGACCATGACCTGCTGGTTGCTGGGGTCCTGGGCGAGCGCCTCGGGGAGCTGCTCCGGGATCTGCTCCACGTCGAAGTCGTCCGGGGCCAAGGTGGTGATCCGCGCTTCCCGCTCGTTGCCCACGCTGCGGATCAGGGCGCTGCGCCCGGACTGGTCGGGCGGGGTGATCTGGTCCATGATCCCCTTGGCCGTGGCGTTCAGACTGGTGTCGTCGCTGCGGTCGATGGCATCGAACTGTGCCTGGGCATAGCGGACCTCCTGCGCAGCGCCGGCGGTGGCCTCGGAGACCGCCTCCCGCACGAGCCCCTCGGCGACCTGGGCAAACAGGACCGTGCCGATCAGTGCTGTCACCAGCGAGCCCAGGAGCATCGTGGTGACGATCACCCGCAACCGGAGGGAGGAGCGCCACCATGCCACCACTCCCCCGGCACCGTGGGCGGGGGTGCTCATGTCCTCAGGCCGGCCCGGCCTTGTAGCCCACCCCGCGGACGGTCAGCACGATCTGCGGGTTCTCCGGGTCCTTCTCGATCTTGGCCCGCAGCCGCTGCACGTGCACGTTCACCAGGCGGGTGTCACCAGCGTGCCGATAACCCCAGACCTTCTCCAGCAGCGACTCGCGGTCGAAGACGTGGTTGGGACGGCTGGCCAGCGCGACGAGCAGGTCAAACTCCAGAGGGGTCAGCGACAGCTCGACACCGTCGCGCTTGACCGTGTGACCGGCCACGTCGACGACGAGGTCGCCGACGGTGAGCTGGGAGGGCTCGCGCCGGTCGGAGCGGCGCAGCCGAGCCCGGATCCGGGCCAGCAGCTCCTGGGGTTTGAACGGCTTGACGACATAGTCGTCGGCTCCGGCCTCCAGTCCGGCCACGACGTCCTTGGTGTCGGTGCGTGCGGTGAGCATCACGATGGGCACGCCGGACTCGGCCCGCAGGTGTCGGCACACCTCGACACCGTTGATCGTGGGCAGCATGACGTCGAGCAGCACCAGGTCGGGGCGGAACTCGCGGAACAGGGCCACGGCGCGGCCGCCGTCCGCGCAGTGGGCCACCTCCAGGCCCTCCTTGCGCAGGACGATGCCGAGCATCTCGGCGAGCGCCTGGTCGTCGTCGACCACCAATACACGTGCGTTCACGGTCACCTCAGTAGCGGTAGTGCTCCGGCTTGAAGGGCCCGGAGACGTCCAGGCCGAGATATTCGGCCTGCTTCTTGGTCAGCTCGGTCAGGTCGGCGCCCAGGGCGGACAGGTGCAACCGGGCCACCTCTTCATCGAGCTGCTTGGGCAGCACATGCACACCGACCGGGTAGTCGTCCGGGCGGGTGAAAAGCTCGATCTGCGCCAGGGTCTGGTTGGCGAAGGAGTTGGACATCACGAAGCTGGGGTGCCCGGTGGCGTTGCCCAGGTTGAGCAGTCGCCCCTCGGACAGCACGATGATCGAGCGCTCCTCGCGGGCCTCGGCGTCACCGTCGGCCTCCTGCGCCGGCAGCGTCCACTCGTGGACCTGCGCCTTGATCTCGGTCTTGCGCACGCCGGGGACACGGGACAGGCCGGTCAGGTCGATCTCGTTGTCGAAGTGGCCGATATTGCCCACGATCGCCTTGTCCTTCATGGCGAGCAGGTGCTCCGGGCGGATCACGTCGCAGCAGCCGGTCGTGGTGACGAAGAAGTCGCCGAGACCGACGACGTCCTCGAGCTGCGCGACCTGGAAGCCCTCCATCGCGGCCTGCAGGGCGCAGATCGGGTCGATCTCGGTGACGATGACCCGGGCGCCCTGCCCGGCCAGCGCCTCTGCGCACCCCTTGCCGACATCGCCGTAGCCGAGCACCACGGCGACCTTGCCGCCGATCAGGGTGTCGGTGGCCCGGTTGAGGCCGTCGATCAAGGAGTGGCGGCAGCCATACTTGTTGTCGAACTTGGACTTGGTGACCGAGTCGTTGACGTTGATCGCCGGGAACAACAGGTCGCCGGTCTCGTGCAGCTGATAGAGGCGGTGGACACCGGTCGTGGTCTCCTCGGTGACGCCACGGATGCCCTCGGCGATGGTGGTCCAGCGTGTCGGCTGGGACTCCAGGGTCTGGCGCACGGTGTCGAGGATGACGGCATACTCCTCGCTGTCCTCCGCGGTCGCGGTCGGGACGGCACCTGCCTGCTCCCACTGGCGGCCGTTGAGCACGAGCAGGGTGGCGTCACCCCCGTCGTCGAGGATCATGTTCGGGGCCTCGTCGCCCGGCCAGTCCAGGATCTGGGTGGTGCACCACCAGTACTCCTCCAGCGTCTCGCCCTTCCAGGCGAAGACCGGCACGCCCTGCAGGTCCTCGGGGGTCCCGTGCGGGCCCACCACGACGGCCGCGGCCGCCTCGTCCTGGGTGGAGAAGATGTTGCAGGACGCCCAGCGGACCTGAGCTCCCAGCGCGATCAGCGTCTCGATGAGCACGGCGGTCTGCACGGTCATGTGCAGCGAGCCGGCGATCCGGGCCCCGGCCAGCGGCTGGGTGGACGCATACCGCTCACGCAGGGCCATCAGCCCCGGCATCTCGTGCTCGGCCAGGCGGATCTGGTGCCGCCCCGCCTCTGCGAGGGACAGGTCCTTGACCTTGTGGTCAAACGTCATCGTCGGGTGCTCCGTCGGTTCGTGGCTGCGGCGCCGTGCCGCATGGCTGGTCAGTGGGGTCGGTCACGTCCGGACCCGGCGCCCATCCTACGTTCTCCTGGGCCGGGCAGCGCTTTCCTGCGGCGTGCCTGTGCCGGTGACGCCCTGGCGTAGGCGGGGGTCACAGCCCCAGGAGCGCGTTCTCCACCACCTCGGCAAGGGCGGGGTGGATCCAGAACTGCTCCTTGGCCACCTGCTGCGCAGGCTGCGCGAAGGACATCGCGTGGATGACCGTCTGGATCAGGGTGGAGGCGTGCGGGCCCATGAAGTGGGCACCCAGGATGAGACCGGTCGAGGCGTCCCCGATCAGTTTGACCACCCCGGTGGTGTCCTCCATCGCCCAGCCGTAGGCCGTGTCGCCGTAGCGCTGCATCTTGACGGTGACGTCGTGGCCGCCGGCGCGGGCCTCCTCCTCGGTCAGCCCAACCGTGGCCACCTGGGGGTGGCTGAAGACGGCTGCGGGCACATTGGTGTGCACGAACGACTGCAGGTCCTCCGGATGGACCAGGTTGTGGGCGACGACCCGAGCCTCGTGGTTGGCCAGGTGCTTGAGCTGCACGGGCGCCGAGACGTCGCCGAGGGCCCACACCCCGTCCGCGGTGGCGCGGCCGTGATCATCGACCACGACGCGCCCGTCGGAGTGGGTCTGCACGCCCACGACCTCCAGACCCATCCCGTCGCTGTTGGGCCGGCGGCCGGTCGCCACCAGCACGACGTCCACCTCGAGGGGATCGCCCTGAGTCAGCTCGAGCCGCACGCCCGCGCCGCCGCCGTCCGCGCCGCCGCCGTCCGCGCCGGGCTGGGTCACGGTCGCGCCGGTGATCTGCGTGTTCAGCCGCAGATCCCACTGCTGCTGCGCCTGCTGGGTGAACAGCGTGCCCACCTCGGCGTCCAGACGGTGCAGCAGCCGGTCGCCGCGCTGCACCTGGGTGACCTGCACCCCCAGGGCGGAGAAGACGTGCGCGAACTCGGCACCGATCACGCCGCCTCCGACGATGGCCATCGACCGCGGCAGCTCCGCCAGCCGCATGACCGTGTCGGAGGTCTCGAAGGGCACCCCCGAGGACTCGATGACGTCGGGGATCGTGGCGCGGCTGCCGGTGGCGATGACGATCTGCTCACCGGTGATCCGGACCTTCTCCCCCACGGCGTGCTTCCCGCCGGGCGACGTGATCTCGACCTCGACCTCACGCTCACCCACGAACGTGGCGTGTCCCAGGTAGGCCTCGGTGTTGGGCCCGTTGACCCGGTAGTCCCGCCCGCCCTCGGAGATCGGGTCGATCCGGCCGAAGACCCGGTCCCGGATATCGGGCCAGCGCACCCGATCGAGTGTGGCGTCGACGCCAAAACGGCTCGCGTCGCGGATGGTCGTCGCGACCTCGGCCGCATACACAAACATCTTGGTGGGGATGCAGCCCACGTTCAGGCAGGTCCCCCCGAAGGTGCCCCGCTCGACGACGGCCACCTTCTTGTCCGCAAAGTCCTCGGTCACCAGGGAGTTCCCCGAGCCGGTGCCGATGATGATCAGGTCGTAGTCAGCCACCCCAACAGACTACGGTCGCCCCCTCACCCACGTGCGTGGAGGAGCGAGCGAATGGTCTCTAGGCCCGTGGCCACCTCGGCGAAGCTCGTCGACAGCGGCGCCAGACCCAGGCGCAGCCCGTCGGGCGCGCGGAAGTCCGGGATCACGCCCTGCTGCCACAGCCGGGCGGTGAGGTCGGCAAAGTCGTGGCGCCGGATCGTCAGGTGCCCGCCGCGCCGCTCGTGCTCTCGCGGTGAGGCGATCGCGACGTCCAGGGCGCCGGGCCACGACTCCACGATCTGCCACGCCAGGTCGGTCAGGGCCAGGGACTTGGTCCGCACCGCTGCGATCCCTGCCTCGGCGAGCATCTCCAGGGACAGCCGCAGGGGCACCATCGCGACCACCGGCGGCGTCCCGCTGACCAACGAGCGGATCCCCGGGGCGGGCTCATAGCCCGGGCCCATCAGGAACGGGTCACGGCGACCCATCCAGCCCTGGATCGGCTGCCGGAGTATGCCGTGGTGCCGCCTCGCGAGGTAGGCGAAGGCGGGGGCACCCGGGCCACCATTGAGGTACTTGTAGGTGCAGCCGACCGCCGCGTCGACCTCCCACGCGTCCAGCTCGACCGGCACCGATCCGGCCGAGTGGCACAGGTCCCACAGCGCGAGCCCGCCGACCGCGTGCACCAGCCGCGTGATCTCCGGCGCGTCCGCCAGATAGCCCGAGCGATAGGCCACATGGCTCAGCAGGACGACCCCGGTGCGCTCGCCCACGACCTCCGCGACCTGCTCCGCGCTCACTCCCGAGGCGGGATCGGCCTCGATCCAGACCAGCTCCAGCCCTCGTTCGGCGGCCACTCCCTCGGCGACGTAGCGGTCCGTCGGAAAGTTGTCGGTGTCGATCACGATCTGCGTCCGGGCCGGGTCGGCGGCAACCTGGCCGTCCGCCAGCGCCCGCAGCATCTTGTAGAGCATCACTGTGGTCGAGTCCGCCACAACGGTCTGCCCGGGCGCGGCGCCGAGAGCGGCGCTGGCGACGAGATCCCCGGTCTCCTCGGGCCAGCGCATCCACGCCTCGTCCCAGCCGCGGATGAGCCGGGTGCCCCAGTCCTGCTCGACGAAGCGGGCCAGCTCGTGGGCGGTCCCCCGCACCGGTCGACCCAGGGAGTTGCCGTCGAGGTAGGCCTGCAGCCCCTCGGCCGGCTCGAACCGGTCGGTGAACCTCCCGAGCGGGTCGCGTGCGTCAAGGTCGGCTGCGACGGCGGCCCAGTCGGTGCCGGTGGCCGCCGTCTCACTCATGGTGGTAGCCCTCCTCGGTGACGTCCTGGATGCGGGAGCGCACGGAATACAGCTCGGGAAAGAAGGTCAGGTCGAGGGCCCGGCGCAGGAAGGGCACCCCGGATGAGCCACCGGTGCCCCGCTTGGACCCGATGATGCGCTCGACGGTCTTGAGGTGCCGGAAGCGCCAGAACTGGAAGTTGTCCTCGACGTCGATCAGCTCCTCGCACAGCTCATAGACGCCCCAGTGCTCGTCCGGCGCGGCATAGATCTGTCCGAACAGCTCGACCAGTCCCTCATTCTCCTGGTGGGGTCGGGACCAGTCCCGGTCGAGGAGCTCGGGTGGGACCGCATAGCCCTGGCGGGACAGCCAGGCCAGCACCTCGTCATACAGGCTCGGTTCGTGCAGCAGTGTCGACACTTCGGCGTGCACGATCGGGTCGTGCTCGAAGACGCGCAGCATCTCAGCGTTCTTGTTGCCCAGCAAGAACTCGACCGAGCGGTACTGCCAGGACTGGAAGCCGGAGCCGGTGGCCAGGAACGAGCGGAACTGCGCGTACTCGCTGGGGGTCAGCGTGGCCAGCACGGACCACTGCTCGGTCAGGATGACCTGGATGTGCTTGACCCGGGCCAGGCGCTTCAGGGCCGGTCGGGGGTCGTCGGCCCGGATCAGGTCCCGGGCGGAGTGCAGCTCGTGCAGCATCAGCTTGAGCCAGAGCTCGGAGGTCTGGTGCTGGATGATGAAGAGCATCTCGTCGTGCCGGGTCGGCACCGAGCGGGGGTGCTGGGCCGACAGGACCTTGGCCAGGTCGAGATACTCCCCGTAGGAGAGGTTGCGCGCAAAGTCCCGCTCGATCCCCTCCTCGAGATCACGTTGGGCGGTAGGCCGAGACGCGGGTGGGGCGGCCTCAGCCGGCTGGGAGCCGGAACGGTCGGGCAGGGCCTCGTCGGGCACGCGAACCTCCTTGTGGGCGTGGGCTCCCCACCGTATCGCCCGCACCTGGCGACGGCCTACAGTGACCGGTGTGAGCGATGGTCTGCCGCGCACCGACGGCCTCCCCACCACCCGCCACCTTTCCAGCGAGCAGGTGCGGGCCACCGTCCTTGACCTGCAGGGGCGGATCGCGGCCCGGTTTCCGCAGCACCGTCTCACCGTGGTGGCCACCGACCTGGTGGACCTGGTCGACCAGGTGGACCTCAAGACCCAGGACACCCACCGCCGCGTGGTCCACACAACCCTGGTGGCGCGGATCCTGGCGGCCGTGGCGCTGCTGGTCGCCATCACCCTGGTGGTGCTGGCCCTCCAGCTGGTGATGAGCCACCCTCTCGACCAGCTCAACACCTGGATCCCGCTGATCGACAGCACGATCGACACGATCGTGTTTATCGGGATCGCGGTGCTCTTCCTGTGGGCCTTCCCCGAGCGTCGGGAGCGCAAGGGCCTGTTGGCCCTGCTGCACCAGCTGCGCTCGCTGGCTCACGTGCTCGACATGCACCAGCTGACCAAGGAGCCGGGGCGGCTGCGCACCGGTTATGTCCCCACCGAGCTGAGCCTGGCCAGTGACCTCACCCGGGATGAGATGTTCGACTACCTCAGCTACTGCACCGAACTGCTGTCCCTGATCGCCAAGACCGCCGCCCTGTGCGCTGAACGCTCCTCCGACGGGACGATCCTGGACACCGTGAGCGACGTCGAGACCCTTACCCGTGAGATCTCGGTGCGGGTCTACCAGAAGGTCACCCTGCTGGGCCAGTTCGACGAGCGCTGACGGCATACGCGCGGTTGTGCGGGCCGATCCTCCTGCCCGCCCACTGGCGGACGAGCACGCCGACCGGGCCCGAGGCGTGCCCTCCCAGGGGTGGCGCCGCGCGGTGCACCCTGCGACCGAGGCGGGGGCACCTCCGCACCCGGGTGAGTCACGGCATACTCGGGGCTGTGCCGACCGACACCATGCCCGATCACCGGGGACCCGCAACCGACGCGGACGTGGCGTCCTGGGTCGCGGGACTCGGGCTCCCCGGTCTCGCGGACATCCACGTGCACTTCCTGCCCGAGCCGGTCCTGGCTAAGGTGTGGGCCTACTTCGACGCCCACGGCTGGTCCGAGGGGGGCGACTGGCCGATCCGGTACCGGCTGCCCGAGCAGGAGCGCCTGGCGGTGGCGCGGTCGCTGGGCCTGCGTGCCGTCCCGGCCCTGACCTACGCCCACAAACCCGGCATGGCAGCCTGGCTCAATGCCTGGTGCGCCGACTTCGCCCAGCGGGTCCCCGACGCAGTGCCCTCGGGCACCTTCTATCCCGAGCCGGAGGCCGCAGACTACGTCCCCGAGGCCATCGAGGCCGGGGTGCGGCTGTTCAAGACCCACGTCACCGTCGGTGACTTCGACCCCACGGACCCGCTGCTGGATCCCGTCTGGTCGGTCCTGCAGGACGCGGGCACCCCGGTCGTCCTGCACGCGGGCTCGGGTCCGCATCCCGGGCGGCACACCGGCCCGGCGCCGGTCGCGGCACTGCTGGCGCGCTTCCCTCGTCTCGTGCTGGTCATCGCCCACCTCGGCATGCCGGAGCACCACGAGTTCGCTGACCTGGCTGAGCAGTATGCCGGCGTGCACCTGGACACGACGATGGCCGGGACCGACTATGTCGAGGCCAGGTCCCCGCTGCCGAGTGGCTATCTGTCCCGACTGCGCGACCTGCAGCACAAGGTCGTGCTCGGGGCCGACTTCCCCAACATCCCCTACCCTTATGCCCACCAGCTGCAGGCGCTGGCACGGTGGGATCTTGGGGAGGACTGGATGCGGGATGTGTTGTGGCACAACGGGGCGCGACTGATGAGACTGGCTGACCACGGGGACCAGGCCAGCTCTGCCGCTGCTGGAAGTGGGCGATGAGGGCCTGGGCGCGCTGGCTGGCCGGCGGGCTGCTGCTGCTCTCCCTGGGGCTGCCGTGGACCAGCGCCTCCACCACGACGACGCCCGGCGGGCCGTCGTGCATCCCCGACCTGTCCGGCGAAGGCGGGTTGATCTGCGACTACATCGGTGTCCCGACCACGCACGTGATCGGTGGTGCCGTCGGCGGTGAGTCCCCCGCACGCTTCTTCCTGGTCCTGGCACTGGTCCTGCTGCTCGTGGGCTGGGCGTCCGCCCGTCCCATGGCACTGCTGGTCGCCGCGGGCTGCGCAGTGGTCGCGGTGGCCACCGCCCTGCCGGAGGTGCTCAGCGGTCAGTTCACCGCCCTGCTGGCTGCGGGCCTGCTCCTGGTGTCGGTCGGGGGCGCCGGTCAGCGGGTGCGGTCGTTGAGATCTGCCACGTGGGGCGAGACCGCAGGGTCCAGCCCGAGCCCCAGCGCCAGATAGGTCGCGGTGAAGTCCACCGTGGTGACCAGCTCGGCGAGCCGGGTCAGCGGTCGTCCGGGCTGAGCGCTCACATCCATCACCCGCACCCCGGCCTCCCGGGCAGTGGCCAGGACCGCGTCGGTCAGGGCCTCGACCTCCACCGACTCGCGGGTCGGTGGCTCGGGGGCCGCATCGCGCAGGGTCAGCAGACCCAGCTGCGGCAGGGACGGACCGTCCAGGAACGGGTCGGCAAAGATGTCGCGGCCGCCGGCGCCGCGCGGCCGCTCGGCAAGGTCACCCTCGGGCTCGGCGAAGTGGTGCGGCTCCCAGCCGCTGGTGTCGATGTCACCCAGCCGGATGCGTCCGGCGTCGTAGGTGCCGGGTCGGTGCCCGCCCCGAGCGGTGTAGGGACCGTCGAAGCAGGCCACGATCTGACTGGCGGCGTCCGGGAGCTCCCCCCAGGGGGCGGGCATCCGGGCGGTGCGCGCCAGCATCGAGGATGCGCGAGCCGCGGCCACGCCGCTGAGCGGTCCGTCACCGAGCACCATGGGCACGGTCTCCGCCAGCTGCAGGGCCAGCAGCTTGGCCGGGTTGACGAACGACTCTGAGGCGGGCCGGTAGGCCTCAGCCGCCTCGTCCAGCCGATCAGCCACCTGCCTCATCTGCTCGCGCGGGGTGTCCACCAGACCCAGGGTGTGAGCACCGAGCAGGACCGGGGTGAGCAGACTCCACAGGGACGTCCGCGAACTCGTGCGACCCCGGCCCACGCCGATGTGCGTCCCCCGGGCGCGTCGGCATACCTCCGCCAGCGGGGAGTCGTCGGCCCCGACGGTGAGCAGTGAGGCGCCCCGGCGGGCGGCCTCGGCAGCGATCCCGACCGGCCCGGGGGCACGCCCGGACAGTGAGACCGCCACGACCAGGTCGAGGGGGCCGACCCACCCGGGCAGCGGCAGGTTGCGCCGCGCCTGAACCGGCACGGGAGAACCGGGCTCGGCGAGCAGCTCGAGCACCTCGGCCACCAGCGCGGAGCCACCCAGTGCGGCCACCAGGACCGAGCGGGGTCGGTCCAGCCGGGCGAGCCGGTCGATGCCGGCCTCCTCGGCGAGACTGACCGACTCGCGGACCTGGGCGCCAGCGGTGGCCAGGGCACGCAGGGTCTGTCTGCTGTCCTTGCGGAGCAGCTCGTCGGGGTCGTCGAGCAGGGCGTCGTCGATGTGCGGTGCCATAGGGCTCCTCAGCGCGTCACGGTGGTGGCGTCGCTCTCGAGGAGAACGGGGATGCCTTCGGTGATGGGGAACTGCCTCCGCTGACCGGGGCCACCGCAGTCCTCGGCACACTCCAGGACGGGTTCGCCGGCGCCATTGAGACGGTCCACCAACTCGTGGCGGCCGACCGGGCAGCGCAAGATCTCCCGCACCCAGGGTTCGATCGAGTCGCTCATGCGCGCACCATCCTCAGCACCTCGTCACGGATTGTGATCATCGTCGCCTCGTCCGAGGCCTCCACGTTGAGCCGCAGCAGCGGCTCGGTGTTGCTGGGTCGCAGCGAGAGCCACCAGAAGTCCTGGTCGCTCCCCCAGCTCAGACCCAGCCCGTCGAGCGTGTCGACTGTAGCGCCCCGGCCCTCACCCCAGGCACGCACCCGCGCCGTGGCGGCGGGCACGTCTGCCACCGGCGAGTTGATCTCGCCCGAGGCCGGGTAACGCTCGTAGGGCGCGACGACCTCGGACAGCGGGCCGGGCTGCTCCCCCAGCGCTGAGAGCACGTGCATCGCCGCAAGCATGCCGGTGTCGGCAAACCAGAAGTTGCGGAAGTAGTAGTGCGCCGAGTGCTCCCCACCGAAGACCGCGTTCTGCTCGGCCATCACGGCCTTGATGAAGGAGTGGCCCACCCGGGTGCGCACCGCCCGGCCACCCGCGTCGGCGATCGTCTCGGGGACGGCACGGGAGACGATGACGTTGTGGACCACCGTGACCTCTGAGCCAGCCACCCCAGCCGCGACCTCGCGGGCGATCTCCCGTGCGGCGACGAGGGCGGTGATGGCGCTGGGGGTCACCGGTTGACCACGCTCGTCGATGACGAAGCACCGGTCGGCGTCACCGTCGAAGGCAAGCCCCAGGTCGGCCCCGTGGGCCAGGACGGCGGCCTGCAGGTCACGCAGGTTCTCCGGCTCCAACGGGTTGGCCTCGTGGTTGGGGAAGGTGCCGTCCAGCTCGAAGTAGAGCGGCACGACCTCCAGGGGCAGGCTCGAGCGCTGCAGCACGGCCGGGACGGTGTGCCCGGCCATCCCGTTGCCGGCGTCGACGACGACCTTCAGTGGGCGTCCGCCCTCCAGGTCGACCAGGGAGTGCAGGAAGTCGGCGTAGTCCGCCAGCAGGTCCGCCTCCTCGATGGTCCCCGCCCGCGACGAGGGCGGCAGTTCATGCTCGGCACCCCGGTCCAGCAGCCACTGAGCCAGGTCCCGGACCTCGGCCAGGCCGCTGTCGACACCGACCGGGCGGGCCCCCGAACGGCACAGCTTGATGCCGTTGTAGGCGGCCGGGTTGTGGCTCGCCGTGAACATGGCGCCGGGGACCTCGCGGGCCCCGCTGGCGTAGTAGAGCCCGTCGGTGGAGCACAGCCCGATCAGGGTCACGTCCACCCCGTGGGCGGCGACGCCCGCCGCGAACGCTCGGGAGAGCTCCGGCGACGAGGCACGCATGTCGTGGCCGATCACCATGTCGGTCGCACCGTCCGGGATCACGACGACCTGGGCGAAGGCGGAGCCGAGTGCGCTGGCCACGGCCGGGTTGAGCTGCTCCGGCACGAGTCCGCGCACGTCATAGGCCTTGATGAAGTCCTGGAGGCGCGCTGAGGTCACGCGCCGAGCCTAACGGTCCTTGAGCAGGCGCAGATGCCCGCGGCGACCGATCTCGGTGACCGTCGCCTCCGCGGGGTGCAGCGGACGCTCCCCGGAGCTCCCGGCGTTCACCGCGCGGTGCTCGCGGACGGCTTCGGCCAGCGCGACCAGGTCGTCCGGCGGCTCGTCACCCATCTCCAGCCGCACAACGTCCCAGCCACGGGGCGCTGTCAGCCGCTTGGCATGGTCATCGCACAGGTCGTAGGAGTGCGGCTCGGCATAGGTGGCCAGCGGTCCGAGGACAGCGGTCTGCTCGGCGTAGACGTAGGTCAGGGTGGCGTAGGCCGGTCTGACGCACGCGGTCTTGGAGCACTGACGAGAGATAACCACCCCTGGACTGTATGCCGTGGGGTCGCCCTCACGGGGCAACCACGCCGCGACCTCCCCCAGTGGCACAATCGAGACTCCGGCCAGGTGGCTGGGGCCTGAGCCTGCGGAAGGAGCTGTGGACATGCGTTCACGCCCGCGACCCGAGCCGGTGGTGCGTCGTCGGGACCGGCGCGGGCGGGGCGCACGCGGCCCGTTGGCGTGGCCTCCGGTGCCGGTCATGGTGAGTCGCTCGACCCGTTTTGACGAATTGGTGCTGGACGCGGTGCAGCACATCGAGCAGCGCCTTGACCAGGAGCTGGCCGGTGTGGAGATCGCCGTCGAGGACGTGCCGCCTGCCGACCCGACCCCCTGGGAGTCAGGCATCGCGTTGGGGCGATTGTTCCCCGCAGAGGGATCCCTGCCCGCCAAGGTCGTGGTCTATCGCCGCCCGGTCGAGGCCCGCGCCCAGGAGGACGACGTGGCCGCGCTCGTGCACGAGGTCGTGGCGGAGCAGGTTGCCGGACTGCTGGGGCTGGACCCCGAGGACCTGCTCTGACGAGCAGCATCACTGCTGCCGACCGCGCGCGAGCCGCCGTACTGGGGGCAGGGCCCGACTCAGGGCAGGCCAGGGAGGCAGGGCCTGACTCAGGGCAGCCAGGGAGCCACTGACCGCACCTGGCGGGTGACCGGTGCCTCGGGCAGCACCATCCCGGCGATCAGGGTGCCTGCGTCATCCTCCAGGGTGGAGACGACCGCCGAGGTGGCGGTGCCACCAAGCGCCCGGACCCAGACGCTCTCGGCGGCGGGGTCGAGCGACACCGTGGCCGAACCGGCGGCGGGCACGTCCAGGCGCCGCACATCGGTGGTGCCGCCCACGACGGTGAGGATCTGCACCTGGGCACCCTCTGCCGAGGCGATGCTCAGCTCACGTTCCAGCGGGTCGGTGCCCGCGTGTGCCAACGGCGCTCCGACCAGTGCGCTCGTGAGGGGCCCCGCCGGCACCCACGCCAGGTCGCTGACACCGTCGAGGGTTGCGCGCCGCTCCACGTGTGCCGAGGCCACGACGGGGGTGTCCGCCCCGATCTCGATCGCGTGGGTGCCCGGCGGCAGGTCCGACACGTCCACATCCGCCACTGCACCGGCCTGGACGGTCGTCACGGCATTGCTGATCCGCACCGGCCCGTCGGGAGTGAGCGCACGCAGCTGCACGACGGCGTCCTCGTCACCGGGGACCGCGACGCGCACCACGGCTGAGTCGGCCTCGCCTGCTCCCACCGGCACCGCCGGAATCACCAGGCTGCTGGCTGGTGGTGCGGCCGGCGTGGTCAGCTCGACCCCGCGGTCGAGAGTGCCCTCCAGCCACCGGTCCCCCACGGCCGCGAGGATCGGTCCGCCGGTGGTGCGCACGTGCAGCACCGGACGTTCCTCGCCCGGCGCCAGTGCATCGAGCAGGATGACCTGACGCTCGCCGGAGGGCACCACGATTCCCCGGCCCCCGGCGGTGTCAACGGGCCCGTCGGCTCCGAGCACGTCGACCTGCACGGTGACGGGGTTGCCGGTGGGGTTGGCCAGGATGAGCCGCTCGATGCGCCCCGGCTGGCCGCCCCCGCCCACGAGCCAGCTCTCCTCCTGCGCCACCTGGCAGGCCGCCGTCGTCAGGCCCCGGGCCTGCTCCTGCGTGCCGAGCCCCATCTGGGATCCCGCAAAACCTGCCGCGAGGGCGCCTTCGGCACTCCCGCGCGCCCAGGCGTCCCCGGAGACCTGGGCACCGGCCAGGCCGCCGCGCGCGACGAGACGTTCAGTGTCGCCTCCGGGGGTCACCGAGACCTGCGCCTCACCCGCTCCCGCCGGGTCAAGTCCCTCCGGGAGCGCCTCGTGGGGTGCGCTGGCGACAGCGACCGACACGGTCTGGTCCGGCTCGGGCACGCTCGGATCGTCCAACCCCACCTGCTCGGGGCCGACGCACCCGAGGGAGGTCTCGGTCACCAGAGCCAGTCCGACCGGCTGGCCGGGGTGCTCAGTGACGGGATCGTCCCGATCCAGAGCTGCTGCCAGGTCGAGGGTGCCGACATGACCGGCACCGACGGCATACACCAGTGCGGCGGCGGACACGGCGAGCGCTCCGGCACGCGTGACCCGTCCGAGCACCCCGATCCTGCGACGTGATCGGCTCTTGGCGGCCCCGCCTGCCCCCTCCTCGGGGCTCTGATCGACGGCGGCGTCTCCGGCTCCTGACTGTGCCGGGTCGTCGACATCCACCCCCCTGTCCGCCTCACTGCTCTCCGGACTGGCGTCCACGTCGGCAGGCTGCTGCTCCGACTCCGGGTCGGGGTTGCCGTAGAAGAGGTCGTCGACGCGCGGCGTGGCCGGGCGACGGCGCTTGGGATAGCGCGGCATCAGGGCGTCCTCCGTCGTGGTGTGCCGAAGGGGAGCGCCAGGAAGGCCACCAGGGCGGCGAGTCCGGCGGTGACCATCCACCACGTCACCTCGCGCGGGGGGAGCTCGATCTGCAACTGCCCCGCTGCGCCGGGCGACACCGGATAACTCAGCGGCCACTGTCCCGTGACCGGTTCGAGCACCGTGCCGCTGGCCCGCACCTCCGCCACATCGGCCCAGCCTGCCTCCTCGGAGATCACCACCGAGGTCGCGTCGCCGGCCTCCGCGGTGGTGCGCAGCACGGCGTGGGCACCCTCGACGGTCACCGCGGTGAGCGGGGTGTCGGTGCCGTCGAGCAACCGCACCCGCGCGGGTGGCACGAGCGCATCCTCATCACCGGCCCCACCCACACGCCAGAGCAGCACATCGTCGGTGGAGGTGACCCTGGACAGCGCGGTCGTGGCATCCAGCGCCGCGACCAGCGGGTCCTCCGGGTCCGCCCGCAGACCGACATAGCCCACCGCCAGGTCCAGGAGCGCCTGGTGCGCGACGTCGGACTCACTGGTGCCGCCGGCATCGGTCAGGAGCACAACAGCCTCGGAAAGGGCGACGCGGCCCGGTGCTGCCGCCTCATCGACGCCGTCCGCAGCGTGCACGACCTCCCCCACACGGTCACGGACCCACAGCCCGGGCTCGCGCCCCTCCAACCGGTAGGTCACCACGTCATCGGTCACGCTCAGATCCAGGATCCGCAGGGCCTCCGGCCCGTCCGCCTGCGCGTGCACCACCGCCGGATAGGCACGCTCGGCCGCCGCCAACTGCGGCCCGACCCCAGAAACAGCAGCCCAGGCCAGCGTGCCCAGACCCGCGACGGCCACCACACCGGTGAGCACGGCCCCCACGGGGCGCTGCCACGAGGCCCGACCCTGGCGCTTGGGCAGCTCCACGGCCTGTGCCGCGGCCAGCAGCACACACGCAGCGGTCAGGCTCAAGAAGGTGCCCGACCAGGCGGTCACCGGGTCACCCGACGCGCCGTGCCCGGCCGGCACCACACCGGCCTGGAGCAGTGGCGCGGCCAGCGCTCCGATGAGGCCGATCACGGCACCACACAACAGGGCTGCGGCACGACGTCCGCGGTGACCCGTGCGCATGGCTGCAGCGAGTGCCAAGAGGAGGAGGGGGACGGTCCACCACAGGGTGGGCGACAGGCCACCGCCTGGGTGCAGCAGCAGCATCTGCCAGGCGTCGGCGCCCGGCGTTCCGACGGCACCGCTGCCGGCCCCGCAAAGCACCACCCGGGGATCATCGGCGACCTCACGCAACCACGGTCCGGTCAGGGCCCACGGCAGGACGGCCAGCAGGAGTCCGCGCAATCGGCCCCAGCCGGGCCCGAAGGCCACCACGAGCAGTCCCCCGATGCTGGTCAGGACCAGGACCGCCGGGACAAAGAGACCGACCAGCGCAGCGAGCAGGACGGTCGCGAAGGTCGCTGACGTGCGCAGCGCGCCCTGTCTGCGGGACCCAGCGACCACGACGCCTGCGACAAGCAGCGGCATGGCGACGTGGGCGACCACGGGACCGAGCCGACCCTCATCGACCGCGACGGACAGCGGTGCCATGCCCGCCCAGACCAGGCCCGTGGCCGCGCGTGCCCAGCGGGACGTCAGGGCGGTGCGCGCAGCGACGTATCCCGTGAGCACCGACAGCGGGATGGCGGCGAACAGGATCCAGGTCACGGTGACCGCAGCGGGTGACTGACTGGAGTCGACCCAGGGCAACAGCTCGACCAGCCAGGTGAGGCCGGCCATCGGCAGCAGCCAGGGCGAGGTCTCGGCGGCGCTGCCCAGACCACTGCCGGTCCAGGGGTCGGCCCAGGAGTGCCACACCTGCGCGGCCCCCGCGGTCACCGGATAGATCTCACCTCCGCGCACGCCGTCGCTGCTCCCGGACAGGGCGGGCCACAGCTCGCGCCAGCGCACCACGGAGACGACCGTGCCGACCAGCACGGCGATCACCAACGGCCAGCTCCACACGCTCCGGAACCTGCTCGGTGCCGGCTCGAGCGACTCGGCCTCCTCGGAGACCGGCCCGGTCTCCAGCGCTGACGTCGTCGGAGGAGTCCGGGGGTTGGTCAGCGCCCCATGGAAGGTGTCCTGGGTGCCGTGCCAGCCGCTGGACCCTGGCGCGAAGAGCGCAGCGAGGTCTCGTCGGCGCACCCGGCGGCGGCCCCGGAAACGCCACCGTGCCCCCACCCCGCGCCACGGTGCCAGCACGGCGCCGGAGTCGGCGAACTCGGCGGCCGCCTGCGACGGGCGCTTGACCAGCAGCAGGCCCAGCCCGGCCAACACCGAGGTGAACAGGATGCCCAGAGCACGCCACGGGCTCGCCCACCAGGATCCTCGGGCCAGAGCGACCTGCCGGACTCGCCGACGAGTCGTCAGGGTGGGCTGCGGATGGCCGTTCTCCGCCTGCCGGACGATGGCGTCGGGGGCGAGCACGACGCGGTGGCCCGCCAGGTGGCTGCGCCAGGACAGGTCCAGTCCCTCGGCACCGTCTCCGAAGGCCTTGTCGATGCCACCAACCTGGGCCAGCACGTCGCTGCGGACCAGCAGGCCCGGCAGCGGGGCCCCGATGACGTCGACGCGCTCGTCGTGCTGTCCCTGATCCAACTCACGGGCGACATGGGCATCGACCACGCGTCCGCCCCGGGTGAGGTGGTGGCCGACCGAGACCAGACGTCTGGGATCATCCGCACGCACGAGCTTGGGTCCGACGATCCCGACCCCGCTGGAGCGCCGGGTTGCCTCGATGAGGTGGGCGAGCGCATCCGGCTCGGGCTGGGAGTCGTCGTGCAGGATCCACAGCCAGTGACCGGGCTCAGTAGGCAGCCCGTCGCGGGCGTCCTCGATGACCTGCCAGAGTGGCGCCGGACCGCCCTCGGAGTCACGCAGGGGCTCCCGGACCAGCAGTTCGACGCCGTCGTCGGCGATGAGTGGGTGCGCCCGGGTCTCAGCGATCTCGGGGTCGTTGGGGTCCAGTCCGGTCAGCACCACGCGGGAGGGGTGCCGGTCCTGCAGGGAGAGGGCGTCGAGGGTCTGCAGGGCGACCGGGCCTCCGGGGTGCGTCAGGAGGAGGACCGTCAGGTCCGCCACCGGGACGCGCGGACGATCGCGCACCCGGCTTGCGGGTGTGGCTGGCACGATGTGGGCGGCCGCCTTAGACGGCGCGCTTCTTCAACTTGCGGCGTTCTCGCTCGGACAGGCCGCCCCAGATGCCGAAGCGCTCGTCGTTGCCCAGGGCGTACTCCAGGCACTCGGCGCGCACCTCGCACCCGACGCAGACCTTCTTGGCCTCGCGGGTCGAGCCACCCTTTTCGGGGAAGAAGGCCTCGGGGTCAGTCTGCGCACACAGGGCGCGCTCCTGCCACGATGCCTCCTCCGACTCGGTGTCGGTGCTCGTCAAAAATGTCATGATCTCCAGCTCGTGCACGGTTCCTCCAAACCCTCACCCAGCACAAGTAACAACAAGAGAATTACACGCGTGTCATCCCCATCCGTCAAGCCCTCGTCTGCTAAACGTCGCTGACCTCGCACGATGCAGGACCTCAGGAGGCCGCCTCGGAGCACGTGGAGGGCTCCTAAGACCAGCCCAACAGCCAATAGCCGCACCGCTGAGCGGCCCAAACGAGGTCTCCACAACGTCGAAAACGCAGGGTTCAGCCCCCTCCGGGCCACTGTCTCGGACACGGGTGCCGACGCTGCCCGGCTCGGGTGCGAGGATCGGTCCATGAGGTACACCGCATGAGAATCACGGCCCTGGCAGGCGGCGTCGGGGGGGCCCGCTTCGTTCGAGGGTTGCTGCACGAGCTCCGCGAGGTGCGCGGGGACACCGACTCCGAGGTCGTAGTCATCGGCAACACCGGCGATGACATCACCCTGTTCGGGCTGCGGATCTGTCCCGATCTGGACACCATCCTCTATACCCTCGGCGGCGTCGTCGACGAGGGGCAGGGCTGGGGCCGGGTCGGTGACTCACACACCGTGCAGCAGGAGCTCGCCGACCTGGGCGCCCTGCCCCAGTGGTTCGGGCTCGGTGACCGGGACTTCGCCACGCACATTGCCCGCAGCCAGTGGTTGGGCCAGGGTCAGTCCCTCAGCGAGGTCACCACACGTCTCGCGCAGCGGTGGCGCCTGCCGGAGCAGGGCGTGCGGCTGCTGCCGGCGACCGACACCCCGATCGAGACCCACGTGGTCCTGGACGACGGTGACCAGGGCGAGCGTGCGGTCCACTTCCAGCAGTGGTGGGTCCAGATGCAGGCCGCCGTGCCGGCCCGCCGGTTCACTGTGGCCGGACTCGCCCAGGCACCGCCAGCCCCGGGGGTGCTCGACGCGCTGCGCACCGCCGATGTGATCCTGCTCCCCCCGAGCAACCCGGTCGTCTCGATCGGGATCATCCTGGGCATCCCCGGACTCCGAGACGCCCTGCGCGGCTCCCGAGCACCGGTGGTGGGAGTCAGCCCCATCATCGGCGGTGCGCCCGTCCGCGGACACGCCGATGCGTGTCTGGCCACCCTTGATGTCGAGGTCAGCGCGGCCGGCGTGGCCGGCCTCTACGCAGACTTCCTCGACGGGTGGCTGGTCGACGACGCGGACGCCGGGAGCATGTCCGGCACCCGGCCGACAGTGCGCTCCCTGGACCTGCGCATGCGGGACGTGGCGGGAGCTGCCCGCATCGCGGGTGCAGCTCTGGACCTGTCCGCAGACCTGTCCGCCCCGCGCACCGCATGAGCCTGCAGGTTCCGGGCCGGCAGACCCGACCCCCCGCCCCCGGGACG
Source organism: Ornithinimicrobium ciconiae (assembly GCF_007197575.1). Taxonomy (NCBI): domain Bacteria; kingdom Bacillati; phylum Actinomycetota; class Actinomycetes; order Micrococcales; family Ornithinimicrobiaceae; genus Ornithinimicrobium; species Ornithinimicrobium ciconiae. The sequence goes on from NZ_CP041616.1 coordinate 2,975,558, forward strand.
GTCACGATCCACCCGCTGCACGGCATACCGGAGGTCGGGGTCGGCGACGACCTTGGCGTCCTGCTCCGCTCGGCCCTGCACCGCGCGCGCCTGACGCTTGTCGACGGCGATGTGCTGGCCGTCTCGAGCAAGATCATCTCCAAGGCGCAGGGGTTGCGCGAGGATCCCCAGGCTCGGGCCGAGGTGGTCCTCGAACACGCCACCCGGGTGGTGGCCGAGCGCCGGACGCCCGGCGGCATCACCCGCATCGTCGAGGCGGACGCCGGCCCCGTGATGGCCGGTGCCGGCATCGATGCGTCCAACACCGGTCCCGATGAGCGGTTGCTGTTGCTGCCGCGGGACCCCGACCTGGCCGCCCGCGAGCTGTATGCCGCCCTGCTCACCGCCTCTGCGCCGGACCCCCTGCCACAGATCGGGATCGTGGTCACCGACACCGCAGGTCGCCCGTGGCGGGCGGGCCAGACCGACTTCGCACTCGGGGCCTGCTCCGTGGGGGTCCTCGACGACCTGCGCGGAGGCGAGGACGCCGACGGTCGTCCGCTCGCCGTGACCTCCCGCGCCGTGGCCGACGAGATCGCCGCCGCGGCTGACCTGGTGAAGGGGAAGGCCTCTGGGGTTCCCGCCGTGCTGGTGCGTGGCCTGACCCCAGGCACAGTCAGCAACCCCGGCGCTGCCGGGGCTCGGGTCCTGGTGCGCACCGGGCCCGGTGACTGGTTCGCCCTGGGCTCGGTGGAGGCGGTGCGCACAGCGCTGGGTGTCCCGCCGGGCACCGCCGCGGCGGAGGAGGTCGGCATCCCGGATGTTGCACCGGAGGAGTATGCCGATCGGCTGGAGCGCGCGATCCGCCTCGCCGTGCACGGGGAGGGCGCGGCGTCGGTGACGCCGGTGCCGGGCGGCTCGGGCGAGCTGACGGTGCAGGCCCAGGACCCCTACGTGGCCGGGCGGGTGGCTGCCCGTCTCGAGGTGGCGCTGGCCAGCGAGGGACTCACCGGCGTGCATGTCACTCGCGCGACCGCGTGACGGGTTCTGCTCCAGTCGGCGCCTGACCACCAAGGCCACACCGACCGCCTACCAAACCCCTCCACAAAGACGCGAGCCGCCGACGAAACCCCTCCAAAAAGACGTGAGCCACCTACGAAACCCCTCTAAAAATGGGTGGGGAGGTGGGTGCGGGGGGCCATGCGGGGGCCCCTGCGCGGGCGCATCGCCCCGGCCAGCTGGAGCAGGCGCTGCACCCGGTAGCGGTGCCCCCGGTAGGGCTCGAGCAGTTCGGCGAGGCCGTCGTCGTCGACCTCCTGACCGGTCAGCGCCCACCCGATGTTCTTCGCCACGTGATAGTCCCCGAAACTCACCGCATCGGCATCCCCCAGCGCCCGGTGTGCGGTCTCGGAGGCCGTCCAGACACCCACCCCCGGCACGGCTCTCAGCCGCCGATGCGCCTGCGGCAGTGGCAGGTCAGTGACCTGCGCCAAGCGCTCGGCCACACGGGTGACCCGCATCAGGGTGTCGGCGCGCTGCGGACTGACGCCCATCCGCAGCCACTCCCAGGACGGCACCTGGCGCAGGCGCTCGGCGTCGGGGGCGACATAAAGCCCGAACTCACCGCCCGGGCCAGGAGCGATCTCGCCGAACCGGCGCACCAGGCGCCGATAGCCGGCGAAGGCCTCCTGCCCGGTGACCTTCTGCTCGATGATCGCCGGCACCAGGGACTCCAGCACCAGGCCGGTCCGGGGCACGCGCCAGCCGACGCCACGGTGGGCCAGGGCCGCGGCGACCGGTGCATGGTGCGGCACAAAGCCCGAGATGTTGTCGTCCTGGCCGAGCATCTGGGGCACCCGGTCCAGCAGCCAGTCCGCCGCCTCGGGCGATCCCCAGGCGTGGCAGGCGATCCGCCCCTCGGAGGCGCGGACGGCCAGGCGCAGCGTCACCGGCCCACGTGGGGTGCGCACCCCACGCCACAGGGCCCGCTCCTCCGACCTCCAGGTCGGGTCGCCCGCCCCGCGACGCAGCGGTCCCCAGGTCGCCACGATGTCGACCGTCCGCCCCGGGACCCAGATCCGCGCCAGGGGTCGCATCGAGGTGGTCCGGACTGTCACAAGCGCCAGAATGACACGGCGTGATCCGACGAGCACGCCCGGTCTCGGCTAGCGTGACCCCGTGCTCACCCCTCACCAGGCGCTCACCGACCTCGTCCGGGAGGACCCCACCCGGCCCGCCGTGACGTTCTATGACGACACCCCCGGACCGACGCAGGGCGAGCGCATCGAGATCTCGCGCCGCGTGCTGGACAACTGGGTCGCCAAGGCCGCCAACGCGCTGCAGGAGGGGCTTGACGTGCAGCGCGGGTCCGTGGTGCTGCTGGACCTGCCGTCCCCGCACTGGCGCGCCTGCTACTGGGCCCTGGCCGTGTGGGCCGTCGGCGCCACCCTGACGCTGGACCCCCACGAGGGCGCCGACGTGCTGATCACCACGACCCCGGACTCCCCCACCGCGGAGGACGCGGACGAGGTCGTGGCCGTCACCCTCGCGGCGCTGGCCCGCGAGTATGTCGGCGACCTGCGTTCCGGGGTGATGGACGAGGCCAAGGAGGTCTCCAGCTTTGGCGACGGGTTCTCCCCGTGGGACGAGCCGGAGGAGGACGACGCCGCCCTGGTCCACGAAGGCACCCGGACCTCCTACGGAGAGCTGTTCGCACCCTTTGCGGACGCGGACCACCGGTGGCCGCCAGGCTCCCGCGTCCTGGTGACCAGCGACTCGGCACACGACCTCCTGCAGCACCTGCTGCACGCCCTGGTCGCCGGCTCATCCCTGGTCCTGGTGCGCGGATCCGGTGCAGATGATGACGGGCGACTGGCGAGCGAGGGAGTGACCCTGCGCACGTAGCGGCGCCCGCCCACCGGCGAGCGTCAGGGCACCGGTAGTGTCTGGTCGCATGGACAAGGTTGTCAGCAGCGCAGAGGAAGCCGTCGAGGGCATCGAGGACGGCATGACCCTCACCGTGGGGGGCTTCGGGATCTCCGGGATCCCCGCCGTCCTGATCGATGCCGTGCTCGCCAAGGGCGCCACAAACCTGGAGCTCGTCTCCAACAACTGTGGCATCGACGGCGCGGGCCTGGGCGTGCTCCTCGCCGCCCAGCGCGTGGGCCGGGTGATCGCCTCGTATGTCGGGGAGAACAAGGAGTTCGCCCGGCAGTACCTGTCCGGCGAGCTCGAGGTCGAGCTCACCCCGCAGGGCACCCTGGCGGAGCGGATGCGCTCGGCCGGCGCCGGCATCCCCGCGTTCTGGACACCCACCGGGGTGGGATCACTCGTCTCCGAGGGTGGCATGCCCTGGCTCTATGACTCCGAGGGCAACGTCATCAAGAGTTCTCCGCCGAAGGAGAAGCGCGAGTACACCGTCCGTGGCCACACCCGCGAATACGTGCTCGAGGACTCGATCTTCGCCGACTTCGGGCTGGTGCACGCCGCCAAGGGCGACCGTCACGGCAACCTGGTCTTCAACAAGTCCGCCCGCAACTTCAACCCGTTGTGCGCCATGGCCGCCGGGGTGGCCGTCGCACAGGTCGAGGAGCTCGTCGAGCCCGGTGAGATCGACCCCGACGACGTGCACCTGCCCGGCATCTACGTCCAGCGGGTGCTGGCACTGACCCCTGAGCAGGTCGCGGCCAAGGACATCGAGAAGCGCACCACCCGGCCGCGTCCGGCCGCGAACACTGAGGAGGCCTGAGCCATGGCACTGACCCGCGAGGAGATGGCTGCCCGCGCTGCCCTGGAGCTGCGCGACGGCGACTACGTCAACCTCGGCATCGGCATGCCGACCCTGGTGCCCAACTATGTGCCCGACGACGTCGAGCTGGTCCTGCAGTCCGAGAACGGCATCCTCGGGGTGGGCCCCTACCCCTATGAGGGCGACGAGGACCCCGACCTGATCAATGCCGGCAAGGAGACCGTCACGCTGCGTGCCGGAGCATCGATCTTCGACTCGGCCACCAGTTTTGGCATGATCCGCGGAGGCAAGGTCGACGCCGCCATCCTGGGCGCGATGCAGGTCTCCGCAGCCGGCGACATCGCCAACTGGATGATCCCCGGCAAGATGGTCAAGGGCATGGGCGGCGCGATGGACCTGGTCCTGGGCGCCAAGAAAGTCATCGTCCTGATGGACCACGTCGCCAAGGACGGCACCCACAAGATCGTGCAGGAGTGCTCGCTGCCGATCACCGGCCTGGCCGTCGTGCAGCGCATCATCACCGACATCGCGGTGATCGACGTCACCGACGAGGGTCTGGTCCTGCGCGAGGTTCCCGAGGGCGTCACGCCCGAGGAGGTCCAGGACAAGACCGGACCCACGCTCATCGTCGACCTGGCCTGACCCGCACAGCTCCACCCACGCTGCTGCGCTGACGGGCGGGGACCCGACGGTCCCCGCCCATCAGTCGCTGCACCCGGGCCAGCGCTGCACCCGTCAGTCGCTGCACAAGGTCAGTCGCCGGTGGTCCCCCGCAAGAAACCGGACCCCCATGACAGGTGCATCGTGGCCAGCACCACCGGGACCTGCGCGGCAACGCGGGGTCCGTGCTTGGCACCGATCACCGCCCCGCCGACGACGACCAGCCCGGCATATCCCAGGGGCAGGGCCAGCAGCGGGCGCCACACGAGCCCACCGACGGCACCGGCCACGACACCCACCAGGGCGGTCGGCGGGGCCAGGTATCGGGCGCTGACCGACTCCGGGTGCTGGCGCACCAGGAAGCGGCGCCACTGACCGGTGCGGTAGTACTGCCTGGCCAGGGCCGGCAGGTCGCGGCGTGGGCGGTAGGTGACGGTCAGCTCCGGGGTGAACCAGACCACCCCGCCCGCCTGCCGGATGCGCCAGTTCATCTCCCAGTCCTGGGCGCGCGCGTAGGAGGAGTCATAACCACCCACACGCCGCAGCCAGTCCCGGCGAAAGGCCCCCAGGAAGACGGTCTCGGCCTCGCCCGGCGCCCCACCGACGTGGAAGCGGGCCCCGCCCAACCCGAGCCGGGAGCCCATCGCCGCGGCCACGGCGCGTTCGAAGTGGGTCTGCCCCTCGGCGAGCATCACCCCGCCCACATTGGCGGCGCCGGTCTCCTCCAGGATCCGCACGGCCGCGTCGATATAGCCCTCGGAGAGCTCTCCGTGACCATCCATCCGCACGATGATCTCGTGCGAGGCCGCCCCCAGCGCCGCGTTGAGACCGTCCGGGGTGCGCCCGGAGGGGTTGGCCACCAGGGTCAGGCGCGGGTCTTGCGCAGCCAGCTGCTCGGCGACCTCCTGGGTGCGGTCCCTGCTCGGTCCGATGGCCAGCACGACCTCCATCTCCCCGGCATACTCCTGCGCCAGCACCGACCCGACCGCCTCGGCGAGGTGCCGCTCCTCGTTGAGGATCGGCATGATGACGGAGACGGCAGGACGGGGATCAGTCACGTCGATGAGGTTACCTGCGGCACTGGTCGACGCGGCTTCGACGGGCCGATCCGGCGTGGGACGCAACATGCACCCAGATCGAACGCCTACCCTGACGGGCGTGCCACACCATCCTGAGGACGACTGGACCCGCCCGATGCCGCGACCGCGCGGCTCGGGTGGGCGCTCGGCTGGTCGACGGCCGGAGGACTCCTGGCAAGACGGTCCCGAGGACGGCTACGAGGGCTCCGAGCACCACGCGGGCCTTGGTGGGCCCGGCTACGACGGGTTTGATGACCGCACGCGGGAGCTCCCCGCAGGGCGGCGCGCGACGGCGGCTGACTACGGCTACGCCGAGGATGAGTTCGCCGACGAGCAGTGGGTCGAGCGGGAGTATGCCGGTGAGCTGGCCGGTCGCGACCGTCACCCAGAACACCGCCCTCCGGGGCGCCCCGGAGGTCCCGGGGGCCCCGCGGGCCCCGGGGGGCGTCCCCCGCGACGACGCACCCGCAAGCGCTATGCCCTGCGGCGCACCCTCGCGATCCTGCTCCTGCTGGTCCTGGCCTATGTCGGCTCGATGATCTGGGCCGTCGCCAGCATCTGGAACTCCATCGAGCGGGTCGATGCCGCCCCCACCAACAGCGCCCGACCGGCCGCCGGCTCCGGGAGCAACTTCCTGCTCGTGGGCACCGACAGCCGCGAGGACCTGACCAGAGCGGAACGCAACGACCTGGTCACCGGGCACGCCGAGGGATCACGCGCCGACACGATCATGCTGCTGCACCTGCCGGACTCGGGCACCCCGACCCTGGTCTCCATCCCCCGGGACTCCTACGTCGACATCCCGGGGATCGGCGCCAACAAGATCAACGCCGCCTATGCCAGCGGCGGCCCGAAGCTGCTGGTCGACACGGTCGAGCAGGCCACCGACCTGCGGATCGACGGCTATCTGGAGATCGGCTTCGGCGGGTTCGTGCACGTCGTGAGCACCGTGGGCGGTGTGCGGATGTGCCTCGACGAGCCGGTCCAGGACGACAAGACCCGGCTCGACCTGCCCGCGGGCTGCCAGGTCCTCGAGGGCGCCGAGGCGCTCAACTACGTCCGGATGCGCTATGGCGATCCGCGCGGCGACCTCGGCCGGGTGGAGCGGCAGCGCGAGTTCCTGGCGGCACTCACCCACGAGATGGCGACCCCCAGCACCGTGCTGGTCCCGTGGCGCCTGCACGACGTGGGCACCGCCACCGGCTCCGCGATGACCCTGGGCGAGGACACCTCCATGTGGGAGACCGTGCAGATGGCACGCGGCATGCGCTCCATCTCCAACGGCGACGGTCAGTCGGTCACCGTTCCGGTCGCGGACGCGAACTACCAGACCAACGCCGGATCGAGCGTGCTGTGGGACGAGGCGAAGGCGGCTGAGCTCTTCGAGGCGCTCCGCACGGGCGATCCGCTGTCGATCGAGCCGTGATCGTGTGCCGACGCGCGCCGTGACCCACGACCCACGAGGTCGCAGATCCCTGAACCGGTGGTGGTTGAAGGCGATGGCGCAGGGCGGGCTGGCCGCGCTGCCCGGAGCCCACCGCATCGATGACCAGCTGCGGCGACGGCTGCGCCGTCCCTACCTCACCGAGGCCTACGCGCTGGGCAAGTGGCGCCATGTGGAGCAGCACCTCGCCGCCCTGCACCGCCGCCCCGGCGAGGACGTGGGTGACACCCGGGTGCTCGAGCTCGGGACCGGGTGGTTCCCCCTCGTGCCGCTCGGCCTGGCGCTGCACGGCGCCACGGTCCTCACCCTCGACAAGGCCAAGCACCTGGACGCGCAGCGGGTGCGGCTGAGCATGCAGGTGCTGCACGACCTGCTCACCAGTGGCCGCCTCGCGGCGGCCTCGCCGCAGCGGGTCGCGGTGCTGCAGGAGCTGCTCGCTGACAACCGGGAGCGCAGTGCCGCACAGCTCCTCGCCCCCCTGGGTGTGCGAGCGCGGATCGGCGACGCGCAGGATCTGAGCGCCGTCCCGGACGCCAGCGGGGCGCAGCTCCTCGTATCCAACAACACGCTGGAGCACATCCCCGCCGAGGTGCTCCGCGGCATCTTCGCGGCCTTTCACCGTGTCGGCACCAGCGACGCCAGGATGAGTCACTACATCGACCTCGCCGACCACTACGCCGGCTTCGACCCGCGGATCACCGAGTTCCACTTCCTCACGCTCAGCCCGGGCCGGTGGCGTCTGGCCAACAATGCTCTCGCCTACCAGAATCGGCTGCGGATCAGTGACTACCGCCGGCTCCTGCGCGAGAGCGGCTGGCTGGTGACCGGTCAGCAGTTGACGACCCGCAAGGCCCGGCAGGTGGAGGGGCTGGATCTGGTGCCTCCCTACGACCAGCTGACCAGTGAGGACCTGCTGGTGGTCAAGGCACACCTGGTCGCGGACCGCCGCGCAGGCTCCGTCCACCCGCCAGTCCACCCACCAGAGGCCAGCGCTGCTGACCTGGCAGAATAGGGTTCCGGACCCCTCCTAGGAGCGACCATGAACAGCCAGGACTCCCGCCCCGTCGTCGTCGGCTTCGACGGCTCGGACCGCGCAACGACAGCCGTGGAGTGGGCGGCACGGGCCGCCGAGCGCGGGCAGGCCCCGCTCGTCGTCGTGTGCGCGTCCAACCACATCCAGTTCGTCCCCGACGCCGGGGTCGGGCTGTGGACCCCGGAGGAGGCGCACCAGGCGTCCCTGGCCACGGCAGAGCGGGGCGCCGAGGTCGCCCGAGCCACCGCTTCGGGGTTGGCGGTGCGCACCGCCTCCTCGCTGGCCAGCGGAGCTGCTGCCCTCGAGAAGCACTCCGTCGGCGCCCGACTGGTCGTGGTCGGCAACAGCGGGCACGGGCGGGTCGCCGGCGTGCTCCTCGGATCCACCGCCTTTCACGTCGCCACTCACGCGCGGTGCCCCGTCGTCCTGGTCCCGGGTGCGGCGGATCTGCCGCTGCCCGGCCCCGGAGCCGGGGTGGTGGTGGCCACGGACGGTTCGGAGAGCGGGGCGAAGGCCGTCGAGCAGGCCGCGGAGCTGGCAGCACACTACGGTGCGCCGCTGCGGGTGCTGACCGTCTGGCAACGACCCGCGCAGGACCGGTACGCCCGGCCACCGGCGGGGTTGGGCTCCCCTGCCGAGGCCGAGGAGGCGGTGCGGACGGCTTCTGCCCGCGTCGCGGAGAGCGCTGTGCAGGCAGCCACCCAGGCTCAACCGGATCTGACGGTCACCTCCGCGCTGGCCGAGGGGCGTGCCGCAGAAGCCATCGCGCGGGAGTCTGCGGACGCGGCCCTGCTCGTGGTGGGGGCACGTGGGCGGGGTGACCTGGCGAGCCTGCTCCTGGGGTCGACCAGTCGGGCCGTCCTGCACCTGGCCACCGTGCCCGTGCTGATCGTCCGCTGATGTCGTGATGACGCCTCCGGACCCGCACGGTCAGGACGATCCTCGACGCCGGATCCCGCGCACGGATGATCTGCTCACTCACCCCACGCTGACCGCCGCCTCACCGCACCTCGGGCGCTCCGACATACTGCAGGCCATCCACGCGGCCCAGGACCTGGCCCGTCAGGGGCAGATCGCCCCCGAGGACGTGCTGGCTCAGGTGATCGCCGCACTGCCGGGATCCTCCTCCGCACAACGCCCCGTCCTCAACGCCACAGGCGTGGTGGTGCACACCAACCTGGGTCGAGCCCCGCTGTCGCACCACGCCATCGAGGCGGTCGTCCGGGCCGCTGGCTACAGCGACTTGGAGTTCGACCTGCAGACCGGTCAGCGAGGGACCCGGGGAGAGGGTGTGCTCGCTGCTCTGCGGCGAGCCCTGCCCGAGGGCACCGACGCACTCGTGGTCAACAACGGTGCTGCGGCCCTGCTGCTCGCGGTGACCACCCTGGCCGCAGGGCGGGAGGTCGTGGTCAGCCGAGGCGAGCTCGTCGAGATCGGGGACGGCTTCCGCCTGCCCGACCTGATGGTCTCCACGGGCGCGCGGCTGCGGGAGGTGGGCACGACCAACCGCACGGGCCTGGCCGACTATGCCGCAGCGGTCGGCGCCGAGACCGGTGCCGTGGTCAAGATCCACCCCAGCAACTTCCGGATCGAGGGGTTCAGCAGCGAAGTCGCGGTGGCAGACCTGGCCACCCTCGATGCCCCGGTGATCGTGGACATCGGCTCGGGACTGCTGGCGCCTGACCCGCAGCTCCCCGACGAGCCCGACGCCACGAGCGCGCTCCGGGCCGGGGCCCAGCTGGTGACCGCCAGCGCCGACAAGCTACTCGGCGGGCCGCAGGCCGGTCTGGTCCTGGGTGAGACGGGATTGGTGCAGCGGCTGCGTCGGCACCCGCTGGCTCGGGCGCTGCGGGTGGACAAGCTCACCCTGGCCGCGCTGGAGGCCACCCTGCGCGGTGGCCCGGCCCCGGTGACCACCTATCGCACGGCCCCTGAGGGACAGCTCCAGCACCGGGCCAGCGCGCTGGCCTCCCAGGTGGGGGGACGGCTGCGCCGGCACGACGGGCTCGTCGGTGGCGGCGGTGCGCCGGGGGTGGTGCTCCCCGGGTGGGCGGTGGCCCTGCCTGCTGAGCTCGCCCTGCCCCTGCGCACCGGCGACCCGGCCGTGGTCGGTCGGGTCGAGGCCGATGAGCTGTTGCTCGACCTGCGGTGCGTGCCCGAGGAGTCGGACGACGCGGTGGCGGCAGCAGTGCTGTCCGCCCTCGATGCTGGCCGAGCCTGAGGGACTCAGCCCAGCTCAGCGACGGCCAGGAAGGAGCCGCGGCTGTCCCCGTCGGCATCGGCGACCTCGTCGGAGGTGACGAGCGCGACGCGGCGGGTCTCCCGCTGGTCGTCCCACAGGACCTCGACGGACTCAAGGTCTGATCGGGCGACCAGGGCGGTGCTGACGACGTCCAGCTCGAGGGTGACCCCGTCGCCGAAGGTCACCACGATCCGGTCGCCCTCCGTGAGCGAGGTGACCTTGGCAAACGGGGTCGCCTCTCCGTCGTCTCCGGTCGCCCGGCCAGCCACCACGGCGGTGCCCAGGTCGCCAGGAGCGACCCGGTCGTGGCCGGCATACCAGATGGCCTGTCCGGCAGGTGGATTGATGAGGCCCCTGTCGTCGACACCCGTCCCTGTCAGCGGGAGGCTGACCCCCACCGCAGGGACGCTCAACTGCACCGGACTGTCGGCTGCGGCCAGCAGCGCCGGGGCAGCGACTGCTTCGCTGGGACCGGTCAGCCTGGTCAGCAGCGCGGCGGCGCCCTGGATGACGAGGACCAGCAGGAGCATCAGGAGCAGCGCCAGGATCCCGGCGACGATGCGGCGCCGCCGATAGAGCGCCCGACGTTCCGCGGAGAGGGGACGCCTCACCGGGCGGGGGCGCGCCGCCGGGTCACCGCGCTGCCCATCCGGCCCGCCGTGCTCGGGCAGTCCCCAGTCGTCTGGCGGCTCGGAGATGTCCTGGTGGCCATCGGCGGGACCTGCGGCGTCGCCGCACGGGTTCCCCACGCGCGGTAGCTCGGGCTGCGCCGTCACTCTCCCCGTCCCTCCAGTCACATCAGTCACTCTGGTTAACTGCCGTGACCAGCATGCGCAAGGATCGCGACAAAGGGAACCGTCTGGCCGGTGTGTCGGCCGATCTCTCAGCTCCGCGAGAGTCTGACCGTCACGGCGTGGTCAGCCGTCGGCCGGGCGTGGGCCAGTGGCCCGCTGCCGGATCAGCCCTTGAGCAACTGGCGCGCCATGACGATGCGCTGCACCTGGTTGGTGCCCTCGTAGATCTGCGTGATCTTGGCGTCGCGCATCATCCGCTCGACCGGGAAGTCCTTGGTGTAGCCGTAGCCACCGAGCAGCTGCACGGCATCGGTGGTGACCTCCATGGCGACGTCCGAGGCGAAGCACTTGGCGGCTGCGCCAAAGAAGGGAAGGTCAGGGTCGTTGCGCTCGGACTTGGCGGCGGCGACATAGACCATCTGGCGGGCAGCCTCAAGCTTCATGCCCATGTCGGCGAGCATGAACTGCACGCCTTGGAACTGCGAGATCGACTTGCCGAACTGCTGGCGCTCCTTGACATAGCCCAGCGCGAAGTCGAGGGCACCCTGGGCGATGCCGACGGCCTGGGCGCCGATGGTGACCCGGGTGTGGTCCAGGGTGCGCAGCGCGATCTTCAGGCCCTCCCCCGGTGCACCGACCATGCGGTCCCCGGGGATCGAGCAGTTTTCGAAGAGCAGCTCGCGGGTGGGCGAGCCCTTGATGCCGAGCTTCTTCTCGGGCTTGCCGAAGGTGAAGCCCTCGTCGGACTTCTCGACGACGAACGCGGTGACGTTGCGCCCCCGCTCCCCCTCCGGATCGGTCACGGCGAGCACCGTGTAGTACTCCGAGACCCCTGCATTGGTGATCCACGACTTCTGACCGTTGAGCAGGAAGGTGCCGTCGGCCTGCTCGATCGCCTTGCACTTCATGCCGGCGGTGTCGCTGCCGGCGCCCGCCTCGGACAGGCCGTAGGAGAACATCGCCTCGCCACGCGCGACCGGCGGGAGGTACTTGGCCTTGATCTCGTCACTGGCACCGAGGATCAGCGGCATCGTGCCCAGCTTGTTGACGGCCGGGATGAGCGAGGAGGACGCACAGACCCGCGCGACCTCCTCGATGACGATGCAGGTGGCGAGTGCGTCGGCGCCAACCCCGTCATACTCCTCCGCGATGTGGGGGGCATGGAAGTCGGTCGACTGGAGGGCGTCCAGGGCCTCCTGCGGGAAGCGGCTCTCCTCGTCCACATCGGCGGCGTGCGGCGCGATCTTGTTCTCGCAGACCTCCCGCACCGCCTCACGCAGTGCCTCGTGGTCCTCGGAGATGCGGAACAGGTCGAAATCGCTCATGTGCGCAGCCTACCCACCCAGCGGTTGTGGACGGAGCCAGCCTCCGGCTCCCTGATCCTGGCATGGTTGCGGTCATGCCTGGGAAGGGGAAGCATGATGAGTATGCCGACGCTCACCGATCACGCACACGAGCACCGGGTATCCCGGGCCGAGTTCGAGGCGTTCCGGGAAGGTCGCCACGACCACGCCCGTTACGAGTTGCTGGACGGTGAGATTCTCGTGACACCGTCACCTTCAGTCCTGCATCAACACGTGGTGCGCCGACTCATGGCGCTGTTGGAGTCGATACCGCTCAGCGATATGGCGATCCTCACTGCTCCCCTGGACCTGGACCTTGACGTCCCAGGGACAGGAACTCTGCTTCAGCCAGATCTGTTCGTCGCGCCCTTCTCCCCCGGAGAGATCGCGCTCAGCGGCCCGCCCCTCCTCATCGTGGAGGTGCTGTCCGCATCAACCTGGCGGCGTGACCTCGGGATCAAGCGCGACGCCTACGCCGCAGCGGGAGTCGAGCACTACTGGGTGATGGCACCGAACACCCCGTCCATCACCGTCTATCGGCTCGGTCCCGATGGCGCCTATCGCGAGGAGGCCCACGTCGTCGGCCAGGATCGATGGACCGCGATCACCCCGGTCGAGATCACGCTCTGCCCTGCCGATCTGGTCCGCTGACCTCGCCGGCCGCTACCCCGCCAGCGCGGGGATGACCTCGGTCTCGAAGAGCTCGACCCCCGAGGTGTCCCACGCGGTCTCGGCGAAGTAGTGGATCGCGTAGCCCAGTCCGGCACTTCGCAGCGCGCCCATCTGCTCGACGATCTGCTCAGGGGTGCCGACGGCCGGCTGCCGACGCATGCTCTCGACCGCCTGGTCCGCCTTGTCCTCGGTGTGGCCGGTCTTGATCAGGTGGTCGTGCAACCACTTCAGCCGCTCCTCGACCTCAGCCTCGTCACGCCCGACGATCGTGTTGAAGTTGGAGCTGCGCACGATGCTGTCGACGTCGCGGCCGATGTCCCGGCAGTGCCCGGCCAGCACCTGCGACTTGTGCGTGAAGCCCTCCAGGTCACCGGCGAAGTTGGTGTAGTCGGCATACTCCGCCGCGATGCGCAGCGTCTTCTTCTCGCCACCGCCGGCGATCCACATCGGGATGCCGTTGGCCTCCGAGCCGGGGACACTCGTGCCCTGCAGCGGTCGCGGGTGCACGAGAGCGCCGTCGACCTGGTAGTGCTCCCCGTCCAGGGTCGCGGATCCGGTGGTCCACGCCTGCCTGAAGATCTCGACCCCCTCGCGCAGCATCGCCAAACGCTCCCCGGCCCGCGGGAACCCATAGCCATAGGCGCGCCACTCGTGCTCATACCAGCCGGCCCCGATGCCCATCTCGATCCGGCCGCCGGACACGACGTCCACGGTCGCCGCGACCTTGGCGAGGTAGGCCGGGTTGCGGTAGCTCATGCACGTGCACATCTGCCCGAGCCGCACCCGGGAGGTGACGGCCGCGAAGGCTGCCATCAGCGTCCAGGCCTCGTGTGTCGGGTCCTCGGTCGGCTCAGGGGTGGTGTGGAAGTGGTCGTAGACCCACAGCGACTCCCACGCCGGCCGCTCGTCCACGCGGACCGCCAGGTCACGCATCACCTGCCACTGGTCGGCCGGGGCGATTCCGTGCAGGTCCATCCGCCAGCCCTGGGGCACAAAGATTCCGAAGCGCATGCGCCTAACGTATGTCGGGAGATCAGGGTGCGCATAACGGGCCCCGACCACCCACCCGATCGCTAGGCCCCCCGGGACGAGAGATACTGGGGACATGACCCAGACCCGTCGCCTGCACCGCAACGACGACAGCGTCATCGCCCGGCTGTTGCACACCTCAAGCACCTGGGCGGTGGTGGGCCTGTCGCAGAACCGCACCCGCACCGCCTACGGAGTGGCCCGATTCCTGCAGGAGTCACTGGGGCACCGGGTGATCCCGATCCACCCGCGCGCGGAGGCAGCTTTGGGCGAGCAGGGCTTTGCCCGCCTTGCCGACATCCCGGACGGGACCCACGTCGACGTCGTGGACTGCTTCGTGAACTCCTCGCGGGTGGGCGCCGTCGTCGACCAGGCGATCGAGCAGGCACCGCGGCTGGGCATCACCGCGATCTGGCTGCAGCTCGGCGTGGTCGACCAGGACGCGGCGCAGCGGGCCAAGGACGCCGGCCTGAGCGTCGTGATGGACACCTGCCCCAAGATCGAGTACAGCACCCCCAGCGGCTTCTGACTGCTACTCCCCCGGCCGAGCGCACCGCGTGGTGCGATTCACGCCACCGAGCGCACCGCGTAGTGCGTTTCACCCCATCGAGCGCAGTGCGTGGTGCGATCTCACCCCACCGAACGCAGCGCGCGTGGCCCAACGACGACCGAGGGCGCCCACCCATCCGGGTGGACGCCCTCGCGTCGTGGTCTCAGGCTTCTCAGAGAGAGGCAGCCTGCTTGGCCATCGCAGACTTCTTGTTGGCCGCCTGGTTCTTGTGGATGACGCCCTTGGACACAGCCTTGTCCAGCTTGCGGGAGGCGGCCTGCAGAGCGCTCTGCGTCGCCTCGGCGTCACCGGAGGCGTGCGCCTGGCGGAACTTGCGGATCCAGGTGCGCAGCTCGGCCTTGTGAGCGCGGTTGCGCTCGGTCGCCTTGGCGTTGGTCTTGATGCGCTTGATCTGGGACTTAATGTTTGCCACGAAGAGTCTTCCTGCTTGGTCGGATTGTGTCGTTGAGGGCGACACACGAGACTCGGGACCGGGCGTGGGGCACCCTTGCGTGAGTCTCGTGAGAGTTGTGCTGCATGCGCGCACGACCTGTAGCGCGCACGCAAGGATCAAATCTACCAGTCCGCGGCGGAACCGGACAAACTCAGGCGGGGCTGGTCCGGTGAGCACCCCACCAGCGGGCGCAGGCGCAGCCGTATGCCGTGGAGCAGTCAGTCGCCGGCCCCCGGCCGTGCCAGTCCAGTTCGGCCCCCGGACATGTCAGTCCAGTTCGCCCCCCCCCGGCCATGTCAGTCCAGTTCCGAGCGGGCGCGGGACTCGACGGTGATCGACACACTGCCGCCCAGTGAGCGGAGGATGGTGCTGATCACCGGTATCTGCGCTTCGCCCTGCAGCCTGACCACAGCCGTGCGTGCATCAGGCGTGCCGGTCCCCGGTGCAATGGCCCAGGAGTTGAGTCGATCAGGCAGCGGCTGCCGGGACAGGTGATCTCCAGCAGCCTGGGTCACCCCGGCGGAGGTCAGCGGGATTCCCTCTCCCAGGCCATGCTCATAGAGGCTGTCGGTGTCGACCGTGTCCGCAGCCGCGAGAGCTGCGGCATCCGCAGCATCGAGCAGGTGGATGCGGCTGAGCTGGACCGATGTGGCGCCCACCACGCCGAGGATGAGCAAGAGAGCGATCGAGACCATGCCGATGAGCAGCACGCTGATCTGACCGCTCTCGCGGCCATCCGCCCCGAGCTCTCCCGATGAGGAGCTTTCCTCACTGCTCACGGAACTCATCCACCGGCGAGACATGAGTTGAGGACAGGGTGATCGAGGTGGGGAGCGCACCATCGAGGAAGTCGGGCACGAGTGGCAGCTCCACGGCGACGGTCGCGTGAGTCTGCACCGTGCTGCCAGGAGTGAGGCAGGGGCTGGACTCACAGGTCAGCGAGATGCCGCCATCCGCGGAGCTGAAGCCGTGAGCATCCAGCACCAAGGATGCTGCCACCTCGGCGGCTGCGTGACCCGTCGCGTCATCGACGCTGGCCACAAACGTGCGACTGCCCTCGCGCGCCGCCGCAGAGACGGCATACGCACCTGCCTGAAGCCGACCCAGGGTGGCGACCAGATAGAACAGTGGCAGCACGACCAGCACGAGGAGAAAGGCGGTCTCCACGAGCATCGACCCTCGCTCAGGGTCACCGGGATGCGACCGTGACCGCAGGATCATTGGTCCTCCGCGTAGGCCTGGCCCGTCACCGTCATCGTGCCCGGGATGCCGAGGGGACCTAGGACCGGTAAGGGCAGGTCGGCCGACACCCGGACCACGGCGACACCACCCACGTCCGCTCGAGCACCAGAGATCGTGGTGCCATATCGGCCAGGAAGCGTCGTAGCCAGTAGTTCCTCGGCTCGTGCCACTCCGTCAGCCGGAGTGTTGTCTGCCCGCGCCCCCACCCGGGCGCCCTCAATCACGTGGGCGGTGGCCGTGTTACGCACGTGCAGCGCATAGCCAATCTGGACAACGGCCAGGAAGAGGAGCACGAGCAGGGCCGAGACGAGGGCGAACTCGACGGGCGCGGCTCCAACCTCGACGCGGCGAGCGCCCCAGCGGGACCGGGAGTCCGGGTCACCGGCCCGGGCCGGGGTCATGGCCCGCTGACACCCGACACGGCCGAGACGAACAGGTCGGACAGTAGTGGTTCGGCCACCAGCCACAGCGCGGCGACGAGTCCAGCCGTCATGATCGTGATCAGGACCCAGCCCGGGACATCACCTCTTTCGGGCTGCGCCTTCCAGTCACTGAGCCGTGCCCGGTATGCGCTTGCTGCTCGCATCACGCGGCTGCGCCGGTGCAGTAGTGCCTGCATGTGTTCTTCTCCTTGTTGGGTCGGTCGCGAAAGAGTCGGTGTCGAGGTCAGACGGTCAGGCGCAGTAAGGACGCGCCGGGGTAGACGGCGAACAGGACCGTGACGGGCAGGACGAGGAAGACAACCGGGATCATCATGAGAATCTCTCGACGCCCGCCCTCCTCGATGAGTTGCTGTCGTGCTGATTCCCGGGCGTCCTGAGCCTGGGCACGCAGCACTTCACCGAGCGGGGTGCCTCGCTCGATGGCGACCACGAGGCCGTCGACGAAACGCACGATGGGGCCCAGGCCCGTCCGTGCCCCAAGACCCTGGAGAGCCTCGGCCATGGTGGCGCCCGTCCTCGCCTGAGCCAGGCACAGTTCCAGCTCGGAGGCGAGCTCACCTCGGGACAGGCGAGCCACCCGGTCCAAGGCCTGAGTGGTGCCCTCCCCTGCCGTCACGGAGAGCGCCAGCAGTTCGGCAATCGCAGGAAACTCGCCCATGATCCGTTGCTCGCGTCGACTTGCGGCACGGGTCAGCAGCTGGTCGCGCAGCAGGACTCCGCCCAGTGCGGCAGAGACGGCGACGACGATCAGTGCGGTCGGGCTCACTCCCCGGGTCCAGATCAGGACGGACCCGAGGATGGACACCACGACCACCGATGCCGTGCCCCAGAGCACCTGTTGGATCCGAAATCCTTCGACATCAGGAGGCAACCCGGCGCGCTGAAGCCTCAGACTGACCGAGTCAGCTCCACCGAACACCCGGTCCACGAGACGGGCTGCCCTCCTCCCCAGCCTGGTCACGGAGTCTGTGAGACTCCACGGCTCCGTGGCACGCCGCCACGAGGAGTTCTCGCCCGGCAGCTTGTCCAGATATGGCTCGATCCGGGCAGCCAGGTCGGAGCGTCCAGGGCGGGGCAGCCCCGCGAGGATCAGCCACAGCCCAGTGGCCAGGGCACCAGCTAGGAGCCCACCGAGAACCAGTGGCCCGGTCATCGCAGAACCCGTTGCTCTTCGGGTAGCCGACCGATCCGGACCATCACCTGGTAGGCCACGACAGAGAGCACGGCGCCGACGACCAGGATGACGACTCCGGTCGGTTCGCGGTAGGCCTGCAGGGCTGTCCCCCGCGTGGACATCAGGAGGAGCACGACCCAGGGCGCGACCATCGCCAGCCGTGCCGCGTTCACGGTCCAGGACTGTCGTGCCTCCAGCTCGGCCCGCGACCTCGCGTCCTCACGCAGGAACGTCGACAGCGTCCTCAGCACCCGCCCAAGATCGCTGCCGCCGACCTCGCGGGCCAGCCGCACGGCCTCGACGAGGCGGTCCGCCACCGGATCTGCCATGCGCTCCTTCAGACGGTCCAGGGAGTCGGTGAACAGTCCGCTGGCCCGATAGTCGTGTCCAAACGCCTCGAACGCCGGCCTGAGCTCCGAAGGTCCGCGCTGACCCAGCTGGATGAGGGCCTCCGGCAACGACAGCCCCGCTCGGACCCCGGAGGCTATGTGGTCGACAGCATCCGGCCACACCTCCCGGAGCCGGGAGCGTTGCCGACGCGCCCGGGCCCGCACGACCACGAGGGGCAGCGCACCAGCCATCACCGCGAACGCCAGGCTGACAGCTGGCACACGGGTCAGCGCGAGGGCGAGCACCAGGACGATCGTTCCCCCGATCAGGCAGACCGCCAGCAGACCGGGCCAGCGCACCGCACGGATGCCCGCGAGCACGAGATCGTCATCGAGCCCGTCCAGCAGCGCGATCCGACGACGCTGGGGGGCGTGCTCAGGACGTGGCCAGAAGGACCACCAGATGCACGCCAGGCCTAATCCGAGAGTCAGACCCACCATGGCGCCACTCATCGACGTGCACCGCCAGACAGCAGCGTCGACAGGTTGTGACCGGCACGGGCGAAACGCTCCTGGTGCGGAGGGAAACCTTCCGCACGAACGAGCTCGTCCTGACGGGTCACAAAGATGTCAGCGACCTCGACCACGTCGGCCTCCACTCGCCCGGGCAGTGCGACAATTTCCTGGACCCGGCGTCGACCGTCGGTGTGCAGGGCGAGGTGGACGACAAGGTCGATCGAGCTGGCGACCGTCGGGACGACAAATCCGCTGGCGACATTGGTCCCGGCCAGGAGCGGGAGCGTGCACATCTTGGTCACGGCCTCACGCGCACTGTTGGCGTGCACGGTGCACATGCCGGGTAGCCCACTGTTGAGGGCAATCAGCAGATCGAGACTCTCCTCCTGACGCACCTCGCCCACCAGGATCCGCGAGGGCCGCATCCGCAGCGCTTCCTTCACCAGGCGACGCAACGGCACCTCCCCCGTGCCCTCCAGACTGGCCTGCCGACACTGCAGTGCTGCCACGTCACGCAGCGGGATCTTGAGCTCGAAAACCTCCTCGCAGGAGACCACCCGCTCGGTGGGCGGGATGGCGGCCGCAAGGCAATTCAGCATGGTGGTTTTGCCAGCCTGCGTGCCACCGGCCACCAGGATGTTCAGGCCGCTCTCGACCGCGGCGGCCAGGAACGCCGCCGCCTCCCGGGTCAGTGTGCCCAGCCGCACCAGGTCGCCCAGCTCATCGGCCGCCACCACGAACTTACGGATGTTGACCGCCCAGTGCCGCCTCGTGATGTCCGGGATGACCACGTGCAGACGCGAACCGTCCGGGAGCGCGGCATCGACAAAAGGGCTGCTCAAGTCCACGCGGCGGCCCGAGGAGCGCAGCATCCGCTCGACCAGGTCACGCACCTGCTGCTCAGTGAGCAGAGTGGGGGTCAGCTCGGACCGACCGTGCCTGGCCACGAAGACCTTCCCCGGCTCGTTGATCCAGATCTCCTCGACGTGCGGGTCATCGAGGTACTGCTGCAACGGTCCTAGTCCAGCGACCGACTCCAGGAGCAGACGCCCCGCCTCGTCGGGGTCTGTGAGTGGCCGGATACCCCCTTGGAGCGCTCGCTCGTCGAACCCGGCGACGACCTCGCGCACGACCTGACGGAGGGCCACGTCATCGATCGATGGATCGAGGCGCCGAGCCCTGATCAGCTCCCGTACCTCGCCCTCCAGGGACTGAAAAGTCGTTGCGTGCACGGTCAGAACCCCCCGCCGCCTCTCCCCGGCCCTCACCGCCGGTCCGCCACCACGTCACGGAGAGAGGTCCTCCCCGTGGGGCTCCAGATAACCGTGTGCCCACGACGAGGTAAACAGAATTGACACAGTCTTTACGGGACACAGGCCAAATTGTGGATAACTAGAGGTCCGGTCCCCTCCCTCTGGCTGCCGTCGGGTCCCTGTGGATAAGTCTCCTACGTGCCCCCGCTCAGGCTGCACCATCGGAGACGTGCAGCTGCGCATCTCTCTCGTCGACGGGCCGCGGATCCAGACGGTGAGCATCCGAGCGTCCCCGGGAACACTCTGGTCCGAGGTCGCCGCCGCGTTGCCCTGTCGCCTGCCCGGAGGGGACCTGGTGGTGGAGTATGCCGGTGCCTCGGTGCCGCTCACTCCTCACCTGCTCGTAGGGTCACCTCCACTGATCCACGGCGCAACCATCCGGCCGGCAACACCCGGGGGCCAGCTCGAGCGCCGCGCTCCGGTGCGCATCCGAGTCACCGCTGGCCCGGACGTCTCGGGGTCCTATCCGGTCAGGCCCGGCGGTCGACTCACGGTCGGCCGTGGCCCCTTCTGCGACATCGTCGTGGACGACCCTGGTCTCTCCCGCCACCACCTCACCGTCTCGACCACTCGGCACGGCGTCCTCGTGGAGGACGCATCGTCGACCAACGGCACCAGCCTCGGCGGGGTGCTGCTGCAGAGCCCCACCGTGTGGACACCGGGGGTGCCGCTGCGCGCCGGCGCAACCTGTCTCGAGCTGAGCCCTGAACTGGCCACGATGCGCAGGGGGCGCCCCGACGGCGCCGGCCGGGTCGTGGTGGCGCCCCGTACGCGCGACCCCGAGCCCCTGGTCGCCGTCAGTTTGACCACCCCTGAGCTGACCCTGCCCACGGCGCCGACCGCCCCGGCAGCACTGGGGTGGCTGCTGCCGGTCGCGGTCTCCGTGCTCCTGGCCGTTGTCCTGTCCATGCCGGCGCTCATGCTCTTTGGGCTGATGGCCCCGGCGATGTCGCTGGGTGGCTACGTCGGAGACCGTCGACGCTATCGCCGCGAGTGCACTGCGGCACGGGCAGCTCACCAGCGCTCGCTCGCCGATCTGAGTGCGGTGACAGATCAGGCGCTGAGAGCGGAGGCGCGGGTGCGACGGGAACGCGTGCCTGATCTGGCGCAGCTGCTGGAGCAGGCGCACAGCACCGGGGACCTGCTGTGGAGCCGGCGGGCCACCCGGCTGGTATGCCGACTCGGCCTCGGCCGCAACACCACCGCAGTCACGGTGGACGGCTCGGCGCAGCAGGCAGACCACCTGCCATTGGAGGTCGACCTCGACGGAGGTCTCGTGCTGGTCGGCCCGGCGGGGGTGACCCGTGCGCTCGCGCGGAGCGTGCTGGTGCAGCTCGCTGTGCTCCACGCCCCGAGTGAGCTCAGCATCGAGCTCATGCACCCCGAGCCTTCACGGCGCTCTCCTGGGCATGACGCCGAAGAGACATCCGCATCCACCAGTGGACCCGAGACCTCGTGGGACTGGCTGGCCTGGTTGCCGCACGCTGACGCTCCGGGCCCCGGCACACCACGGGCCAGCGTGTCCGTGCTCGACCTCACCTCACCTCATCCGGGGGTGAGCTCCCAGCCTCAACGGCCCAACCGACTCGTGGCGGTTGCCGGCGGTCCGACGTCCGAGAAGCCCCCGGGCTCCGCTGCAGACCAGCCATCAGACGTGCCGTGCTCCATCCCGATCATCCTGTGCCGCACCGTGGCCGAGGCTCCGGACGCCGCGACGGTGGTGACCGTCACCCAGGATCGTCTGGAGATCAGCAGCGGACGGCACCAGCTCAGCGCACGCCCCGACCTGCTCTCGCTGCCACGCGCCGTTCGGGCTGCTCGCGCCCTGGCGGGGCTCACCACAGGAGGGGCGGAAGGGGAGAGCAGTGGCCTGCCTGACCAGGTCGACCTCGGCTCCATCGTCCCGGTCCCGATCGACTCCGCCACCCTCGAACGCACGTGGCGCGCCAACCCCCGCACCACCAGCTTCCTGCTGGGCATGGGGCCGACTGGCGAGATCTGGCTGGATCTGGCACGGGACGGGCCACATGCTCTGGTGGCCGGCACCACCGGGTCCGGCAAGTCCGAGTTGTTGCGCACGCTGGTCACCTCGCTTGCGCTAGGCAACCGGCCAGACGAGCTGGTCATGGTCCTGGTGGACTACAAGGGTGGATCCGCCTTTGCCGAGGCGTCCGCCCTGCCGCACGTGGTGGGTCTCATCACCGATCTGGACCCACACCTGGCCGACCGGGCACTCACCTCGTTGACCGCCGAGCTCAAACGGCGCGAGCGCATCCTGGCCGAGGCAGGGGCACCCGACCTCCCGGCATACCAGGCTCTGGGCAGTGAGCAGCGCCTCGCCCGACTGGTCCTGGTGATCGATGAGTTCCGCGCCCTGGCCGAGGAGCTGCCCGACTTCTTGGACGGCCTGGTGCGCATCGCCGCACTGGGACGCTCCCTGGGGGTCCACCTGGTGCTGGCCACGCAACGACCCGGTGGGGTGGTCTCTGCCGACGTCCGGGCCAATGTCAACCTGCGGATCGCGCTGCGCGTCCGGGACGGCTCAGACTCCTATGACGTCATCGACTCCCCGGCTGCAGCCGACCTCCCTGAGGGGATCCCGGGCCGGGCCCTGATCCGCACTGGCGCCTCCCCGGCCCGGCTCGTGCAGGTCGCCAGCGCCTCGTCGGCGCACCGCGCCGGCGGTGTGGGAGCCGGACTCCGGCTCAGCGTGATGTGCGTGTCCGACGTGTGGGCTCCGGACCTGCACGAGAATGCCGGGCAGTCAGGGTCGGTGTCGCAGTCGGTGTCGCAGGTGGTGTCGCAGGTGGTGTCGCAGGTGGGGTCGCAGGTGACCGACCAGGAGACCACCCTGTCGTGCGCCGCAGGAGCAACGGTCCGTGCCACGCAGCTCATCGGTGCCGTGCCCCCGCCCTCCCCGTGGCTGCCGGGCCTGCCCGCCCTGGTCACCCTCGGGGAGCTCAGCTCAGGCCACGACGACGGCACCCAGATCGAGGTCCCGCTGATGCTGACCGACCTCCCGGCCCAGCAACGCCAACCGGTTCACTGCTGGCGGCCTCTGACCGACGGGCACCTCGGGGTCGCCGGGGCCACCCGCTCCGGGCGCAGCACGGTGGCACGCACCGTGCTCGCTGCGCTCCTGGCACGAGACTCGGCGGACACCCATGTCTATGCCTTCGACCTCGCTGGCGCGCTCGGGCCCCTGGACCAGTCAGTCCAGGTCGGGGCGGTGCTGGGCGCCCGTGACGTGGTCCGCGGCCGCCGGGTGATCGACCATCTGGGCACCCTGGTGGCCCATCGACAGCAAGCACTTGCGGCGCACGGCCTGACCTCCCTGCAGGAGCAGCACAGCACCGGTGACGACCCGTGGCCGCTCGTGCTCCTGGTCATCGACGGGTGGCCACGGTTCGCCGAGCTCTATGGCGAGACGGACCGTGGTCGCCCCCTCGAACAGATCCTGCAAGTGCTGCGCGAGGGTCAGGCCGTCGGAGTGGTCGCCGTTGTCACCGGTGACCGCTCGCTGCTGGTCGGGCGGATCGCGCCGCTCCTGCCCGAGATGTGGGCGTTGCGGCTCAGCGACAACTCGGACCTGCTCATGGCCGGTCTCACCCGGTCACAGGTGCCCGCGACGATGCCCCCAGGTCGGGCGGTCCGACTCCGCGACGGTGTGGTGGGTCAGGTCGCCGTCGTCGGGGCCGACGCCGACGGCGCAGCGCAGGTGGCAGCCCTCACCAGCCGGCTTGGAAACGGGCCATCCACCGGCCCACCTCGACCGACCGCCTTCCGCCCACTGCCACGCACCGTGCCCCTGGACGAGATCACCGGAGCATCGGCAGGTGTCCTGCTGCTGGGAGTCGGTGGTGACGCGGCCGAGCCCGTCGGGCTGCCACTGCCACCGTCCGGCAGCATGCTGGGTGTCGTGGGCCCTCCCGGCAGCGGACGGACCACGACCCTGCGGACCTTGGAGGCCGCGGCCGGGACCCTCGGGTGGTCTGTGGTGCAGGTGAGCCCCGACCACCTTCGGGACCCCTCGACGCTGCGCTCCGCCCTGCACCAGAGCAGCGACCCGACCCACACCAGCTCAGCACCCACCGGTGCGCACAGCGTGCTGGTGACGGTCGACGGGATCGACCGCTTCGCGCAGACCACCGTCGAGGACACGCTGCTCTCCTGGCTCGAGGAGCCTGCCCCGACCGAGGGGTGCAGCGGACGCCTGCTGGTCATGACCGGCGGTCCCGAGGACTTCGGAGGCTTTCGCGGCCTGGGAGCCCGCGTCCAGCGCGAGCGCACCGGCATCGTGCTCCAACCCTCCGCGCCCACCGACGGGGCGGCCCTGGGAGCCACCGTCCCCACGGGCGACGAGCCGTTGCCCGGCAGGGGCGTCCTGGTCGTGCGCGGA